>NZ_JBXWND010000001.1:0-598970 GCF_059610185.1 Ruegeria sp. YTSA108 | reverse complement strand
TGGTAGCCCGTAGGGGAATCGAACCCCTCTTTCCAGGTTGAAAACCTGGCGTCCTAACCGATAGACGAACGGGCCACGCTAGCTTGTGGGGGGCCTTTTACGGTTTCACTCTGACCCCCGCAAGCCGAAAAACGCAGGGTTGTGAAAGTTTTTTGGCGGTGGCGAATGCGGCCTTAGATCGCCTCGGCGGCATCTTCCAATCTGAGTTGTACAGTTTGCCGTCCACCCCATGTGTTCACCTCAAGTCGTCCGGCGAAATGAAAGCGTGCGCCGCCGTGATTGGTCAGCCGTTCCCCCATTGGTCCGTCAAAGGCGCCAAACGCAATGGCATCCAACCCGGCACCCACCCCGTCCGACAGCGACAGCTTCAGATGGGAGTCGCCGACCCGCTTGGCAAAGCGCACTTGTAAGTCCGGAAAGGCATACCGCGGAGCCGGAGCACTGGCGCCGAAAGGCCCTGCTTTTTCAATCTGTTCAATCAGATCGACAGTGGCCGCGCCGGGCATAAGTGTGCCTTCCAGTTTCAGGTCAGCAGGGCCGGTTTGACCTGCCCCTTGTTTTGCTAGCAATTCGCTGAGCCGTTCCATCGCCGGTTCCAGCTGATCACGCATGACCGTCAGGCCAGCCGCCATCTTGTGGCCGCCGCCCTTGACCAGCAGACCTTCCGCCGCCAGCCGCTGAATCGAGGCACCCAGATCGACACCGGTCACTGATCGGCCCGATCCTTTGCCCTCATCCCCGTCCAGACCGATGACGATGGCCGGGCGGTTGGCGGTTTCTTTGAGGCGCGACGCGACGATGCCGACAACGCCCGGATGCCAGCCTTCCCCGGCCGCCCAGACCAAGGGCGCATCAAGGCCCCGTTCTTCGGCCTGTTCCATGGCGGCTGCCCGAACCGCATTTTCAATATCGCGCCGCTCGGTGTTCAACTCGTCCAGCCGCTGCGACAGAGCCTCTGCTTCATGGGTTGAATCGGTGCTGAGCAGCCGGGCACCCAGATCGGCCTGGCCGATCCGGCCCCCTGCGTTGACGCGCGGGCCCAGCATGAACCCCAGATGATAGCTGTTGGGCGCGGAATCCATCCGCGCCACATCCGACAGCGCCACCAACCCCGGTCTTTGTCGTTGCGCCATGACCTTCAGCCCCTGACGCACAAGCGCGCGGTTTGCACCGATCAAAGGAGCCACATCCGCCACCGTGGCCAGCGCCACAAGGTCTAGCATTGCAATCAGGTCAGGCCCTTTTGCACCCGCTTCACGCAGTTGCCGTCCGGCCTCGACCAGCATCAGGAACACGACGGCGGCGGCACAAAAATAGCCAAGATCGCCGCTTTCGTCCTGTCTGTTCGGGTTCACCACGGCCACGCAATCGGGCAAAGTTTCGCCACCAAGGTGGTGGTCCAGGACGATGACATGGGCCCCCTTTGCGGCGGCGATGGGTTCATGGCTGAGGGTTCCGCAATCGACGCAGATAATCAGATCATGCGCGGCGGCCAGTTCCTGCATCGCCGGGACGTTGGGGCCATAGCCCTCATCAATCCGGTCAGGCACATAGAGCGTCGCCTGCAGGCCCATCTGACGCAACCACGTGAGTAGCAGAGCAGCCGAACTGCCTCCGTCGACGTCATAATCGGCAAAGATCGCAATGCGCTGCTTTAGACGGACCGCAGTCAGAAAACGGGTTGCAGCGGTTTCCATGTCTTTCATCGCGCGCGGATCGGGCAACAGCTCTTTCAGTTTGGGTTCTAGAAATCCCGGAGCTTCCATTGCCGGAACACCGCGCCGGGCCAGAACCTGACAGACGGCCCGGGGCAATCCGGCTTGTTGTACCAGCACCTCGGTCGCGCGCTCTACATCCGCCGAGGGGCCGACCCAGCGACGTGCTGACAGTGAATGTTCAACCCCAAGAAAGCTCATGTCCTGCCCCTGATGTGCCAAGGCCGGACCCTCGCGGACCCGGCCTTATCATTTCTATGGATAGCCCTGCACGATGGTCAGGCGCAAGAACTTAGCCGTCGCTATGCGACCACGTCGGCGTGCGGTAGGACATGCGTCGAACCGACCCGGTTTTCGACCGCATCAACAGGGTGGTGGTTTCAACCCAACCCGGCTCGCGCTTGATGCGCGGCAGCAAAGAGCCGCCGGTGACGCCGGTTGCGGCAAAGATCACATCGGCGGTTACCATCTCATCGCGCGAATAGATGCGGTCCAGATCGGTGATGCCCGCTTTGGCGGCGCGGCCGCGTTCGTCATCATTGCGGAACAGCAGGCGGCCAAAGATCTGCCCGCCCATGCATTTCAGCGCTGCAGCGGCCAGAACACCTTCGGGGGCGCCGCCTTGGCCCATATACATGTCGATCCCGGTGACTTCGCTTTCGGCGCAGTGCATGACGCCAGCAACATCACCATCGGTGATCAGGCGGATAGATGCACCGGTTTCGCGAACTTCGGCAATCATTGCCTCATGCCGAGGGCGTTCCAGGATGCAGACGGTAATGTCGGCAGGCTCGCAATCCTTGGCCTTGGCCAGCGCTTCCACACGTTCGCGCGGGCTCATGTCCAGGCTGACAACGCCTTCAGGGAAACCCGGGCCAACGGCCAGTTTGTCCATATAAACGTCCGGTGCATGCAGCATTGATCCGCGCGGACCCATCGCAATGACAGTCAACGCGTTGGGCATGTCCTTGGCGGTCAGCGTGGTGCCTTCCAGCGGGTCCAGCGCGATGTCGACGCCGGGACCATTGCCGGACCCGACCTCCTCACCAATATACAGCATCGGTGCCTCGTCGCGCTCGCCTTCACCGATGACAACGACCCCGGCGATATCCAGAAGGTTCAGCTGTTCGCGCATGGCATTCACAGCGGCCTGGTCAGCGGCTTTTTCATCACCCCGTCCAACCAGCGAAGCCGAAGCAAGCGCAGCCTGTTCCGCAACCCGCGCCAGGCCCAGAGACAACAGGCGGTCATTGAAATCAATCTTGGCAGCACTCATTTTCACTATCCTCAGGTCAGTATCGGCGTCTTGTCCGGCATAGCCTGCGTATCGTGCAGGCCGCAAGGGTCAAACCTCTTCAATCCGCAAAGCAACCGGTGTGCCCGAAACAACATCGGTCTCGTGCAGACCCAGCAAGGCGACATCCAGCGTGGCACGGGTGGTTTTGTGGGTAACTATCAGAACCGGCGCGGTGCTTTCCGCATGGGCGTATTGGCGCATGCGATCAATCGAGACCCCGGCATCGCCCAGGATGGCCGCAACTTTGGCCAAGGCGCCGGGTTTGTCCAGCAGACCCAGACGCAAATAATAAGGGGCAGGGCGACCAGTCAGCGCTGGCACTGCGTCCTGCAAAGAACTGGCAGGGCGGCCGAAGGTCGGAATCTGAAGCCCACGTGCCAGATCGCAGACATCGCCCATCACCGCGCTGGCCGTTGGACCCTCGCCAGCTCCGGGGCCACGCAGAACAACCTGCTCGACCGCGTCGCCTTCGATCACCACCATATTGGTGCCGCCTTCAAGCTGGCCCAGGGGCGAGTCACTGGGCACCAAACACGGCTGCATCCGCTGTTCAAGCCCCCGTGCCGTGCGCTGAGCCACGCCCAACAGTTTGATCCGGTATCCCATGTCATGGGCCTGGTCGATGTCATCCAGACTGATCTGCTGAATGCCTTCGATCTCGATCCCGTCGAAATTCGGTTTGGTGCCGAATGCGATCGAGGCGAGCAGCGCCAGTTTATGCGCGGCGTCTATCCCGCCCACATCCAGATTTGGATCGGCTTCAAGGTAACCCAGCTGTGCGCATTCGTCGAACAGGGCGTTATATCCCTGCCGCTGCGATTGCATCCGGGTCAGGATATAGTTGCATGTGCCATTCATCACCCCCATGACGCGGGTGATTTCGTTGCCCGCAAGTCCTTCGGTCAGGGATTTGATCACTGGAATGCCGCCAGCCACGGCCGCTTCGAAGCGGATCACACGGCCCGCGGCTTCGGCCATTTCGGCCAGTTCCTGACCGTGAATGGCCAACAGGGCCTTGTTGGCGGTGACGACATCCTTACCACTGGCTAGCGCCGCTTCGACCGAGGCTTTGGCAGGCCCGTTTTCCCCGCCCATCAGTTCAACAAAAACATCAATATCGTCGCGCTGTGCCAATGCGACAGGGTCAGTTTCCCAGACATAATCCGACAGGTTCACACCGCGATCCTTGCCAGCATCACGCGCGGAAACCGCTGTGATCTGGATGGGACGACCCGTTCGTGCCTGCAGCAGGTCGGCATGGCGGCGCACGATCCTGACGACACCCACACCAACAGTTCCCAAGCCCGCAATTCCAAGCCGCAGCGCCTGTGTCATCCTGTGGGTTCCTTTCCGCTCGATAATCCTAATCTGGGGTGTTTCCCCGTTCCCGCTGCCTTAGCGGGTTCGGCGCCGAGGCGCAATCCGCGACACCCATGCCGGGCGACAGAAAACCTGAGGATTAATTGGTCTGAGCGTTTTGCAATGCCGTTGCCTTTTTCTTCAACGCCTTGCTGCGGTCGGTCAGTTCACTTTCGACCTCTGCCGCTTCGTACAGCGGGTCAACAGGCACAGCGAAAACATCTGCCAGTGGGGTTAATTTGGGGTAGGGGGCCGATTGCACATTAGGCCCTTCGCGGTCTTTCAGCTCGGGAAAATTGGTGCATCCCAGGCAGAGCAAAACTAGGGGCAGAAGAAGAAGGGGCTTCATGATGAAACCTTATTGTGGCAACTGGCATCGGTGATGCACTTTTTGTCCGGTCGTTTCAAGCGGGCTTCTATCTGAACATCTGTTCAGATATGGTGGATACATGGCACGTACACAAGGCTCACATTCGGACATTACCGGCCCGCGTATCCGGCAGGCGGCGCTTGGGCTTTTCGCACGCCATGGGTATGCTGCTGTTTCCATGCGGAAAATTGCGGCCGAGGTTGGGGTGCAGGCCGGGGCATTGTACAATTACACCCCGGATAAGCAGAGCCTTCTGTTCCGTTTGATGCGCGACCATATGCAGGATTTGTTGTCCGCCTATGGCGAACAAAAGCAAACTGGCGATCCGCAGGATGCTTTGCGTCGGTTTGTCGGATTTCACATCCGGTTCCACCTGCAGCGCCCTGACGAGGTATTCATCGCCTATATGGAACTTCGGAACCTCACGCCCGAAAACTTCGCCGAAATAGAGGATCTGCGCCGCAAGTATGAAGACGGGCTTGAAGCCATTTTGCGCGAAGGTCAGCGGGCGGGTATCTTTGCGGTCGCGGATACGAAGATTGCGACATTGGCGGTCATCGCCATGCTGAACGGCGTCATGACGTGGTATCGCGCCGGTGGGCGGCTTTCGCTGGACGAGGTTGAAGCCGTCTATTGGGACATGGTCCGAAAGGCGATGACTGCTTAAGGGGCAGTCAATGTGCCGGCCGAATAAACGTCCCGTTGCGCAATTCGCGAAAAGCCTGTTCCAGCTCGGTCCGGGTGTTCATGACGATGGGGCCGTGCCACGCGACCGGCTCATTGATCGGTGCGCCGGAAATCAGCAGGAACCGGACACCTTCCGGACCTGCCTGAACGGTCACTTCGTCACCACTCCCAAAGCGAACCAGTGTTCGGTCTCCCGACATGTCACGAATGTTCACCTCTTGGCCGCCAACTTCTTTTTCCAAAAGGACCCCCGCAGGCCGCGAGGAATCAGCAAAGGCGCCCGCGCCTTCGAATACATATGCAAATGCGCGACGGTAGGTGTCTATGGGGAAGGTCTTCTTCACACCTGCCGGAATTTGGATGTCCAGATACTGAGGGTCGGCGGCGATGCCGTCGACTGGGCCTGTCTTGCCCCAAAACGTCCCCACGATCACGCGGACAACGGTTCCGTCATCGTCCATGATTTCAGGGATCTCTTTGCGCGGCACGTCCTGATATCGCGGTGTTGTCATCTTTTGGGCCGCGGGTAGATTGCCCCACAGCTGAAACCCGTGCATTTGGCCGGTTCGGCTTCCCTTGGGCATTTCCTGATGCAGGATTCCGGACCCTGCCGTCATCCACTGCACATCACCCGCGCCAAGTGTTCCGTTATTGCCAAGTGAATCCGAATGCTCAACCGAGCCGGACAGGACATAGGTGATTGTCTCGATCCCGCGATGCGGATGCCATGGAAATCCAGCCTGATAGTCCTGCGGGCGTTCATTGCGAAAGTCGTCGAACAGCAAAAAAGGATCCAGTTCTGACGGGTCCTGAAAGCCGAAAGCGCGGTGCAGTTTAACGCCTGCCCCCTCCATCGTCGGTATGGCCTTTCGGGTTTCCAAAGTCGGTCTGAGGGACATTGCTGCGCTCCTGTTGCTATGGGGAAGATGTACCGCACCGCCATGGCGGGTCAATTTGCGCTGAAACACGCAACCTGTGCGAAATTCAGCAGGTGCGTTCGCCTCTGTTGTTTGGCTGGGAAAGTGGCTAAACCCAACTGCAAAGTGGGAGAGCAGCAAATGCAACAAGAAGTTCTGGCCGTGGTCAAAGCCTCATCACCCAGGCGGTGGATGGGTGTTGGAATGTTGTCGACCGTGGGCTTTCTGGTTGTTTTCGTCGCGCTTGCCGCGCCGCCGGAGCCATCCTGGCAGGTATTCCTGTTTGTGGTAGGCGCGGCGTCCTTCTGGCTGGCCTATCGCATGTGGCAGGCAACCTCGGATTGGATCGAGCTGACTGAGACCGAGCTGAGAACCGGGGCAGGGCAGCCGATCGCCGCAATAGAAGACATTGAAACCGTCGAAAGAGGCGCGTTTGCCTTCAAGCCGTCGAATGGCTTTCTGGTAACAACCCGGCAATCAGGTGCAAATAGATGGGCGCCGGGGCTGTGGTGGCGCCTGGGACGCCGCGTTGGCATCGGCGGCATGACGTCCGCCGCCGAAACCAAATTCATGTCAGAAATATTGTCTGTGATGGTGGCGGAGCGCGGCTAGGTCAGACCTTCGGCGCCACCTCGTTATTCGAAGGTGGGGTGGAAGGCACTAAGAGGCCAACCTTGTCCTAATTCGTTGCGCTTTCCGCACTCGCACCGGAATCCCCTGTGCCTGGGTCCTCGATTTCACCGATCTCGCCAGACCCGTCGGGATTTTCCTCAATTTCAACAACGCCCGACACATTTGCCGCAACCTCATTGGTAAAGCGTGGGCGTGTAAAGACGAAATTTTCAAAGACGTGGTCGCCTTTGAGGAAATCCACCCCATAAATCGAGTCAAAGACCGGAATGTAAGCATTCGCCGTTTCAACAATGATCAGTGTGTCCTGGTTGGGCATAGGCGGCAGGTTATCACGCATGCGGTCAATATTGTCGTCGGTCCAGATGCTGTCGTACCCGCGCGCGGTTGACCATCTGACGTAATGACGATCATCTTCTTCGTCGAACACAACCAGCGACACGCGCAGATTCATCTGTGATCGGTTGTTGACCATCGCCACCAGCAGCGAATGCAATGAGGTGATATATGTGTCCGTGATCGTGCCGGTCTCGCGAGAGATCAAATCGCCAACCGTATATGCCGCTTTAAGGTTAGATGCGCTTTGGCGGAAGCCGTCGAAATACGTGAAGGCGCCTGTGATCGTCCACACCAGCATCGGAAAGACAAGCAAAGCCTCAACCGTGAGTACCCCACTCTCGTCTTTCGTCTTGGATTTCAGAAGATTCCGGAGCTTTGAAATGAAAAACATAGGCTTACAGAGGCTCCTGTACGAAGGCAGTCGTCGCGGTAAGTTCGATCTGGCCTGATTCATCCGACAAAATACGCCCCATCGCCGATGTAGGGAAAATCGGATCGACCTTTGCGCAGGCCCGAAGGATCATCAACTCGTTCGAAAGGCCATTTTCGAAAGCGCGAACTGGGTTCACTTCTTCAGAATTGTCAGTGCAATCCGGGACAGGCGGAAGGTTCAACCCGACAAACGCGCTTTGTTGCAGCATCTCCAGCTGCAAGTTGGTGGTACAGCGTTTGATCACTACGACGCGATCACAGATCGTACTTTTTATCTGATCATGCGTTGGGTTGGTGCCCGTGCCGAGGCGAATGTCGCGAACTGTCTGGTCCACAGCCCGCTCTAACATCGCCTGCTGCAAGGTGACCACCGAATATTCCATCGCACTCAGGATGAAGAACATGAATGCCGGGAAGATGATCACAAACTCGACGGTGACCGCCCCATCTTCCCTGCGTCTCAGGCTTCGCAGCTTTGAAACAAGGGCTCCGATCATTGGGTCAACCGCAGTTTTCTGATCGACGACGCGATAGAAGCAAATGCGTCTTCCAGGTCCAGACCGTTCACATTGTATACATGGCTGTCCGAGCTGGCACAGTCCTTGATGGTTTTGTACCCGGCTCTGGGTGCTTCGAAGGCGATGCCATAGACAATGACGCCCTCATCTTTGGCTGCGTCACAGATATGCTTGGTGCGCTGGTTCTTGGCCGAAGTTTCAACTTTGGCATACGCTTTCGAGTACCACTCGGCCCATGCACTTGACTGCCAGTAATAGTTATATCTTGCATTCCAGGCCAAAGACACACGGTTGAAGAGTTCTGGATAGGTCAGGCGAACAGCCGTACCCAATTCTTCGTTGGCTGGTGTCTCTGGATCAGGATTGCCGAACGGATGGTCCGCCCATGTGTTCTGCTGTGGCCAGAAAAAGTTAGGCCGACCCTGCGAATGGTAGACTGTGTATTCGGAGGCCTCAGCATTGTACCAGACATCCGACAAGCCCTCCCGAAGGGACGGGTTCAGCATATACTGGTCCGTGTTCTGACCGTCGGTCATTACGATTACAATTTTCAAGATGTCCGAGTTATAGTCTGACGGGCGGGTCCGGAAGTGATTTGGAACGATGTTGTCGTCAGCCAGGTCGCTCACAATGCCACGAACGCTTGGGTCCAGGAAGGCCACGCCCCATTTCATGCCGACATCTATCGAGGTGTTCCCGGTTGCAGTCAACGCCTTGATCTGTTTGGTCAATGCCTCCAGATTATCGGTAACAGGCGTAATCGCACTGCCATCGCGGACCGGGCAAACCGGTGTTCTGATCGAGCCTTCGGAATAGGTGAAGGGGTCAAAATGCGCGGTGCGTTCCAGCCTGTCATCACGCTCTAGGTCCGCGTCGCTATACTGTTCAGGGATAAAGTTCACACAATGGGAGTAGTTGTGCTCTGCTGTAACGTTGGTGAATTTGCTCAGGATGGGTTCACCCGCGTTGACCTGAGTTGCGTAAGGCACGATCGAGATCGAAATGCCCGTGCGGTTAGGATCATCTGAATCCAGCATCAGCGTGACAAATTCTGTGGCCGCATCCTGCAGAAGCGCAATTTTGCTCTTCCCGCCAGAACTCGAATAGTTGTTCATTGAGCCTGAGATGTCGAGAACCAGCGAAATTTCAACAGCTCCAATGCTTTCGACGGCCGTGCTGGCCGCGTTAGCGGTCAAGCTGTTGACGCCAGAGAAATGCATAAAGTGGGTTTTGATGGTCGCCTCGGCGGTGGCTGATACTTTACGTGATCCAAAGCCTTCTTCCACCACGACGGAAGTGATTTTGCCGCCCAGCCCGGCCTTCTCGAAATAGGCATCGACAATTTCGCGTGCGGGCTTTTTCTGATCAAGGTCAGCGGCCGCAAGAACGGCGCGGTCCAATGTTGATTGCAGATTGGCGCGGTCGCGTTCGAAATTCATTAGGTCAACGCCAGCCCCAGTCGAGGCGATGATCACCAGGAAACCCAACAATACAAAGATTGTGAATGTACCGTCTTCGCTTTTTGCGAACCGGCGCGCGCTTAGCGCGGATTTAGCGCCGCTTTTGCTTTCGCGTAGAAACTTGGGCATTTTCATCTTGCAGACCTCGCTGAGCAGACATCCAAAGCTGCTAAGGAAAAGTTAACGTATGGAAATTAACTGCGAAACGTGGCGGGAATTGGGCGAAAAGGGCCCAGTTTTGGCTGGTTTGAGGGAAATTGAGGGATAATTCCGGACTGTCGCGCGGGGCTGTATTCGATGCGTGAACAATTCGGCGGATAATGTCTGGGTTTGGCGACTCAGCCAGAGTTCGAATATTTCCCCGTAACTTGAGATATTATTTCTGCTTAAACATTGATCGTTTAGCAAAGGGGTGCGACAAAACGTCAGAACGCAAGTCGTTCGCCGGCACGGAGGTTTAAATGACGGCCACAAAAGAACCCAGCTTTCGAGAGAGTGTAGATCTTATGTTTAACAGGGCAGCGTCCCTGATGGATCTGCCTCCGGGCCTTGAAGAAAAGATAAGGGTCTGCAACGCCACCTACACTGTACGCTTCGGCGTCCGGCTGCGCGGTGACATACACACGTTCACCGGATATAGGTCGGTACATTCCGAACATATGGAGCCGGTGAAAGGCGGCATTCGCTATGCTTTGGCGGTGAACCAGGACGAAGTCGAAGCGCTGGCGGCGCTGATGACCTATAAGTGCGCCCTTGTCGAAACGCCATTTGGCGGATCAAAGGGCGGCTTGTGTATAGACCCGCGTCAATACGAAGAGCATGAGCTTGAACAGATCACCCGCCGGTTCGCCTATGAGTTGGCCAAGCGCGACCTGATTAACCCGTCACAGAACGTGCCAGCCCCGGATATGGGGACGGGTGAGCGTGAAATGGCGTGGATGGCGGACCAATACGCCCGGATGAATACAACTGACATCAACGCGCGCGCCTGTGTGACAGGCAAGCCGCTGAATGCTGGCGGTATTGCCGGACGGGTCGAGGCCACGGGCCGCGGCATTCAATATGCGCTGCGCGAGTTTTTCCGCCATCCTGAAGACATTCAAAAGGCAGGGCTGTCGGGCAAGTTGGACGGCAAGCGCATTATTGTTCAGGGCTTGGGGAATGTGGGCTACCACGCTGCCAAGTTCCTGAGCGAGGAAGACGGCTCTCGTATCGTGGGCATCATTGAATGGGACGGAGCGCTGTATAATCCCGACGGGATCGACGTCGAGTCGGTTCGCCAATGGATTGTCAAGCATGGCGGCGTCAGCGATTATCCCGACGCCACCCATTCCGCCGAGGGAGGGGCCGTGCTGGAAGAAGAGTGCGACATCCTGATCCCGGCGGCGCTGGAAGGTGTGATCAACCTTGATAATGCCGATCGCATCAAGGCCCCGTTGATCATCGAAGCTGCAAACGGCCCAGTGACAGCTGGTGCAGACGAAGTTCTGCGCGATAGGGGCGTCGTGATCATTCCTGATATGTACGCAAATGCTGGCGGTGTGACCGTTTCGTATTTCGAATGGGTTAAGAACCTAAGCCATATCCGGTTTGGCCGCATGCAGCGTCGCCAGGAAGAGTCGCGGCACGAGCTGATCGTCAGTGAACTGGAACGGCTGGACCGCTATCTGGGCGATGCCTGGTCCATGTCTCCGAACTTCAAGGCGAAATACCTGAAAGGTGCGGATGAGCTTGAGCTGGTTCGTTCGGGGCTCGATGACACCATGCGGATTGCTTACCAGTCGATGCGTGAAGTCTGGCACAGTCGCGACGATGTCGAGGATCTGAGGACCGCGGCCTACATCGTGGCCATTGACCGTGTCTCGAAAAGCTACCGCGCTAAGGGGCTTTGACAATACTCTCTGCGGGCGGTTGGCATCTGATCCCTCGCCCGCAGGACCAAGGCGCAACAGGGCTGCGCAAGATGCAATTCGACGATGGCGCGCATCCGCGCCCGGCAGTAGACTTCAGCGACGAGAACGAATCCCGGAGACCACCATGTTGCGTATTGCCGTCGCGGCTATTTTACTGGCCACACCTCTGGCTGCTCAGGAAACAAAAGAACAAAGCTGTCAGCATCAGGCGGATGTCGTGGCGGCGATCCAGCAGGCGCGACTTGACCGCGTGAAAGAGCGCGACGTGCCGCAAGCCGTGGCCGATACAGGTCCGACCTGGCCCGCGAACTATAATGCCGCGATCCCGCTGATCACCCCTTGGGTCTATGAGCAGAAGATGCGCGATGTGCGCAAAAAGGATCTCGGCGCCACGTGGATGGAGCTGTGCCTGCAGCAGTAATCCAAAACCTTGCGATTTCTTTGCGGACAAACGCGCGCCTTCCCCTTGGCGCGCGTTGCTGTTTCTGTCAGGTTTAACCCATGTCATTACCACCCGGTTTTCTGGATGAGTTGCGCACCCGGCTGAGCTTGTCTCAGGTCGTCGGGCGCAAAGTCATGTGGGACGCGCGCAAGTCCAATCAGGGCAAGGGCGACATGTGGGCTCCGTGCCCGTTCCATCACGAGAAGACAGCATCGTTCCACGTCGATGACCAAAAGGGATTCTATTACTGCTTTGGCTGCCATGCCAAAGGGGATGCGATCAGCTTCGTGAAAGAGACCGAGAATGTCTCGTTCATCGAAGCGGTCGAAATTCTCGCGCGTGAAGCCGGGATGCCGATGCCAGAACGTGACCCCAAGGCGCAAGAGAAACAGGATCGTCGCACGCAACTGGCCGAGGTGATGGAACAGGCGGTGCAGTTCTTCCGGTTGCAACTGAAAACAGGGGCAGGTGGGGAGGCGCGCGATTATCTGGCGCGGCGCGGCTTGAAAGAGCGGGCGCTGGATCGGTGGGAAATCGGCTTTGCGCCCGACGGTTGGCAGGCGCTTTGGGATCACCTACGCGGCAAGAACGTTGCCGAAGATCTGATCCTTGGTGCGGGTCTGGCGAAACCCTCGAACAAAGGTAAAAAGCCCTATGACACGTTTCGGAACCGGATCATGTATCCGATCCGGGATCCGCGCGGGCGTTGCATTGCGTTCGGTGGCCGGGCGATGGACCCCAATGACAATGCGAAATATCTGAACTCGCCCGAAACCGAACTGTTCGACAAGGGACGCAGCCTCTATAACCAAGGCCCCGCGCGGCAGGCTGCCGGCAAAGGGCAGCCATTGATCGTGGCCGAAGGATATATGGATGTGATCGCGCTTGCCGAGGCCGGTTTTGGCGCATCGGTGGCCCCATTGGGCACCGCAATCACCGAGCATCAGTTGCAATTGCTGTGGCGTATCTCGGACGAGCCGATCATTGCGCTGGATGGCGACACGGCGGGTTTGCGTGCTGCGATGCGGGCGGTCGATCTGGCCCTGCCGCTGCTTGAGGCAGGAAAGTCCTTGCGCTTTGCGCTGATGCCTGAGGGCAAAGATCCCGATGATCTGTTGCGGGCCGATGGTCCAACGGCAGTGCAGACGGTATTGGAAGAGGCCATGCCAATGGTCAGGCTGCTGTGGCAGCGCGAAACCGAAGGCAAGGTGTTCGACAGCCCTGAACGCAAGGCTACGTTGGAACGCACACTCCAAGAAAAGACACTGCTGATCCGAGATGGTTCAATTCGCTCTCATTACGAGCGAGAAATCAAGGATCTGTGTTGGAAACTGTTCCGCCCACAAAGGCAGAAGCAAAACCGCCCCTGGCAACCGCGCGGGAAATGGAAACCTCAGCCACAACCGGCCACACCGGGTGCGCGGGCGTCGTTCCTGGCATCGTCCGACAATGCCGATATCCAGATGCGCGAAGCCGCCATTTTGGCCATCGCCGCATTGAACCCCCAAGTCGTGGTGCAGTTTGAGCACCAACTGGAAGAAATGGAGTGCCGTGACCAAGATCACGCTGGCCTGCGCGATGCCATTCTGCGGCACGCGATAGATGATCCTGAGAACCTCAAACAACATATTGCGGAAACTTTGGGACATCACGCCCTTGAAAACCTGCTGGCCCTTCGCCATGTCGCAGTGATCCCCTGCGTGAATAAACCGGGCGACGTTGAAAAGGCCGAAATGACATTGGCTGAGGAACTCGCCAAAATCAAAGCTCTCAGGGGTCTGGACGCAGAGATTGCCGAAGCCGCAGAGGAGCTGTCTGATCTGGACGATGAAGCGTTGACCTATCGCTTGGCGCAAGCTGCCGAAGAGCGCAACAGAACAAGCCGAAGCCAGAATGAAGACAGGGCCGTTTTCGACATCGCTGACAATGGTGCGCGAATCAACCGCGACGAGAAGGATGCGTTTAAGGCAATCATGTCAGGTATCAATTTCGAGCGAAAACGCCGGTAATGTGGTGTTTTCGTAAGGCACTGGAAAAGAAAAACAGGTAAACGGGTGGCCGAATCACTTCAACGCGCTAATGATTCGGTTCAATCGAATCACCCATCCCTGCAGGAGCATTGAATGGCCGCCAAGGATACAAACGAAGACAGCAAATCCGACGAGCAGGAACAGGAAATCTCGCTGGACATGAGCCAGACTCAGGTCAAGAAGATGATCGCCGAGGCCCGCGAGAAAGGTTACATCACCTACGACCAGCTCAATCAGGTCTTGCCGCCTGATCAGGTCAGCTCGGAACAGATCGAAGACGTTATGTCGATGCTGTCCGAGATGGGGATCAACATCATCGAAGATGAAGAGGCGGAAGAGGAAGAGAATAAAGGCTCGACCGACCTGATCACAACGGAAAGCAACCGTGAGGTCACGCTGGCCGGTGCCGCCGCAGAAAAGCTTGATCGTACCGATGACCCGGTGCGCATGTATCTGCGCGAAATGGGTTCGGTCGAACTGCTCAGCCGTGAGGGCGAGATTGCTATCGCCAAGCGGATCGAGGCTGGTCGCAATACGATGATCCTGGGGCTTTGTGAAAGCCCGCTGACCTTCCAGGCGATTACGATCTGGCATGATGAATTGCTGTCCGAAGACATTCTGCTGCGCGACGTCATTGATCTGGAGGCCACTTTCGGCAATCAGATGGACGAAGACGGCGATGTCGAAGAGCCGGTCGTCGACACTTCGACCGTGCAGGCCGCAAAGCCCGCCAAGGAAGAAGGCCCCGAGCTGGATGCCGATGGCAACCCGATTGCGACCGATGATGACGATGACGAAGACGAGCAGGCGAACATGTCGCTGGCTGCTATGGAAGCTGCTCTGAAAGATCAGGTTCTGACTACGCTCGAGCGTATTTCGACTGATTTTGCGATGCTGAGCGAAATGCAGGACAGCCGGATTTCGGCAACCCTGAACGAAGACGGCACATTCAGCGACACGGACGAAGCGACCTATCAGAAGCTGCGCGCCGAGATTGTCGAGCTGGTGAACGGCCTTCATTTGCACAACAACCGGATCGATGCTTTGATCGACCAGCTCTATGGCATCAATCGTCGGATCATGTCGCTGGACAGCTCGATGGTGAAGCTGGCGGATCAGGCCCGCATCAACCGTCGCGAATTTGTTGACGCCTATCGTGGGCGTGAACTGGACCCGAACTGGCTGGCTGAGATGGCTGAAAAGCCGGGCCGGGGCTGGCAGATGTTCATCGAACGCTCGACCTCCAAGGTCGAGGAACTGCGCAACGATATGGCTCAGGTCGGGCAATATGTTGGCCTGGACATCAGCGAATTCCGCCGCATCGTACAGCAGGTCCAGAAAGGCGAGAAAGAGGCGCGCCAGGCCAAGAAAGAAATGGTCGAAGCCAACCTGCGTCTGGTGATCTCGATCGCCAAAAAATACACGAACCGTGGTCTGCAATTCCTTGATCTTATTCAGGAAGGTAACATTGGCCTGATGAAGGCCGTAGACAAGTTCGAATACCGCCGCGGGTATAAGTTCTCGACCTACGCCACCTGGTGGATCCGTCAGGCGATCACCCGGTCCATCGCGGATCAGGCACGCACGATCCGTATCCCAGTCCATATGATCGAGACGATCAACAAGTTGGTTCGGACGGGACGTCAGATGCTGCATGAAATCGGCCGCGAGCCGACGCCGGAAGAACTGGCCGAAAAGCTGCAGATGCCGCTGGAGAAGGTCCGCAAGGTGATGAAGATCGCCAAGGAACCGATCAGCCTGGAAACGCCGATTGGCGACGAAGAAGACAGCCAGCTTGGCGATTTCATCGAGGACAAGAATGCTGTGCTGCCGCTGGACAGTGCTATTCAGGAAAACCTCAAGGAAACGACCACGCGTGTTCTGGCCTCACTTACCCCGCGGGAAGAACGGGTTCTGCGGATGCGGTTTGGCATCGGTATGAACACGGACCACACCCTGGAAGAGGTCGGCCAACAGTTCAGCGTGACTCGCGAACGTATCCGCCAGATCGAGGCGAAGGCGCTGCGAAAACTGAAACACCCCAGCAGGTCGCGAAAGTTGCGGTCGTTCCTGGATCAGTAACCTAGAAAAGGCGCCTCGACCGAGGCGCCTTTTTCGTTTGAAACCAATGTTCACGGTGGCTTGTAGAAACATCAATTTGGCGAGAACTCACAAGAAGCCCGCTGCGCGTCTTCCTATATCCGCAATGTCCACTCATGGGACGGGCCGGGGCGAGGCTGCAAGGCTGACGACCCCCGGCTACCTCAAAGTTACGATCAAGGATCCAGGCGGCTGCGAAAAGCGCTGGGCGCGCGACCCGTCCACCGTTTGAAAGCGGTGGAAAAGGCGGGTTGGTCTGCGTAGCCAAGTGAGAATGCAATTTCAGATAGCTGCATACCGTTGGTGATGAAAGTTTGGGCCAGATCACAGCGCAGATCGTCTGCGATCTCTCGATAGCTTGACCCTTCATCCTTTAGCCGACGTGCAAATGTTCGCGGGCTCATGCCGAGATTGGCGGCTATGTCATCGGCTTGCGGAAAATTCCCCGGCATCGAACGTGTAATCAGACCCTCGACCTGCGCCCGCAATTTTTGCTTAGGCGAGGCCCGCTCTGCCAGGACGCGTTCCCCGTACTCAATCAGATGCTCTCGAAGCATCGGGTCATATGTGGGCACGGGAAGATCCAGAGCTGAAGGCGACAGAACAATCTCTAGGTTTTCTGCTCCAAACTCTACCGAAAATCCTGCAAGCTTTTGAAATATATTTCTTTTCTCTCCAACTTCGTGTTGAAAGCGAATTGCTATGGGGTGGAAGTCTGACTGCGTCAGGTTCCGCATTCGCGCCAGTGTCCCAAACATCAAAAACTCTGTGCGTCTGTGATACCGGGCAAAACTTGCGTCTTCCCAATCCGCCTCGAAGGACACAAAATTCCCGGCATGGCGCAGACTGAAGGTGATTGTGGGATCTATGATGCGAGAGAAGCGGGTTGTGTTTTCAAACACCTGCCGGAGGTCACGAGAGTACTTGCTGATATAGGCCGTAATGCTAGAGGCCGAACTGACTTTTGAACCCGCATAGGCGGCAAAAGTTATGTCGCGCATAGCGTCGCAGGCATATCTGATGAACATCGCCTCAGTTTGCGCACTGTAGACTGTAGTGGGGGGAGCGATTGCCGCTCGGCTTAGACCGCTGCGTTCCAAAAGCTGGTCTGCTAACTCTGGGCCGCCCGAACGCTCATCTACCGTTCGGGTCAGGTGTTGAATTCTGGCAATATCAAGCTCCATATCCAATTCTTAATGCTTTCGCGAAAAATTTGAACCCAGTTTGCACGGGTGCAGGCAAACCCATCTGGCAGGTTTTCACAAGTTTCTGGCACTTTTCAGCAAGGATATAGCAACGCAAAGGCATAGTTACCTCGTGTTGTCGGGTCAGCACCTTGTGGGGATGAGGGTAGAGCTCCGGTCGTCTCAGACTAGCGATCGGTGGCTCCCCGGCACGTTTCATCTGAAAACCTACGTGTCGCATTGCGGATTTTACCCTTCAATGGCACGGTCCGGTTGTGGCGAAATTGATCTGGTATCCAATGCAAGACCGGGCGATCTCAGATGTGGGAACCGAGCAGAACCTCATCGTTTTTGATGGAGAATGCGTGCTGTGTTCTCGGTTTTTCAGGTTCATGCTGTGGGCTGACACAAAGAAGCGGTTCAAGTTTGTAATTGCCCAGTCCCCCATAGGACAAAGCCTTTACCGGCAACTCGGCCTGCCCACCGACGAGTTTGAAACCAATCTTGTGATCGTTGACGGTGTTGTGCATCAGCGCTTGGATGCTTTTGCTGCTGCAATGCGCAGCTTACCCGCTTTGTGGCCTGTTCTGTCGGCCTGTCGATTTCTTCCGCGGTTTTTGAAGGATCCGCTTTATCATTTCATCGCGCGCCACCGATTTGCATTCTTTGGACGGTTCGAAACGTGCCTGGTTCCGGATTCATCCATGAAAGCGCGGTTCTTCCCCGGAGGGTATGCGTGAGGCCGGACCCATTTCTGCAGGCCCTTCCAGCCAATTCTGAGGTGCCGGATGCGGTCCGAAAATTCCACAGTGAAACGGCAGAGTTTACAGGACTATGCAGCATCCAAAGAGGAACCGGGTGGTTGACCTCTTTGTCATTGTGGTTGGGTGGGTTTCCCCCCGCTGCAGATACTCAGACGGTCCGCATTCGAACCAAACTCAATGGCCAGGAATGGGAATGGTTCAGGGATTTTGGCGGGCATGAGACGCTGTCTCATCTGGTCTACGACGCAGACAGGCGGTGCGTGAAAGAGAGGATCGGAGGGCTGACCATCTGGATGCGCCCACAGGTTCGAGGTCAAAAGCTGCATTTGAACATCCTGCGCCTCACTCTATTGGGGGTGCCATGCCCAAACTTTCTTTTACCGCGTTCGGCGACGGTGGAATGGCAGGATGATCAAGGCCGGTTTCGGTTCGATGTTTCCGCAGAAATGCCGATGTTGGGTCAACTGATCCGATATCGGGGCTGGCTGATGCCGGTTCACGTAAATAGGAACAATGCCTGAATTGAACGTGAGGTGGCTTTGCCATGGCCGCCTGCAATCTACTTTAATATTTATCAAGAAACATGAGAGAGTAGCATTATGAAAAAAGTGATCACATCTGCGGTTCTGGCCGCCGCCACGTTGTTTGAACCGGGGGCGGTGACAGCAGCACCAAACGGTTTTCAGACTGTTGCAGTAAACGACAAAGTGTTTGAGGTGATCCCGCGCGCGCGCAGGGATGTGGATGGCTATTGGTGCGCTGCTGCAGATTTTGCTCGTCGCAGCTTGGGGGCAGGGTGGCAGCAGAATATCTATGTTGTGCGTGGATATGGCCCAAGCGAAGCTACCGGTCGCCGCACGGCGGTCCAATTTTCGTTGACCCCTCCGGCAAATGTCGAGCAGAGCACAAGCTTTGTTTCCATTGGTTTCCAGCCGGGGCAGAGCAGGTCCGTCCAGAACGCGAATGGCCTGTGTTTCCGGCAGCCAATTTTTGACTGAAGAAGGTAAGACCCGCGTTTTGCAGACCGAGTTTATCATTTCAACGCAGGGGTCGGGGCTGTATGAGTTCACCTCGGGTATACGAGACTGGCTTGCCCCAAGCGGTCGCGACGGATTGTTGACCCTGTTTGTGCGCCATACCTCGTGTTCTCTGGCCATTCAGGAAAATGCGGACCCCGAGGTGCGGACAGATTTGCAGGCCTTTTTCGAACGTCTAGTGCCACCGGCGGATGATCCGTCGATGGCGTATTTAAGGCACACCTATGAGGGGCCAGACGATATGCCAGCACATATCAAAGCTGCGTTGCTGCCTGTGTCCTTGGGCATTCCTGTCGCCGCAGGGGTGCCCATGCTGGGGACATGGCAGGGTGTTTATCTGTTTGAACACCGGACCCAATCACACAACCGACGCGTCGCTGCGCATTTCGCGTGACCCCTTTATTTAGCGGTGAAAATTTCCGACTACCCAAATCCTAGAGGCTGCCCTATAGTTGTGGATAAGTGGGCCACAGCGCTTACTAAAAGAGGCGGAACAAGAGACGAGGAGACGGCGGATGCGCTGCCCGTTTTGCGGAAATATCGACACTCAGGTCAAAGATTCACGCCCGGCAGAGGATCATGTCGCGATCCGCAGGCGCCGTTTCTGCCCGGCTTGCGGCGGACGGTTCACCACCTATGAACGCGTTCAGTTACGCGATCTGGTTGTGATCAAAACCAATGGAAAACGCGAGGATTTCGATCGCGACAAGCTGGAACGCTCGATCCGTATCTCGATGCAGAAACGCCCGATTGATCCGGAACGCATTGATCAGATGATCTCGGGTATTGTGCGACGGCTGGAAAGCATGGGCGATACCGACATTCCGTCCAGCAAGATCGGTGAAATTGTTATGGAAGCTCTGGCGCGGATCGACACCGTTGCCTATGTTCGGTTTGCAAGCGTGTATAAGAATTTCCAGGCGGCCGATGATTTCGAGGAGTTTGTCCACGAACTGCGCCCGCCGCAGCCTTCGACGGACGAGTGAGCGAAACAGATAAGCGATATATGGCGCTGGCCCTTGACTTGGGGCGGCGCGGACAGGGGACATGCTGGCCCAACCCATCCGTTGGCTGCGTACTCGTACAGGACGGGCGGATTGTTGGGCGTGGTTGGACGCAACCTGGCGGTCGGCCACATGCAGAAACCGAAGCGTTAAGACAGGCGGGATCGCAGGCGCGTGGCGCGACTGCTTATGTCTCGCTTGAACCCTGCGCCCATCACGGACAGACCCCGCCTTGCGCTCAGGCCTTGATTGAGGCCGGTGTGACGCGTGTTGTTTCAGCCATCGAAGACAGTGATCCGCGTGTGGCTGGGCAGGGCTTTGCCATGCTGCACGAGGCTGGGATTGACGTGACAACCGGTGTTCTTGCGGATCAGGCGGCCCGCGACCACGCCGGTTTCTTTCTAAAGACCGAACAGGGCCGGCCATTTGTCACGCTTAAACTGGCCAGCAGTTTTGACGGGCGCATTGCGACCGAAAGCGGCCATAGTCAGTGGATTACGGGTCAGACCTCGCGGCGGGCTGTTCATGCCATGCGGGCAACGCATGATGCCGTTATGGTTGGGGCGGGTACGGCGCGTGTAGACGACCCCTCTCTGACAGTTCGGGATCTTGGGATTGAACGTCAGCCTGTGCGCGTTGTCGTTTCGCGCCATCTGGATATCCCGTTGATGGGTCAACTGGCACGCACCGCCTCGAAAATTCCGGTGTGGTTGTGCCATGGTCCGTCACCGGATGCCGAACGTGCAAAAGCGTGGGAAGGACTGGGCGCAAGGCTTATCCCCTGCGCGTTACGCGATCATCACATTGATGCCGCTGACCTGTTGCTGCAGTTGGGGCAGGAGGGTTTGACCCGCGTCTTTTGCGAGGGCGGATCGTCCCTTGCTGCGTCGCTTTTGGTGGATGAACTGGTTGATGAGTTGATCGGCTTCAGTGCCGGGCTTGCGATTGGTGCCGAAGGATTGCCTGCCATCGGGGCGCTTGGTATGGATCGTCTGGATGAGGCCCCACGGTTTGAACTGCTGGAGACCCGCATCATCGGTCAGGACGTGATGCATCGCTGGGCGCGGGCATTGCGCTAACGGCGCCAGAGATGCGCCTGTGTTGCGAAAACGCCCTGTAGTTTCGAGAGCAGTCTAAGGCCATGACCCGATCGGCTCTGGTAGCCGTCTGTCAGCCTTTCCAATACCACTTCCGGAGGGCAGGGCATGCCGGTGACAGGGTCCAGATACCTCGGGTAATCGATCAGTGCGGCATGAATCAATCCCAGCAGGGAGGGCCGTGCACCACGACGGGCGGGGACGGATCCCAAATCCTGCGTCAAACCCCAACCAGCATAAAAGGGTGCGCCGAGCGTTGTGACCGGCAATCCGCGCATCAGCGCCTCGAACCCTAGCAGAGAGGTCATGGTCCAGACCTCCTGAACCTCACCCAACAATGCGGCGGGATCGGTGTTCTTGACGATCAGGTCTGCTAGCCCCTCAGCTTCGGCCTCACCTTCACGCAGGCCAGCTTCGACATCGGGATGCGGTTTATAGATCAGAACGGCGGTCGGGTTCATCTCGCGGGCGGTGCGTAGAAGTTCGGTATTGGTGCGAACGGTGCTGGTTCCAAACAGGATCGAGGCATCGTCCTCGACCTGTCCGGGCACCAGAATGCGGTGACCTTTTGGCAAGTCCGGAACCGGGCCGCCGGTGTTATATTTGCTGACCGCTCCGGCGATAATCTGTGTCACCAACCGCTCGGCCCGCAATTCCTGATCCGGCCGCAGGGTCTCCCGCTTGGCGATCATCTCTTCCAACCTGCTGGGTTTGGTCGGGTCGTAATAGATCCCAAGGTCATCTAGCGACAGCGACAGAGGCGGCACAAGGCTGGCCCCCAACCCACGGGACCGAACGAAGCCATCCTCGACCCGTGTGACGTTTTCCATATCACGGCCGTGCCGCGCCCAAACCATGTGGGGACGATCTGGGTTTTCGGGAACGTCAGGCGTGAATTTTACCTTTTTCTCGCGCCCAAACATGTGCTGCAGGTGCCTGCGTTTCCAAAGCCGCATCCCGGATGCCGTCCAGCCCTTGTGATCTTGTCGCCAGGCGCGGGTCAGACCTTCAAGCGTGTCCAGCACGGATTCGAATTCGCACAGCTGATCCCGATAGGGATCGTACCACTTGGGATAAAGAACCATGGTGGCGGCGAAGAGTTGCGCGCGCGTCAGGTTTCGTTGGCGTCTTGGGAAATGGGCTTCGTCTTGGGTAAGACCCCATCCGGCGTAAAACGGTTGGCCGAAGACGCGGGGTTTGTGACCGGCCAATATGGCCTCGAACCCAAGTTGCGAGGACAGGGTGTAGACGCCCACAGCACCCTCTAACAAGGTCCAGGGGCTGATGGCGCTGTGCTGAAAGGATACGCGGTCGGTCAGATCATCGGCAGAGTAATATCCGGGCCGGTGCCCTGCGATCGTGTCGGGGTGGGTTTTGATCAGAACGGTCGCGCCGGGGTTCTCCTCTTGCGCCATAACCAGCATCTCGCGGAACCGGGCCTCATCGCCGCCGCTTGCCCTTACAGAAGCATCGTCGCGTGCTTGATCGACAACCAGGACATACCCTGGGTCCGGCGCAGGGGTCGCGGGATCATAGGCGGAATACTTACTCAGATGCAGTTCGCGCAGCCGCGCCATCCCGCCACGTGCCCGGTTCAGCAGGGCCGTATTATCCAACGGGTCGGTCGCAAGAAGTGTTTCCAGATCCGAAGGCTGTGTTGGATCAAAATGCACACCGCTGCGATCAAGCAGCAGTCCCAGCGGAGCATCGCCATTGCGTCCTGAGTGCAGAGATCGCAGGAATGCATCCTCTACGCGCAAGATCGGAGTATTGTATTTGGTCGCTATACGCAGTCCACGATGTGCCGTCGGGCTATTGCCCCAGATACCCACCAGATCCGACCCCTTGGGCGTGCCGATGCCGATATCATATCCGGCCAGTGACAGAATTCTCCGCACGCGCGCGGCTGTCAGAAATCCGCCATTATAGACCAAAAGACGACTGCGTTCGGCCTTGGCATGCGTTCCTTGAGGAACGGAGGGCATCATCCGCCTGTCAGTGTCGTGACATTGGCAAGCGGGGTCAGGCCACCGGCGATCAACGAGATGGATTTGCTCCATTGCGCGTAAGGTGCTTCGGTGACGTAAATTGTGTCATCATCGCGGATGACAAAGTCACGGGCGATGAAAAGGCCATTGGGTGCTGTCAGGTTCAGCACGTAGATCATGCGCTGCTCTCCCTGCAGGTCCGGTTTTCCCATGACTGACCGGACAATGTCCTGTCGTTCCTTTCGTAGAACGAAAATGCCGGTCGGGTCCGAAGACAGGGGCTGTAAGCCACCAACCTGTGCCAGCGCTTCCAGCGCGGACAGATCCTGACTGTCGAATGCCACGCGCGACTGACCGCCCGTCGCCCCCAAGGCGACATAGGACCGGTTGTCGGCTTCGACTAGAATGCGGTCGCCACCCCGCAGGGCAACGTCAAATTCCGGGTTGCGGAACAAGTCATTGTACCAGACCGTCCCTTTTTGATTGCCTCGGATCAGTGTCACCAGGGCGATATCGGACCCTTCGATCACGCCGCCAGCCCGTGTCAGCATTCCGGCCAGTGTGCGGGTTGGTCGTTCGATCGGATAGATCCCGGGTGCGGACAGGGTGCCCGACAGCGAAACGGTTGATCCGTCCCCGGCGATACGGCGCACTTCGACCTGAGGATCAGGGGTCTGATCCTGGAGCTTTTCCGTGATCAACATGCGAAGCTGTTCCGGCGTGTTTCCGGCTGCGCGCAGGCGCCCGGCATAGGGAACAAAGATGAAGCCCTCGCTGTCGACCTGTACCTCTTCCAGGGATGTTGAGGCGCCGGTCTCTCCGGATAACAGCCCGTCATCTACGTTTTCCCAGATTGTCAGGCCCAGTACATCACCCGGACGAACCGTGTCGGCGGTCAGGTTCTGAGCGCTACGGAAGGTTTGCGAGAACCCGTATTGAGGCACTGCCGACGTGACCTGCGCCACCCGGTCGTCGACCTCAACAACATAGGCGTTTCCACCTTTCGTAGTCGAACCGGCAAGGATTTCGGATTTGTTTGGGCCGGTTTTAGGTAGTTGGCACGCGGCCAGCAGGCCAAGAGCGGCCACAAGGGTTACACCCCGTCCCCATCGGATTGGAAAGCGCTGCACTGCCGAATATCCTCGAACGTCTTGGTTTTGGTCTTTTGTTTCCAGCAGCGTACTTGTTTCCAACTGCAATCGCCAGCATCAAGAGGGGTGATTTACTCAACGATCCTCAACTGTGGCGTCCGCGCCTCTTTGTCGGTCAGCACGGATTGGTAGGGATCTTTCGCCCTTAGCATCATATCCACGGCGCGCCTAAGCAACTGTCGCCGCCCTCGGCGTGAATAAAACCCGCCGGGGACCTGACTGGTTTCAAGCAGAAAACGCCTATAGCTTTGATAGGCTTCGGTATCGGGGATATCTGGATTGGAAAAGAAGTCAGTGATCGGTTGGCTGGAAACAAATTCGGGCTTGTCATAGATCGATTTGCCAAAGGCGAGCAGAGGAATGCCGCGCCACAATACCTGCTGACCCGCAGTTGAATTGATCGTCACGGCCGAGCTCGCTTCGTTGAGCAATGTGGCCAGTTTGCCCCCGGGTACATAATGGACCCGATCAGCGATATCCAGTGTTTTGGCCAGTTTGCGTGCCACCTGGCGCAATGGTTCCCGATGATTTTCCAGCGGGTGTTCTTTGATGACCAGATGATGGTGCGTTGGTGCGCCATTTGCAAAACCGTGCAGTACCTGCTCAAGAAACTCGGACATGCAGTCAAAGTCCGAGTGTGACTGAACCGAACTGTCATGTCCCAGTTGCAGCAATGCCAAGTGATAGGGAAACCCGCCCCGCCGGACTCGCTCCGTCGCCACTCGCCGCCGGATTCTGTGGAAGGGCATCATTGCCAGCCGTTTGAAATACAGCCTGAACTCTTTCGAAACCGGTAGGTCACGGTGGGTTCGAAAATTGCGATACTTGCCGTTCAGGAACAGAACAAACCAATGATACAGCGCGCCATAGAAAATATGCTGTCGCATATCACCCCAATGCGTCGGAGGGGGCGGCATCGGCGCATCAGTACGCTCCAGCGCTCGCTGCATCTGGGTAACTTCCAGATTCATCAGATGCGAATTGCCATTCGTACCTGTGCGTTCGTAGGTGACCCACCAGGGCCTCAGATACCCTTCTTCGAAAACATGAACAGTGATCCCGTGGGCGCGGGCGATGCGGATGGCTTGGGCGTGGATTGGACGCGTATCGCCATACAGGACAATGTCTGTCACCTCGCGGCCGACAACCAGGTCAACAAATTTTGCCGGCCAGTTCTCGGGTTTGCCAGCATAGGGAATAAAGCTGGCCTTATCAGACCAGAAAGCCTGATCCCCGGCGTTGAAACCCACGCGCCACACCTCGGAACCCGCTGCGCGCAGGATCTTACCAAGCGCGCCAAAAAACGGCCCGTGCGGTCCTTGCAGGAAAAGAAATACGCGTTTTTGCGCAGCGCCGTTGAGTGGTAACATTTCTGCTGCTCTTGTCGTTAGATGAGGAATTATGCCTGTTTGTCGTATTTGCGGCAACCTGGGGCTTGCCCGTAGGCGCGCTTACGCTTACCTCGACGGTGAGCGCTGGCATCAGGTTAGAAACAGAGGGTTAACGCAATGTTTACGGGGATCGTCACAGATATCGGCACCATCACCGAACTGGAGCAGCAAGGCGATCTGCGGGCGCGGATCAAAACCGCCTACAATACCCCGGGGATTGATATTGGTGCATCCATTGCCAGCGACGGCGTTTGCCTGACAGTCATCGCACTAGGCGCAGACTGGTATGATGTGCAAATCAGCGCCGAAACCGTTTCGAAAACAAACCTGGATCGCTGGACCGTCGGCAAACGCGTCAATCTGGAACGCGCGCTGAAGGTCGGAGATGAGTTGGGCGGTCATATCGTGTCTGGTCATGTTGATGGCGTCGCAGAAGTGGTCGCCGTTCTGGACGAGGGCGACAGCACGCGGGTAACCTTGCGCGCACCCAAAGATCTGGCTCGCTTCATTGCGCCCAAGGGATCAGTTGCGCTGAACGGTACTTCTTTGACCGTAAACGATGTGGACGGGTGCGATTTTGGTATCAACTTCATTCCGCACACCAAAGAGGTGACGACCTGGGGGGATGTCGGCATCGGCGACCGGGTCAATCTTGAGATCGACACGCTGGCTCGCTATGTCGCGCGCCTCGCTGAAATGTCCTAGTCCACAATTCAACGTCGCGTCTGACCGGAACGGTGCCGCATGCGGTCTGGTCTTTGACCGCGCGGTGGTCTATCCACCCGGTCAAACTTGGCATGTGAAAGGCTGCCCCATGAGCTTTGAAACTCCCGGACCGGTCGAGGCCCAGCTGCGCGCGGCAATCAGCCCGATCAAAGAGATCATCGACGAGGCGCGCAGAGGCCGGATGTATATCCTGGTTGATCACGAAGATCGCGAGAATGAGGGCGATCTGGTGATTGCCGCCGAGTTCGCTGATGCTGAGGCAATTAATTTCATGGCCACCCATGGTCGTGGCCTGATCTGCCTGCCGATGACGGCGGAACGGATTGACACGTTGGGTCTGCCGATGATGGCGGTGAACAACTCGTCACGTCATGAGACCGCGTTCACCGTGTCGATTGAAGCGCGCGAGGGAGTGTCGACTGGCATTTCCGCTGGTGACCGGGCGCTGACCGTGGCGACTGCGATCAACGAGCAAAACACGATGGTCCATATCGCCACGCCGGGTCACGTCTTCCCCTTGCGGGCCAAGCGGGGCGGGGTGCTGGTGCGCGCGGGCCATACCGAGGCCGCCGTTGATATCTCACGCCTGGCCGGGTTGAACCCTTCGGGCGTGATCTGCGAGATCATGAACCCTGACGGAACCATGGCGCGGCTGCCTGACCTGGTCGAATTCGCCAAGGAACACGGGTTGAAGATCGGCACGATCAGCGACTTGATCGCCTACCGGTCGCGCAATGACAATCTCGTGGTTGAGACATCTCGGGAAACCGTCAAATCCGAATATGGCGGCGACTGGGAAATGCGGATTTTCACCGATCAGACCCATGGCATCGAACATGTCGTGATGGTCAAGGGTGACATCACCACGCCTGAGCCGGTTTTGACCCGGACCCATGCGCTGCACGAGGCGCCCGACATTCTGGGTCTTGGCCCGAAATCCTCACGTGAGCTGCCGCGCGCGATGGAAAAGATTGCTGATGAAGGGCGCGGTGTGGTCTGTCTGTTCCGCCAACCGCGCAACTCGCTCTATGCGGCTGAAGATGAGGGCCCACGCACCATCAAACAAACCGGTCTGGGGGCGCAGATACTGTCCAAGATGGGGATCCAGGAACTTGTGCTACTGACCGACTCGCCGGAAACCGTTTATCTCGGGCTCGACGCTTTTGGCCTGTCCATTGTCGGGACCCGTTCAATCCTCAGGGAGGACTGATTGTGGCTGAACAAGACAAACACGGCGTGCTGCCAACGCCGACATTCGACAAACCCGTCAAGCTGTTGATCGTTGTGGCCCCGTTCTATCGCGCCATCGCTGACAATCTGGTGGCTGGCGCAAAGGCCGAGATCGAAGGGGCAGGCGGCACCTGTGATGTGGTCGAAGTGCCCGGCGCGTTGGAAATCCCGACGGCAATCGGCATGGCAGACCGTCAGTGCAATTTTGACGGCTATGTCGCGCTGGGCTGTGTCATTCGCGGAGAGACCACGCATTACGAAACCGTCTGCAACGACTCCAGCCGTGCCATCCAACTGATGGGTCTGCAGGGTCTGTGCATCGGCAACGGTATCCTGACAGTCGAGAATGACGATCAGGCCGAAGTGCGCGCCAATCCGGAAAAAATGAATAAAGGGGGCGGAGCTGCCGCTGCGGCCTTGCATCTGATCGCGCTCAGCCGTAAGTGGGGCTCTTCCAAAAAGGGCGTCGGGTTCAAGCCGCCGTCCGAGTCCATCCTTGTGGCGGGCGACAGCAACGGACCCACAACAGCATGACCAAGACAGACGCGCCAAAACCGGCCAACCAGAAACGCCTGATGAAATCCGCCGCTCGGCTCTATGCCGTGCAGGCGCTGTTCCAGATGGAGCAATCGGGTCAGACAACCGATCAGGTTGTGACCGAGTTTCTGGATCACCGCTTTGGCGCCGTCTATGAGGGCGAGGAAATGCTGGACGGCGATATTCGCCTGTTCCGCAAGCTGGTTGAAGATGCGGTCAATTATCAGGCGCCGATCGATCAGATGACCGATCGCGCTTTGGTTGCCAAATGGCCGATTGCCCGGATCGACCCGACCCTGCGCGCGGCCTTCCGGGCCGCCGGAGCAGAGCTGACACAGAACGGCACACCGCCCAAGGTGGTCATCACTGAATTCGTCGATGTGGCGCGGGCCTTCTTCCCCGAAGGTAAAGAGACCAAATTTGTCAACGCAGTGCTGGATCACATGGCGCACGAGGCCAAGCCCGAGGCGTTCTGACGCGTTTACACGGATCAAATATGCGTTAAACTGAATATTATAGCGCAATGAGGTCCGCCATGCCCAAACTGATCCGTTTGTATATCACACAAGTGGCCTGGGGCTTTGCCATCTCGGCAATTTTTGTCGGGGTGCTTCTGGCCCTGAACGTCGCCAACCTGCGTCATCTGATTACTGGTTCTGATATCGGTCTGGTTGCTCTGGCGATGATCTGGTTCATGAACGGGATCGTCTTTGCCGGTGTACAGTTTGCCTATGCCATTATGAGCATGGCCGAAAAACCGGGCGGTCCGCGAGGTGGAACGCCGGTTTCTGTCAGGCTAAAGCCTGCCCTGATCAAACAAGAGGCACGTACAGGGCGTTAAGACACGTGACACGCCGGTTGAGGTGGACGCAGAGCTTGCCCGCCGTAATTGGTAGGTCAGGGCGTCAGTTTTAGTCTGACTGCGTTGTGTCTTTTCTCTGACAGGGTTCGGGTCATTCGGCAGACAAGGCGACACCCTCCACGGTAACCCTGTGCATCAATCGTCGAAATCCATGATAGTCATTGACCGCTTTGTGCCATGTGGCCCGATTGTCCCAGATGGTCATGTCGCCTGTTTGCCAACGAATGCGGCATTGGAACTCGGGTTGCTGGCAATGGTCATATAGCATTGCAAGGATGGCTGCTGATTCATCGGCGCTCAGGCCTTCGATTTGGGTTGTGAACACTGGATTCACATAAATACCGCGCCGCCCGCTGAGGGGGTGTTTTATGATCACAGGATGTCGCGCGTCTTGGGTGGCTGCCTGTGCATTGCTTAGCCGACCACTTTGCGCCGCTTCACTGTCCTGTGAGCTTGTTCCAAAAACGTGCCGAGACGAATGAACCGCCCAGAGCCCATCCAGAAAGCTCCGCATGGTAGGTGACAGCGCCTCATAAGCTGCACCCATCGAGACGAACAGTGTGTCGCCTCCAAAGGGCGGGGTTTCCAAAGCATGCAGGATAGACCCCATCGCCGGGATTTGGTCGTAGGAATGATCGGTATGCCAGCCCTCTCCGATGGCCTCTTTCTGATCCTTTTCCTTCAGCACCATAGCGATTTCTGGATGCCCATCGACCGGCCTGAAGAAGCGGTTGATGTTGATCGCGCCAAAGCGTTGGGCAAACGCCAGATGCTCATCCGGGCCGACATCCTGCGCTCTGAGTACGATGACAGAGTGCTGAGCAAAGGCCGTATGAATGGCGTCGAACTGGCTGCCGTCTCGGATATCGGCGCCGATGATCTCTGCGCCCACACCGCCGGTAAGTGGTCTGATGTCCATCTGCTTTCTCCCTGAGTTTCAAACGCAGGGTAGCGCATTGCTAAAGGTCGAAAAAACTGATTTAAAATTAGTAAAAAGAAGATTTTATTGATGATACGTTTCACTTTGCGCCAGTTGTCGTTCTTCGCCGAGACGGCGCGATGTGGCGGTATCGCGCAGGCAGCCAGGAACCTGAATGTTTCGGCCGCCGCTATTTCATCGGCAATCGACAAACTCGAAGATGTCACTGGTTTGACGTTGTTTGATCGCTTTCCTGCACGCGGGATGAGGTTGACCCGCGTTGGCGCAGCCTTTTTGACGGATTCCGACGCGTTGCTGATGCAAGCAGGCGCGCTCGGCAATCGGGCCGCTGTGATGGCTGAGGGTAAAACAGGGTCTATTGTGATCGGGACGCATTATGCGATTGCGCAGAAGATCATTCTACCAGCTGTTCTGGCTTTTCGCCAAAGCCATCCCGGTATCCGCATCGAGGTTGTTGAGGATGATTTCCCGAACCTCGTTGCTGCGCTGGATGCCGGCGAGTTGGACGCGCTTGTGGTGTTTGATCAAGGGTTTGAACCCCGACGTCATCACGTTGAAGTACTTAAAGAACTGGCGCCTCTGGTTTTACTTCCGGCCTCGCACCCATTGGCGCATGCCGACAGCGTACAGCTTGAGCAGCTGACAGGCATGCCCTACATTGCAGTGTCGCGTTCCGGTCCGGGTCCAAGCTATCTTGACCTGTTGCAGGCTGCCGGGCTTGATCCAGAAGTGCCGCTGACCTCGCAATCACGAGAGTTGGTGCATGCCTATGTTGGCAAAGGGCTTGGGTTCACGCTGGTTGGTTTTCCGCCAGAGGCGAGCCGCACGATAGAAGGCGATGCGGTCGTCGCGCGTCCGCTGGCACAGGATATCGGGTATTTTAATGTTGTGATTGTGCAGCCCCGTGCCATTCGGCAACCCGAACCCGTAAAAGCATTTCTTGATGCCTGTCTGATCCAGGTTTGATTAGCGCGATCTGGCCCGCAGGTCAGAACTCAGAGCTCGGAAATCCGGCTATTTCCTGCCGGAGTTTGGATCGAGTGTGGCGGGACCACCAGTCAACCGTGCGGTTTGATTCCCGAGGACCTGTATGTACAGGTGGGCGCCAGGTAATCAGGCCAGGACCTGAACAGAGCCAGCCCCCTCGGAATTGCTTAAGGCCACCAGAATGCTACCAGTCACAAGAAGGGCAGAACCCGCCACGGGCCTAAGTAGGGCGTCCGGCGGGTTCGCACAAGGGGTCAGGCGTCAACAGTTTCGTGCAAGGCCACGCGCATCTTGCCAAAATGCTCGTCCCAGCCATTGTCCAGCGCCAGGATCAGGCCAAAGGCCTCGGCACCTTGCGGCAGACCTTCGTGCAGCAGGTCCAGGCGTGTACCGCCCGCAACCGGTTCCAGCGTCCATTTCACGATGCTTACCGCGTCGCCCATCGGCTTAACCGTGAACGAGTATTCCAGATAAGACGGAGGGCGCGCCTCGCGGACCTCTCCCCAGATCAGCAGGTCGCCACTGGTCGTTCCGAACATCTCAAGCTTTTGGCCCTGCGCCAGGGGGCGTTCGGGTTTGTGAAACCATTCCGCCAACCGGTCGGGTTCGGTCAGATAGGCCCAGACAGTCTCGGGCTCGGCCCTCAGGAAGATGGATTTCCTTAGAACGGCATCAGTCATTTTGATTTCCTTTCAACAGCTTCTTTAAGAGAGTTAAGGCGTTCATCCCAGAATTGATCAAAGTAGCTGAGCCAATCCAGAACAGGGGCCATGCCTTTTGGTTCGAGTCGGTTTATGCGTTCCCGGCCACGGGCTTCGACGGCAATCAGGCCACCATCCGACAGCACGGTCAGGTGTTTCTTGACCGCCGCGCGGGTCATGTCGAAGCGATCAGTCAACTGAGCGATCGTCATGTCCTGCAGTGCTAACATCTGCACAATGTCCCTGCGGGTAGGGTCAGCCAGAGCGCGGAACGCGTTTTGAGTTTGGTTTTCCATATGCAACCTAAAGAGATACCATTTGGTTTCACATTAATGCAATACCAAATGGTACTATGTCAAGCCCTATGGGCTCACTTTACATTTGTTCACTAATTGTTCACATTTGGGATATGACATTGGACCTGCAACCCGGACAAAGACTTGCACGTGGCGTCGCCCGCCACCTGACGGCGCATGGCTTTGTATCCGTTGAGGAATTCGTGCCTATACGCGGACTGCGGGTTGATGTGATGGGGCTGGGTCCTAAGGGTGAGCTTTGGGTGATCGAATGTAAATCAAGCCGCGCTGATTTCCAGTCGGATTCCAAATGGCAGGGCTATTTGGAGTGGTGTGATCGATTCTTCTGGGCAGTGGATACGGAGTTTCCGACCGAGCTGTTGCCTGCCGAGACCGGGTTGATCATTGCCGATGCTTATGACGCCGAGATCGTGCGTATGGCACCAGAGGACAAGATAGCTCCGGCCCGGCGGAAGAAGATGATCCAGAAATTTGCCACAGACGCGGCCCGTCGCTTGCAGTCTCTGAGAGATCCCAGAATCTGATAGGTCAGCTTTTTACTGCCCGTGCGGCATGCGCGGCGGCGCGGAGCTCGTCGGCAATCTCTTCGGCTTCTTCTGGATCGAAATCCATTGGAATCTCAAGGTTTTCTGCTTCGATGAATAGGCGCACCATCCCCTGATCTGTTGGTCCGATCTGCAAATTCGCCTGAATGTCACTTTCGGTATTGATGCTCATGTGTGCCTCCGGGGATGAGAGTTCGTGCTAGCGCGCAAAGGCTTGAGAATCAAGTTACCTTTGCGTTCAAATAGGGGATGCACTCTATTCAGATCAGACCCTTTGAAGCTTTGGATGCGCCGTGGTTGGTGGCTGTGCATGATCTTTTGTATTCACGAGACGAGCGTTTTGACGACTCTTTTGCCGTGTTGGTGAAAGAAATCCTCGACGATTTCATCTCGGACCATGATGCCAAGCGCGAGCGTGGCTGGATAGCCGAATGTGACGGTAAACCTTTGGGCAGTATTTTCTGCGTTGCCCTGAGTGAAACGACCGCAAAACTGCGCTTGTTCTTGCTGTTGCCCGAAGCGCGTGGGATGGGCCTGGGAAAGCGGATGCTGGAGAGCTGCATGGGCTTTGCTCGAAGCGCCGGTTACACTGAAATGAGGCTATGGACGCATGAAAGCCACAAGGCTGCCTGTGCGCTTTATGGGTCCACTGGGTGGCAGTTGATGGATAGCAAACCGGTCCATTCCTTCGGGGTTGATCTGGTCGAACAAAGCTGGAAAATTCAGCTTTAATCCTCTTGCATTCCGTGAACGCGTTCGGTACATCGCCCTTCACAAGTGCCGCCTTAGCTCAGTTGGTTAGAGCGCTGGATTGTGGATCCAGAGGTCCCCTGTTCAAGCCAGGGAGGCGGTACCATCTCCCCGATTGTCAGAATATTCCCGAGCTAGTTCGGGCTCTACGCCGTCGCGCAAATCGAAGGGCTGCCTTTACTCAAAACGGTACCGACTTTTATTTGAGAAATTGTCTTTTCCGGGGATTGCAGCGGCTGCAACCCCGGTTGGGTCTTAGCGTGCCAGATTCAGGCGAAAGCGCATTTTTGTTTTTCGTTCCGCAGGTAAATGACGGTTCAGATGCTTGTTCACCAGGCCGAACCCCCCAACGATCACAAGCGTCAGTAAGATGAAATAGAAGGCAAGGATTGGATAGGCGACAAAGGGGTTGAACGTCTTGTCCGCGAAATAGCTTGCGTAATACAGCGCATCGCCTCGTTGCTGCCAGGCGGGGAAGGCCGAGAAGAACACCAGCGTGGTGGCATGGAACAGAAAGATCGCCTCATTCGTGTAGGCGGGCCAGGCAAGCCGCAGCATGGTGGGCCAGACGATCCGCCGGAAGCGAGACCAGCCGGACATGCCATAAGCATCTGCAGCCTCGGTATCGCCTTTGGGAATGGATCGGAGCGCGCCAAAGAAAATTTCGGCTGAATAGGCGGCTGTGTTCAGAAACAGAACGATCAGCGCCCCAATCCAGGCCGACGTCAGAGAATCGAACATCGGATAGGATTTCTTCAGCGACAGGAAGAAGAAATAGGCAAAGAAAAACTGAATGAACAGCGGCGAACCACGAAAGATGAAAATGAACCATTCCGAAGGTTTGCGCAGCCACAAACTGGGTGATGCTTTGCCAAGCGCCAGTGCTGTGGCCAGGAAAAATCCGGTCGCAAGCGCCATGACTCCGAAATAGATATTCCAGATCATACCAGACCCGATCAGGGTAAAGTGCTCACATAAGGTAAAGTCGGATTTTGGCAGCAGGCGCTCGCCATATCCAAGAGATCGCAGGCCGTAGTCCTGAATGGTCTGCAAGCAGCTCATGCGGTGGTCTCCTTGCGCAGCAATTCTCCGGCGGCGGTGGCCTGTCCGTGCGAGAGCCGGCGCATCAGGCGTTCAAGCCCGATCTCGGACATACGGGTGAAGCCAAGGTAGAAAACCAGCAGGAACAGGAAATACCACATGCGCCAGTCACCGTGTGGGTATTGCGTAAACTTCGGAGTCTTGGTGCTGCCCAGTTCGCGGGCCCAGTACACGATATCTTCGATGCCCAGAAGGAACAGCAACGGCGTGGCCTTGATCAGAACCATCCAGAGATTGCTGAGACCGGGCAGGGCATAAACCCACATCTGAGGCACAAGGATTTTCCAGAATGTCTGGCGACGGGACATCCCATAGGCTTCGGCGGTTTCCAGCTGTGTATAGGGTACGGCCCGCATGCCGCCGAACAGAACATTGGCGGCGAAAGCACCGAAAACAATAGAGAAAGTGATGACAGCCAGAAAGAACCCATAGGTTTCGTGCACCCATTCCGGCGAGGTGCCCAGTGGCAGTTTGGCAGATTGGCAGACGATAAAGTCGTTGCCCTGTCGGATCGAATCCGTCCAGTCCGGGCAGAGAATTTGATGCCGCGTCCATTCGAATGCCTGATCCAAAGCAATCACGAAGAACATGAAAAAGGCGATATCCGGCACGCCGCGCACGATGGCGATATAACCCTTACCCAGCCAACTGACCGGCAGAACGTGCGAACGGGCAGCCATGGCCCCGACGAACCCGAAACCCAGCGCTACGGGCGCCGTCACGGCAAGCAGAGCCAGTACCTTGAGGAAGGACAGGTAAAAGGACCAATGCACACCATTGGTCAGATAGCACGAGAACCAACGGAAGGTTCCCAGCGTGTCGGGATCAGTGCAGAACGAAAAAATGGCGGGCCTCTTCAGGTGGTAAAGGCGCTGGGGCGGCGCGCCCGTAGACTGGGGCACGCCGCCGGATCAGAATTAGAAGGTCGAAGACACTTCCCATTTGGTGATCAGCTCGTTCAGGCTGCCGTCATCCTTCATGGATTGGATGGCTGCGTTGAGCTTTTCTTTCAGCTCACCGTCGGATTCACGGACGCCAATGCCGACGCCACCACCCAGCGGAACCTCATCGGCCACAAAGCGCAGATCTGCGTCTTCGTCGACGATCGGGGCAAGGAAGGATTTGTCGGCCAGAACCGCATCGGCCTCACCGTTGCGTACGGCAGCGATGGTTTCCTCGGGGCTGGCGAACTCGACCAGGGTCGCGCCGGATTCGGCGATATAGCCAGCCTGAATGGTGCCAGTTTGTGCGGCGACCACACCACCTGCAACATCGGCGTCATCCGACATTGCTACATAGGCGGAGGGATCCGGCGGTGTGTAGTTCTGGGTAAAGTCGATGACCTCGTCACGCTCGTCGGTGATCGACATACCAGCGATGATCACATCGTAGTTGCCCGAGACCAGGTTCGGAATGATCGAATCCCAGTCGTTCTTGACCCACTCGCAGGTCAGGTCTGCGCGTTTGCACAGCTCGTCGCCCAGCTCGCGCTCAAAGCCGTCGATCTCACCTGCGTCATTGACGAAGTTCCAAGGTGCATAGGCGCCCTCGGTCCCCATCCGGATGGTGTCTGCCATAGCCATGCCTGCGCTCAGCGCAAGGGCCGCAGTGGTCAGGATCAGTTTTTTCATTGGATACTCCCCAGTTTTGGTTCTGATCTGAAGTTATGCCGCCTGAGTGGCGGAAAGAAAGCCCTGAAGCCGTGGAGATTCAGGGGTAGTAAAGAGATCTTCAGGCAGGCCTTCTTCTTCGATGAGGCCCTGGTGAAGGAAAACGACATGGCTAGAGATATCAGCGGCCATTTTCATGTCGTGGGTCACAATGATCATGGTGCGGCCTTCTGCAGCCAGGTCTTTGATCACCTTGATCACTTCTTGTTCCAATTCGGGGTCCAGCGCCGACGTGGGCTCGTCAAACAAAAGCGCCTCGGGCTCCATGCACAGCCCCCGCGCGATCGCGGCACGCTGTTGCTGGCCACCAGACAACTGTGCGGGGTAGGCGTCGCACTTGTCGCCAATACCAACTTTTTCAAGGTATCTGCGTGCGCTGTCTTCAACTTCTTTTTTGTCACGGCCCAATACCGTTACAGGTGCTTCCATCACGTTCTGCAGGATGGTCAAATGAGCCCACAGGTTGAACTGTTGGAAAACCATCGACAGGTTTGTGCGAATGCGCAGAACCTGTTTCGCATCAGCAGGCCGGCGCGTGTGGCTGTTACCGGACCAACGAACAGGTTCACCCTTGAAAAGGATTTCGCCCTGCTGGCTGTCTTCCAACAGGTTGCAGCACCGCAATAAAGTGGATTTCCCAGACCCCGAGGACCCAATCAAAGATACGACATCGCCCCGTCTGGCAGTGATATCCACACCCTTCAGCACTTCCAGATTGCCGAAACTCTTGTGTAGGTTCTTGATCTCAATGACGGGAGTTGAATCTGTCACGGTTGGTCCAGGTGTTATTGGTGTTGGTGCGGTACTAGGGCTTAAAAATCAGATCAATGCAATGCGCAAATGACAGAGTAAGCGGGTGATTCCGTCAATTTGACGAAGCGTTCTGGTCAATTTGATCATGAATTATCCATCGCAGTTTACAATTTCGACGGATTTGGGACGCGCAGATAATCTTTGGCAGGAATAGAGATCAGGTCATGCAGGTGCAGAAGGTTCCGATCTTGCGGTGATATGGTTTGAATCGCGTTGCGAACAGCGCGTGCGATCTGAGCGGCATCCTGATCTTTCGCTGTGATATAAGGTAGCGCGGGGGTTGGGGTTGTTTCGGCGACCTCACGCAGAGCTTCTGGAAGGTCGGAATGGACCTTCAGAATCTCCCATGTCAGCGCATCCAGCGCGGCATAATCGGCACGGCCCTCGGAAATGGCTTGAGCAGACAGCGCATGACCACCGGCTTGCAGAACCGACGATGGTGTTCGGTGGTATCGTTCAAGGTGAACCATTGGGGCGGCCCATCCGGATTGCGACAGCGGTTCATTATAGGCAAAAACACCATCGGCCAATTCATCAAGGTCGCGGGGGTCGTGGCGGCGGGCTACAAAAACCGACCGGTAATGGCCAGGTGGGCAGCCAGGCAACGCGTAGTCCGGCGTTCCAACCAACTGCACCTTGCCATGCAGCCGGGTGCGATAGGGCATGCCGCAGGTCTGGGCAAAAACCAGATCCGGGTCCAACCAGACATCCCAGACATCCCGGTCTCGGTTTAGGTTTGCGGGGCCATAGCCAAGGTAATCCCGAATCGATGCCCAAAACCGATCATTCGCAGGGCGCAGCGCAGGCATGTCGTACATGCCCAGCATGGCTATCAAGATTTGGCAGCCTTTTGACGGGCCATTGCAGAGTCGACATCACTGATGCCCAGCAGGCTGACGACCAGTCGCAGTAAGGAATCCTCTTCACCCGTGCGGTGCCCATCCGCCAGAGCGACCGACCACAAGGCCTGAACGACTGCCAGGCGGTCGTCATAGGCAACGGCCTCTTTGATTGCGCGAGTGAACCGTACGGTGTCCGGTGCTTCGGCCTCGAGATCTTCGGCGCGGGCGCGCAGGCCGGCGGCTTCGAATGGGGATAGGTCATAGCGTTCAACCGAAATCCGGTCGATCCGCGCCATTTCACTGTCGGCATAGTCGTTGTCAGATCGGGCAACGCGCACCAGCAGGGCCGTCAAGGCCAGTCGAGCATCGTCATCGGTGAAAGGGGCGGGCTGAGGCTGGGTCAGTCGAGACAGAAAATCACTAAACATGAGACAGGTATAGAGAGGCCTTACGCCTCTTCCAAGCGTCTTTGCACACGCTTTCTGGCGGTCTTGCTGTCGTTAAAGCTCAGACCCATGGCGATGCGGGCTTCTTCGACGATTTTCATCTCGCCCTCATCTGTATTCCCGTCGGCCAGAACCACCTCCCAGAGGGCATCCAAAGCGGCCAAGCGCTCGTGCAGGTCCGTGGTTTCCCGGATCAGCTTACCGAACGTGTCCGTTTCCGGTGCAGCTGCGTGCAGTTTCTCGCACGTGGCGCGGACCTTTGCGGCTTCGATCGCATTATGTTGATAAAGTCGGGCGAGGATACGGTCGATCAGGCTGATCTCTTCCAGCTTATAATCCCTGTCCGCTTGTGCAACGCGCACCATAAGCGCCCCGAGTGCAAGTTCAGCGTCTGGGTCGGGCAGATTGTCGTGTTGTGGCGGGCGGAAAGCCTGAAAGAGTTTTTTCAACATGGTCAGAGATTATTCCATATTTGATAACCCGCCAAGCACGGACTATCGCGCAAGGCTCAGAATGATCAAAAGACCGCCTGCTACAGCCGGATAGCGCGCTGGGTCAGAGTACCTTTCGCGCTTCGTCTTGCAGCCAGGCCAGCATTTTCCGATAGGGTACAGGGCCATAGCTTATACGCGCGACTCCCAGCCCAGCCAAAGTGGCGGTGTCCGGTGTGCCGGGTAATGCTATGATATTTAGCGGCAGGTCGATTGACTCTACCAACCGGGCAATCATGGCCTGATCCCGTAGGCCGGGGGCGAAGAATCCGCTGGCCCCTGCATCTGAATAGGCTTGTGCTCGGACCATTGCCTCTTCCAGCATCGCATCATCATGGGTTTCGGGCTGCGCCTTCAGGAAAATGTCGGTCCGCGCGTTGATAAACGCAGGAACGCCCGCCGCATCGCAACCTTCACGCATCGCGCTGACACGGGCGGCCTGAGTTTCAATATCGTACAACTCATTTGATCCGATGATCTGGTCTTCGAAGTTGAAGCCGACAACGCCGGATTCAAGGGCCAGCCTGACATTGGCAGAGATACCCTGAGCATCAGCCGCATACGCACCTTCGAAATCCAGAGTAACCGGAAGATCAACGGATTCGACAATCCGGCGAGCATTGTCCAGCGCGGCCTGCATCGGGATGTTTTGGCCGTCGCTGAACCCTTGTGCCATCGCAACAGGAGCGCTTCCAGTGGCAATGGCTTGGGCACCAGCGTCGCGCACGGCACCGGCACTGCCAGCATCCCAGATATTGTACAGGATAACCGGTTCGCCCTTTTTGTGCAGGGCCGCGAATGTCAGTGCATTGGTGATCTGATCGGTCATGGACGGTCTCCTATCTCTGAGTTGCGGACAGTTAACCGTGCAAAGGGTCAGCGCGTACAGTCTTTTCGCGCTGACCGATACAATCTGCTTTCGTGCCTGGTGTCAGACCAGACGCGAGGTGTCCTTGGCAGCGCGCACAAAGTCGCGGAACAAAGGATGCGGGTCGAACGGCTTTGATTTCAGCTCGGGGTGGTACTGGACCCCAATGAACCACGGATGATCCGACCACTCGACGATTTCTGGCAACCGGCCGTCGGGGGACATGCCTGAGAAATTGAGACCAGCTTTTTCCAGCTTGTCGCGGTATTTGATGTCCACTTCATAGCGGTGGCGGTGGCGCTCCTCGATGGCGGTACCGCCATAGACTTCGGCCACTTTTGACCCTTCGGCCAGAACCGCGTCATAGGCGCCCAGGCGCATGGTGCCGCCCTTGTCATCACCGACTTTGCGTTCGACCTTGTGATTGCCCTGCACCCATTCTTTCAGGTGATAGACCACCGGTTCAAACCGCTTTTTACCGGATTCATGGTCGAATTCCTCGGACCCGGCCTCTTTGATGCCAGCGGCATTTCGCGCGGCCTCAATTACGGCCATCTGCATTCCCAGGCAGATGCCCAGGTAGGGCACTTTATGTTCGCGGGCGTATTGCGCAGCCTTGATTTTGCCTTCGGTACCGCGCTCACCGAATCCGCCGGGCACGAGGATCGCGTGGAAGCCTTCCAGATGCGGGGCGGCCTCTTCGGTATCGAATACCTCGGCATCGACCCATTCGACCTTGACGCGGACACGGTTGGCCATCCCGCCATGGGTCAGCGCCTCGGCTATCGACTTATAGGCGTCTTCCAACTGGGTGTACTTACCGACGATGGCGACCTTCACTTCGCCCTCGGCATTGTGGATGCGATCACTGACGTCTTCCCATTTGGTCAGATCGGGCTTGGGGGCAGGGCTGATCTGGAAGGCATCCAGAACCGCCTGATCCAGTCCCTCGCGGTGATAGGCGAGCGGAGCATCGTAGATGGTGCTGAGGTCCTGCGCAGCAATCACGCTATCGGGGCGGACGTTACAGAACAAAGCCAGCTTTTCACGTTCCTTGGTCGGGATCGGGCCTTCGGACCGGCAGACCAGAATGTCGGGGGCGAGACCGATCGAACGCAGCTCTTTCACCGAGTGCTGGGTTGGTTTGGTCTTCAATTCACCCGAAGCTTTGATGTAGGGCAGCAGCGTCAAGTGCATGAACAGGCATTGGCCGCGTGGTTTGTCCTGGCTGAATTGGCGGATGGCCTCAAAGAAGGGCAGGCCTTCGATATCGCCCACGGTGCCGCCGATTTCGCACAGCATGAAATCAACCTCATCTTCACCAATGGCGATGAAATCCTTGATCTCATTGGTGACATGCGGGATCACCTGAATGGTTTTGCCCAGATAATCGCCGCGACGTTCTTTTTCCAGCACGTTGGAATAGATCCGGCCCGAGCTGACCGAGTCAGTCTTGCGGGCAGCCACGCCGGTAAAACGTTCGTAATGGCCAAGGTCCAGATCGGTTTCGGCCCCGTCATCGGTGACGAAGACTTCGCCATGTTCAAAGGGCGACATCGTGCCCGGATCGACATTCAGATAGGGGTCCAGCTTGCGCAGACGCACCGAATACCCTCGGGCTTGCAACAGCGCGCCCAAAGCCGCCGAAGCCAATCCTTTGCCCAAGGATGAAACCACACCACCAGTGATGAAAATAAAACGCGCCATGTTTTTCGGCTGCTCCCCGTGAGACGTCAATATCAGCTGCCCGGCGGTTCAAGAAAAACCGCTGCATCACGGGACTTCACGTATAAAGGATTCGCGCCAATAGCGCAAGAGAACCGCAAGATGCTGTTGCAGTTCTCTTTTCTGTTTCTAGGTTTTGTGTGTCAGTTGGCCTGCGGGATCAAAGGCGCGTTGTCACCCTGTGCCGGAGGCAACAGGTCATCCGCCGACGGAATTGCCGGTGTGCTTTCTTCGGTCGCGGCCGGTGCCTGTGTCCCAATCCGGTCGAGCACAGAGCTGCCCGAGGATTTTTGTGCCGCCAGAATGGTCAGCGTGATCGAAGTGACGATAAAGCACGCGGCTAAAATCCAGGTCACCTTGCCCAATGCTGTTGCAGCCGACCGGCCAGCCATGGCACCGCCTCCGCCGCCACCCATGCCAAGGCCGCCGCCTTCGGACCGCTGCATCAGGACGACGGCGATCAGGCCCAAAGCCAGAAGAAGATGGATAATGAGAACGACGTTTTCCATGGTGGTCCTGTACAGCGTGGCGTGTATCGCGAGGTACTTATGCAAGTTTGGTTCCGGGGGCAAGTCACGAGTTGCCATCACGCCAAGTGATCTTCGGGATCACAGCAAAGAGACTGGACAGGCAAGGGGGTGGTAAAGCAGGCTGCGGCCTATGCCACATGACAATCCCGACCATCCGCACGCCTTATTGCCGCCTGAACCCGCACTTCGCGTCAAGGCGCTGGAAACGATTCTGACCCGCAAGGGGCTGATCGACCCGGCGGCTTTGGATGAGATCATCGACACTTACCAAAACAAGATTGGCCCGCAGAACGGTGCCCGGGTTGTTGCCAAAGCCTGGACTGACCCGGCCTTTAAGGCCGCACTGCTTAAGGATGCAACGCCCGAGGTGACAAAGCTTGGTTTTTACGGTCGGCAAGGTGAACATATCGTTGTTGTCGAAAATTCCCCTGATCTCCACAACATGGTCGTTTGCACGCTGTGCAGTTGCTACCCATGGCCTTTGTTGGGGATTCCACCGGGGTGGTATAAATCGGATGCCTATCGTGCGCGGGCCGTGCGTGAGCCGCGTAAAATTTTGTCAGAGTTCGGAGTTTCTCTGGCGGATAAAACAGCCGTGCGGGTTTGGGATTCAACGGCCGAGATACGCTATCTTGTTCTACCCATGCGCCCCGATGGCACCGATGGGATGACCGAAGACGACCTGACCGCGCTTGTGACCCGTGACAGTATGATCGGAACCGGCCTGCCAAAGGTGCCGTCATGACCCGCGTTCACGATATGGGAGGACGGTTCGGCGACGGTCCGGTGATCCCCGAATCCCAAGATGCAGTGATTTTCCCAGAAGAATGGCACGGGCGCGCATTGGCACTGACATTGGCTGCCGGGTTTCTGGGACAATGGAATATCGACATCTCGCGCCATGCACGCGAACGACTGTCGCCCAAAGACTATGCACGATTCTCTTACTACGAAAAATGGGTGTCAGCACTTGCAGATCTGTTGGTAGAGCAGGGGGTCCTGACTTTGGAAGACCTTCTGGGCCAAGGAACGGATGCTTCACATCCTTTGGCTTCCCGCGCGCTGACAGCCGGGGCGGTTGAGGGCGCACTGTCCAAAGGCGGTCCGGCTGATCGACCCTCGAATATCGCGGTGCAGTTTGATCCCGGCCAAAAGGTGCGTACAGTACGACCGGCTGCCAACCGCCTGAAAAACGGTGGTCATACCAGATTGCCATCTTACGCTTCTGGCGCTTGCGGTCGGATATTACGCCTGCATGGGACGCATGTTTTGCCGGATTCCAATGCTCATGGTCTGGGAGAGGCACCTGAACCATTATATGCGGTTGCATTCCCGGCCTCGGAGCTTTGGGCCGATCCCGAGAACCGAAATGACGAGGTCATATTAGATCTGTGGCAAAGCTATCTGGTGCCCGATGAGTGAGTGTAACGCACAGCCATTACCCGAGCCGGCATTCGCAGAGCCCTGGCATGCACAGGTTTTTGCGGTCACGGTCGCGTTGAACGAAGCGGGACGATTCGAATGGTCGGAATGGGCCAATCGGTTTTCGAAGATGCTAAAACGCAATGGTCTGAGCAAAGAGCTGAATGGTGGCAACGACTATTTCCATGCCTGGCTGGAAACACTCGAGGCCTTTTTAGCCGAAATGGGTGACGCGAACCCAAGTGATGTCTCTGCAGTCTCGTTGGATTGGGAGAAAGCCTATTTGACGACTCCACATGGTGAACCCGTTCATTTGTCGAATGGCTAGAAAAGGGGCGCTGCCCCCGCCGCGGCAAGCCGCGACTCCCCCGAGGTATTTTGAGCCAGATGAAGCAAGGGATCCTCTCTTCATCTGGCCAAAAATACCTCCGCCGGAGGCACCACGCACAGCGTGGTTATGATCTGCGGCGAATTATCGGTTTCCCTGTCGCTGACACATCGCTATACGAGCCGGGTTTGATATCTCAGCGCAAAAGGACCAGATATGGCCAATGTGGTTGTTGTCGGCGCCCAGTGGGGTGACGAAGGAAAAGGCAAGATCGTCGATTGGCTCAGTGAACGGGCCGATGTGATCGCGCGTTTTCAAGGCGGGCATAATGCCGGTCATACGTTGGTAATCGACGGTGCCGTCTATAAGTTGCACGCTCTGCCATCCGGTGTGGTACGTGGCGGCAAGCTGAGTGTCATTGGCAATGGCGTTGTTCTTGACCCCTGGCACCTGCTGAAAGAGATCGCAACGATCCAGGCGCAGGGGGTCGAGATATCGCCCGAAACGCTGATGATCGCAGAGAACACCCCGCTGATCCTGCCCATCCACGGTGAACTGGACCGCGCACGCGAAGAGGCGGCAAGCAAAGGAACCAAGATCGGCACCACCGGTCGTGGAATCGGCCCCGCATATGAAGATAAGGTTGGGCGGCGTTCTGTGCGGGTCGCTGACCTGGCTGACGAGGCGACCCTTGAGGCCCGCGTAGATCGCGCGTTGCAGCACCATGACCCGCTGCGCAAGGGATTGGGGATCGAACCCGTGGACCGCGATGCACTGATTGCTCAGCTGAGGGAAATTGCGTCCGAGATTCTGCCTTTCGCAGCACCCGTTTGGAAAGTACTGAACGAAAAACGCAAGGCTGGTAAGCGTATTCTGTTTGAAGGCGCGCAGGGTGCCCTTCTGGACATCGACTTTGGAACCTATCCGTTTGTGACCTCGTCCAACGTGATCGCCGGTCAGGCGGCGACCGGCGTCGGCATCGGGCCCGGCTCGATTGATTTTGTCCTTGGCATCGTAAAGGCTTACACGACCCGTGTGGGTGAGGGGCCGTTTCCAACCGAATTGGATGATGCGGATGGCCAGCGTCTGGGTGAGCGTGGGCACGAGTTTGGTACGACCACTGGGCGCAAGCGGCGTTGCGGCTGGTTTGATGCCTGTCTAGTGCGCCAAACCTGTGCCACTAGTGGCGTAAACGGTATTTCGCTAACCAAGTTGGACGTGCTGGACGGATTCGAGACGCTGAAAATCTGTGTTGCCTATGACCTTGACGGTAAGCGTCTGGATTATCTTCCCACTGCAGCCGATCAGCAGGCACGATGTACTCCGATCTACGAAGAGGTGCCTGGTTGGAGCGAATCAACGGAAGGCGCGCGCAGTTGGGCGGACTTGCCTGCAAATGCCATCAAATATGTGCGTCGGGTCGAAGAGTTGATCGAATGTCCGGTTGCATTGCTGTCCACTAGCCCAGAGCGGGATGACACCATTTTGGTGACAGACCCGTTTGCTGACTGATGGCCGGCGAACAGAAAAATGGCCTGAGCTATAAAGCGCGTCGTCGCTGGTCGATGGTGCTGCTGCTGATTGGCCTGCCGGCTTATATCGTTGCAGTGGTGACGGTTATAAACTGGTTGGGCCGGCCACCAATTTGGTTGGAACTTCTGGTATATGTAGCGCTCGGCATTTTGTGGGCTCTGCCTTTCAAATTCATCTTCAAAGGTGTCGGAAAAGAAGATCCAAACGGATCCTCTGACTGAGCGGCCTATTCAGGGCTCATCCCGCGGCGGGTTCATACGCCTGCACACAAAAGATCGCCCAATGAAAAAGGGCCGGAGTTAGTCTCCGGCCCTTTTTTTATTTTCGGTTTGAATTCAGCCTGCGGCGCGTTCATCTCCGTCAGGGCGGAACCCGATCTCGTCCGAAGCCGCAAACCGACCTCCGCCGGCTTTCTCAATCTTCCCATCGCGCAGCAGTTGCCCGAATGAGCGCAGGCTTTCCTCGCGATTAAAATCGTCCTGCTTGAGAGAACGGATCTTGTTCATCAGTTGCGGGCGCGAGAATTGTTCCTGGCCTTCGATGAACGACAGATAAGATGCCGCAGCTTCCAGCAGGTCCGGCAGAGATTGTGCGCCCTGTTCCTGCGCATAGTGCGCAAAGCCGCTTTCCTCGATCGGAAGACCCAGCGGTTTGGATTTTACACGGCGCGGAGAAATCGGCCCCATTTCATCCTCGTCTTTATTGTCGATGCGCTGTTCAGCAACCAGCTTGAGGGGAGCGGCAGGCTCTGCCTTGGGACGGGCAGTTGTAACATTGCTTTCGGGGCGGCGCGGGCTGATCTGCTGAGCCTGATTACGGTTCAGCGCATCTGCGCGATCAGCATTGGTTGCGGCCACTGCATTGCGCAGACGAGAATATGTCTCGCGCTGAGTGGCAGTCGCGGGATCGTCCATCTGTTCGACCGCCTTTTCCATCAGGCGAGAAACGTCCTCGTCCAGGTTCGGTTCCTCAGGCAGAGGCTCGGACGCACGGGCGGATAACACGGCTTCGACGCTGGCGATTTCGTCAAGCAGAGTTTCCTCGTCTTCTTCGGTCAAATAGCCGGCAACCTCTTCAGGTTCGTCTGCGTCCGCCGAAATGTCTTCTGTCAGGATATTGTCGATTTCGTCGCTCTCGGCTTCGTCCGTCTCGGCACTCAGATCCGAAAACAAAACCTCTTCTGCCTCGACAGTGGTCACATCGTCGGCGATGGGTGCGACATCAATTTCTGGCACGGCGGGGGTCTCTTGGGCCGGGCCTTCGATCTCTGCCTCTTCCGCGACGGGTGAGGGCATGTCCATCTGAGGTTCGGGCTCAAATTCCTGAGCCGCTTCAACCTCAGCATCGGCCGCGGGGGATTCGGCCAGATCTGTGGGGGTCAGAGTTCCGGCCTGAAAGGCAGCCGATACGGCATCAGTTGGGCCGGTTTCGGATTTCATCAGGGGGGAATCTTCATCCTCGGCGTAGATCACCGAGTTTTCTTCGCTATGAGAGACTACCGCCCGGATCCGTTGCAGCTTTGCGGCGATACTATCGGCGGCGGGTTCGGGTCGACCCTCAACCGGCTCGGCCTCTGCGATGGGCGCGGACTGTGAGGGGGCAGCGGTATAGGCCGGAGCACTCGGGGTACTGGGCGGGGTCATGGGCGCGGTAGAAAGGGACGGTGAAGCGGCACGGTCTTGCGCCCGCAGAAGCAATCCGTTTTCGCTCTGGCTGGCTTCGACTTTACGCGTCGCATCTCGCTGAGCGATGCGGGTCAGCATTTCGGCGTCTGGTTGCGGGGGTTCGGACCCAAAATACCTGTCATCCGCTGCAAGGTCGCGGAAGTATTCGGCAATCGACTTCATCGTTTCAAAAGAATCGTCAAATCCTTCCAAAGTGCACGAGAAGGTTCCGTAGGAAACTGTCAAAACCTTGTTATTCTGTACCATCAGACGTACGTCCTCTACAAACTACACGAGCCATCAGCCCGGTCGTGGGCAGAGCTATTGGCTCAGAACTTTGTCCATGAACCTATCATTTTGTGGTCTCAATGTGTCAAAACCCGGAAAAAATGATCAATCTCATGAAAAAGACGCGAATTGTACGTTCGAAAGAGTCAATCACGCTGGTTGGAAGCGGTCAAATTGGCCCTGAAGATTTGGATTTGGCGTTGATTCGCACCAAGTTGGCCGTCGCCGCAGATGGTGGGGCGGCAAGTTTGTTGGAAATTGGGCGCATTCCAGACGCTGTTATCGGTGATTTTGATTCGCTTGATTCGGATCACAAAGATCAGATTCCGCTGGATCGACTGTTTCCAATTAGCGAACAAAATAGCACGGATTTCGACAAAGCCCTGCGCAGTGTCGAGGCGCCGTTGGTGATTGGGGTCGGTTTTCTCGGGGGGCGTCTGGATCACCAGTTAGCAGCACTAAACGTCTTGGTTCGCAGGCAAGATCAGCCCTGTATTCTGATTGGCGAAAGTGAGATTATCTTTCACGCACCCCCCCAAATCTCGGTTTCTATGGCACCTCGAGATGTCGTCTCATTGTTTCCATTACAGCGTGTATCAGGGCAAAGCCGCGGCCTTGAATGGCCAATCGACGGTTTGGTGATGGAGCCGAACGGCGCTGTCGGAACGTCCAACCGCGCATTGGGCTCGGTTGAATTGCGTATGGATGGGCCGGGCCTTTTGGTAATGTTTCCCAGGGCGATGCTGGATCAGGTCATGCAGGCGCTTCTGTCGGGGCCGTCCGGGCGCTGGCCCGCTCACGCAGAATGACATAGAGGCCGGCGGCGATGGTGATGCAGATGCCCAAAGCGGCGACACCGTCGGGCAGGTCGTGAAAGATCAGCCAGCCAAACACCGTGGCGACCGGGATTTCGAGATACTGCATCGGGGCCAATGTTGCAGAGGGTGCATATCGCAGCGACCAGGTCATGAACAGATGAGCGACCGTACCGAGAAGCCCGATTGCAAGCAAAAGCCAGACATCGCCCAAATTCGGAGCAATCAGGGACAGCTCCCAGATTCCGGCGGGTGTTCCCACCAACAGTGCAGGCAGTAGGATGACAGAGGCTATGACGCCCGACACGGCCTGCAGCGCAATGGGATCTGTAGCTTTTGCAATTTGCCGGGTCACGAGCATGAACAGGGCAAACACCACCGCGACGACAAGTGGAAGCAAAGCCGCATATCCGACCTCGGCAAAGCTGGGTTGAATGACAAGCAATGTACCACCAAAGCCCACAAGGCACGCAATCAGGCGTCGCTTGCCGACTTCTTCCTTTAGTACCAGTTTGCCAAGAAGCAACATGATAAACGGCATAACAAAGGCGATGGCCACAGCGTCGGCCAGCGGCAGGTATTGCAGGGCAGAGAACATCGCGGCGATGCCGACGATGTGCAGCAGGGTTCTTATGACAGCCAGGCGAAATATACGCCCCTGCATGCGCCAGGGCCTGCCAGTACAGGCGACCAGCGGAACCAACAACATGGCTTGAATGGCAAACCGGACAAAGACCAGCATTCCAAGCGGCACGGTTTCACCCAGTAATTTGGCGACCGCATCCCCCAAGGGTGCAAGCGCGCAAAAGCCAAGCATCAGCACGATGCCAAAAACGGGACGATCCTGTGTCATGCAGCGACGCTAGCGCTTTGGCTGAACAGGGGAAAGCGAAAGCTAGGTTTCAGGCAAAGGCTGCATCTTGGTGTAGTCCGGGCCGATACAGATCGGTAGCCCGTCATCCATTTGCAACCAGTCCAGCTTTTCCTCATGCGCGACATGCAGTGTTGGCTGCAACTGGTTGGGGTCCTTCAGAAGGGCCACGTAGAGGTGCATTATGCCGGACATGGACGCAGACCGGAATGAGATCGGCGAGCCGCAATCAGGACAAAAGCTGCGTTCTACGCCGGGTGAGGATGCGAATGTCTTTGGTGCCTGGCCCGTCCATTTCAACTGTCCATCGCGGATCCCGAAATAGGCCGTCATCGGGGCCGCGCATTGTCTGCGGCAACTGTGGCAGTGGCAGGTTACACAGGACAGAACAGGCGGGTCCACCTGAAATGAAACTTTACCGCAAAGACAATGGCCATCCATCATGCTTCCCCGCTTTGTTTCAGCAATTCGGCACGTTCACCGCCAAACCGCCCAATGACGTTTCCTTGTATTTTTCGTGCATGTCATGCCCTGTCTGACGCATGGTTTCGATGACGGCGTCCAGTGGTACGAAATGGTGACCATCTCCGCGCAGGGCCAAGGAGGCCGCTGATACCGCCTTGATCGCACCCAGCCCGTTGCGTTCGATACAGGGTACCTGAACCAGTCCGGCGACAGGATCACAGGTCATGCCCAGATGATGCTCGAGAGCGATCTCGGCGGCATTTTCCACCTGTTCCGGGGTGCCGCCCATAACCGCGCACAGCCCGGCTGCAGCCATGGCTGCGGCGCTGCCGACTTCAGCCTGACACCCGGCCTCGGCGCCCGAGATCGAGGCGTTGTATTTGACCAGCCCGCCAATAGCGGCCGCAGTCAGCATGAAATCTTCGATGTGGTTCTCTGAAGCACCGGGTACATGGTCCAGATAATAGCGCATTACCGCTGGAAGAACCCCGGCAGCACCATTGGTGGGGGCGGTCACCACCTGACCGCCAGCTGCGTTTTCTTCGTTTACGGCCATGGCGTAAACGCTCATCCAGTCGTTGATCGTGTGGGGCGCGTTCAGGTTCATGCCACGCTCGGCCATCAACGCGTCATAGATGCCTTTGGCGCGACGACGCACGTTCAAACCGCCTGGCAGAATGCCGTCGGTGGTCAGACCGCGCTCGATACAGTCGTTCATGACCTGCCAGAGGCGCGCGGTGCCTTTGGCAAAACTGTCTGCACAGCCGCGCGCGATCTCGTTGGCGCGCTTCATCTCGGCGATGCTTTTGCCGCTGGTTTTGGCCATGTCCAACATCTCGACCGCCGATTTGAAAGGAAAGGGCACCGGTGCGCCTTCATCGGTTGCCTTGCCCTGGGCCAGTTCTTCCTCGGTCAGAACAAAGCCGCCACCGATCGAGTAATAGACCTGCCGCAGGATCACGTCGCCCTGTGCGTCCGTGGCCATCAGGACCATACCGTTAGCATGGCCCGGCAGATTGTTTTCATAGTCGAAAACCAGATCGGCCTTGGGATCGAACTGCAGCGTGGGCAATCCTTCGGGGGTTACGCTGTGGGTCTCACTTATGCCAGCCAGTGCGGCCTCGGCCCGTTCGTGATCATATGTGTCGGGCACAAATCCGGCCAGGCCCAGGATCGTGGCGCGATCGGTTGCGTGGCCGACACCGGTAAAGGCCAGCGACCCGTGCAACGACCCGCGCAGCCCTGAAAATTCGAACGGAGAGGCGCGCATCATGTCCAGAAACCGCGCGGCAGCAACCATTGGTCCCATCGTATGGGACGAGGACGGGCCAATGCCCACTTTGAACATATCGAAGACAGACAGAAACATATCAGGTAGCAAAGCCTTCCGGTGGGTTAGCATAGGTTGGTGAGGTAAAGGGTGTAACCCCTAAACCCTCGGCCGCGATTGCGGCGCGTGTTGCGGGGCGCGTCTCCAACTGCATTAGCATTCGCTGCAGATGCGGCGTGTCAGCGATCTGAAGCCAGCTGCGATCAGCCTTCGCAGGATAGAGCGCCATCCAGCGCATCTGACAGGCCAGATAATAGCTCAGGACCGATGGTATGTCCGGGCTCAGCCAGGAAGGCGCGCTTTTCGCAACATCGTCAAGAAGGCGCAAGTGCTGGCGCAAACGAGGGCGGATACCGGCGCGCAAAGGATTGACCTGCGCTGCGTCTATATATTTTTCGGCATAAAACAGAATACGCAGATCAGCGTGCAGCGTATTGGAGGCAAAGAACAGCCACTTCAGAAACGCGGCGCGGTTGCTGTCCATGGGGGTAGGGGCCAGCCGGCCATGCGTATCCGCCAGCCACAACAAGATAGCAGCGGTTTCGAAGATCGGCCCCTGTGGTGTTTCCAATACCGGGATCAGCCCATTGGGGTTCAGCGCGCGATATTCCGGGCTGTCCTGTGCGCTTTGGCGGCGGTCTACCAGAACGGTTTCATAGGGCAGGCACATCTCTTCCAGCGCCAGCCGGATGACCAGCGAAGCATTGTCCGGGGCATAGTGCAGGCGGTAAGGCGTGTTCATGCGAACTATGTATACCTCACGTATGTTTTCAACAGACCTGATTGCGACGTTTCCCATAGGAAACGCGTAGTTTCGCGACATGTTGGTCTAACGATCCGGACAATTCTCTCTCGCAGTTGTCGTAGGCATTCCGTATAAGTTCCGCAGCAAATTAGGGGGATGCTGAAATGGCCGGTGATCTGTCGCCCATCGACACTGCAAAATACGTCGCAGCACGCCGTGCGGCTGACATGGTGCAGAATGGGATGCGAGTCGGCCTGGGAACCGGATCGACCGCTGCATGGATGGTGCGTCGGCTGGGGGAACGGGTCAGAGAAGAAGGTCTGGCGATCAAGGGTGTTCCGACATCGACCCGGACGGCCCAACTGGCCCGTGAACTGGGCATTGAGGTTGTTTCCCTGGATCAGGCGGGATGGCTGGACATCACTATCGACGGTGCGGACGAATTCGACAGAGAGCTTAATCTGATCAAGGGCGGCGGCGGCGCGCACCTGCAGGAAAAGATCGTAGCCACGGCCAGCGACCAGATGGTGGTCATCGCCGATGCCGGCAAAGAGGTCGAGACTCTGGGTGCCTTCCCATTGCCGGTCGAGGTGATCCCCTTTGGCTGGCAGACCACACGCACCCTGATCGAAGAGGTGCTGGATACCATGGATGTTCTCGGTACCCGCTCGGCGCTTCGCATGAACGGAGAAGCGCCGTTTGTCACGGATGAAGGCAATCACGTGCTGGACCTGCATTTGCAACGGATCGGAAACCCAAGGCAGATGGCGCTGGTGCTGAACCAGGTACCCGGCGTGGTCGAGAACGGGTTGTTCATCGACATTTGCGACAAGGTCGTGATCGGTTATGGAGATGGCCGGGTCGAACTGCGCGACATCAACGAGGGAACGGTGGAACTGGACGAGTTGTTCGATGGCGGCAAAGACAACCTGTTCACGGATTTGGCGGATTAGCGCGTGTCGGCGATAGAATTCTATGAAAGTTCCACAGCTTGGAAGAAGCGGCTGTTTTACAGAGTGGTTTTCGCCGGGTTTTTCTTTGGCGTTTTTATCTTATTGCTTCCTACCGTGCTGCGGTATGAACGGTCGAACTATGTGCTGATGACTTATATGATCTTTTTCATAGGCGCGATCATCAGCATATCTCTTGTCCTGAGATCAGATCGTAAACTGATCACGCTCGACGACAAAGCGATTGGTTTCAGATTGGGATATGTCGTTCACGGGATTTTTCAACAAGAGTCTGCATGGGCCGGTGTTGCGTGGAAGGATATCCGCTATTTCGATTTCCCTTCGGATGGAAAGTTGAACCCCAAAGACGCATTGTACATCAGCTACAATGACGACAAAGGTCGGGTTCGGAACTTTATTCTACCAATTGCTGGTTTGAGGCGGTCCGATCTCGAGGCGTTTGTGAAATCGCTACGTCGTTTCTGGCCGGACATTGACCGCCAATGGCAGGAGAAGCTTGCCGATCGCAAACAAGAGATTGCAACTCTTGACGTAAACCATATTTGAAGGTTGCGGAGATTCATCCCAATCAGAGAGGGTACGGGACCTACTATGAGCTTTGACTATGATCTTTTCGTCATCGGAGGCGGCTCGGGCGGGGTCCGGGCGGCGCGTGTGGCGGCTGGCGAAAACGGGGCCAAAGTGGCGTTGGCGGAAGAGGATCGCTATGGCGGGACCTGCGTGATCCGCGGATGTGTCCCCAAAAAGCTGATGGTTTTTGCCAGCGAATTCTCTGGCATGGTCGAAGATGCGCAGGCCTATGGCTGGGACGTCAAACCCGGTGCATTTGACTGGGATTTCTTTCGCGGCAAACTCCATGCCGAGCTGGACCGGCTGGAAGGCATCTATCGCAACATCCTGAAAAACAACGGCGTCGAAAGCTTTGATCAGCGTGCACATGTGGTGGATGCACATACGGTTGAGCTGGCCGATGGCACCCGCATGACGGCCAAGCATATTCTGGTCGCCACAGGCGGACGCCCTGTTGTGCCCGAGTTTCCGGGCTCGGACCTGGCGATCACCTCGAACGAGATTTTCCATCTGGAAAAACTGCCCGAAAGCATCCTGATCGTTGGTGGCGGTTATATCGCCAGCGAGTTTGCAGGAATCATGAACGGCATGGGCGTGAAAACCACCCAGTTCTACCGCGGTGCGCAAATCCTTCGGGGCTTTGACGAAGAAGCGCGCGGTCTGATCAGCGAAGAGATGTGCCAGAACGGGATTGATCTGCATCTGGGCACCAATGTGCTTGAGATGGCCAAAGACGGTGACAAGATTCGCGTAAAGGCCACCAATGGCACGGAACAGCTGTTTGACGTGGTCATGTATGCCACTGGTCGCGCGCCCAATGCCGACAATCTGGGGCTTGAGGCCATCGGCGTTGAACGCGGCCGCAAGGGTGAGATCATCGTGGATGATTACAGCCAGACCGGCGTGCCCTCGATCTATGCGATTGGCGACGTGACGGATCGGGTAAACCTGACTCCGGTTGCGATCCGCGAGGGGATGGCTTTTGTCGAAACCGTATTCAAAGGCAACCCGACACCTGTGGATCACGAGCTGATCCCAACTGCGATTTTCACGCAACCGGAATTCGGCACGGTCGGGTTGAGCGAAGAAGACGCTGCAGCCCAAGAGCCGGTCGAGATCTATGCAACCTCGTTCAAGCCGATGCAAAAGGCATTCGCAGGTGGCACGCAGCGGGTTTTGATGAAACTGATCGTCTCTCAGGCCACGCGTAAGGTACTGGGCTGTCACATTGTGGCACCGGGCGCCGGAGAGATGATTCAACTGGCTGGCATTGCCGTCAAAATGGGTGCAACCAAAGAAGATTTCGACCGCACCGTTGCAGTTCATCCGGTCATGGCGGAAGAACTGGTAACAATGCGTCATCCTGTGCGTACGGCTTGATTTGCAACCGCGCGCACACAAGTTACAAGGGAACCCGTGATCACACGGTTCAACACAAGGGAATAGATAAAAATGGCGGGCAACAGCGGCGGCCCCTGGGGGGGCGGAGGCTCTTCTGGCGGCGGAGGAAATCGGGGTGATAACGGGGACGGGCGCAAGCCCCCTGAAAACGAGGGCCCGCAGATCCCCGAGATCGACGAGCTGATGAAAAAAGGCCAGGAACAGCTGCGCGTCCTGATGGGCGGCGGCGGTGGCGGCCGTGGTAGCAATGGTTCGGGCGGTGGCGGGGGTGGTCCCATCTTTACCAAAGGGACTATTGCCATTGGGTTGGTGGTGGGTGCAGTCCTTTGGGGGGCGGCCAGCTTTTATACGGTAAAGCCGGAAGAACAGTCAGTAGAGCTGTTTTTGGGTGAATTTTCAAACATTGGAAATCCCGGTCTGAACTTTGCGCCTTGGCCGTTTGTAACTGCCGAGGTCATTCCTGTGACCCGCGAGCAGAACGAAGACATGGGCGGAGCCCGTGGTAGCGATGATGGCTTGATGCTGACAGGCGACGAAAATGTTGTCGATATCGACTATCAGGTGGTCTGGAACATCAATGACCCGGCCAAGTATCTGTTCAATTTGCGCGACCCGCGCCAGACGATCCGCGCCGTGTCGGAATCGGCCATGCGCGAGATCATTGCACAAAGCGAGCTGGCACCGATCCTGAACCGAGATCGGGGTGTGATCGCTGATCGCTTGCAGGAATTGATTCAATCGACGATGGACAGCTATGATTCCGGCGTGAACATTGTGCGTGTCAACTTTGACAAAGCCGACCCGCCACAGGACGTAATCGCGGCCTTCCGCGATGTTCAGGCTGCCGCACAAGAACGTGACCGTCTGCAGAACGTCGCCGACGCCTATGCCAATAAGGTACTGGCCGAAGCACGTGGTGAAGCCGCGCAAGTTGTGGAAGAGGCCGAAGGATATCGCGCCCAGCAGATCAACAGTGCTCAAGGTGAAGCCAGCCGCTTTAGCGCGGTTCTGGAAGAATACTCCAAAGCGCCGGATGTAACGCGCAAACGTTTGTATCTGGAGCGGATGGAGCAGATTCTGGGTGATGTCGACAAGATCATACTGGACGAAAACTCGACCGGTCAGGGACAGGGCATTGTTCCGTATCTGCCGCTGAACGAACTGCGCCGCAATCAATCCGGGGAGAGCAACTGATGCGTAAGTCACCCATTATCCTCATCCTTGTGGTGATCCTTGGCGTCGCTGGGCTGTCTTCGATCTTTATCGTTGATGAACGCGAGCGTGCGCTGGTTCTGCAATTCGGCCGTGTGGTCGCGGTGAAAGAAGATCCCGGTCTGGCGTTCAAAATTCCACTTATTCAGGAAGTTGTCCGTTATGACGACCGTATCCTGTCCATCGACGTTCAACCGCTTGAAGTGACGCCGTTGGATGATCGGCGTCTGGTCGTCGATGCCTTCGCCCGCTACCGGATTTCCGATCTGAACCAGTTCCGCCAGGCGGTTGGTGTCGGTGGTATCCCGGTTGCCGAGGATCGTCTGGACCGCATCTTGCGCGCTGAAACCCGCGAAGTTCTGGGTTCAGTTTCGTCTCGTGACATCCTGAGCTCGGACCGGGCTGCGCTGATGCTGCGTATCCGCAATAGTGCGATTGCCGAGGCACGTGCGCTGGGTGTGACCGTCATTGACGTGCGCCTGAAAGCGACCGATCTGCCGCAGGCCAACCTCGAAGCGACGTTTGACCGGATGAAGGCCGAGCGGGAGCGCGAAGCAACGGACGAACGTGCCCGTGGTAATGAGGCGGCACAGCGCGTACGTGCCCAGGCCGACAGGACCGTTGTCGAACTGGTGTCGGATGCGCGGCGTGAGGCTGAGATCATTCGCGGTGAGGCTGACGCCGAACGCAATGCGATCTTTGCCGAAGCTTACGGTGCGGACCCGGAATTCTTTGAATTCTATCGTTCGCTGACCGCCTACCAGAATGCATTGCAGGGCGGTAACAGCTCGATGGTATTGAGCCCGGATTCCGAGTTCTTCAACTATCTCAAATCACCCACCGGCCGGGGCCAATCGGCGGGGCAGGCGTCTGAATAATGGGTATGATCCTTCTGGCCTTTGGGCTGGTGTTGATTGTCGAGGGGCTGGCCTATGCGCTGGCCCCTTCGCTTATTGAACGTATGCTAGAGGCGCTGCGGTCGATGCCAGAGCAGGCACGTCGACTTGCAGGATTGTTATGTATGGTGGGAGGTCTCGTGTTGCTATGGGGTGCATATCAGGTCGGGTTTTGAACAACGGCTACACTTCATGGTGATTTCCCCGCGATCCTCAGTTGCGGGCAAGGACAAACCAGCTACATTGGATATCAAGAAGGGCCGCCTGCGGGCGATCCAGATAGTGTTGACGACAAGGAGTTCCCACGTGCAGTCACAAGCGCGCATTATATCCGTCCGGCGGGACGACGTTGTTGGTTTCATGCGGTTGATGTGGCTGGCCTTTGCCGGGATGCTGCTTGTATTGGCGCAGTCAGTGGCCGCCCAGGCGCGGGGCGAAAGCCTGGCTCCGCTGGCCGATAAGATCAGCCCAGCGGTGGTCAACATCACCACTTCGACACTGATCGAGGGACAGACCGGCCCGCAGGGGATCGTTCCCGAGGGCTCTCCGTTCGAAGATTTCTTTCGCGAGTTTCAAGACCGTAACGGGGATGAAGATAACCGCCCCCGCCGCAGCAATTCGCTGGGCTCGGGGTTTGTGATATCCGAGGATGGTTTCATCGTTACTAACAACCACGTTATTGCCGAGGCTGATGAGATACTGGTCGAATTCTTCCCGGGCGACGGTCAACCGAAGAAAGAACTGCCTGCGAAAGTGATCGGTACAGATGAAAAAACCGATATCGCGCTTTTGAAGGTCGAAGCCACCGGGCCGCTGAAATATGTCAAGTTCGGCGATAGTGACATTGCGCGCGTTGGCGACTGGGTGATTGCGATGGGCAACCCGCTGGGGCAAGGGTTTTCGGTTTCGGCGGGGATCGTCTCGGCGCGGAACCGCGCGCTCAGCGGATCTTATGACGACTATATCCAGACCGATGCTGCGATTAACCGGGGGAACTCGGGCGGGCCGCTGTTCAATATGGATGGCGAGGTGATCGGCGTGAATACGGCGATCCTGTCGCCGAATGGCGGTTCGATCGGGATTGGCTTCTCGATGGCCTCGAATGTGGTGGTCAAGGTTGTCGACCAACTGCGCGAGTTCGGCGAGACCCGCCGCGGTTGGCTGGGTGTCCGCATTCAGGACGTGACCGAGGATATGGCCGAGGCGATGGGCCTGGACAAGCCGGGTGGCGCACTGATCAGCGATGTACCCGAGGGCCCGGCCAAAGAGGCAGGCCTGTTGGCCGGTGACGTGATCCTCAGCTTTGATGGTGTTGAGGTCGAAGACACCCGTGGATTGGTACGTCAGGTTGGTGAGACAACGGTTGGCAAGTCGGTCCGTGTGGTGGTGCATCGGGATGGCAGCACGCAGACAGTACTTGTGACTCTGGGCCGCCGCGAAGATGCCGAGCGGGCCGAAAGCGAAGAGGGTGAGGCTGAAGAAGCCCCGGTTGAGGAAAATGCCGATATTCTGGGGCTGACGATATCGCCCGTGACTGAAGCCCTGCGTGCTGATCTGGGGCTGGAGCCGGATACCGAGGGGCTGGTTGTGACCGAAGTGGACGAGGCGTCAGAAGCCTATGCCAAGGGTTTGCGCGCCGGTGATCTGATCACCGAGGCTGGCCAGCAGAAGGTCACTGCGATTTCTGATCTCGAGGACCGAATGGAAGAAGCCCGCACGGCCGGGCGGAAGTCACTGCTGCTTTTGGTGCGGCGCGGTGGAGATCCACGCTTTGTCGCGCTGAGCCTTGAAGAGTGATCTCTTAGGTTGAACAAACAGAAAGGCCAGGGCACCTGCTCTGGCCTTTTTTCTGTGCTGAAAAAAGATGAGCCACACGCCGGGGAAGGCGTATGGCTCTGGTACAGGGAGAGGTCAGTGGACAGATATCGGGGATGATTCTCTGACCTCCTACGGTAACAGTTCCTAACGTAATCTTAATGCGATCCGTCGTATGTGAAGCAGGTCACAACAGGTCAAATGAGGTCGGAATCCGCCAGTTCCCGCAGCGCCTCAAAATCATGGATCATCAGGCCGCCCCGCGAAGCTTCGACAACCTTGTCGCGTTTCCAGGTTGAAATTGTCTTTGAGACAGCTTCGCGCGTGGCACCAACGAATTCGGCCAGCTCGCTTTGGGACAGGGTAATGCGAGTGGTTGGATCGTCTTGAAGGTTGGACAGATGCAGCAGTTTGCGCGCAAGCCGGATAGGCATCGGCAAAAAGACCTGTTCATTCAGTTGCGACCCCATCCACCGCATGCGCAAACCGGCCAGTCGGATCATATCCACCGCAAGGTCAGGATGTTGGCGGATCTGGTTCATGACATCGGACCTACGCACACGCAGCACCCGAGAGGCCTCGGCCGCGGCCACGGTTGCGGTGCGGGGGCCATTGTCGAACAAGCCGATTTCACCAAAGACCTCGCCAGGCTTCATCAATGTCAACGAGAGTTTTCGACCGCTCATCGCCAAGAAGGACACCTCTAGCGTGCCGGCAAGAATGGCATAGAGGGCATCCCCTTCATCCCCTTGTTCGAAAAGGATATCACCAGGTTCGAGAGAAATCTCTGTCGCCTGTGCCGAGAGCATTGATCTCAGCCGGTCTGAAGCTTCGGATAGAAAGCCACTATTTGGGAAAGCCGTCATTTGGTGTGGTGCTCCGGCGGGAAAAGGTGAGTGGTGACACAACTTTTCATAGCCCAAGCGTTTAGCCAAGGATTTTGTTAGGTTTTATGGCCTCCCGCGCTTCACGGAAAAGTCATCCGAAGGGCGGTTGAGGATTTAGCCGTCATTGATGATCGGGATCATCCATATAGCTTTGCAACAGGCTGAACTGCAGCATCAGGAACGCCATCAGGGCAATGGGAAATCCGAAGGTTTCAATCTTGACCCACAGGTCAGTCGACATCGTGCGCCACACGAATTCATTTGCGACGGCCAGAACAGCAAAACACGCACACAGACGACGGGTCAGGATCATCCAGCCTTCGTGTTTCATGGGCAGCATCTCGTCCAGAACATAGGCAAGATAGGATTTCTTTTGCAGCAGCCCGATCCCCAGGATCAGAGCAAACAGGCCATAAACAAGCGTGGTTTTCATCTTGAAGAACCGCTCGTCATTGAACCAGGCGGTCAGGCCGCCGAAGAAAATGACCATGAAAGCTGTAAATATCTGCATCCGGCTTAGCTTGCCGGTCAGGTACCACAAGATGCCCATTGCCCCCAGCATCAGCGGCACAAAAATGATCGTGGCAATGATAAAGCCGGAATACTCGATGCCGCCGATCATAAAGCTGTCATCGCGCAAGCGCAGGTAGATGAAGAAAAAGGCCAGCGGAGGACCCAGTTCCAGCACCTGTTTCAGAAATGGATTTATGTCGGTCTTGCCTGTCATGTCTTTTGTCCTGCTGCTTACCCGCCCATTTCAACTATTACGGCGCCGAGTGCAATCAATGCCATCAGCGCGATCCGCCTTGGGCCGACGGTTTCTTTCAGAACCAGCCAGCCGATCAGGGCGGCAAAGACGGTGGAGGTTTCCCGCAGAACGGCGGCTTCGCCGACCTTGTCCAACCGCGTGGCCAGCATGATGGCCCCGAAAGATAGGGGGGCGATGATCCCGCCGGCGATGCCGCGCAGCGCCAAGGGTCCCAAGGCCGGGCGATGGGCCATCACGCGCCAGCGAAAGAACGCATAGATCGGCATGGCGGCCCCGTCGATCATGAAAAACCAGGCCAGAAAGGTGAACGGATCGGCCGTCGCACGAATGCCATAGGCGTCATAGGTGGTATATAACGCCACAAACAGGCCGGTTGCGAGGGCCAAGGCTAGGGCGATCCCAAGCGTTTCGCGGTTGGTTTCAAGAAACCGCAAATTATAGGCCGCCAGCCCGAATATCCCCGCTAGCAAGACCGCGACGCCAAACCATTGGGTGGCAGAGAAGGTCTCGCCAAACAAAAGATAGGCGCCGAAAACGGTGAACAGCGGCCCGGTGCCGCGCACAACAGGATAGACCACTGTATAAGAGCCTTTGGTATAGGCCATTGCCTGCAGTATCTTGTAAGCGATGTGGATCAGCCAGACGGTGGCGAAGATTGGCCACATATAGGGTTCGGGCCAGGGCACTAAAAAAAACGCGAAAGGTGCAGCCAGAAGACAGTAGCTGGCGTCTATGGCCCCGCGAGACAGCCACGGGTCGTGACGGCCCTTTTGTAATGCTCCGAACACCGCGTGCAAGAAGGCGGCCATCAGCGCGAGCCCAAGGGCAAGGTCATGGCCCTTGGGCGTGCCTTCCAGAGAGATGAGCCAGTCGCTCAAGACATCGACCTTTCGCGGGTGGAGAGGGTGGGGAGCTGTCTGCCCCCCACACCCCCGAAGATATTTTTAGCCAGTTGAAGTTCGGATCAGCGTTGATCGAGGCCGGTTAGAGCAGCGGCGAATTCATCGGGATCGAAAGGGGCGAGATCGTCGATCTGTTCTCCGACGCCTATTGCGTGAATGGGCAGGCCGAACTTGTCGGCCAGTGCCACCAGCACGCCGCCTTTTGCGGTGCCGTCCAGCTTGGTCATCACCAGGCCGGAGACATCGGCCAGTTTCTGAAAGGTATCGACCTGATTGAGTGCATTCTGACCGGTGGTGGCGTCCAAAACCAAAAGGGTATTGTGCGGTGCGGTTTCGTCGACTTTGCGGATCACCCGGACGATCTTGGCCAATTCCTCCATCAGGTCGGCACGATTTTGCAGACGACCGGCGGTGTCGATCATCAACAGATCGGCGCCATCCTCTTGTGCGCGGGTCAACGCATCGAAGGCCAGGGAGGCGGGGTCCGAGCCTTCGGGGGCTGTCAGGACCGGAACGCCTGCGCGGTCGCCCCAGACCTGCAGCTGTTCTACGGCGGCTGCGCGGAAGGTGTCTCCAGCTGCGATCACTACGTTCTTGCCGGCCGCCCTGAACTGGCTTGCTAGTTTGCCGATCGTGGTGGTCTTGCCCGATCCGTTGACGCCAACGACCAGTACCACCTGTGGGCGTTTGGAATAGAGCGGCATGGGCTTTGCAACGGGTTCCATAACCCGGGCGACTTCCTGCGCCAGAAGCTGCTTGATCTCTTGTGTCGAAAGTTTGCGGCCATAACGGCCCTCGGCCATATTGGCGGTGACGCGCAGCGCTGTGTCCACACCCATGTCGGATGCAATCAACAGCTCTTCAAGCTGTTCCAGCATGTCGTCATCCAGCGTGCGGCGAACTGTTGTCTCGGTCTCGGCGCGCCCGAAAAGCCGCCCGAGCATGGATTTCGACGGCGCAGACTCGGCTGTAGTGGACACCGGTTTGGCAATTGCCTGTTCCGGTGCCATGTCCGGTTGCGCGACTTCGGGTCCCGGTTCGGAATGCGGCGCTGGCGCTGGCGGGATTGAATCAGGTGCAGTTGTTTCCTCGCCCCCATCTTCAACGATGGCATCCAACCCTTGTTCAAGGCGGGATGAGGATTTGAACAGCTTGTCCTTGAGCTTTGAGAATAGCGCCATTTTTGGTCTCCGCAGGTGTTCCTCTCACCTAATGCGGAATTGCAGCAGTTGCAAAGGGTCAGAGGAAGGCGATCAGAAGACCGGCTTGCGCCCCCCAATACAATACCCAAACCAGATAGGAGGTGAAACGGCGGCTGGGATGGTCCACTGGCAAAAGAAACTTCTCAGTCGCCAGGATCAGGTCGGACGAGATAAAGGACAAAGCCGCAGGTAAAGCCCAACGCAGCGCGCCTGTTTCGGGCAGGGCCAGGACCGTGATGCCCATGCCCAGAATGATCGGAATATACCCGAAAACGGGCCATTTCAGATCTCCGGCACGCGGCGGTAATAGGGTGACAACGACAATACCGAGGAGGATCAAAGACCAGAAGTATCCGGGCTTCTCCAGAATAAGCGCGGCGTCGCTGGCCGGATGGGACAAGAACAGCCCGATATAGGCCAGATGACCAGTTGCAAAGGCACCGATCCCGGCCATGAAGGTGGCATCACTTTCCCGGGACAGAAGGGCGTCCCCCAGCGCACAGAATGCCAGCGCAAGGATCAATAGAAATGGAGCGCCACTTTGGGCGGCAATGACCGCCAGAACTGCGACGGATAGGGTCTTTAGGATTGACCGAACAGCGCCAGCGCCACGCGAGGTCAATGGCAGGTAAGCCAGAGCGCAAGCTGTCGCAATCAGAAAGAGAGCATTGTTCATAGAGTTATCTCCGCAGCATCTACTGAACACTTTCGCAGCGCATAACCGCAAAACTCAATCGGTGACGTGAAGGCACCCGGTTGGAATGAAAAGGGAATTGGCCTAGCGGCCTGCCATCTGACAGAATGAACCCATGCTGAAACGAATTGCGATTCTGTTGTCAATGGCTGCCCCGGCGGTTTGTGCTGACACATCTCTATCCGGCGCCGAATTTGACCGCTATACGCTGGGAAAAACCCTGTTCTATGGCTTTGAAGGCAGGATCTATGGGGTCGAGCGTTATCTGCCGGATCGCCGCGTGATTTGGTCTTTTCTGGATGGGAACTGCAAAGAAGGGCTCTGGTACGAGCAAGAAGGACAGATCTGTTTCGTCTATGAAGACCGGCATGACCCGCAATGTTGGGTATTCACCGAATCTGGCGGCGGTCTGATCGCTCAGTTCGAGGGAAATCCTGAGATGACCGAACTATATGAGAAAGAAGACACAGACGCCGAGATGGTCTGTTACGGTCCCGAAGTCGGTGTCTAGCCTGTGCAGGGGTCAGAACAACGACCCCTGATCCGGCGCATCCTTCTTCGGCGGTTTTTTCGAAGTTGACGGTGACGTGGTAGACGGGCCGGTCTTCAATTCGCCATCTGCAAATTCAATGTCAAAGGATTGGTGTTTTGCCGCCTGTTTTCGGGTTGTCAGTACCTGTCCTTCGGCGCGTACGACCGCATATCCACGTTGCAGCGTTGCCTTGTAGCTGAGCGTTTCACGCAGCCGGTCTGCGGTTTCCAGGGATTGACGCATCCGGTCCAGACGCGCGGCTTGCGCTGTACTCAAGCGTTCGGCTAGGCGGTTGATGTTTTGCCGTTGGCTGTCGATTTCGCGCTGGATCGGCCGGACAGACAGGCGCGACGAAAGGCTGCGCAGCGTTTCCTGTCGGGTTCCGACCAGTGAGCGTAATGTCGACGGGCGCAGATGGGCGGACAACTCCACTACTTGCAAACGGCGGTTTTGCACGCCGCGCTCAAGTGCTGGTGTCAGTCGGTCCGCAATTAAATCAAGGCGTTGTCGCGGGTTGTTCAACAAGCTATCCGGGCGTGGTAATGCGCGGGATAAATCCCGCAACCGTTGCGACCGTCTTTGCACAGCGTCCGTGGCTGCACGGGACAGGCGGGCGCCTTGCTCTCCGGTCCAGGCCAGAAGTTCCATGCGGACAGGCACCGCAAGTTCGGCTGCGGCTGTGGGGGTTGGGGCCCTGCGGTCCGACACAAAATCAATCAGGGTCGTGTCGGTCTCGTGCCCAACGGCCGAGATCACCGGGATCTCTGATGCCGCCGTAGCGCGGGCCACGATCTCTTCGTTGAACCCCCAGAGGTCCTCGATTGACCCGCCACCACGGGCGACGATGATCAGGTCCGGTCGTGGCAGCGCACCGCCAGGAGTCAGTTGGTTGAAACCAGTAATCGCGTTCGCCACCTCAGGCGCGCAATTCGAACCTTGCACGGCGACAGGCCAGATCAACACTTTGCGCGGAAACCGGTCACGCAACCGGTGCAGGATATCGCGGATCACCGCGCCCGAGGGTGAAGTCACTACGCCGATGATCTGAGGAAGATAGGGCAGAGGCTTTTTACGCTCGGGTGCGAACAGGCCCTCGGATTCCAACTGTTTCTTTCGCTTTTCAAGCAGGGCCATCAGGGCACCCTGTCCGGCCACCGAAACCTCATCCACGTTCAGATTGTATTTGGACTGCGCTCCAAAAGCGGTCAGACGGCCTGTGACGACCACTTCCAGACCTTCCTCGGGAACCACGGACAGGGCAGCAACCTGGCCTTTCCAAGTGGTGCAGGCCAGTACGTTCTTGTCGTCCTTGATGTCATAGTACAGATGACCAGATCTGGCTTTGAACACGCGACCGACTTCACCCCGAACACGGATTCGGCCGAAACTGCCTTCCAGCGTCCGCTTCACCTCGCCCGAGATGTCGGAAACAGTGTATTCTGGGGTATTTTGGCCGGGAATGGGGTCGTCAAGTAGGTCGGACATTTCAGCGCCTTGTGTCAAATGCTCGGCCAGCTTAGAACGCGCGGAAGGCGAGGCCAAGCAGATCGGAGAGCAGTCATGAACATCCTCATTCTCGGTAGTGGTGGGCGCGAACACAGCCTGGCCTGGGCGGTGATGCAAAACCCGAAATGCGACCGCCTGATTGTGGCGCCGGGCAATGCCGGGATCGCCCAGATTGCCGAATGTGCAGCGCTGGATATCGAAAACGGCGGTGAGGTGGTCAGGTTTGCGGATGAGAACGCGATCGACTTTGTGATCGTCGGCCCCGAGGCGCCATTGGCTGCGGGGGTTGCGGATCGTTTGCGCGAGGCCGGTGTGCTGGTTTTTGGCCCCTCGGCCGCGGCTGCACGTCTCGAGGCGTCCAAGAGCTTTACTAAAGAGATCTGCGACGCCGCCAATGCTCCAACCGCAGGATACGCCCGGTTTACCGAGGCCGAGCCAGCCAAAGCCTATATCAAAAAGCAGGGCGCACCTATCGTCGTCAAGGCTGATGGCTTGGCCGCGGGCAAGGGTGTGATCGTTGCGATGGACGAAGCGACGGCCTTGGATGCGATCGATGACATGTTTGGCGGAGCCTTTGGTGGTGCCGGTGCCGAAGTTGTGGTCGAAGAGTACATGGAAGGTGAAGAGGCATCTCTGTTCGTGCTATGCGACGGGGAAAGCATCCTGTCCATTGGCACGGCGCAAGACCATAAACGGGTAGGCGAGGGCGATACCGGTCTGAACACCGGCGGCATGGGCGCGTATTCTCCGGCTCCTGTGTTAAGCGCTGTAATCGAAGAGCGCGCGATGAACGAGATTGTGCGCCCCACCATGGCAGAGATGAAGCGGCGCGGAACGCCGTTTCAGGGCGTTCTTTATGTTGGTTTGATGATCAAGGACGGCCAGCCACGGTTGGTTGAATATAACGTGCGTTTCGGCGACCCGGAATGTCAGGTGCTGATGATGCGCCTGGGCGCGCAGGCGATGGACCTGATGCACGCCGCAGCAGAAGGCCGGTTGGCCGAGGCGCGTGTAAACTGGGCGGATGATCACGCCTTGACGGTAGTCATGGCCGCAAATGGTTATCCGGGCTCTTACCAAAAAGGCAGCGTGATCAAAGGGCTGGATGACGTATCTGAAGATAGCGGTAATATGGTGTTTCACGCAGGAACCAAAGAATCCGACGGTCAGATCGTCTCTAGTGGTGGCCGGGTATTGAATGTCACCGCACGCGGCCAGAACCTGCAGGAAGCGCGTGACCGCGCCTATGAGCTGATCGACGGGATCAACTGGCCAGAGGGGTTCTTTCGCCGGGATATCGGATGGCGGGCGCTGTAATCGCGACGGCTCCCGCGCCCAGCCACTGCATCAGAGATGCAGCGTCAATGGGCTTGGGCCGGGCAGCCCTCTGACGCGGGCTGCAGTCAGGGCGAGGGTACGCAGTTAAGCGCAGAGGTCATTGCTTTCGGGCTAAAGGGGGCGACCAGATGCTGCACCCAGCCATTGTCAAAGCGGATGCTGACAATTTCGCGCCAGTCCGCAGACGCGACAACCAGTTCCGGGCCATTGCCACAGTCGCGCAGACCCCCTGTGATGAAATCTTCGCCGATCCGATGATTTGTCAGCCTTGGTAGGGCGGCAATCTGGATTAATTCTCCGTCGACAAAGCGCCAAATGCGCAATGTCTTGGCCAGATGAGGGCGGTCGACATAGGCGATCTCGATATTGCCATCCCCATCCAGATCCGCCACCCCGACCGGAGCAAGCCATCGAAAGCGGGTACCGATATGCGGAGTTGCGGCGATTTTGTCGCCTCTGGCATCATAGATGGCCAACTGAGCGCCCGCTTGGTCCTGAGATTCAACGACAATGGCCTCGGGGGTCCCATCCTGATCCACGTCCACAAGCCGTGGAGCGAGATCTTCAAATACGCGATCAGATGGAAGACGGATGGTCACATTTCCGCTTTGGATAGTCAGCTCCAACGCGCCATATTCGATGTTATCACCCAGAACTCCGTGGGCGTAACGTGTGGTCGGCTCGGTGAAACGAGCGGCTGGGACGGTCTCTGCCAGTGCCAGCGGGACATGGCCGGTCAGCCAGAAGCACAACGTCAGCGCTGCGCCGCGGGCCTGACCCTGCCAAGTTCGGTAGGGTAGGCGCGGCGCTTTGCAGGGCATCAGATCTGTTTTTCCGGCATCTGAACGATCAGGCCATCCATCTCGTCTGTGACTTTGATCTGGCAGGTCAGGCGCGAACGGGCAGGGTCGGGCTCATAGGCAAAGTCCAGCATGTCTTCTTCCATGTCATCCTTGCCGGGGATTTTCTCAACCCAGTCGGGGTGGATATAGACATGGCAGGTCGAACAGGCACAGGCGCCGCCGCAATCCGCTTCGATGCCGGGAATGTTGTTGTCACGGGCTCCTTCCATGACGGTTAGTCCGTTGGCGACCTCGACAGTGTGCTCGGTACCGCCATGCTCGACATAGGTGATCTTTGCCATTGCGTGCGTCTTCCTTTTTCGATTGTCGATTTCTTCCTTAGTGAAGGGCGTTGCCTGTTTCCAGTGGGAATTGCGACATGAACGGTCGCGGCTGAATATTCTTATCGACAATATTGCAATCGAGCCTGCACCGATGTCAGTCGCTTTGACCGATCTCTAGAACCATGTGCAGGTGCATTCCTATTCAATGCTCGTCGTCCAAAACGGGCACGCGCGATTCAATTTCGACGCTAAATCCAATATGTTCATAAAAACTAACGGCTTCATTGTTGGCAGCTACATCAAGGCATATTTGATTGCACCCACCCGCCAAAGCCCGTTTCGTTGCTATTGCAAAGAGTTGGCTGGCAATGCCTGTACCCTGCATGTCTGGGTTCACAGCGAATTCGAGAATGTAGTAAGAGTTTTGACGCGGGGCGGGAAACAACCGATCCATCCAATGCAAGGCAGATTTTAGATGACGGGCTTCATCTTCGCCAAGAGCATTAGCTTGATGATCGACGGAAAAATCGAAATTCGCAGCATATTCTTCTTCTGTATGCCCAATAAGGAGGCCGGCGACTTTGCCACGGTGCATGGCCGTGAAGGCATGTTTGAACGAATACAAACCTAGTTGCGCGGGCCATTCTGTTCCGATGATCTTAAGCAAGACATCCATTTTTCCAAATATGTAACCGTTTAGTTTTGGATCTGTGCTCCATAGAAGATCGGCGAGAGCCTCGGGTGGAACAGATTTGGAGGCCGGTTGTACTAGGACGGTCAAAATTCACTCCTGATTCTGGCATCCAGAAAATGCGACATACCGTGTAAACAATACCCTCGCTTATCGTTTAAACAAAACGCCCTGCGATTGCCTGTCACGGTGATCTCCGCGCAACTCGGCATGCAAGGCGCGGCCCGCTTGCACACCGCGGCGAGAGCTTACGGTTTCCAACCAGCGGGTAAAGTGAGGCTTGTTTTCCAACACCTGTTGTTGCCCTTCCCACAAGCTCGCCCAGCCCCAGATCGACATGTCGGCGATGGAATAGAAATTGCCGGCCACATATTCGTTCTCGGCCAGCCTGCGATCCAGAACGCCGTAAAGACGTCCGACTTCGGCACGGTAGCGATCCTTGGGGTAGGGCAGGTCTTGCGGCGGGTCCAGCTGAGGTGCGTATTTCAGGAAATGGTGTGCTTGTCCCGCCATCGGGCCGATGCCGCCCATCTGCCACATCAGCCATTCTTCGACAGCGATCCGGTCACGTTCAGTTTCACCATAGAAGCGTCCGGTTTTTCGGGCGAGATACATCAGGATCGCGCCGCTTTCGAATACAGATACCGGCGTCCCTCCGGGTCCGTTCGGATCGACGATCGCGGGCATCCGGTTATTGGGGGCGATCTTAAGGAACTCGGGGTCGAACTGGTCGCCTTGGCCGATGTTGATCAGGTGGGTTTTATAGGGCAGCTCCATCTCTTCCAAAGCGATGGACACTTTCCAGCCGTTGGGCGTGGGCCAGAAATATAGATCGATCATGTCATCTCCTCAAACTGGACGCGATCATGGAGGTTTCAGCGCGTTCGGCAAGAGGGCGCGCAGGTGTGTTACGAAAGCGTGACCTTGGTGCAGCCGGTCTTGACGTGATCTGGGACGGGGCGTAAATGCATCCTCATCAAGTGGCGATTTGTTACCGGATTGCGGGCCACGTTAAACAACACCGCTAAAAGGTCAGGATGAAAGACCCCTTTCGCTTGGCCGCGTCTGGGGTTTTTTGTTTACGTCCCTCAAGGGGCTGAAAGGAATGACATGAGCGAGAGCTGGAACAAGCGCACACAAGCCGTCCATGGCGGCACCCGCCGCAGCCAATACAACGAAGTGAGCGAGGCGATCTTTCTGACCCAGGGATTTGTCTATGATACGGCCGAGCAGGCCGAGGCGCGGTTCATCGAAACCGGCCCTGATGAGTTCATTTACGCTCGGTATGGCAACCCGACAGTTTCGATGTTTGAACAGCGTATCGCGGCTCTGGAAGGGGGCGAAGACGCTTTTGCCACCGCCTCTGGAATGGCTGCGGTGAATGCGGCACTGACTTCGATGTTGCAAGCCGGTGACCACGTTGTTTCTGCCAAGGCTCTGTTCGGGTCGTGCCTGTATATTCTGGAAAACGTGCTGACCCGGTTCGGGGTTGAAGTGACCTTTGTGGACGGTACCGATCTTGACGCATGGGAGGCTGCGATCCGCCCGGACACTAAAGCGGTTTTCTTCGAATCCATGTCCAACCCGACGCTTGAGGTCATCGACATCTCAGCCGTTTCCCTTCTGGCCCATGCGGTTGGTGCAACGGTCATCGTGGACAATGTGTTCTCGACCCCAGTTTTCTCGCGCGCGATCGCTCAGGGGGCTGACGTGGTTGTCTACTCGGCGACCAAGCATATTGACGGGCAGGGCCGCGCCCTGGGTGGTGTCATCATCGGCACCAAAGAGTTCATCCGTGGTACGGTCGAGCCCTATATGAAACACACCGGAGGCGCGCTTAGCCCCTTCAACGCGTGGATCATGTTGAAAGGGCTTGAGACCATGGCCTTGCGGGTCAACGCACAGGCCGAAACCGCCCAGAGGATTGCCGAGGCGCTAGAGGGCCATCCGGCGTTGGAGCGGACGCTTTACCCCGGTCTGAAGTCTCATGCGCAGAATGATCTGATACAAACGCAGCTTGGCGGCAAAGGCGGGACAGTGCTGTCGTTAGATATCAAGGGCGGAAAAGAGGCGGCATTTTCCTTCCTTAACACCCTGACGATTCCGGTGATTTCGAACAATCTGGGCGATGCCAAGTCGATTGCGACCCACCCGGCAACCACCACACATCAAAGATTGAGTGACGACCAAAAAGTTGAGCTGGGCATTGCTCCGGGCCTCATCCGGTTCTCGGTAGGTCTGGAAGACGCCCATGATCTTCTTGCCGATATCAAGCGCGCATTGGACGTTTCTCAGCAATAGGGGCGTCAGCTGGACTGTTAGGCATGGTTCGAAAACGGTTTGTGACTTGTGCGCATGGTGCGCCCATCACGAAGTTTCGATCCGGGCTGTGTTTCGGCGCGTATACCATTAGACTGGAAATCGTGTCGAACATATATATAGTCCGGCGACCAACCCGAGGAGCCCTGATCGATGAACGTGTATCCCCGTGACATTGATGACGCCCCCAACAATGATGAGGCCGCGGCAGCGTTGAAAACCCTGCGGAAATGGGCCGAGAACGCGACCGAGGCTGAAATCGGTCAGCTTGATCCTGCTGTCGCGCGGCTTGTGCCGGGGCTCCTGCCGGTCAACTACCCATCCCTGTCGCGGCATTACCCCGAGGGGTTTGCTGTGGATGAGGCCTACCGCGCCTCGTTGCCTGACCTTCAGAATGGACCTTCCAGCCTGATCCGTGGGGCGAAGCAACAGATTCAACATGTTGGCATATCGAATTTCCGCCTGCCGATCCGGTTTCACCGCAAGCAGGGCGACGACCTGACGCTGGAGACCTCAGTGACTGGCACTGTCAGCCTTGATGCGGAAAAGAAGGGCATCAACATGTCCCGTATCATGCGTTCGTTCTACAAACATGCTGAGCGCACGTTCAGCTTTGAGGTGATCGAGGCTGCGCTGAACGACTATATGACCGATCTGGACAGCTTTGACGCACGTATCCAGATGCGGTTCTCTTACCCGGACAGGACTCAAAGCCTGCGTTCGGGTCTGGAAGGCTATCAATATTACGATATCGCCCTGGAACTGGTCGAACAGAATGGCGTGCGTCAAAAGATCATGCATCTGGATTATGTGTATTCCTCGACGTGCCCATGTTCTCTGGAGCTCAGCGAGCATGCGCGGTCTACACGAGGGCAACTGGCGACGCCGCATTCGCAGCGCTCGGTTGCGCGGATATCGGTTGCGGTCGATTGCGATGCCGATTGCCTCTGGTTCGAAGATCTGATTGCGCTGTGTCGCAGGGCGGTGCCGACCGAGACGCAGGTCATGGTCAAACGTGAAGATGAGCAGGCCTTTGCCGAGCTGAACGCCGTAAACCCGATTTTTGTCGAAGACGCGGCACGCCTGTTTTGTGCCGAACTTTTGGCAGACCATCATATCGGCGATTTCCGAGTGATCGCCAGCCATCAAGAAAGCCTGCACAGCCATGATGCCGTTTCTGTTCTGACTGAGGGCCCGACCTTTGTGTCCTCCAGCCTGGATCCGAGGCTGTTTACGACATTGTTTCATGTCGGATAGGCGTTAAGCCTTTGTAAAGACTTGATTAAGTGCCAGCGTGGTGAAATTTCGCCGCATTGCAGCGATAAATGCTGCAAGCGCGAAGTTCTTGCTGTAAACTATCCTTGAATGCAGCCATCTCGTGGTCACTGTTCTGGTGATCATTTCACTCAATCAGGAAGCCGGCACGTGCGACGCCAAGGACTGCAAGGCAACGTAATCCGCCCGTTTAGTCAGGGCGGGCAGGGTTCTTTACTCATTCGCGGGTTGCATCACTTTCACAGGAGAACAACCTCATGAACCCGTTTACCCAGCCATTTGAATTTCAGGCAGCAGCAATTCGATTTGCCGGTGAGGCAATGACCAACCATTTGAAAATCATGCAAATTCTGACCAACTCTGCGATTGAACTGCCCTTCGCCCAGGTTCAGGCCCTGCGTGTCGCCTCCGAAAAGACTGTTGCTGACGTGAAGGCACCTGAGTTCAAATCTCAGGCGATGCCTGTGGTCAATGCTGATCCGCAACCTGCGGCAAAGGTCAAAGTGGCTGTCCAGAAGAAGGCAGAAGTCAAGGCAAAGGCCGAATCGCCCAAGCCCGCCCTGGCGAAACCTGTGACAAAAGCCAGAGCGTCGGGGGGTGCGAAAAAGGCACAGGCCAAATCCGCGGCAAAACCTGCAGTGGCAAAAGCCGCAGCCCCAAAAGTCGCAGCTAGGCCCGCTGCCCCCAAAGCCGCTGCGGCAAAGCCTGCTGTTACCAAAACCGTAACTGCCAAATCTGAAACGCCCAAAGTAGAAGTCGCTAAACCTGCTGCAGTCAGACCTGCAGTGGCAAAAACTGCTGCTCCCGCCGCTGCGATCGACGCTGCTGTTGCAAAAACCGCAGCTGTTAAACCGGTAGCGTCCCAGGTGAAGGCAGATCGGGTTGCAACCGCCAAACCTGCACCTGCAAATCCGGCCGCGTCGAAGGCTCAGGCGGGACAGGCGGCAGCTGCACGCCGGTCACGCGCGCCTTCGAAACCGCCCGTGATGCCCGTCTCGAGCGGCAAAACCGAAAAGTAATCAGGACATCCGCTTGACACAGTCGTGCAGGCGCGCCAACGCTGCGCCTCATGACGGACATGCGCCCGGTAGGATATGTGATTGGCCTGTTGGTCGCCATTCTTGGGGCGACCATGATGTTGCCCATGCTTGCGGACCTTATCGAGGGTCGCGGCGAATGGCATGTTTTCCTTGAAAGCAGCGTTATCACCATTCTGACCGGCGCTGTACTTTCTATGAGCTGCTCAAATGGCGTTGGCGAAGGGTTGACGATCCGTCAGACCTTTCTGCTCACGACCGGCGTTTGGGTGGCTTTGCCTTTATTTGGGGCAATTCCTTTCCTGTTCGGGGAAACCGAGCTGCGCTTTGTAGATGCCTATTTCGAGGCCATGTCTGGACTTACGACCACGGGCTCGACCGTGATTTCCGGGCTCGACGGGCTGCCGCAGGGGTTGCTTTTGTGGCGCGGTGTGCTGCAATGGCTGGGCGGTATCGGGATCATCGTTGTTGCAATGGTTTTTCTGCCCGAGCTTCGGGTCGGAGGAATGCAGATCTTCCGTTCGGAAGGTTTCGAAACCATGGGCAAGATCCTGCCGCGGGCGCAAGAAATCGCAGGCCAGATTTCCTTGATCTACGTGTTCCTGACCGTGGTCTGCGCACTTGTTTACACCGGTCTTGGCATGAGTTTCTTTGACGCCGTGGTTCATTCTATGACCACAATCTCGACCGGTGGGTTTTCAAACTATGATGCATCGTTCGGTACCTTCTCGGGTCCCGCGGAATATGCGGCGTCGATTTTCATGATCCTCGCTGCCTTGCCATTTGTGCGTTATGTTCAATTTGCCAATGGCAGCACCGGCTCCCTGTTCCGCGACAGTCAGATTCGGGCGTTTTTGGCCACGATCCTGATTCTTGTAGCCGTCATGGCGGTGTTTTTGACCTCTGTCTTTCCGCATCATTGGGAACAGGCGGTGCGGGAATCGCTGTTCAACATCACGTCGATCATTTCAGGTACCGGTTATGCCAGCGTCGATTACATGGGTTGGGGCAGTTTTCCGATCATGGTGTTCTTCCTGATTGGCCTGATCGGAGGGTGTGCGGGATCAACTGCCTGTTCGATCAAGATTTTCCGCTATCAACTGCTGTTTGCATCCATCAAAACTCAAATCCGGCGTATCCGTTCACCGCATGGGGTGTTCATGCCTCTCTATGATGGGCGTCCCATCGGAACGGATGTCCTGACTTCGGTCATGAGCTTTTTCATGTTCTTCGTATTGTCTTTGGGTTTTCTGGCATGGGCGCTGGCGCTGACCGGGCTGGATTTCATTACCTCTGTCTCGGGTGCAGCAACAGCGTTGGCCAATGTTGGTCCGGGCCTTGGGGATCAGATCGGACCAGCGGGTAATTTCAGCGGGCTCAGCGATACAGCCAAATGGTTACTATCTGCGGGGATGCTGGTCGGTCGGCTTGAACTGCTCGCGGTCTATGCGCTGTTCACAGTCCATTTCTGGAGAAGTTGATGAAAAGACCACTTGGCGCTCAAATCTCGCACATGCTCCGGGATCGGGGTGTTGATGTGATTTTTGGTATCCCCGGCGTCCATAATCAAGAGATGTATCGCGGGATCGAAGAAGCCGGCATCACCCATGTTCTTGCGCGTCACGAGCAGGGGGCCGGTTTCATGGCGGACGGATATGCGCGCGCAAGCGGCAATCCTGGCGTGGCCTATGTGATCACAGGGCCTGGGCTGTGCAACATCATGACACCCATGGGGCAGGGGTATTCGGATTCGGTGCCAATGCTGGTGCTGTCCTCCTGCCTTGATGATGATCAGGCGCTGCAGGGACAGCTTCATCAGATGAAGGATCAACGTGCCGCCGGAGAAACGGTCGCGGATTGGTCGTTGCAGGCTAATACAGCTTCGGCCGCCTATGGCCTGGTTGAACGTGCTTTCGAAGAGTTCGCGTTGAGCCGCCCCAGACCCAAGCACATACAGGTGCCGATTTCGCAACTTAAGGCACAGGCTGACCCAGCCCCATTCCCGAACCAGCCGGGTTTGCGGACAAAGGCTCTGCCGCCGGACGTCGCGCCGGTCTTGTCGATGCTGAACATTGCGCGCAGGCCGCTGTTCGTTCTGGGAGGTGGTGCAAGATCAAACTTGTGGCGGCAGATTCTGACACAGATCGGAGCGGCCTGTTTCACCACCTATGCGGGGCGTGGAATGGTGGGGTTGGATTATGCGTTGGATTTTGGCGCTGCCTTGTCTCGTCCCGAAAGCGCCCGGATCATCGCCTCCGCCGATCTTGTGGTGGTCGTCGGAGCCGAGCTGGGTGAGGTCGATCTGTGGCGCGATGCGCTGGGGCATACGGCCAATATGATCCGCATTGATCTGGACCCTCAGGTCCTGTCAGACCATCATCGGGCCTCTGTCAAGTTGCAGGCGGATGGCGGAAGCTTTGCCCACGCGATGTGGGCGTCTATCGACCATGTCAAACCGGCAAATGGCTGGTCCTCGGATGAGGTCTCCGAAGCCCGCAGTAAATGGCGCGCCGAGATTGACGCAGAACGGCCCGGTATTGTCCCGGTGTTGGATGCCTTGCGTAAGGCAATGCCAGCGGATGTGATGGTGTATTCGGACATGACCCAGTTCGCCTATGTTGCCAAGGGGGTGTGGGAAATGCCTTTCCCCTATCATTGGCACCACCCGAACGGCTTTGGCACGCTGGGCTATGCGTTGCCGGCTGGAATAGGTGGCGCTATCGCGCGGCCGGGCAGGCCGACTGCTGTGATTGCTGGGGATTATGGCTTTCACTACACGATGATGGAATTGGGCGTGGCGGTAGAGCTGGGTTTGCCCCTGCCGATCATTCTTTGGGACAATGGCAAGCTGAAAGAGATCGAAGACAGCATGGTGGGCAGTCAGATCGCGCCGAATGCTGTCGTTGCGCGAAACCCTGACTTTTGCAAACTGGCCGAGGCATTCGGCGCCTTGTCTGCTGCGCCCTCAACACTGGAAGACATGCAGTCTGCGGTGCGAAAAGCGTTTTCCGCTAAGGGGCCGACATTGATCCGGATCACTCCGGACATATGGCGCGCAGAATAAAAAACGCCGCCCGGATGGGCGGCGTTAATGCGCGATTTTACGAACTCAATCCCAGCATTGTACCAGAACAGTCATCCCATTTGCCCGGCGGCTAAGCTCATTGGGTGAGACCTGCGTGGCGGCGGTGGCGCTGGATTGACCTGCCAGCCCAGCCTTGCTCAGCGCCTTGTTCAGGCTCTCTGTATTGGCAGACAGGCTGACCGAGGCGGGCAGGGTCCGCCCATTCGTCGGGGTCGGCAAAAGCATCCCGACCACCTGACCGTTGCCGTCAAACACGGGGCCTCCTGCATCGCCGGGTTGGGTGGCCAGCGCCAGACGCTTCACGCCATCCTCACCGTTCAGGCCGCGCAGGTCGGCGATCTGCCCATATGACAGCGTCGGACCGCCCAAAACGCCCTGATACGAGAATCCGGAGACCGCAACCTCGGACTGAATCCGCGGCTTGGTGCTGCTGAACTCGGCCACGCTGATCGGGGAAAGGTCGCGGCTTGGCCGCAGAACGGCGATGCCGATATTGGGATCGGTCGAGGCGACCTCAAGCTCGTGCGCGCCGTCCAGCGTGATCCGCGAGCAGCTATCTGCCGCCTCGGTCACGGTGAGGACGGTGCCTTTGGCATCCGCAAAGAACCCCGAGCGTGACAGGCGCGGTTTGCGAACCTGCAGGCCGGATACAAGATCAATGCTTTGCGCAGCGTCCGATCCGGCGGCGGCGTCAAGAACCGCATCAGTGGTGCTAAAGTCCGCTTTCATGGCGGCAAGAACGCGGGTACGGCGCGCCTCGTCCCCTTCGGGCCAGACCAGAGTAAAACCTTTGATCTGACCATCTTTCAGCTTGGCCTCGGTATAAGATACAATGTCATTGCCGCGACCTTCCAGCGTAAAGCTGTCACCGCGCAGCTGGCGAGGGCCTTCAAGCGGAACGATTTCCAGCGACTGCATGACTTCAAAAAGGGCCCGCAGGGTTGCTTTGGTGCCATCCTGACTGATCAGCAGGGCCTGAGCATTCAGGTCGGTCGAGCCGTTGAAATGCACGAAGGGGGCCTCGTAACGGTCGAATGCAACAACACCCAGCGGCATGGCCATCTCGATACCTGCCTGTGGGTCTGTGTAGCGCTGCATTCCGGCGCTGATTAATGGCGCGTTATAGTCATCCATCAAGGCGTTGCGCTGTGCCGTCGTCAAAACCCCGGTCGCCTCGTATCCGTTGAAACTTTGCCAGTCGCCCATCGAGCGACGCGTTCCCTGTCCAAAGGCACCGTCAATCGTCGAGTTGTAGAAACCGGCTGCTTGAAGTGCGGTTTGAAGGCCCATACGCTCCTGCGCGCTCAGCAATCGTTCGCTTTGCAGCGCCTGTGATCTGGTTTCATCGGCAATTTGCGGGGTTGCCTCGGCCACTGGCTGTTCCGGTTCAGGTGCGACCGGCGCTGTCACAGCGGCCTGGTCCTGAGTATTCGCACTGACCGGCCAGAACTGCTGCCCCAGTGTGTTCGAGAAGGCGATAAAGCTGTCGGCTGGAATTTGCCCCTCTGCGCGGTACACCCGCAGAACTTGCTCGGCATCGCCGCGCAGATACGGGCCGATCACAATGGCATACCAGCCCGAATTCAGGCGAAATCCATTCACGTCTGGCAACGCGCCAGAATAGGCTTGTGCGCGTTCCTGGGCTTCACGCAGCGAAGGCTGCGCCTCGACCTGGACCCAAACACCTCCGTCTTGCTGAGCAAATGATGCCCGCACGCCGAAAAGGAAAAGAACTGAAATTACCGTTAATATGCGTCTCATTGTGTGCCTGTGTCCGCGGTGTTTTTCTGCGATGAAGAGTACGCGATATGCGGGTTGAAACACCATGCCTGGAATACGGGGAATTTCCAGTTCGGCCGCTCAGTGGCTTCCCGGGCACACTGTCCCGTTGACGCCCCTTGGCCCCTTGCATAGGAAGGGCAAAACCCACCGGAACAGGGCGCAATGGCGTCCAAAGGGAATGTGATGACCGTTAAGTCCAACGCACCTCGCTCTTTTCAGGAGATCATCCTGCGCCTTCAGACCTATTGGGCGTCAAAAGGCTGCGCCATTCTGCAGCCCTATGACATGGAAGTGGGGGCAGGGACATTCCATCCCGCGACTACTTTGCGCGCGTTGGGGTCCAAGTCCTGGGCCGCAGCTTATGTACAGCCCTCGCGCCGCCCAACAGATGGGCGCTATGGCGAGAACCCCAATCGCTTGCAGCACTATTATCAGTATCAGGTGTTGATCAAGCCTAGCCCGCCGGACCTGCAGGCGTTGTATCTGGGCAGCCTTGAGGCAATCGGCATCGACATGGACCTGCATGACATCCGGTTTGTCGAGGATGACTGGGAAAGCCCAACCCTGGGCGCCTGGGGCCTGGGCTGGGAGGTCTGGTGCGACGGCATGGAAGTCAGCCAGTTCACCTATTTTCAACAGGTCGGAGGCCATGACTGCGCGCCGGTTTCAGGTGAATTGACCTATGGGTTGGAGCGGCTGGCGATGTATGTGCTGGGTGTTGATCACGTGATGGACATGCCCTTCAACGATCCGCAGTCACCCAGCCCGCTGACCTATGGTGACATATTCAAACAGACCGAAGAAGAATATGCCCGCTGGAACTTTGACGTGGCCAATACCGACGTGCTGCTCGACCATTTCAAAGAGGCCGAGGCTGAATGTGCCACCATTCTGGCGCGGGATCATGACGATCCCAAGACCGGCAAACGCATCATCATGGCGCATCCGGCCTATGATCAGTGCATCAAGGCGTCGCACATCTTTAACCTGCTGGATGCGCGTGGCGTGATCTCGGTGACGGAACGGCAGGCCTATATCGGACGCGTGCGCGCCTTGGCCAAGCAATGCGCCGACGCCTTCGTCCAGACCGAAGCCGCCGGGTACGAGGTCTGATGCGGCAGTTACGCCAAACCGGGAAGCAGAACTTTAAGTCCGTCCGCGATCATGCTGATTGCGATGGCAGACAGGATCATACCCATAAAGCGGCTCATGATCACCCGAGCGTTGTCCGAAAGCCGCTTGGACAGCGCCGCGGCGTTCCAGAATGTGACGAACAGCAAAAACAGCACTGCCAGAAAAACGCCCGCATAGAGTATGACGTCCATAGGTTTGGACATTTGATGTGCATAGAGGATCAACGTCGTGATTGTGCCAGGCCCAACGAGGATGGGAAAGGCCAACGGATAAAAGGCGACGGTGTCGGCCTCGGGATAAGATTTCTTTTCGCCTTCGGTTCCGTGATGCGCCGTGCTCTCGGTGCCGCTCAGCATGTTCAGGCCGATCATCAGGACAACAAGACCGCCCGCAACGCGCAGATCATTGACGCTGATGCCGAACAGTCCCAATGTCTTGCTGCCAATGGCTGCAAAAGCACCGCCCAGGATCAGACAGTAGGTGACGGTTTTCACCGCAACCTTGCGTTGATCTGCGGGGGTCAGACCATCAGTCACGCTCAGAAAAACGGGCAAGTTGGTGATCGGGTTCATGATCGCAAAAAGCGCGCCGAAAAAACCTGCGGCGAGAGTCGTGTCCATTTTCATTACCCTAAAGTCAGCCTGTATCAGGTTGGAAACTGGCCCATTTTCGACCTCAATGAAAGAGGCCACGTGAATAGGATGCTCGAACGATGACCGGAAAACTACTTGCTATTCTCCTTCTTGGGTCGGCTGTTCTGGCTGGTGGGGCCATGTACTATCTGCAAGTTTACGGCTTTTATTATGAAGTGGTCTCAAAGCCGGGACAGGATGTCCGTTTGCTAGCAATCGGCGCAGATGAGCCCGAGACCATCGCCTATACGGACTTTCAGGCGATTGATGCGGACAGCTCTCCGATTCGATACCGCGCCTGCTTTGAAACTGACCTGACGCCAGCAGATCTGGCTGGTTATCAGACCGCCAATGACCCCGAACCGTTGACGGCGCCCGGATGGTTTGAGTGCTACGATGCCATAATGATTGCCAACGCGTTGCAGACCGGTCAGGCGCAGGCCTTTATCGGGGCTAAGAATATACACTTTGGCGTGGACCGGATCGTCGCTGTAACCCAGGATGGAAAAGGCTATGTTTGGCACGCGCTGAACAACTGCGGGGAAAAGGCCTATGACGGCACGGTCGTCGGAGAGGAATGCCCGCAGCAACCGGAAACGGGGCAATGACTTATCTCATCCCGGATATGATCGCCGCCACGTTGGGGCTGGCTGTCTATCTTTTGGGGGCGGAGTTGAACCAGCAGGTGAAGCTGCTTCAGCGCTTCAACATACCCGAACCGGTCAGCGGCGGGTTGGTCGCAGCGCTGGTGATGTTGGGATTATACATGGCCACAGGCATCTCTTTCGATTTTGAGATGGCCACGCGGGATTACATGCTGGTGCTGTTTTTTGCGGCAATCGGCCTGAATGCCCGGTTCCTGGATCTGCTTACCGGCGGCAAACCTCTGTTCTTGCTGTTGGTTCTGACACTGATCACCATCATCATGCAAAACGGCATTGGTGCGGTCGGGGCGGTTGCATTTGGTTTTCCTGCCCAATCCGGAGTGTTATTCGGATCAGCTGCACTGATCGGCGGGCATGGAACCGCCATCGCATGGGCGCCGGACGTTGGTGCCGTAACTGGGTTGGAAGGCGCGACCGAGTTGGGGGTCGCAGTGGCGACATTGGGCCTGGTGTTGGCCGCGGTGGTTGGTGGTCCTGTGGCCAAGTATCTTGTCGAACGCTATACTCTGACCCCCGACCGCCCCAATGAAGAACTGACAGTTGGTGTCGCAACCGAAGAACAGCGTTATCCTGATATTACGCCGCTTGGTCTGATGCGGGTCATGCTGTACCTCCATCTTGCCATTATCATTGGCTATGGCGTGAATGTCCTGATCGCAGAGGCCGGCCTGAAACTTCCTCTGTTTGTACCTTGTCTGATCATTGCCATTTTGATCGGCAACCTGCGCAGCTGGTTGCGGCCAAATGCAGTTCCCGTCAGCCGCACATCCGCGCTTGGGCTGGTTTCAGAGCTTGCGTTGGGTACCTTTCTGGCCATGTCGCTGATGAGCCTGCAGTTGTGGACGATTGCGGAACTTGGTGTGACCATTTTGGTCGTACTGGCGGCACAAACCGCCTTTACGGTAATCTTCGTTATCTACGTGTTGTTTCCGGTGATGGGGTCGGGATATCGCGCCGCGGTTCTGGCCGCAGGCTTCGGTGGGTTTGCGCTGGGCGCGACCCCCACCGCCATCGCCAATATGACCGCCGTAACCAAGCGATATGGCCCTTCACCTATTGCCTTTATCGTACTGCCCCTTGTATCCGCATTCTTTGTGGATATCGCCAATGCCATCGTCATCCAGACGATCGTCAATTTCTAAGGACTGACTATGCCCGACCTGCTGATCGAACTGTTTTCCGAGGAAATCCCTGCACGCATGCAAACCCGTGCCGGTGAAGACCTGAAAAAGCGGATCACCGATGGTCTGGTCGAGGCCGGTCTGACCTATGCCGGGGCCGCCTCTCTGACCACGCCCCGTCGTCTGACTTTGGCGGTCGAAGGCTTGCTGGCCGAAAGCCCGTCCATCCGCGAGGAACGCAAAGGCCCGAAAGTGGGCGCACCCGATAAGGCCATCGAAGGCTTCCTGCGCGGCGCCGGCCTGACCCGCGATCAGTTGGAAGAGCGTGAAACGCCCAAAGGTGCGGTCTATTTCGCGATGATCGAAAAGCCTGGTCGCCCGGCGGCTGATATCGTGGCCGACGTGCTTGAGGCGACCATTAGGAACTTCCCCTGGCCCAAGTCGATGCGCTGGGGCAGTGGACCGATGCGCTGGGTACGTCCGCTGCATTCGATCCTGTGCCTCCTCAGCGATGAGGCAGGCGCGCAGGTCGTGCCTCTTGAGGTCGAAGGGATCAAATCCGGCGACACGACCGAGGGCCACCGTTTTATGGCCCCGAACCGGTTTTCTGTCACGTCGTTCGAGGATTATGCCGCCAAGCTGAAACGCGCCTTTGTTGTGCTATCGCCTGAGGAACGCGCCGAACACATCTGGAACGACGCGCAGAACATGGCGTTTGCCGCCGGTCTGGAAGTGGTCGATGACAAGGGCCTGCTGGCCGAGGTCGCCGGGCTGGTCGAATGGCCCGTGGTGCTCATGGGGCAGATTGACGAAGAGTTTCTGGAGCTGCCGCCTGAGGTGCTGCAAACCTCGATGAAGGAGCACCAGAAGTTCTTTTCTGTGAAGAACCCCAAAACGGGCCGGATTGAACGCTTTATCACCGTCGCCAACCGCGAGACCGCCGACAATGGCGCGACCATTTTGGCGGGCAACCAAAAGGTGCTGTCGGCCCGTCTGGCGGATGCCAAGTTCTTTTGGGAGAACGACCTGCGCGTTGCCAAGTCGGATATGACCCAATGGACCCGCGCATTAGAGAACGTGACCTTCCACAACAAACTGGGCACACAGGCGGAACGGATCGACCGCATCGCCGCGCTGGCCCGCGAGCTGGCACCGATCACAGGTGCCGAACCGGCAGTGGCCGAGAAAGCCGCGCGTCTGGCCAAGGCCGATCTGAACTCGGAGATGGTCTATGAATTCCCAGAACTTCAGGGGCTTATGGGGCGGTATTACGTTGAGGCCGCAGGCGAAGACGCCGCCGTGGCCGCTGTGGCGCAAGAGCATTACTCGCCGCTGGGTCCGTCGGATGACGTGCCGACCGCGCCGCTGTCGGTGACCGTGGCGCTGGCCGATAAGCTGGACACGCTGACCGGGTTTTGGGCGATTGATGAGAAACCGACCGGATCGAAAGACCCGTTTGCCCTGCGTCGTGCGGCGTTGGGGGTTATTCGGTTGGTTTTGGAGAACGAAATTCAAATCAGTATGTTGCGCCTCTTTGAAAGAGCTATGCGCCGAGCCAAGGAGGCTGCTTCGCATGATCGAGATAACGCTTCTTTGAAGGAACTGGATGATCGCGTAGCGGTCGTACATTTGATGGATTTCTTCCACGACCGCCTCAAGACCTTCCTCCGCGACGAGGGCATCCGTCACGACATCATCGACGCGTGTATCGCGATGGACGGGAATGACGACCTCAACCTGCTGGTCAAACGTGCGCGCGCGCTGAACACGGTGATCGCGACCGAGGATGGCGAGAACCTCGTGCAGGGGTTCAAGCGGGCCAACAACATCCTTTCTCAGGCGGAAGAGAAGGATGGGGTGGAATATTCCTATGGGGCGGATGTGAAGTTTGCCGAAACAGACAGCGAGAAAGCACTGTTTGCAGCATTGGATCAGGCTCAGGCACAGATCGACACAGCGCTGGCGTCCGAGGATTTCCCGGCCGCGATGACGGCCATGGCCGCGCTGCGCGGGCCGGTGGATGCGTTCTTTGAGGATGTGCAGGTCAATACCGACAATGACATCCTGCGCCGCAACCGTCTGAACCTGCTCAGCCAGATCAGGAAGGTCTGTTCCAGCGTGGCCGATCTGGCCCGAATCGAAGGTTAACGCTCTTGCGCCACGGGCGCAGGGGCCTATGCTGCGGTGAAACCAAAAGGTGCCGCAGTGCAGAATAACCCGCATACCACTCTGATCACAGCCGAAGCGCCCGTAGCGGCGAATACTCATGGCGGGCGCGCGAAATGCCTGCAGCGTCTGGTTCGGCTGGATTTTCCCGTACCACGAACGGTTGCATTGTCCTTTGATGCAGTGCAGCGGATCGCCGGCGGGCAGGTGCCTGACATTGCGGCTATTCTCGAACAGTTCGACGAGGCGGCGCTGCTATGTGTTCGTCCAAGTTCCGAGGACCCCGATTGGGGCGGGCCTGGGGCAATCCTCAACATCGGTATGAATGATGCGCGCTATGTGGATCTGTCAGACGAGATGGGGAACGAGGCCGCGGCTGCACTGTCGCTGCGCTTTGTTCAAAGCTATGCCATTCATGTGGCGCGTCTGGATGCGGATGTGTTTGACGACATCGAGGCCGATGGGCTGGAAGGTCTGCGCCAGTCGTTGCGGGCCTATGAGGATGAGACCGACGAGCCCTTCCCACAGGATCGTGGTGAGCAGCTGGTTGCGGTTCTGCGTTCGATGGCGCGGGCATGGGATGGAACCTCAGCCCGGCTGTTACGCCAGGCAAAAGGTGCGCCAGCGGATGCAGGTCTGGGTCTGGTCATTCAAGAGATGGTCCCGGGTGTGGGGCAGGGCGAATGCGGGTCCGGCGTTCTGCAACTGATTGATCCGACAACAGGGCTGCAGCAGATAACCGGTCGTTATCTCAGCCAAAGCCAGGGTCGCGATGCGTTGGGCGAGGGGGTCGCTGCGCTGTATCTGGAAAAGGATCCGCGTGGTAAGTCGCTTGAGGAAGTTGCGCCCAAGGCATTCGCGGAACTCAAGGCACATGCTGCAATCATGCGCGAAAAGCTGCGTGAGGAAATGCAGGTCGAATTCGTCATCGAAAATGGGCACGTTCACATTCTGGACGGTGTGCGCGTGCAGCGCAGTGCCCGTGCCGCCATGCGGATTGCCGTTCGGTTGGCCGAGGATGGCATCATTCCTCAGCAAGAGGCGGTGATGCGGGTCGATCCGCATTCTCTGAACGAGTTGCTGCACCGGCAGGTTCACCCCGACGCGCGCCGTGATGTGCTGACCACAGGCATTGCAGCCAGTCCAGGGGCGGCAACCGGAAAGCTTGTGTTTACTGCGGCCGAGGCGCAGGCCAGTGCCGCGCGGGGCGAGCCCTGTATTCTGGTGCGCCGAGAGACGTCCCCGGAAGATGTCCGGGGAATGCACGCCGCAGTGGCTGTTCTGACCGAAAAGGGTGGGATGACAAGCCATGCGGCCGTGATCGGTCGCGGCTTGGGCCTGCCTTGCATCGTTGGCGCCTCTGAAATGCGGTTTCAGACCAAAGAGAAGATGTTGACAGCCCAGGATGGCCGCGTTTTCAAAACGGGCGACAAGCTGACGATCGACGGAACTTCGGGGCAGGTTCTGGCGGGGCAGCCCGCGATGCTTGAGGCGGCGCTAGACGATTGTTTTCAGACGCTTATGAGCTGGGCAGACGCCGAACGTGATATTGAGATCCGCGCCAATGCCGATACGCCTGCGGATGCGCAGACCGCTCGGAACTTTTCGGCACAAGGGATCGGCCTGTGCCGGACGGAACATATGTTCTTTGATCCCGGCCGCCTGATCGTGATGCGCGAAATGATCTTTGCCCAAACCTCTTCCGGTCGTGCGGCGGTTCTGGAACGTCTGCTTCCGATGCAACGCGCAGATTTCGTGCAACTCTTTCGAATAATGGAAGGTCAACCAGTCTGTATTCGCCTGTTCGACCCGCCGTTGCATGAATTCCTGCCCACGACTCGCAGTGGCCAGCGTGAATTAGCAGAGGCACTTGATCTGCCGGTTTCGGATGTGGAACGCCGTGTCGCCGAGATGACCGAATATAATCCGATGTTGGGATTGCGCGGCGTCAGGCTGGGCATCACGGTGCCGGAAATCTATGATATGCAGGCCCGGGCAATCTTTGAGGCGACGCTTGAGGCCAGCAAAGAGGGCGCTCTGGTGGTCCCCGAGGTGATGATACCGCTGGTTTCGGCCAAGCGCGAGGTTGAGCTTGTCAAATCTCGGATAGACACGGTTGCGGCGTCGGTAGCCGCTGAACGAGGGCAAGAGTTCGAATATCGGCTGGGGGTCATGGTGGAAACGCCGCGTGCCTGCCTGCGGGCGGACGAAATCGCTCCACAAACTGCGTTCCTTAGCTTCGGCACCAATGATTTGACCCAAATGACCTACGGATTGTCTCGTGATGACGCTGGTCGCTTCATGTCTGCTTATGTGCGTCAGGGTGTTTTCGCCGAGGATCCGTTCCACGTGCTAGATCCCGATGGTGTAGGGGAATTGCTGAAGCTGGGGTCTGAACGCGGACGCCGGGTTCAGCCGGACGTGACCCTGTCGGTCTGTGGCGAACATGGCGGAAACCCCGAATCAATCGCAATTTGTCGGGATTTGGGGTTCGACTATGTGTCATGTTCACCCTTCCGGGTACCTGTCGCTCGGCTGGCTGCCGCTCAACTGGCGATTTCGTCCAGACTTGGGGGTTGACAGTAACTGCCGACCCAAGGATTAGTAGGAAAAGAAGGTAGCCGTCGTCAACTTATTTTGACGTTACGGCGATTTTCCACTTGCATCTTCTTCTGATCTGGACGTTTCCGATTCAATTCGGTATGAGCCTCATCGCGCCCGCCGGGGGAGGGTATGGCGCAGAATGTGCCTGTGCGAGGTTATCTGATGCTAAGATATATTCTGGCTGTTGCCGTTATGGCGACAACCATGCTGCCTAGTGTGTCCTTCGCTGAGAGGGAAGCAACCGATACTGCGAAACGTGAGCTGGTCGCCCGTAGCGAACTGCCCGGTCAGAATTTTCGCGATTATCTGAATTTGTTCAAGCCCCGACAGGAGCCTGAGTCGAAAGAAGTGTCCTACTCCAAGAGCTGGTTGGACGAGCAACCCACCGCCACCGGAGGTGAACAGTTCAAGTGCCTGGCCGAGGCGTTGTACTTTGAAGCGCGCGGCGAAGGTGTGCGCGGTCAGTTTGCTGTGGCGGAGGTTATCCTCAACCGTGTTGCCAGCAGCCGCTTTCCCGACACGCTGTGTGGTGTGATCAATCAGGGCACAGGTAAGAAATACCAGTGCCAGTTCACCTATACCTGTGACGGTCAAGAGGAAGTGATCCGTGAAAAGAAGGCCTATGAGCGTGTGGCAAAAGTTGCGCGTACAGCCATCGACGGGGATGCCAAAAAGCTGACCGAAGGGGCTACGCATTATCACACGACCGCAGTGCGCCCGTCTTGGGCCAAGGTCTACAAGGAAACCGCGCGTATCGGTGTCCATATTTTCTACCGTCACAACTATCAGACGGCGAGTAACTGATTGACGCACCCGCGCTGGAACCCTACTGGCGCGGGACGAAAATCGCTTTAGATTGCGGGCCAAGGAGGCCCGTATTGTTGTTATCACGCAGACAGATTTTGCAATCCGGTACAGCAATGTTGCTGTTGCCCAAGGCAGTGCATGCCGCAATAGATGATTTGGTTGCCCAGATCGTCTCCCGACAGCTGGCCCCTGACGGGTACCCCGAGACCTCGGTTTGGTCCTTTGGTGGAAATGTGCCCGGTTCAGAAATTCGCCTGCGCAAAGGGCAAAGCGTCCGGCGCAGATTGGTAAACGATTTGCCCCAACCCGCTACGATCCACTGGCATGGCATTCGGATTGTCAATGCAATGGACGGAGTTCCGGGTCTGACGCAGGACGCTGTTCAGCCAGGCCACAGTTTTACCTATGACTTTGTGGTCCCGGATGCGGGGACATATTGGTATCATGCCCATAACCGATCCATGGAGCAGGTTGCGCGTGGCCTCTACGGCCCATTGATTGTCGAAGAAGATAATCTGCCTGATGTGGATCAGGATTTGACCCTTGTCCTGGACGACTGGAGGTTAGCCCCGGAAACCGGGCAGATCGTAGAAGATTTTGATAACCAGCACGACCTCAGCCACGCCGGGCGTTTGGGCAATCTCGTCACAGTTAATGGCCAGTTTGATCCAGAATATGCAGTGGCGCGCGGCGCGCGCCTGAGGCTGCGGCTGATCAATGCGGCAAATGCCAGGATATTCGATCTGGGGCTGGATGGTCTGACAGGTTGGATCGTCGCTTTGGATGGAATGCCTCTGGTTGACCCTTTGCCGGTTTCCGGGAACGTCCCGCTTGCACCTGCTCAGCGGATGGATCTGATTGTGGATGTGCAAAGTGATGAGGGTCAGATTGCCGGGCTTGTAAGTCAAGAACGCGGTGACAGCTTCGGTCTGGTTCGGCTTGCGGTGGCCGGTCAGGCGGCGGCAAACAGGACTGGAATCCGCCCTTTGCCAGCAAATGAGATGCCTAAGGTTCGGCTGGACGACGCACCGATCCATCGCATGACGCTGCAAGGCGGGGCCATGCGATGGCTGGATTCCGCCAATATGGGCGAGACCGAACTATCAGGCCGTGAATTGGCCCAACTCGGGAGGTTTTGGGCATTGAATGGCTATTCTGATCGACCGGATGAGCCGTTTCTGGATGCGCGATTGGGAAGTGCTCATCAGATTGAGTTTGTCAATGAAACGGCGTTTCCCCACGCTATGCACCTGCATGGGCACCATTTCCGCATCATCCTGGATGACGGCAAGCTGGGCCCCTGGCGCGACACGATACTGATAGGGCGGGGTCAGACCCGTAAAATCGCGCTGATTGCTGACAATCCAGGCGACTGGTTGTTACACTGCCATATGCTGGGTCATTCCGCATCCGGAATGATGAGCTGGTTTCGCGTCAGCTGACGCCGCATTCGAAGACTGGAATGGCGCTTGTTGCAGTGTTATAGGGCCTGCAATATGTAAATAGGTCCGAAAAGTCCACCAAGCCCAAAGGGTCAACCGCATGAGTTCTGAAATCCGTCTTGCCTTTGCGCACCCCTCCGAGCGGTCCGAAGCGACAGCCACGCGGGGACCTCTGGATCGCATCTCTCTGCGTGACCATATTGTCGAGGTCGAGATCGGCGCCTTTCAGGCCGAGCGTGGAACGACGCAACGCATCTGCTTCAATATCGTTGTCGAGGTGCGCCCGCTGACCGATCCTATTGACGATGATGTTGATCGCATCCTGTCCTATGATCGTGTGACCGAGGCCATCGCCTTTGAGCTGTCGGCCGAGCGGTTGAACCTGCTGGAAACTCTGGCGGACCGGATTGCTGAGAGAATTCTGCTTGAACCTCAGGCCGTAAGAGCTTTTGTCAGAATAGAAAAACTGGATCGAGGACCCGGCGCTTTGGGCGTCGAGATCGTGCGCGGTAAAGATGCAACTCACCACGATCTGGTCGAGGAAGAGCGTCCGCACCCGCGTTTGGCCTTCCTGTCAAACGAAGCAATCGCGTCGGACAATCTGACCGGCTGGATTGACCAGTTGGAAAACCGGAAACGCCCCCTGATCCTCTGCGTCGGGGCGGCGGATATGGCCGTTTCGCAAACCGGTCACGCGATGACTCAGCGCCGGATCGACCTGCTGGCCATTGAACAGAACGCCTGGGTACTGGCCGCGCGTGACCTGCGCTGTGTCGTCGTTTCCACCCGGACCGAGTTGGATTGGGCCATGAAGAACGGGCAGATTTGCGTCTGGGCGCCGTCCAAGATCGTGCTTGATGCAGTGGACGGCCCGTCGGCTGCGCCCTCGGATGCGGTCGCTCTGGCGGCGTGGTTTGCCGCGACATTCGAAGCGAGCGAGCTGATGGTATTCGGAGGCGCCTTGCCGGACTCACCCCAGACTCCGCTGCGCGCTGTGCCGGTGGATCAGGCGACCCTGTGACCACTTACTATCGCCCTTTGGTTCAACATGGTGAGGCGTGCCCCGAGGGGGCGGTCGCCTTGGCCGGTCAGACGCTGTGGTTCACCCATGTCGAACGCCTCAGCCGGACCGAAGCCGCGCGCATCCTCCCGGCTGCGCAGGTTCCCGGCGATGTGCTGGATCGGCTGACACGTCCACGGGCCGCTATTTCTGGCGTTGCGATGGATCGGCCCCAGATCATGGGCATCCTCAATGCCACGCCGGACAGTTTCTCGGATGGCGGGGTGCATAACTCGGTCGAGGCGGCACAGGCTGCGGCGCGGGACATGGTCGCGCAGGACGCCAGTATTCTTGATATCGGAGGCGAGTCGACACGCCCCGGCGCAAGTTTTGTTCCTGAAGACGAGGAAATCGCCCGTACCGAACCGCTGATCAAAGCGATCGGATCGGCCACCGATGCGCTGATTTCCATAGACACCCGCAAAGCCGCCGTCGCCAAAGCCGCCTGGAAAGCCGGGGCAGGGCTGATCAATGACGTCTCGGGCTTTACCTTCGACCCGGACCTTGCGCCGTTCTGTGCCCAGGTTGGGGCCCCTGTCTGCGTGATGCACATGCAGGGCGATCCCGGTTCGATGCAGGACGACCCGACTTACGACAGTGTTTTGCTGGATGTTTATGACTTCCTACATGGGCAGGTTGGTTTTCTTGAAGACCTCGGCATGAGCCGGGACCAGATCATTATCGACCCGGGCATAGGATTTGGCAAAACCGAAAAGCACAATCTTATCCTTCTGCAGAATCTCAGCCTGTTTCACTGTTTGGGGTGTCCAATCCTGCTGGGCGTATCCCGAAAGGGGTTTATCGGGCAGATAGGCAAAGAGCCCCGCAAAGACGCGCGTGCGCCGGGATCCATCGCCGTGGGGCTGGCCGGATTGGCACAGGGTGTGCAGATCCTGCGTGTTCATGACGTCGCTGAAACCGCTCAGGCCTTGCGTCTATGGGCCGCCGTCCGGTAATCCGGTCGCAAGCAAGAATTTACGGAGAGATACCAATGCGCAAGCTGTTCGGAACCGATGGGGTGCGTGGCACCGCCAATACGCATCCGATCACGGCTGAGATGGCCCTGCGCATGGGGGCCGCGGTTGGGCGGTACTTCCGACGTGACCAATCCGGCGTGCACCGTGTTGTTATTGGCAAGGATACGCGCCTGTCTGGGTATATGCTGGAAAACGCGCTGACGGCGGGGCTGACCTCGACCGGGATGAATGTTTTGCTGCTGGGACCAGTTCCAACGCCGGCTGTCGGCCTGATGACGCGGTCAATGCGCGCCGATCTGGGCGTGATGATCTCGGCCAGTCACAACCCCGCCGAAGACAACGGGATCAAGTTTTTCGGGCCTGATGGCTTCAAACTGTCGGATCAGGCGGAAATTGAAATCGAACGGCTGATCGAAGAAGGGGTTAAGCCTGCGCAGGCCCAAAATATCGGTCGGGCCCGCCGGGTAGACGATGCGCGGTTTCGCTATGGCGAGCGGGTGAAATCTTCGCTATCCCGCGATCTTAGGCTGGACGGTTTGAAAGTGGTGGTGGATTGCGCCAATGGCGCCGCGCACCGTACTGCGCCCGAAGTTTTGTGGGAACTTGGGGCCGAGGTCATTCCTGTAGGCACCTCTCCTAACGGTAAGAATATCAATCTGAATTGCGGTTCGACCAAACCTCAGCTAGCAGCTGAAACGGTGGTGGCGCACGGGGCCGATGTGGGGATCTGCCTGGATGGTGATGCCGATCGGGTTGTGATCGTGGATGAGCACGGACACGTGGCCGACGGCGATCAGTTGATGGCGTTGTTAGCGACCTCTTGGGCCAAGGCCGACCGCTTGCGCGGCGGCGCTTTGGTCGCGACAGTCATGTCCAACCTTGGTCTCGAACGCCATCTCGGTTCGCAGGGGCTCAAGCTTGAACGAACGGCCGTAGGCGACCGCTATGTAGTCGAGCGGATGCGTGAAGGAGATTTCAACCTGGGTGGTGAACAATCTGGCCACATCGTCATGAGCGATTATGCCACCACAGGCGATGGCCTCATGGCGGGCCTGCATTTCCTGGCTGAAATGGTACATTCCGGGCGCAACGCATCCGAACTGTCGGTTCAGTTCGAAACAGTACCGCAACTGTTGAAGAACGTGCGCTATGGCGAGGGGCAGGCCCCGCTGGAAACAGTTGGTGTGAAAGCCGCAATCTCGGATGCCGAAGAGCGTCTGAAAGGAAAAGGCCGATTACTGATCCGTAAATCCGGCACTGAACCTCTGATCCGCGTCATGGCGGAGTGTGAAGATGATCAGCTGTTGGCCAAAGTCGTTGACAGTATCGTTGCTGAGGTCGCGGCGGTTGCAGGCTAGCGACCGGCCAGCATTCTGCGCAGGCTGAACCACTGGCTGATCGCTAGCCCGGTCAGGATCATCGCTAGAGCAACGTAAAACCGTATCGGCAATGCCTCGGACAGAACCCACGCGCCAAACACCATCGACCATATCGGAACTTGGTAGTTGACCAGCGTCAGAAAAACAGACCCGGCGCTGCGAATAATCGAGACGCGCAGCAACGTGGCAAAGGCGGTTGGAACAAGGCCCAATGCGATTATGGCGAGGCTAGGCCGTGCGCCATGCCAATTTGGCACCCCTTCGGTTACCAGCATGATGGGCAACAAGATCGCCGCGCCGACCAGCAAAGTGAGCGCAGCCAGAACAACCGGATCGACCGGAGGGCATCTGCGCGTGAATATAGAAGCGCAGGAATAGCACAGTGCAGCACCAATACAGGCCAGCTGTGCCAGTGGTTCCGCACCTTGACCAAGCTGTGCAAGGCCAGGGCCAATCAGAACCAGCGCGCCTGCAAATCCAAGTGATACGCCAACAAAACGCCGCGCGTTGAGGGGCTCATCCGAAAAGAAATGTGCCAGTGGCAACACCATCAACGGGATGGCCGCCATCGACAGGCCCGCAAAGGCGGACGGAACATATTGCTGGCCCCAGCTGAGCAGCAAAAAAGGTAGGGCCGTCGACAGAATCCCGATCACGATGATTGAGGGCCAAAGGCCCCGCGTGGTTGTTGGCAATTTGCGACCCGTCGCCCCCATCAGCAGTATAAGGGTGAGCGCGCCCAGAGTCGTGCGCGCTGTTGCTACTGTGACGGGCCCGTACCCTTCGAGCGCGATGGCCACGACCATAAATGTGCCGCCCCAGATGAAGCCAAGTACAGCGACCATAAGCCAGTTTTTGTTGGTGATTTCAGAGGGTTCTCTCATGGTATTGCCTGCTTCGTCACAATTAGCTGCGAGTGTGGTATTGTAGGGGTATTGGAAAAAGAATTTGGAGACAAATTATGGACTACAAAGAAGTGAATGCTGTTTGCCAGCCCGGAGACGATGTGGCTTCACGAGATTGGTATGCTTGGAACAACAAGATGCCTCCGGGGCCCGCTAGGTTGATTGTGACGGGCATTGTCACGGTTGGTAATCCAGGGGTCGAGCCCATGTTGGTTATCGCCAATCCGCAGGGGATCAATCCCAGCCATTTGCTGCTCAACATCTTCCTCTGTCAGAAGCCCGGGAAATGGCCCTCGGTGGTTGTCGACAAGCCGGTGCGGTTCGAGCAGCATTCGAACCCGATGTATACCCATGTGGATATTGTTGGCGGGCCGTCGATAGAAATTTTTGACGCCCATTAAATGAATGACGCCGCCCCGGGGGGCGGCGTCACGATAGGATCAGTTCTTTTCCTGATCGACCAGTTTACCGGCCGAAATCCAGGGCATCATGTCCCGCAGCTTTTTGCCGACCACTTCGATCTGGTGCTCGTCATTGGAACGGCGCGAGGCTTTGATGGTGGGTTGACCCACAGCATTTTCCAGCATGAAGTCGCGTACGAATTTGCCGCTCTGGATGTCCGACAGGGTCTCTTTCATTGCCTTCTTGGTCTGCTCATAAGGCAGGATGCGCGGACCAGTGACGTACTGACCGTATTCAGCAGTGTTCGAGATCGAGTAATCCATGTTGGCGATTCCGCCTTCATAGATCAGGTCCACGATCAGCTTGGTTTCGTGCAGACACTCGAAATAGGCCATTTCGGGTGCATAACCTGCCTCGACCAGAGTTTCAAAGCCGCAGCGGATCAGCTCGACGATACCGCCACACAGAACCGCCTGTTCACCGAATAGGTCGGTTTCGCATTCTTCGCGGAAGTTGGTCTCGATGATGCCCGAACGGCCGCCACCGATGGCCGAGCAATAGGACAGACCGATTTCCAGCGCTTTGCCGGTTGCGTCAGTGTCAACAGCCACAAGGCAGGGAACGCCGCCACCTTTGGTGTATTCACCACGGACGGTGTGGCCGGGGCCTTTGGGGGCCATCATGATGACGTCTACGCCTGCTTTCGGTTCGATCAGGCCAAAGTGAACATTCAGGCCGTGGGCGAACGCAATCGCAGCACCCGGCTTGATGTTGTCATGCACGTATTTCTTGTAAGTTTCGGCCTGCAATTCATCGGGCATGGTGAACATGATGACATCACACCAGGCTGCCGCTTCTGCAATGCCCATGACCGCCAGGCCTTCGGCTTCGGCTTTCCTAGCCGAAGGCGAGCCTTCGCGCAGGGCAACGACCAGATTCTTCGCGCCCGAGTCGCGCAGGTTCAGCGCGTGTGCATGACCCTGGCTGCCATAACCCAGGATGGCCACTTTTTTATCTTTGATCAGGTTGATGTCGCAATCGCGATCGTAATAGACGCGCATGATGCTGGTCCTTTCTGTTTCGATTGCTGTGGGTTTTAAGGCGATTTTCCAAGGATAGCGATACTGTTATCCTTGAATTATCAAGGATAACTCGAGTATCTATTCTTGAAGTATAGTAAAAAAGAAAAAATCATGCTTGATGATGTTGACCGCAGGCTTCTGCGTCATTTCCAGGCCGACCCGACACTGACAACCGCTGAGTTGGCCGAGCTTTGTCGCATCAGCACAAGTGTCTGCTGGCGACGTATCGAAAAAATGCAAGAGGCCGGGATTATTCAAGCCCAAGAGGCGATCATTGACTGGGCCGCATTGGGATATGCAGTCGAGGTTTCATTGCGGGTGACGCTGGATAAGACCCAACCGCGTGCATTCGACGAGTTCATGGGTGTCGCGCGCGAGGTTCCCGAGGTGATCGAGATTCAGACCTTTTTGGGCCGCGTGGATGTGCGCTTATCTGTGCTTGCCAAGGATATGGCACATTACCAGCAGCTGTATCGTGACCGTATCCTGACTTTGCCGCATATCGCAGATATCGAGGCATTGATGCATATCGCGCGGGTCAAAAGCGATGAGGTGCTGCCGCTATGACCGAATTGGATGAGCTCGACCGCAAAATTCTGCGCGCTCTGATCCAGGATGCAACGCAAAGCGCGGGTGCCTTGGGGCGTAGATTTGGCCTGTCTCAGCCCGCGATGTGGCGCCGTATCCGGAGGCTTGAAACGACGGGGATCATAAAGGGGCGCCACCTGCGTTTGAATGCAGAAGCGTTGGGGTTTGGGGTGACAGTTTTTCTGGGGGTCAAGTTAGCGCGGAAAGGTCAGGTCAGCCTTGAAGATTTCGAACGTGCCGTCAGTGCGATCCCCGAGGTTCAAACCGTTGAACATGTGTTGGGCCTCTATGATTACCGTTTGCGCGTCGTGGCACGGGATCTCTCGGACTTTGAACGTGTTCTGCGCCGCCGGATAATGACTTTGCCCGGGGCCGGAGATGTCGAAGCCAATGTATTGCTGAGCGAAGAGAGGCTACCCGGGCCTATCGGCTAGGCCCGTTTTAGTACCTGGTACGGATGTAATATCCGGGATGATGTGTCATGCGCGCAAAGGTAATTGGCTGCCCGTCTTTCCATGTCGTGCGCTCTAATTGGATCATGGACGTCCCCGAGGTTGTCCCCATGAATTCAGCCAGCCGTCCATCTGCCGAAATCGCGCAAAAGGCGACTTCAGCATCGGTGAAGGGGGCGGCGTGCAACAGCCACTCATGCGGGCCTTTGGTGTCGAGGTCAGCATGTTCCACTTCTGGAACTGCATCGATATTGATCCAGCGCTCTTCCAGTTGAAACGGCCGGTTGTCTGCATAGTGCATGCAGACAATATGCAAAACACGCGCTTCTTGCGAGACGCTTAACTGAGAGGCAAGCCATCCGGGGCTGGAGACGATATTACGCTCGACCAGCGCATAACGATAGGTGGAGTTCTGCCCCTCGACATCCAGTCGGGTCAGGGAAAACTCCAGTTTTGCGTGTTTGCTGGGTTCTTTTTTGACCCGCGTTCCGCTTTTACGTTTTCTTTCAACGAAGCCCTGATCTGCCAGTTCCCGCAAAGCACGATTCACCGTGGCACGGGCACAATTAAATTCTTCTGCCAACTGAGTTTCTGTCGGCAGCACCGACCCCTGTGGCCAAACTCTGGTTTCTATTCGTCGTTTTACTTCGTCACGTACAAACTGAAAACTGATCCGCTTATGCGCAGTCACGAGTGAAAATACCTTTCTTCTCCAAAGTGTATGTATCTGGTCAGAAACACGTAGGGGTGTAAAGGGTTGCTGACACTGTTTGGCGTCATTAGTTGTCGATAGGGCCTTTGAGGCGTTAAAATTTTCTTAGGAAACCGGGTTCCGTTGGGTCAATTTTCAGTAATAACTGAGAGGCAGTGAGCGAAGTTGCGAACACCCGCTCGTTTCGTGGAATTTGAAAGGAATACCAATGCCCCCGCTTTTGGACAAAATTGACCCCAATGGGTTAGAGGAGTTTTCGGTCGTCTTCACCGATCGCTCGCTTAATCACATGTCGGTTCAGTTTCAGCATGTGATGCGCGACATCTCTGAGATGCTGAAAGGCGTTTACAACGCTGACGGTGTGGCCGTTATCCCGGGCGGTGGTACCTACGCTATGGAAGCAGTCGCGCGCCAGTTTGCCCGCAATGCCAACGTTCTGGTGGTCAGGAATGGCTGGTTTTCCTATCGGTGGAGCCAGATCATCGAGTCCGGTGGGTTGACGGCGTCGGCAACAGTTCTGAAGGCGCGCCAGACCGGCAACTCGGCAACGTCCCCATTTGCGCCTGCTCCGATCGAGGAAGTCATCGAAACGATCCGCGATGGGCGCCCGGATGTGGTCTTTGCGCCGCATGTCGAAACGGCGGCCGGGGTCCTTCTGCCCGACGACTATATTTCGGCGATGGCAGCCGCAGCCCACGAGGTTGGGGCGCTGATGGTTCTGGATTGCATCGCTTCGGGCTGCGCATGGGTGGACATGAAGGCGACGGGTGTGGATGTCCTGATCTCGGCCCCTCAGAAAGGGTGGAGCGCATCGCCTTGCGCGGGTCTTGTCATGCTGTCCGAACAGGCTGAGGCAAGGCTGGAGGAGACGACTTCGGACAGTTTTGCCGTCGACCTGAAGAAATGGCGGCAGATCATGCAAGCCTATGAAAATGGCGGTCACGCCTATCACGCCACGATGCCAACAGATGCGCTGAAAGCCTTCCGCGACACGATGGCTGAGACTCGAGACTATGGCTTTGACAAACTGCGTGACGCCCAGTGGGCATTGGGGGACGGTGTACGGGCAATGCTGAAGGAGAAGGGCATTGTTTCTGTCGCTGCCGATGGGTTTGGTGCGCCGGGTGTGGTGGTCAGCTATACCTCGGATCCCAATATCCAGAACGGCAGCAAATTCGCCGCCCTGGGCATGCAGATCGCTGCTGGTGTACCCTTGCAATGTGATGAGCCAGACGGGTTCAGCACCTTCCGTCTGGGCCTGTTCGGTCTGGACAAGCTGTACGATGTTGACGGCACAATCGCGCGTCTAAAGCGCGTGCTGGACCAGGTTTTGTGACCATCGGGCTTTAGCGGACGCCGAGGCCCATCTGCATCAGCGTCTTGCGCACGGTCGGCAGCGAATACAGCGCGTTCAACCCCATTGCACGTATGTCCCGTAAAGGCCGCGCTTCGATCATCGAGGCGCGGTTCAGCAGGTCGATACCCTTGACCCGGGCCTCGATCTCGGTATGACGCGCTTTGTGATAGGCATCCAACATCTGCGCGTCACCCAGGCCCTCGGGACGGGCCTGTGCCAAATCCAGCAGGCATCGCAGATCACCCAAGGACATGTTCAGCCCCTGCGCACCGATGGGGGGCACGACATGGGCGGCTTCGGCCATCAGGGCCACGCGTTCGCCCGACAGACGCTCTGCCGATTGGCTGATGATCGGCCAGATGGTCCGACGAGAGGCCAGTTTCAACGGACCGAACAACCCGCAGGACCGTTCGGTCATCAGCGCTTCAAAGCTTTCCGGATCGGTGTTCAACAGCTCTACCGCGCGCGGGCCACGCTCCATCCATACAATCGCGGACGAGGGCTGACCCTGCCAGTCGGGCAGGGGAACGAGCGTGAACGGGCCGCCGGACCTGTGAATCTCGGTCGAGACGTTCTGATGCGGGATCGAGTGTGTAACCGCGAAGGCCAACGCCTTTTGCCCATAGCGCGTGGTGTGCACGTTGATCCCGGCGGCCTCTCGCATGGGCGAGTTGCGACCATCTGCGGCGATCACCAGTTTACAGCGGATGCGCGTCCCGTCGCTCAGGCCAACGCGGGCTTCGGCTGTACGGGTGAACAAGCTGACCGTGCCCGTTCCGGGGCGAAAATCGACATTGGGCAGTTCAGCGAGACGGGCCACCATTTCGCGCCGCAAGAGCCAGTTTGGCAGGTTCCAACCAAAGGGCTGGTCCGAGATATCCGCGGCATTGAAGTCGCGCACCACGCGCGGCTCGGGCACATCGCCGCCTGCATCCACAATCCGCATGATCTGAAGAGGGGCGGCATGCGCGTCGAGTTTTTCCCACAGCCCGCATTGTTCCAAAAGACCGTGGGCTGGTTGCAAAAACGCGGTGGTCCGTAAATCCGATCCGTCCACGTCCCGCTGGGTCACAGGTGGGGTAGGATCAACACAGACCACATTGAATCCAGCCGCGCCAAGGGCCGCCGCTGCGGTCAAACCGGCAATTCCGCCGCCGGAAATCAGGATGTCACACTGGTCGTTCATGGCGCCCTCTTTGGTTCTAACCCGACCCTAGAGTGGTTCGACTTCCCGCGCCAAGTGACATCCTGTCTCGCAGGTCAGCCGCGCGAGATCAGGATGAGGATCAGGAATATCACGGGCACCATCACGACGGCGGGGATATACAAGCCCGGCAAGCCAAACAGCATCACTGAACAGCCCCACATGCTGAAGATGGCGGCAGCGGTGTAATACCAGTCGTCCCCATCTGCATCGGCCGCATCGCGCGCCATCCAGCCAAACAGAGGAACAGCAAATAGCAGGCGCTGCCAGATGGGTGAGCGCGGGGGCATTTCGATTGCGGACATCTGGGTCTCCGTTCTGTTCGTCGCAGTTGGGATATAGGGGCGGCGCCCGGGTCGCAGTACGTGCAGATCGTCGCAGTGTGACAGCCTATCGCAGGCGGGCCAGAAAGGCGGTCAGGTCGTCTGTATGGTGGTGGATGTGATCGGCCATGTGCGGTTCGGGCGCGACATGAACCGTGCGCATCCCCATCTCATGCGGGGCCGCCAGATTGCGCGGATCGTCTTCGAACATGGCCGCTTTTTCTGCCTTGATTCCGTCTTGCGCAAAGATGGCCTGGAATGCGGCCTTCTCGGGTTTAGGACGGTATCCCGCATGCTCGACCCCATAGATGGCATCGAACAAACCGCTGAGGCCACGCGCCGCAAGGACGCGTTCGGCATAGGGCGCGCTGCCATTGGTATAGACAATGCGGCGACCGGGCAGAGCACGAATATGTGCCGCCAGATCCACGTCCGGGTCCATATGGCTCATATCCACCTGATGCACGGCATGCAGGTAAGGGTCGGGATCCAGATCATGTTCGGCCATCAGCCCGGCCAGTGTGGTGCCATATTCGCGCCAGTAATGGGATCGCAGTCGGTCGGCCTCGGCCCGGTCGACGCCGATGGCCTGAACCACATAATCCGTCATCAGCACCTCGATCTGATCGAACAGGCGCATATGCGGCGGGTACAGGGTGTTGTCCAGATCGAACACCCATTGGGAGACATGGCTGAAGGCAGGTTTGACCATACCTGCCGTTTAAGCGGCGCAGCGCAGGTTTTCAATGCAGTACTTGATTGTGCGCACTGCAGACGGATAGACATGTCCGAACGAGGAGAAAAACAAAAGATGCCCCAATCCAAGCAGTCCAACAGCGACGCCTACAGCCTTATTCTCGAAGCGATTGATGTGGGCATCTACAAGCCCGGTGACAGGCTGGTCGAAAGCGAGCTGGCCGAAAGGTTCGGTGTTTCGCGCACGCCAATCCGCGAGGCGTTGCAGCGGTTAGAGACCCAATCCTTGCTTGAACGCGACGGGCGTTCGCTGATTGTGGCCTCATTGGACCACAATCAGATGGCAGAGCTATATGTCGTTCGCCGTGAACTTGAAGGTCTCGCTGCAAGTTTGGCCGCCAAGCACGCGACCGAGGAAGAGATCAAGGTGCTGCAGGAAATGGTTGCCGAAGATGATGCGCTGGTGGACAATCCAAACGCCCTGTCTCGGGCGAACCGGCGGTTTCACGAACAGATCCATCTGGCCTCGCACAACCGCTATTTGGTGCAACAGCTGAACCTTGTGCACCGCACAATGGCCTTGATGGCAACGACATCGCTTGCGGTTTCCGGGCGCGGTGAGATCGCGCAAAGTGAACACAAAGGCATCGTCGAGGCGATAGCCGCCCGTGACGAGCAAGCCGCGGAACGTGCGTTGAAAGAGCATATCTCGGTCGCTTTCATGACGCGTCTCAAGCAGGATGCGGTTCGTCGCGAAAGCTGACGGTCACATGTCGAAGGCTTCTTCACTGGCTTGACCGTGTTGGGTTTTGTCCCAGAAGAACGGGTTGATAGCCAATTCCCAAAGGGCTTTGTAAGCTGCCAGCACACCCAAGGGGAAATACAACGGCATTGTCGGCACCCACGGCATCAGAAACCGTCTTTCACGGGCAGAGACAGCCAGTATCCCGATGGTCACATTCGTGATCTCTGCAAATACGAACAGAGCTATCAGTATGGTCATGACCTTGCCCGGAATGACGGGATCCAGCGGGCTGGCCAATCCGAATGTGGTAAGCCAGAACAGCCACAAAACCGGGGCCAGCAGGAATTGTCCGACGGTGCCCAGAAAAAACGCCTGAAGCCCAAGGAAGCGCAGCACACCCAGCTCTTTCAGCAGATGGATCGGCGCGCGCATGTGGACAAGATATGTGACCATAAAGCCCTTGAGCCATCGTGAACGCTGTTTGACCCAAGGCCAGGCCCGAAAGTTTGCTTCTTCGAAAGTGGCGGTATCAACTATCTCGGTCCGATAACCCGCGCGGCTGAGGCGGACGCCCAGATCTGCGTCTTCGGTCACATTATGGGCATCCCAACCGCCCAGTTCCAACAGCTTTTCGCGACGAAAGAAAAAGGTTGTACCACCAAGTGGAACCACCAGTCCCAACCGGGCAATGCCAGGCAGGATGACCCGAAACCAACTGTTATACTCGATGGTAAAGCAGCGAGACCGCCAGTTGGTGCGCGGGTTGTAATAGTCCAGAACGCCTTGCAAGCAGACGACGTCTTCACTGGCTTGGGTGAAATGTCCGACGACGCGTTCGATTTGATCGGGAAGAGGGGCGTCCTCGGCATCCCAAACGCCCAGAATATCACCACGACAGAAATCCAGCGCATAGTTCATCGCGCGCGGTTTTGTCGTCAGCCCGCTTAATGCCGGTACTTCGATCGTGCGGATCCAACAGGGCAGCTCGATTTTGGCCAGGGTTGCACGGGTTACCATATCCGTTTCTTCCAAAACCAGAATGACGTCCAAAAGAGCTTTGGGATATGTCAGACGTCGCAATCGACGGATCAGAGCGCCAGCAATCTCTCGCTCTTTGTACAAAGGGACCATGATGGAAACGCGAGGCAGTCGAAGAGGAAGCGTGGTGGCGGTCTGACTGTGGCGTTTTCCTTTGTAACATAGAAACGAGAGCAATCCCGCCAGTCGCAATGTCAGGAATAATACAAGCGACGTAACGGCCAATACGACCAGAGCCAGCAGCCCCGGAATGGGTTGCGCCAGGAACAGTGTGGCTAGGCCAAGCACTATGGCAATCGGCCCAATACGCGAGTGCCGAGTCCAGGACCGGCAACTCTGAGCTATTGCCACACGGGTTTCAGCCTTTTCAGCAAGGCTTTCCGAGAAAATGCTGGCGATCGCGTCGTCGATCCGGTCCGCATCGGCAAGCACGGGTATGATCGTTTGCTTTTCCTTTGCCAACTGCTTGCGAACTGCGTCGAACTGATCGGGATTGGCGGTAGCGACCAGGAGAATGGGACCGATGCGCATCCAGGGAATGATGTTGTGATCCAGCCAAAAGCTGGCGGGGCGGGTTTTGCAAAGGTCCGGATTTGGTGGATGCAGATCCAGGTCCGCGATCTGCAATCCTGTTTGTTCAGACAGCGCCGTCAGAACCTCGGACCGATCTACCCAGCCTTCGCCGACCAGGATTTCGCCCAGTGCAACATTTTGTCTGGATTGCAGGTGCAGGGCTTTTTGCAACTGATGGTTCGAAAGCAGCCCGCGGTCGATCAGGCAAGCCCCCAAAGGCTTGCGCACCGTTGCAGAAATCGGCGCGGCCGATGCGAAATGCTGCAGGTTCAGTTCAACCATTCAATCAACCCAGACGTGGTAATCTGCGTCAGGGTGGATCGATTAAGGTTAACAGGCCGTTAAGGCTGTATGATTATGCCTGTGCCTTCCGGGCGGCCATCGCATGCGAGAACCGCTCGAACAGGTAGAAGCTGTCTTGTGGGCCTGGAGATGCCTCTGGGTGGTACTGTACCGAATAGACCGGTCGATCCGTCATGCGAATTCCGCAGTTTGAACCATCAAACAACGAACGATGAGTCTCAACGACACCGTCGGGAAGGGTTTGAGCGTCTACCGCAAACCCATGGTTCATAGACGTTATTTCCACCTTACCAGTCTCGAGATCTTTTACCGGGTGGTTCGCCCCGTGGTGGCCGTGATTCATCTTGACAGTCTGACCGCCAAGGGCCAGCGCAAGCATCTGATGACCAAGGCAAATCCCGAATACGGGTAGGTCGGTGGTGTCCAATACCTCTTTGATCATCGGTACTGCGTATTCACCCGTAGCCGCTGGATCACCGGGGCCATTGGACAGGAATACGCCGTCGGGATTATGGGCCAGAACCTCAGCCGCGGTGGCCGTTGCGGGCAGCACAGTGACATCGCACCCGGTCGAGGCAAGGCATCTCAGGATATTGCGCTTTGCCCCGAAATCCAGTGCCACAACCTTATGTACTGGGGCCTCTTGCCGTTTATAGCCATCTGGCCAGGCCCAACGCATCTCATCCCAGCGATAGCTTTGCGCACAAGTCACTTCCTTGGCCAAATCCATACCTTCAAGCCCGGCAAAGCCACGCGCTGCCGAAACCAGAGCTTCGATGTCGAAATTGCCCTCAGGATCATGGGCCAATGCCACATGAGGTGCGCCTTGCTGGCGAATTGCGCGGGTTAACCGGCGGGTATCGACACCGCCAATGGCAATACGCCCACGCTGGGCAAGCCATGATTTCAGCTCTTCAGCAGACCGCCAGCTGGACGGTTCGGTTGGGTCCCATTTGACGACCATTCCTGCCGCGACAGGATCACCGGTTTCGTCATCCTCGGGGTTCACACCAACATTTCCAATATGAGGGAAAGTGAAGGTCACGATCTGTCCGGCATAAGAAGGATCGGTCATGATCTCTTGATAGCCGGTCATTGCGGTGTTGAAACACAGCTCGGCCACGGTCTGGCCTGTGGCGCCGAAACCGACCCCGTAGAACAGTGTTCCATCGGCCAAAGCCAGACATGCGGTGGGCTTAGACGGGGCGTTCTGGGCCATAGCGCGACTCTCCTGCAGGGTAAATCGGCGCATACCTAAGGGGGTTATGCGCTTGGGTCAAGTGTGTTCAATTTTTGGGCTATTGAGCAATATCAATGACTTAGATGTTGAGGCCCCCGGTTGTATCACGCTTTTTGTTTCGATATGGTCGGGGTTCCTTTTGTCATGGGGATGGACAAACTAAATGGATATGCGATCACGGGTGAATTCCGCCCTGAAGCAAGCAATGAAAGACAAGAACGCCGAGCGTCTGTCGACCCTACGTCTGATCAATGCAGCAATCAAGGACCGGGATATCGCGTCTCGTGCTGCGGTCAACGAGGAAGCCAAGGGTTGCGGTGATGCCGAAGTTCTTGAAATTCTAGGGAAAATGTCCAAGCAGCGTAAGGAAAGTGCGCGTGCTTACGAAGAGGGTGGACGCCTCGATCTGGCGGAGCGTGAACTGCGCGAGATAGAAGTCATAGAAGAATTCCTGCCCGAGCAACTGGACGACGATGAGGTGACGAAAGCCATCCAATCAGCGATTACGGCCACTGGTGCCGGGTCGATCCGGGATATGGGCAAGGTCATGGGCGAGCTCAAGACACGCTATACTGGCCAGATGGATTTTGGGAAAGTTGGGCCCATGGTCAAAGATCAGCTTTGTGCGGCTGCCAGCGGCTGACTGCCGTGACATGCTGAGAGCTTACTGCGCGACTGGTTCGCGCAGTTTTTCTTTGAGGTCATCGTAAAGCGCAATCCGCTCTTCCTCGGACAGGAATGCGCCGATTTCGACTTCGCGACCTTCACCCTTGAGGGTGACGTAGTTCGGAACCGGGCCGCCGCTCTGATGGATCTCGGGGCGGGCCCAATGCCGATTACAGGCCCATTCCTGCTGCCCCCGTCGCGGGTCATGATGTATCAGATGCGCCTGTGTTCCGGTCAGCGTCAGGACTTCGAATATGCTACGGGCCCGATAGTTTGACCGGAGAGCCAGCCAAAGGCCAATAACTGTTAGCAGCAGGAAGGGCAGCAACCCCCAAAGCAAGGCCGAGCCAAGAACGGCCAAAAGCGGGATCAGCCCGAATAGAAAGACCCCAAACACAACTCGCACCGCCCAATGACGCGGCAGTGAGTTATGCGGCCACAGGCGCAATTCAAGTTCTGAAGTGGTGGTTTGATTCCATCTGTAGGGCATGGTCGGAAGATAGCCCAAAGAGTGTCCGAGTCGACGCTGAAAATTCAGATGACGTGCCCGACGCGGGCCCACGATAGGGCATCGTCCAGCCGATCATCCCCCCAAAAGACTTCGTTCCCCACAACCAGGCTTGGGGCGCCAAAAATGCCCAGCTTAATTGCGCGTAGTGTTTCCGCCTCAAGTGCGGCGACAATGTCGGGGCTGCGCGCGCGGGACAGGATCAGTCGGGGATCTTGCTGACTGCGGTGTAGCGCTTCGGACAAGGCGGTTTCGCTGCCGGCCTCTACACCTTCTTCGAACCAGATCCGATATAGAATTTGCGTAAAGTTCTTGCCCCAGCCTTCTTCCATTCCCAACAGCGCTACTTGATTTGCCAAGGCAAGGTCAGAAATGGGGTAGGGCGCAGGAAGCTGGGCGTGCATATGGTACTTGGCCGCCCGACGCTCAATGTCGCGCCACATATAGGCGGATTTGACGGGTTTCCCTGCAAAGGGGATGTTCTTCTGCTGCGACATCACTGTGCGTACATTGAACGGCCGCCATGTGACGGACGCATCGTGTTCAGAACACCAATCGTCCAGGCGCATGATCGTCAGAAAGCTGTAAGTGCTTCCGATAGAGTACCAGAAATCAAGATCGGGCATATGAACCCTCGGGGTTGCCGATTGTTTTGCCTTTACCAGAGTACCCTATTTTGACCGATCTGGCGAATTTCCGGTGGCACGCCACTTAGAAATGAAAAACCCCGCCAAGTTGGCGGGGTTTTCTGTTGGTTCAGAGGGATCAGTGCGCGTGGCCCTTGTCCCAGTCTTCTTGCTTGGGCAGCTGCTCGAACGTGTGTTCGGGCGGCGGCGAGGGCAGGGTCCATTCCAGCGTATCCGCGTATTCGTTCCACGGGTTGTTCCGGGTCTCACGTGCGCCACGGAACAAGGCGTAGAACACGATACCAAAGAACAGCAGGAACGAGGCGAAGGATACAAAGGCGCCAATCGACGAGACATAGTTCCACTGCGCGAACGCTTCGGGATAATCGATGTAGCGACGTGGCATGCCCTGACGGCCCAGGAAGTGCTGGGGGAAGAAGGTCAGGTTGGCGCCGATGAAGAACAGCCAGAAGTGAACCTTGCCCCAGAACTCTGAATACTGACGGCCTGTCATCTTGGAGAAGTAGAAATAGATCCCAGCAAAGATCGCAAACACTGCGCCCAGCGACATCACATAGTGGAAGTGTGCAACCACATAATATGTGTCGTGATAGGCGCGGTCGATACCGGCCTGCGACAGAACCACACCGGTCACACCACCAACGGTGAACAGGAACAGGAAACCGAAAGCAAACAGCATCGGTGTCTTGAACTCGATCGAGCCGCCCCACATGGTTGCGATCCACGAGAAGACCTTAACGCCGGTAGGAACCGCGATGACCATCGTTGCCAGCATGAAGTAGGCTTGCTGCTGGACCGACATGCCAACTGTGTACATGTGGTGTGCCCACACGACAAAGCCCAGTACACCGATCGCAATAAGTGCCCAAACCATCGGCAGGTAACCGAAGACTGGCTTGCGCGAGAAGGTCGCGATGATGTGGCTGATAAGGCCAAATCCAGGTAGGATCACGATGTACACTTCTGGGTGGCCAAAGAACCACAGGATGTGCTGATACAGGATTGGATCACCACCACCGGCCGGATCAAAGAAGGTGAAACCAAAGTTGCGGTCCATTAGCAACATGGTGATCGCACCTGCCAAAACCGGCAGCGACAGAAGAATCAGCCACGAGGTGATGAAGATCGACCAACTGAACAGCGGCACCTTGAACAGGGTCATGCCCGGGGCACGCATGTTCAGGAAGGTGGTAATCATGTTGATCGCGCCGAGGATCGAGGAGGCGCCCGATACGTGCACGGCAAAGATCGCGAGGTCCATGGACATTCCGCCCTCGCTCGTCGACAGCGGCGGGTACAGAACCCAGCCGACGCCCGAACCAAGCTGGTCGTTACCACCGGGGCTCAGCAGCGAGGCCACGCCCAGCGAAGTACCGGCGACATAGAGCCAGAAGGACAAGTTGTTCATCCGCGGGAACGCCATGTCCGGCGCGCCAATCTGCAACGGCATGAAATAGTTGCCAAATCCGCCGAATAGGGCAGGGATGACCACGAAGAACATCATCAGAACACCGTGGTAGGTGATCATCACGTTCCACAGATGCCCGTTCGGAGTGCAGAGCTCGGCACCGCTGCCGAACAAGCGGAACCCTTCCATGCACATGTGCTGTACCCCGGGCTCCATCAATTCGATCCGCATGATAACAGTCATCAGAACCGAGATTAGACCGGCCAGGGCCGAGACGATCAGGTACAGAATCCCGATGTCCTTGTGGTTGGTCGACATGAACCAGCGGGTAAAGAACCCGCGCTGGTCTTCATGGTCGTGACCATGAATGGCTGCGTCTGCCATTAGGTGCCTCCTGTTGCAACTACACCGCGCTGTCGGACCTCTCCAACGCGCGGGATTCCTGCTGGTTTTAGATTGCGTGGGGGCGACCTTCAATGGTCGAGTTTGATCTGGATCAAGATTAATTGTCGCGGGTGCCGGTTGCAGGGCTTCGAAAAAGAGCACAACTTTCGGCAAATGGAGGAGACCGGATGGTTCTGAACTACGTGACGACCGAAAAGGCTCAGGCGGCCACCGGGCTACGCATGATCGTTGTCGGAGGTGTGCCAAGCCCTTGGAGCGAAGCCGCAAAGGGTATTTTTCACGTAAAGCGTCTGCCTTGGCTGCCAGTTTATCTGGACCATCAGGACCGGGCGCAGACCATCTGGGCGCAAACGGACAGCGCACCGGTTGTGTTCTGGAAAGATGAGGCACCGCTTTCCGAAACGGCCGATATTGTCGCCTTGGCACAACGAATCGCGCCTGAGCCAGATTTGTTGCCAGCATCAATGGCGCCCGACATTCTCGCCTTCATTGACTTACTTGCGGCCCCAAATGGATTGGGCTGGCAAAGGCGGCTTCAGCAAATCCAAGCTGGTATGCGAGGCCAAGAAGGTGGGTTCCATCCCAAGATTGCCGACTATCTTGGCAAGAAATACGGCTATGATACAGAAGCAGGTGAAATGGCTGCCGATCGCGCTGATGGGATATTGAAACGCGTCAGTAGCAAGCTCGCAGAAAGTGGTGATTTTCTGTTTGGCAACACGCTCACTGCAGCAGATATTTATTGCGCTGCCTTCATGGCTTTGTTCGCACCGTTGCCGGAAGAGTTGTGTGCTATGCGGCTGAGTACCCGAAGGGTTTTCGAGCATATATCCGATCCTATACGGGATACTCTTTCGGCAGGTTTGCTGTTGCATCGGGACAGGGTATACCGCGATTTTCTGGAAACACCTTTGTCGCTCTGATCGCATGTGCATTGCGTCTTGACCGCCAAGATGCGGCACCGCACAAACACCTCATGAAAAACGTCCAAACGGAGGCCGAGTATGTCTGCCTATGATCCCGATAACATTTTCGCCAAGATCCTGCGTGGTGAAATCCCTGCAAACCGGGTCTATGAAGACGACGACACACTGGCCTTCATGGACATCATGCCGCGCACGGACGGGCATCTGCTGGTGATCCCGAAAACGCCTTGTCGCAACGTGCTGGATGCCAGCCCAGAACAGCTTGCTTCTGTGATCTCAACGGTTCAGAAGATGGCGCAGGCGGTGAAAGCGGCGTTTGGCGCGGATGGTGTCACCATCCAACAGTTCAACGAGGCTGCAGGTGGGCAAGAAGTGTTTCATCTGCATTTCCACGTTTTGCCGCGGCACGAAGGCGTTTCGATGCGACCGCCGGGCAATATGGGTGATTTTGACCTGATCGCTAAAAACGCCGGTAAAATCAAAGACGCGCTGGCCTGATCACCCGCTACAGGATCAGTGCGATCCAAGGCATTTGCTATGGTCGCCAAACGCGTTCAGCACTTCACATACATGGTCGTGGGTGCCGTCACAGGCGGCTGTGATGCGTTCCAGTTCGGCCTCAAGGCTGCGCAGCAATGTTATCCGGTTGCGCAGTTCAGTCAGCTGACGATCCGCGATTTCATGAACATGGTCCAGATCCGCCCCCTGCGCCCCTTCCAAAGAAAGCAACGCCTCGACATCCGGCAAAGGCAGGCCCAGATCACGCGAGTGGCGGATAAATTGGAGGCGTTTCAGAGCAGTCTCGTCATATCTGCGCTGATTGCCCGCCGTCCGATACGGTTTGGCCAACAAGCCTTTTTCCTCATAGAAACGGATCGTGGGCACCTTGACCCCGGTTTGCCGCGACAAATCTCCGATTGAGTACATTTTGTGCTTTTTGCCTCTTGAACCTCTAGTGACTAGAGGAATTACATAAGATGGCAGTTCAAAACAAGGATCTGATCTGCCATGTCACATAACCACACCCACTCTCACATTGATCCGAATGCCGGTGACCGGAGGGTGGTCGGAGCGATCGGCGTCAATATGGTATTGACGCTTGCACAAATAGTGGGGGGCATTTTGTCTGGCTCACTGGCCTTGATCGCAGATGCCTTGCATAATTTTTCAGATGCCATCGCGCTGATCATCGCGTTTTTCGCTCGTAAGATTGCGCGACGCCCGGCAGATCCACGGATGAGCTTTGGTTATGGTCGGGCAGAGGTTGTGGCCGCTCTTGTTAACTACACCACTCTTGTCGTTCTTGCCGTTTATCTGATGTACGAAGGTGTCATGCGGTTTATCGAGCCCGAACCGGTGAATGGCTGGATCGTCGTCTGGATCGCAGCGCTGGCCCTGATCGTCGATCTGATCACGGCTGCACTGACCTATTCGATGGCAAAGGACAGTATGAATATCAGGGCGGCCTTTCTGCACAATGTGGCAGATGCATTGGGCTCGTTGGCAGTGATCGTCGCCGGGACCATGGTCATCGTGTTCAACTGGACATGGGTGGATCCCGCCGTAACCATTCTGATCTCGGTCTACATCCTTTGGCATGTGAAATCTGAAATTGGCGAAACCATTCACGTCTTGATGTTGGGTGCACCATCCGACCTTGACCCAGAAGAGGTCGCTTCGATGATCGAGGCCACCGAGGGCGTTGTTTCGGTCCATCACGTTCATCTGTGGAGTATGCAGGAGCATGAACCTGCCCTGACTGCACATGTGGTTGCGACCAGCCACGCAGACGAAGATGCCAGGTGGCTTTCCACAACCATCAAGAATGCGCTGCAGGATCAGTTCGGGATCGGCCATGCAACGCTTGAAATTGAAAGTGGGGAAGAGGTTTGTGGCCATCCGGCCCGGTTTGGACATGACAAACACGAGCACTAAAAAAGAAATTGCCGTTCCGATTTGGGGTCGGAACGGCAGACTCGTAACCAAAACACATACCTGTTTTCCCAGGGTATACCTGCGATCACCGGCTTAACACACCACTCACTCTAGAACGGTAAATTCATACTAGGCGTTAATGGGACCCAAGTATTCATATTTGTGAAATTTAACTAGATTCCGTCGGAAACCAGACGGACCAATCGGGAATTGTTTCCAAATTATGAAGCAGAGCGGATCTGACGGCTGGATTGTAGTCGGTGCCGGGCTGTTTTTCGATTCGTGATCCGAGTTAATCCGCCCCCGCGGGTCCAAAAACCTCAGCGAATGTTTTTCTAAGCGCGTTGTCCACATCATCCATCGCGACCGGAAGACCCAGATCGACCAGAGAAGTCACGCCATGGTTCGAGATGCCGCAGGGTACGATCCCAGAGAAATGGCTCAAATCCGGCTCGACATTGATCGAGATGCCGTGAAAGCTGACCCATTTACGCAATCGCAGGCCGATCGCCGCGACTTTGTCCTCGGCTTTTTCGCCTGCAGGCGTCAGCGGCTTGTCATCCCGTTGCACCCAGACACCAACACGGCCGTCGCGGATTTGCCCGGTCACGTTGAACTCGGCCAAAGCTGCGATCACCCAATTCTCAAGCTGCTTTACAAACTTGCGCACATCCCTGCCGCGTTTGTTCAGGTCCAGCATGACATAAGCAACGCGCTGCCCCGGACCATGATAGGTGTATTCACCACCGCGTTTTGACGTATGGACTGGAAATCTGTCCGGGTCTTTCAGGTCTTCGACCTTGGCTGAAGTGCCCGCTGTGTACAGGGCAGGGTGCTCAAGTAGCCAGATACACTCATCCGCCTCACCCGCCGCGATATCGGCCACGCGCGCCTCCATAAAGGCGATGGCCTCATCATAGTCGGTCAATCCGTCAGTAATCTTCCATTCCATGTCGGCTCCTTAGCGGCTGGATGCATGGATGGAAAGACCTAGGCTGCTTCGGTCAAACAGCGCTGCAGGACCTGTGTATAGCTGTCCGCTCCCTGCGCCCCAGTCAGCAAGTACTTTCCGCCAAACACCATTGCGGGAACGCCGGAAATACCACGACTGGTCCAGTATTGCTGTTTCTCTCGAACCGGCGCGGCATGAGCACCTGATTCAAGCATCGTGCGCGCAGCATTCCGATCCAGACCGGCAGTCTCCGCGGCCTCAAGCAGAACTTCAATATTCGAAACGTCCATTTGCTTGGTGAAATAGGCCTCGAACAAGGCCAGTTTCAGTGGATGCTGGCGACCCTGAGCCTCGGCCCAGTCAAGAAGCTGATGCGCGGCAAATGTGTTTACGATGCGACTTTCTTCATCAAAGGCGAAGGTAAAGCCCAAGTCAGCCCCGATTTGCGTCAATCGATCCCGCATCGCTTGGCTTTGTTCCGTCGAGGAGCCGTATTTCTCGGCAATGTGCTCACGCAGGTTCTGACCCTCGGGCGCCATGTTTGGGTTCAATTCGAACGGATGCCAGCGCAGCTTTGCCAGAATATTTTGCTGTTTGAGCGCCAGATCCAACTGCCGGAATCCAACAATGCACCAGGGGCAAACCACATCCGAGACTATGTCGATCTGAACGATGGGGCGAGGGTCGGGCGAGGTCATGGCGGGGCTCCTGACGGGGTCATTTGGACGACAACCTGTTAAAGATAAGAGCGCCGAATGGGAATTCAAACCAACGTGATTTTTGCCTCTTCACATCTTGATCATCAAGGTCTATACGCCCCACTACCAAGTCACTAACAGTGCGGTCGTGGCGGAATTGGTAGACGCGCAGCGTTGAGGTCGCTGTGGGGTAACACCCGTGGAAGTTCGAGTCTTCTCGACCGCACCAAGTGATTGGATTTCATTCTTTTTAGGCCGAAATTCGCGACGCTCTGGGCGCCTTCAATCAACGATGCGAAAGCCGCCCACAAGTAGACAGCTGACAAGGACAGGTAGCTGGATAACTGTCCGATCTTAGAATTCAGGTTGTGGAACTATTCGGCGTCGACTTACCGGGCAGGGACCTGCAATTCAATTCGCCGGAATATCAGCGTGATGATGCCTGCAATGATCAGATAGATCAGCGCCAACAGCAACAATGGCTCATAGACAACAAAGGTGTCCGCCCGAATTCTGGACGACACAGCGTAGATCTCAACCACTGTTATCGTCGCCACCAGCGGGGTTGCTTTCAGCTGTAGGATCGTCTCACCGCCTAGTGTCGGCAGCACGCTGCGAATGGCCTGAGGCAGCCAGATCCTGCGGAACATGGTAAACCGAGGCATGCCAAAGGATTGCGCCGCTTCGAGTTGACCCTTCTTAACGCTGGCAAAGGCACCGCGCATGATTTCGCCCTCGTAGCCCGCGTAAGACAGGGTCAGGGCCAGAACCGCATAGGGCCAAGCCTGTCGCAGATAGGGCCACAGCTCGCTGCCGCGTATCCATGGAATCTGAGGGAAAAGCGATCCAAGCCCATAGTACAACAGCCAGATTTGCAGAAGAATTGGGGTGCCGCGAATGACGGTGCAGAACACTTTTGCCGGTGCCGAAAGGTACCAGGGACCAATCGCCTGAGCGAGACCCAGTGGAACGGCGAGCAAGAACCCAAGCACACAGGTGACGGCCAACAGCCAAATGGTCCTCCACAGACCTTCAAGCGCCAGCGGGGCATAGGTTGGAATCCAATCCCAGCGCAGTGAGACGGCGCACCAGATAACGAAAGCAGCAAAAAGTGCCATCAGCACGATCCGATGCGGCTGCATGAGTGCTCGCCAGTCCATTATCGGCTTCCTCCCTTCAGCGAAGGCTGCCCACGACGGGCCCATTTCTCGATACGCGCGAACACGACACCGGAACAAAGCGTGACGATCAAGTACAAGGCACCTGCAGCAAGGAAGAAGGTGAAATAGGCGCGGGTGCTGGCCGCAGCCTGACGGGTCTCCAGCGTCAATTCGCTAAAGCCGACAATGGCCAGCAGGGCCGTATCTTTGGTTGCAATGAGCCACAGATTGGCCAATCCAGGCGTGGCAAAAGACATCATCGCCGGTATCGTCACCCGTCGCATCAGCAAAAGAGAGGGCATGCCATAGGCACGGGCGGCTTCGATCTGACCAGTAGGAACCGCTTGAATCGCCCCCCTGAGGACCTCGGTCGCATAGGCGCCCTGAACAATGCCCAAAACCCATATACCGGCGACAACGCCGCTGATTTCGACCCGGCCATATCCCATTGCCTGCGCGGCCTGATTGATCAGGTCGGTCCCGACGTAATACAGGATTAGGATCAGCACCAGTTCAGGCACGGCGCGCATTACAGTAGTGTATATGCCGAGCAGGTCACGCGTGACCGGCCCGCCATATAGTTTTCCATAGGCCCCGAAAAGCCCGATGATCAACCCGAACCCGAACGCTCCAAAAGCGATCTGCAACGAGTTAGCGAGGCCACGCAGAAGGTTGCCGCCCCATCCCGGAGGACTAAGGGCAAGCAACTCCATGCTTTGGGCCAAACCCAGGCTTTCGAGGATAGCTTCCACGACGGATCTTACTCGCTGTAGATGCTGGCTGTGAAATAGCGCGAGGTGATTTCGTCATGCGTGCCGTCGGCAAGAATTGCCGCGATACCCGCATTCAGCCTTTCACGCAGCGCGTCATCGCCCTTGCGGACACCCGCGCCGACGCCGCGACCCAGGATCGAGACGTCATTTTCGACCGCGCCTTTGATTTCACAGCAGGCACCAGTGTCAGAAGAGACAAAATCTGCCATGGCGATGCTGTCGGCCTGGGTCGCGTCGATACGGCCGGCGAACAGATCCTGGTTGGCTTCGTCCTGAGTCTGATACACCCGGATTTCTGCCGCATCCTTGAAATGCTCGTTGGCATAGGCCTGGTGGATCGTAGAGGCCTGAATACCGATGATCTTACCGGCCAGAGATTCTGGTGTCGGTTCAATGTCCATCGACTTGTCGGCGACGATAACGGCCGGAGTGTTGTAGTAAGGGTCGCTGAAATCGATCGTTTTCATGCGCTCTTCGGTGATCGACATCGACGCCATCAGGGCATCAATCTGCTGACCGGTCAGTGATGGGATGATCCCGTCCCACGCAACCGGAGTGATCACACACTCAAGCTCGGCGGCGGCACAGACCGCATCAATAACCTCGATCTCCCAACCGACCCATTCGCCAGAGGCATCCAGCGATGCGAAAGGCGGATAAGGCTCGGCTGCGATCCCGATCTTGACTTCATCTGCGCCAGCCGTTCCAGCCGAAAGCACAGCAGCAGCCAAAGCGGCCACGATTAGCTTTTTGTTTTTCATTGATATTCTCCCTGTTTGATATTTTGTTTGTTCAGCCGACTGATTTTAGGAATTGTTGCAGCCTTGCGGATTTCGGATTGTCGAAAAGTTCGTCGGGTGGCCCCTGTTCCTCGATCTTTCCTTCGAAAAGATACACAACATGGGTCGCAACCTCGCGCGCAAACTTCATCTCATGCGTGACCAGCAACATGGTTCGGCCCTCGGCCGCCAGATCGCGAATTACGGTCAGTACTTCACCAACAAGTTCTGGATCTAACGCGCTGGTTGGCTCGTCAAACAACATTACGCTGGGATCAACGGCAAGAGCACGCGCAATCGCAGCGCGCTGTTGCTGACCGCCTGACAGAAAGGAAGGGAAGGTATCCGCCTTGTCGCCAAGCCCAACGCGCTCCAGCAGCTGGTGCGCGCGCTTGATCGCCTCGTCCCGCGGTACTTTCAGCACGTGAACGGGCACCTCGATGACATTTTCCAGCAACGTGCGGTGGGTCCAAAGGTTGAAGGCCTGAAACACCATTGCCAGTCGGGTGCGGATGCGTTCCAGCTGACGCCGGTCCTTAGGCGTGCCATCCGGGCGCATCTCAATCTGCTCGCCGTTTACGACGATTTCTCCGGAACTGGGCGTTTCAAGGAAATTGATACAGCGAAGGAACGTGGATTTCCCCGAACCACTGCCTCCGATGATGGCGACGACATCACCCTGATGGGCAGTAAGTGAAACGCCTTTGAGAACTTCGAGCGAGCCAAAAGACTTGTGCAAGTCAGTGACCCGAATGGCTTCATCCGGCGTGGTTTCTGGGTCAGCGTTCATTTTGCAGTTTCATCCCTCTCAACCGTTTTTTTACTTGCAGCTTTAGCAAATCCCTACAATTATGCAACTGTATAATTATAATTTCTGGAAAGATAGATGTCGGATCACGCAACAAAATTCAAGCGAGAACCCGCGGAGCAGCGCAAAGAGGCGTTGATCCAGGCCACGCTGTCTTTGATCGCCGAGCAAGGTTTGCAAGGTGCGACCGTTCGGGCGATTGCCGAGCGGGCCAGTGTAACTCAGGGTCTGATCCGGCACTATTTTTCTTCGAAAGAAGATTTAATTACAGCAGCTTATGACTTTCATATGCGGCGACTGACGGATATGACGTCGGCCCCTGCAGACGGAGATTATAGCACAGCCAGATTGCGGCTGGCGACGTTTGTAACGACCGGGCTGACCCATCCAGTGGTCGATCCGGGGTCAGTGTCCCTATGGGCGGGCTTTTTGAACAAAGTTCTGGCGGACGACAAAATGCAAGCGATCCACGAACAGACATATCGGGATTTTCGTGACCGCTTGGAATCACTCATTGCAGATGCGCTGAACGAGGTAGGCATACCAGCCAGCCCGGCGGAACTGCGCAGGTTGGCTATCGCATGCAACGCCGTGGTCGACGGCTTGTGGATGGAAGGCGGCGCCCTGCCATACGCCTTTGAGCCGGATGAGCTGCCCAAGATTGGGCTGGCTTCGGTTGGGGCAATTATCGGTGTTGAATTGACGGATCTTGAGCAGAGGCAGACATGAAGAAAACAGCGATTACCGAACGCCTTGCCGGCCTGGGTGGCGCCAAATGGGAAGTTTATCTCAGGGCCAAAGAACTTGTCGAGCAGGGGCAGGATATCATCGAATTGACCATTGGCGAGCCGGATGTGCCAACGCCCACCGAACTGGTGGAAAGCGCTGTGGACGCTTTGCGCGCCGGGCGAACCACCTACTCCAATGGGCGTGGTGAGGCTGGACTGCGCTCTGCACTGGCCGATCGTTATTCGGCCAGATCCGGGCGCACGATCACGGATAATCAAGTGCTGTGTTTTCCAGGCACCCAGACCTCGCTTTTTACCGTCCTGATGGGCGTGGCCGAGGCGGGTTGTGAGGTGCTGGTGGGCGATCCGATGTATGCAACCTATCAAGGTGTGGTACGCGCAAGCGGTGCGGATATTGTGCCGGTACCATTGCGGCCGGAAAACGGTTTTCGTATTTCTGCGGATGATATCGCGGACAGGATTACCGCGAAGACCACTGCGCTTTTGTTGACCACACCGCATAATCCTACCGGGTCGATCCTGACAGGCGAAGACATCGACGCAATCGGCAAGCTGGCCATCGAGCATGATCTATGGATCATTTCTGATGAGGTTTATGAAGAACTGATCTTTGACGGATCTGTGTTTTCCTCACCCCTGTCGCTGTCCGAGTTGGCGGATCGGGTAATCGTCGTCTCTTCGATATCAAAATCCCATGCCGCCCCCGGATTCCGCAGCGGTTGGTGCATTGGTCCCGAGGAATTTACCGCGCGCCTTTTGTCGCTGTCGGAAACCATGCTGTTTGGAAATCAGCCCTTCATCGCCGACATGACCGAGACGGCCATTCGCAACGGTTCAACCGTGGCTGAAGGCATGGCGCAACGGTACGCCCGCCGCGCCCGGATGCTGAACGACAGGCTGCCGAACGAGACACATCTGCGTGTGCATCTTCCACAGGCAGGTATGTTTGCGATGATTGATGTCTCGGCCACAGGGATGAATGGAAACGAGTACGCCTTTCATCTGCTCGAACATGGCAAAGTCGCGGTGATGCCGGGGCCGTCTTTCGGTGACACGGTTGATGACTGGGTCCGTATCGCGCTGACGGTGGACGACGCGATCTTTACCGAAGCCTGTGACCGGATCGTTGCCCACGCGACCCAACTGCAACTGGAAAACGCATGACGAGCATTGGTGAGGCGCTGGTTGATCAACTGGTCAGGCGCGATGTGGATACCGTGTTTGGCATCCCCGGCGTGCATACGGTCGAACTGTACCGCGGGCTGGCCGCATCGGGCATTCGCCATGTCACCCCACGACACGAGCAGGGGGCAGGGTTCATGGCTGATGGCTATGCCAGGATATCCGGCAAGCCCGGCGTTGCCTTTGTGATTACCGGCCCCGGTCTGACCAATACACTCACGGCGATGGGGCAGGCTCGGGCAGACAGCGTTCCGATGCTGGTGGTGTCGGGGGTCAACACGTTGTCCAGTCTTGGCAAAGGGCTTGGTCACTTGCATGAGTTACCGGATCAACGAGCGATGGCGCGCACAGTCGCTCTGTCATCGGACCGAGTTGAAAAGTCAGTTGAACTAGCCGCCGCGTTGGACCGCGCCTTCGCCCTGTTTCAATCCGGTCGCCCAGGGCCAACACATATCGAAATCCCGCTAGACGTTGCGGGGGACGAGTTTGCTGGTCCGACCGATGCTGCGAAAGGTCCCGTCGATAAGTCTCTTGATCCGACGCTTCTTGACCGTGCTGCCAAGCTACTGGGGTCGGCAAAAGCACCGGTCATTCTGGTCGGCGGCGGTGCGCGCAGCGCGGGCAGGTCGATCCGGCAGCTTGCCGAAGCGCTGGATGCGCCGGTTGTTCAAACCGTGAATGCGCGCGGGTTGATGTACGATCACCCGTTGAGCGTGCCAGCAAGCCCAAGCCTGAATTCAGTGCGTGCTTTGATCGAACAGGCCGACGTGGTTTTGGCTTTGGGGACTGAGCTGGGCCAGACGGACTACGATATGTACGCCACCGGCACGATGGTTGAAATGCCATCCCTGATCCGTGTGGACCTATGCCCCGATCAGCTGAAGCGACACGCGGCGGACATCGCCATTGTTGGTGATGCGGCGATGGCAGCGGCCGAGCTTGTGGATCGGTTTGCCGCATCGCCCAAGTCGGCAAACGGTGCCGCGCGCGCGGCTACTTCGCGGCAGAACGCGGCCGAAGAAATCGGGCCAGAAATGCAGGCGTTACTCGATGTGCTGAACGCCATGCGCGATGCAGTCCCTAACGCGATCATGGTGGGCGATTCTGCTTATCCGATCTATGCAGGAAACCTGTACTACGATCATGATCGGCCCGGCGGGTGGTTCAACGCCGCGACCGGGTTCGGAGCGCTTGGATATGGCATACCCGCCGCGATCGGCGCTGCATTGGCGGACCCTGACGCTCCGGTCATTTGTATCGCAGGCGACGGCGGGGCGCAGTTCAGCCTTCCTGAACTGATGTGCGCCGTTGATGAAAAACTGCCGATCACCTTCGTGATCTGGAACAATCACGGTTATCAGGAAATCGCAACATCAATGCAGGCGGTCGGCGTGACCGTGCTGGGATGTGATCCGACCCCGCCGGATTTTGAAAACGTCGCCCGATCTTGCGGCATGCCGTTCTGGCGCACAGGCCCTGACCCGTTGGACGTGGCCCAAGCTTTGTCGTCTGCACAATCCCAAGATGGCCCGCGGCTTGTTGAAATCCGCGCGCCCAACCAATCACACTCTTGATGAAAAGTGAGACCGAAAATGACTGACCCGACCTATGAGTTCTCGCGCGCGATCACCCGTCGCCCAGCAGCGTCCATCACCGATGGTCTGCGTGCAGAAGATATCGGTACGCCGGACCTAGACCGAATGCTTGCATCTCATGCGCATTATGTTGAAACCCTCAAGAAAACCGGAGCAGAGGTTATCGAACTGGCTCCCCTTGAGACGTATCCGGATGCCGTCTTTGTTGAAGATACCACACTGTGTCTTCCTCAGGGTGCGGTGATGATGCGCCCCGGTGCACCCAGCCGCATGGGTGAGGTGGCCGAGATGGAGCCGACAATCCGCGGCGTTTATGACGAGGTTCGGCAGATCGCTGGGCCCGGCCATATTGAAGGCGGGGACATTCTGGTAACGGGTCGCGAAATTCTGGTTGGCCGGTCAGATCGGACCGATGCGGCCGGTGTCACAGAGCTGACCGAAATCGTTTCCGACTGGGGCCACACTGTACGCGAGGTTTTTACACCACCGGGCGTGTTGCACTTCAAAACGGATTGTTCGTTGCTGGATGGGGAAACCATCCTGTCCACGAAGCGGCTGGACGCATCCGGCTGCTTCGAAGGGTATCGGGTTCTGCATGTGGCAGAAGGCGAAGAAGCCGCTGCAAACTCGATCCGGTTCAACCAATTTGTCCTGGCTCCGGCCGGCTTCCCGCGTACCACCGAGATGTTGCGCCAGAACGGTTATGATGTGGTCGAAATCGACAATGTGGAATGCGCCAAACTGGATGGCGGAATGTCATGTCTGTCGCTGAGATTCTGACCTGATTCACGACGATTCAGAACCGACTAACCTTGAACCAGCCAAATGCGTCCTGCTGCAACCAAAAAAGAGTGGGCGCATTTTGGCGTGATTAAGGTTAGCCGCTTCAACCACATGGATATTCATTCGAAATAGTATGATCCCTACCCAGTGGGTGTAGCTTTGCACCAGTTTCGCGCAGTATTTCTTTTGCACCCAAATCCCATCTCGCCCGTGCTTGCCGGGTTGTGTATGACTTGGGCAAAGAAGTTATGGCAGGAAATACATGTCTCAGGCGCTCACCGTATTCACGACGATGAAGAACGAAGGCCCCTATATGCTGGAATGGGTCGCATTCCACAAAACACTGGGAGTCGATCACTTTGTGATCTTCACCAATAGCTGTGAAGACGGCACGGATGCCATTGCCCGCAGGCTGCAGGAATTGGGTCTTGCCACACATGTCCCGAACGAGGTCAAAGAAGGGGGAAACCCGCAGCATCAGATGCTACGGCGCGCGCGGCGTCAGCCCAAAGTGAAAGAGGCCGACTGGCTGATGTGTCTGGATGTTGATGAATTCTGGAACATCCGCTGCGGTGACAACAGCTTTGCGGCGCTGATCGCAGAAACCGAACAGCGGGCCGGAAAGCCGGTGGATGCGATCTCATTCGCGTGGAAATTGTTTGGTAGTTCGGGGAATATCAGCTTTGAAGACAAACCTGTGACCGAGTCCTTTTCGATGGGGGATCAGGAATTCCCGTATCATTCCGGCCGGGCCTATGGTCTGAAAACCCTGTTTCGTAACAACGGAAAATTTACGCGGTTCGGCCCGCATCGCCCGAAAGGGGTCGAAGAAGGGAAAGAAAGCGAAATCGCTTGGTCCGATGCCGGTGGCAGGCTGTTTCCGTCCGAGAAGGTCGGGTGGCGCGCATGGCGGAAATTTGATCATTCGCTGGGGCGGATTCATCACTATTCCGTCCGGTCTTTGGATGGGTTTCTGGTCAAAAGGGATCGGGGCCGTACCAATCATATCCGCGTAGACCAAGGGCAAGCCTATTGGCAGGACATGAATGCCAACAAAGAAACAGATCACTCGATACTGCCAGCAGCGCATCGCGCGGCCCCATTGCTGGCCGAACTGAAAGCCGATGAAGAACTCGGCTGCCTGCACGCGAAGGCATGTGACTGGCATCGCACCAAGATATCAGAGATCAAGTTGCGGCCTGACTGGGTGGATTTCCGCCTCTGGCTTGCGGAAAATCTGGTCTGATCACCATGGCAGAAGACCTTTCAAAAGAGCAGCTCAAGCCTGATCACCCCGATCGTAAGACGGGGTATGAACGGATTCTGACAGACCCTGCGCCCCCTTGGTTTGTCGAGCTGTATCCAGGTGGGGACGGGACCGGGTTTCTGCAAAAGTTGAACAGACACTCGGTTTTGTTTCACCAAAGGTCTGCGTCCCGGCTTGTGGTCAGCTTTGACAACATTGCCAATGCCAACGACCTGTCTTTTTCCCGCGAACCCTGGGGCTGGAAGTTCTTCCGTGACCAAGGCTGGTCCCATATGGGGATATTTGCGCGGACCAAAGCCTGGTACCGCGATCCCGAGATCATCTCGTATTTTCAGACCCAAGCGGATCAGGGTTTTTTTGCACAGTTTGATCAGGTTGTGTTTGCGGGCGCTTCGATGGGCGGATTTGGAGCGCTGACATTCTCGGCCCTTGTTCCCGGCGCCAATGTCATCGCTTTCAATCCGCAGACAACGCTGGATGAACGGCTGGTCCCGTGGGAGACCCGGTATCGGTTCGGGCAGGTGCAAGACTGGGATCTTCCCTTTAGCGATGCCACGCAAACCGTTGAAAATGTGGGGAAAGCCTACGTTTTCTATGATCCCTTTTTTGATCTTGATCGCCAGCAGGTGACGCGATTGAAAGGCGATAATGTCGTGCTGCTGAAGACATGGTTTTCAAACCATTTCGCGGCCCCGATGCTGCGCAAATTGGATATACTGAAGCCGGTTATGCTCGAGGCGATGGACGGCACACTGGAACCCCAGGCCTATTACCGAATGATGCGGGCACGGCGGCGACTGCCTTTGTATATGCGCGGGATCGAGGCGATTGGCGGCGAACGTCACCCACAGCTTGTTACGCAAGCAAGGCAGAGGTTCCGACGGCTGCGGCGCGCAGCCTTGGCCGAAGCAGCCTCATGAAGCCCGAAAAGGGAGTCTTTATCGGACAGCGCAAAGACCGGATGGGTGCCCGGTTGCTGATGATGCTGACCTGCATCCGGTTGGCCGAGGATTTTGACACCAGCTATCGGGTCAACTGGTTTCCCAAAGGTGCGGATGCGCCAGAGCTGGACCAGCCGCAAGAATTGTTCTCACTAGAGTGGATGGATGAGCATTTCCTGAGCACCGAATCCTTTGATGCTCTAGGCGAGAACTCCCTGCCGATATGGTCGTTTCAGGGCGATGCGACACCGGATCGGCTGATATCCCATCTGAATTCCGGCCGCTCTGTTGTCGTCGAGGAAGGCTTTGAGGTTCTGGCCTTTCAATGGGAAGATGTCGAGCAGATCCGTCCCCGGTACCGAGAGTTCATCCATAAGATCGGGTTCACGGATGAAATCCGGAACATTATGGAAAAGGCAGATGCCAAACTAAGTGGCAAGGGGGTGTCGGCCTATCACATTCGCCGTGGCGACATCCTGAATGGTCTGCCGTGGAAGCATACGACCTGGCCGGCAAAGATCGAACCGGAAGAACTGTATGCGGCACATCTTGAAAAAAACGCAGGGTGTGCCGCGATCATGTTTTCAGATCAGCCCGAGCTTGTGGCCCGATTCCAAGTGCAGTTTCCGCACCTTATGCAAATGTCAGATATCGCGGATCTTTCCAGGCTGACCCGCGCACAACGAGACTTTCTGGAACTCTATACCATGTCGCGCGCGGATCAGGTGATAGCGCCATACGTTTCCGCCTTTTCCATGGCAGCGGCGCGAATTTCAGGGCAGCAGGGAAAAGTTTTTCGCGATGTTTTGAACGAAGATGAAGTCAAACGCGCCAACGAACAAGTGATCGCACGCCTGCACCGCGGTCCAGAAGAATTTCTGAATCTCTCAGAAGCCGCTCATATCTATGCCAAGGCTTCGTTTTATCTTCATGGTTTGGGCGCGGGAGATCGGGCCGAAGAGGCATTGGAACTGGTGCAGCCGTTGATGGATGCAGGTTCGGATAATGCATTCCTTCCACTTCTTCAGGCGTTGAATTACTTTTATCTGAATCGTTGGGCCGAAGCGTTAGAGATGACTGAAGCAGCCTTCGAAAACCCGCATATCTGGCCCGAAGATTTTGCTGTGGTAACTGCACTTCAAGCCGCGATATTTGGAGGGCAGAAGAAACGCTGGAAGGCTGCGCAGGTGTTCAGCAGGGCGTTTTGGACAAAACCAATGCGCCCGGATGTCATCATATTTGGCTCTCGGCTTTTGTATCGTGAACAGATTGCGCAGCGCGCAATGCCGCCAATGGATTGGGTGATGCAGAAGGCTGTTCGGAGGCCTTGGTTCAACTACAATGCGCACGTTGCGCAGAGGAAGGTACTGGGTCGCCCGCCCTGTAATTTCGACCTGATCCTATTGGATTGGGCTAGTCTGTCCGTAGATCAAAGGGCGCGCCGTCTAACCTCCAACCGATCCCGCTTGCAGACTTTGGCTGACGGGCTAGAAAGCTCAACTCAGTTGCCCGAGGACGTTCGCATTTCCCGCGAAGACCCGCGCTTTGAAGGGGTCCAATCTTTGCTGCGTTTGCATTTGGGAGATACTTCTTTGGCGCAGTCTTTGGATATTGCGCGGAAAGTGGCCAAGCGCCTTCCGGATAACCCGTTATACTTAAAGCGACTGGCCGAACTGTATGAGAAAGATGGAGATTTTGCAAACGGAAGGCTGGCCATGGCAGATGCGTTGGCCTGTGATCCGGGAAACCCATTTCTGGTCTTTGCGATGGGGCAATACCTTGAAAGGAACGGGGCCGAAGAACAGGGGCAAAACCAAATTATTCAGGCTGCGGAACTGGATGACAATACAGCGGCGATTCAAGGCGAGGCCGGCAGGATATATCTGCAACGAGGTGAAAAGCAGAATGCGCGTGTTCATCTTTCCAAGGCCCACGCGCTGTGCCCAACCCTTAAACGATATTCCAATCAGCTGAAACGTGCAGGTGGAAAATAGACGGATTTCTCTTGGTGACCAGCTTGAATACCGGTAGTTTGCGGTCAAAATCTTAAACAAATCTCCGATACCACCGGGGCAATGAAAACAAGCAGGGCAGTCAGGTATGGCCGAACAGGATCCTCGATATATCAGCGTTACCCCTATGAAGAACGAAGGACCATTCGTTCTTGAATGGATCGCCCATAATCGTGCCATTGGTGTGGACCAGATTGTGGTCATGACCAATGACTGTACCGATGGTACAGATGCCTTGCTGCAGCGATTGCATGACCTTGGCATTGTCACACATGTCGACAACAACTCGAGACGTCAGACCAGCCCGCAAAAACGCGCCTATAACGCCTTTCTGAAAATGGAAGTGGCCCGTCCACAGGATTGGGTGATCGTTATCGACGCGGATGAACATATTAACGTCAGAACCGGCGACCATACATTGCGTGCGCTGACAGGTGCCATGCCGGATGCAAAAACGATTTCAATGACTTGGCGTCTATTCGGAAACGCCGGCATTGTTCGGTACGAGGACCGTTTCCTGTCGGATCAGTTTCGCCAAGCTGCACCTGAGCGTATTTTTCGACCGCCGCAAGCTTGGGGCTTTAAGACCATGTTCCAACGCGGCCTGTGGGATGCGCTCGGTGTCCATCGACCGAAAAGGCCGACCGTTGAAACGATGGAAGAATGCCATTGGTACAACGGATCCGGTCAACCGATGCCCGAAAGGTATTTTACTGCCAGTTGGCGATCGGCGCGGGACTCCGTTGGGTACGAGCATGTTCAGATCAATCACTATGCTCTGAAATCCTGCGAAAGCTATCTGGTCAAGAAAATGCGTGGTCGGGCCCATCATCTGGGGGAAAGCCTTGGCATGGAATATTGGAACATGATGAACCAAAACGCCGAAACTGAGACCTCGATTGACACAATCCTCGATCGGAAACGGGCTTTGTATTACGAAATGCTGTCAGACGCTGAGACGGCCCGCCTGCACCATATGACCTGCGATCTGCATCGCCAACAGGTTGCCCAGTTGCGCGAACAACCCGAGATGCAAGACCTCATGCGTCAGATGACCGCCGGGTTCTCAGCCAAGGCCGAGACCTGAGGTCGCTTGGCGAATAGGAACGTTTCATGCTTTGGCTACACATAGGAATGCCCAAGACCGGGTCGACCGCGTTACAGGGGTTTGTTCGCAAAAACGGTCAAGTGATGGCTGGGGCCGGATTACACTATATGGAAACGGGCCGCAGGCGAACCGAGGGGCATGGGCGTCTGGCCAGCAGTCATAACCTGATTGCCTTTCACATGAACCAAACCGATCAGCCGGTCACCGCCCTGCGCGAAGCGATGGCAAGGGAATATGCTGAGCATGAGGATAAGGCATGCTTGGTATCGTCTGAGATGTTGTATTCAGTCGATCTGCACAAACTGGCCGAGATTTTCGCTGAGATCCCCGCGCGTGAGATGAGGATTGCTTTCTACTGTCGTAGATATTCTGACTTTTTCGAAGCCGACTATAAACAAAGGGCAAAGAACGGCAGGCTTGCCGGGGGCGGCTCTGAATATATTCGTACCCAGCTGGACGAGATACGTGCGCATCCTGAGCGTTTCAGCTTTGCCAGCGCTGCGGCTCGGATAAGGTCAGCTTTTCCGGGCGTCTCATTGGTGCCTATGCTGTATGAGCGCTCTGAAATGGCCAATGGCAATATTGTTGATGATTTTCTGGATCGCATCGGCGTCCAACTGCCCTTGGGCAGCAAGACCGAAACATCGTCCAATCCTTCGCATTCAAGGGCCGCGTGTGAGGCGTTTGGTGTGGTCACTAGGGCTATGGGACGCAAGAAAAGTCGCCAGTTGCGACGTCGGGCTGTCGATGATCCCGTGATGATGCGTAAAAATGATGTGCTTGAACCGGATGAACGCACCTGGCTGGACTCGTTTATGGCAAATGAAGATGTGAGTTTTCATCAAGAGTTCTTTCCCGACCGGACGCAGCTTTTTGCCCCTGTCAGGTTGAGCATGCATGATCAGTCGTTTCGCCGGGACACAGCCGCGGAATATCAGGCGCTGCGCCAAGCATCCGAGGTCGTGTTTCGCATGGCGCTAGAGGGTTGACCTTATTCGACGGTAATTTCCTGGCGCTGCCGGCCAGTGGTTTTGTCAAAGATCAGGATGCGATTGTCATCAGTCACAACCGCAAACCAGTTGTTTCCAATGGTGACCGCCTGCGCTTTTGCGCCATCGGGCAACTCAACCTGATCGGGCAGGGTAGGGGTCCGGTCCGATAGCCGGATGACAATCAGTGCGAATGTCACTAGAACCCCGCCAATCATCACCGCGGTCAGCAGCATGACCATTCTCCGCAGCAGGCGAAGCTGCGGCGTTTCCTGCGGTTCTTGGGGTTCGGAAGGGACAGTCATGGGCACTCGCCAGATTGAGTTTCAAATCGCGGCCGATCCGCCGCCCCGCCTTGATAAGGCGCTTTCCCGCGATGTGCCAGCGGGGGAAAGCCTGTCGCGGACCCGATTGGGGAAGCTGATCGAAGAGGGGGCCGTGATGATCAACGGAACCGCCGCCCGCGACCCCAAGGCCAAGGTGGCCGAAGGCGCAGTGGTGGCGATCACTGTGGCCGAGGCCGAAGACAGCCATATCGGCCCGGAAGACATCCCGCTGGAGGTCGTATTCGAGGATACCGACCTGATCGTGGTCAATAAACCTGCGGGTATGGTCGTGCATCCTGCTCCCGGCTCTCCGAACGGGACATTGGTCAATGCGTTGCTGCATCACTGCGGTGATGACCTGTCTGGCGTAGGCGGCGTAAAGCGCCCCGGCATCGTGCATCGTATCGACAAGGAAACCAGCGGGTTGCTGGTGGTGGCCAAATCCGACGCGGCCCATCACGGGCTTGCCGCGCAGTTCGAGGCGCATAGTGTCGAACGCTATTATCGCGCCATCTGTTACGGTGTCCCGGATGCCAATGATCCCCGGTTGCGCGGCGTCAAAGGTGTCAGCTTTGAGCCCGGAAACATCATGCGGATCACCACTCAGCTGGCCCGTCACAAGACAGACCGGCAACGACAGGCTGTGCTGTTTCACGGTGGTCGCCACGCGGTCACGCGCGCCCGCCTGGTCGAAACGTTTGGGGCGCCGCAGGGGCTGGCTCTGATCGAATGCTGGCTGGAAACGGGCCGCACACATCAGATTCGGGTTCACATGACCCATGCCGGTCATGGTCTGGTCGGTGATCCGGTTTATGGGGGCAAGCGGAAACTCGCAGCCAAAGCCTTTAGCGCGGCTGCCGCAGAGGCCGTACGAGACTTTCCTCGTCAGGCGCTTCATGCTGCGGTTTTGGGTTTTGAGCACCCGATATCGGGTGAAAACCTTCGCTTCGAGGCTGTGTTGCCGGATGATATGGAAAATCTGATTGAACAGCTGCGCACACCGCTGACATAATAAGCAAAGTTGCGTGAATAACGTTTTCTTAGGTTTCCTTTATCAAACGTTAATTTCAAACTGTTAACGGTACCTCTTGAACGGATCGGGACGACCTCCCATATCCATGTTAACGACTTAAACATTTGTCGGAGGGACAAGAAACATGGCCAATTACGCAAATCTCCCCGCGCCGACGCCGGAAGGCGGGCTGAACCGCTATATGCAGGAAATTCGGAAGTTTCCCCTGCTGGAGCCAGAAGAAGAATACATGCTGGCCAAAAGCTGGGTTGAGAAGCAAGATACTGAAGCTGCACATAAAATGGTGACTTCCCACCTACGGTTGGCGGCCAAGATCGCTATGGGTTATCGCGGTTATGGGCTGCCACAGGCCGAAGTGATCTCCGAGGCCAATGTCGGTCTTATGCAGGCCGTGAAACGGTTTGACCCGGAAAAAGGATTCCGGCTGGCGACCTATGCCATGTGGTGGATTCGCGCCTCAATTCAGGAATACATTCTGCGGTCATGGTCTTTGGTCAAACTGGGTACAACCTCGGCGCAGAAAAAGCTGTTTTTCAACTTGCGCAAAGCTAAGGCACGCATCGGTGCGCTTGAAGAGGGCGACCTGCGTCCGGAAAACGTGGCCCGGATCGCAAATGACCTTGGTGTGACCGAAGCAGAAGTGATCAGCATGAACCGCCGGATGTCCGGTGGCGACGCCTCTCTGAATGCGACCGTCGGGTCCGAGGGCGAAGGCACCATGCAATGGCAGGACTGGCTTGAGGACGAGGATGCCGATCAGGCGGGCGACTATGAGGCCCGCGATGAGCTCGACGCCCGCCGCGAGCTGTTGGCGGCTGCTCTTGAAGTTTTGAATGACCGGGAAAAAGACATTCTGACCCAACGCCGCCTGATGGATCAGGCCGTCACACTGGAAGAGCTGAGTACGCAGTACAATGTCAGTCGCGAACGCATTCGCCAGATTGAAGTCCGCGCTTTTGAGAAACTTCAGAAGAAGATGCGAGAGCTTGCCCGAGAAAAGGGGATGCTGGCCACAGCCTGACCTCTTCGTTAATTGAACGGGCCCGGTGCGACATTGGTCGTGCCGGGTTTTCTATTTGTGTTAGCGCTAATGACACTCGGACTGAGGGCGATTACAACAGACCGGATCAAAGCCATAAGGGGTGTCCATGATGCAGAATCCGGTGAATTGGGGCGTATTGGGAGCTGCGAAATTCGCGCGGCAATATATGGCCCCAGCAATCCACGCAGCTGAGGGCGCGCGTCTGGCAGGCCTTGCGACGTCCGATCCCACCAAAGCCGAACCGTTTCAGGCCTTTTGCCCGGATTTGACGGTTTATGACAGCTATGATGCGTTGCTGAACGACCCACAGATTGAGGCCGTTTACATCCCGCTGCCCAACCATTTGCATGTCGAATGGAGCCTTAAGGCACTGGACGCCGGTAAACATGTGCTGTGTGAAAAGCCGATGGCTATGACCGTGTCCGAATTTGCCCCATTGATCAACAAACGGGATGAGACCGGATTGTTGGCGGCCGAGGCTTATATGATCGTCCAACACCCTCAATGGAAGTTTGTACGCAAGCTGATCGCCGACAAGGCGATCGGGAATTTGGCCCATGTGACGGGTGCGTTCAGCTTTGACAGCCGGGCGGATACGGCAAACATTCGCAACCGGGCTGAGACCGGCGGAGGTGGGCTGCGTGATATTGGCGTCTATGTGATTGGCAGCGCGCGCTTTGTCACCGGGCAGGAGCCTGTTCAGGTCGAATCCGCCATCCGGTGGGAGGATGGGGTCGACGCTTTTACCGAGATTCGCGCTCAGTTCCCGAATTTCACCTATTCCAGCTATGTCTCGATCCGAATGCATCCGCATCAAGAGATGGTGTTTCATGGCGACCGCGGCATGATCCGGCTGACTGCGCCGTTCAATCCGCGTGTGTTCGGAGAGGCGCGTGTCGAATTGCACCGCCCCGGCCTGGAAATACAGGTCACACGTTTCCCCGCGGACGATCACTATAAGCTGCAGGTCGAAGCTTTTTGTCGGTCGGTCCGTGAGGGTGCCGAATATCCGTGCCCGCTTGAGTTTTCACGCGGCACGCAGGAAGTGATTGACCGTGTGCTGGAGAATGCAGTGGCGCTGCCATGACTTGCCACGCTTCTTGAATCGCCGCAAAATCGGCTAACACCTTAACAGGAGGCATCCCGATGGCAGGTGGCTGGGCGCGCGACGGCGCAGTAAGCGAACAGATCGAGGCATCCATTTCGGATGAGTTGGCCCGAATGCAGGCCCAGAAACGGCCCGTAGGCGAAAGCCTGACCCATTGTGCCGAATGCGAAGAACCAATCCCAGAAAACCGCCGCACAGCACTGCCGGGCGTGAAACTGTGCCTCGAGTGCCAGCAAGAACGTGACGGGGCGCACAAAATGCGCGGCGGTATCAACCGGCGCGGGTCGAAGGACAGTCAGTTGAGGTGAGTTTATTATGTTTGCTTTGAGCCCAAAGCTTCACTAGTCGGTACGCAGTTTTGAGAGCATGGGGCAAGAGAGATTCCCGCTGTCGCAGTTGGCTGTGAGTTCGTTCAGCGCTGCTTCCAATCGCTTCAGCTCGTTTATCTTTTCACGCACATTGAAGATATGAAGCTCAGCCAGTTCTTTTACGGATCGGCAATCTTCTCCGTCGCCTTCGGACAGGCTTAGAAGCGTCTTTGTATCGGCTAGTGGAAAGCCCAAATTACGGCATTTTTTCAGGAAACGAAGCCTTCCAACATCGTGCGCGGAGTACATCCGCCGGTTATTAGGTGCTCGTTCTGGTTTGGGCACGATCCCTTCGCGTTCATAGTAGCGGATCGTTTCAATGCCGACACCGCTTTGCCGGGATGCTTCCCCAATCGCAAACATGTGAGTTTTCCCGTCTTGATCCTGTAGCGACTACAGAAGTTATACGAGAAGCAGTCACTTTGACAACTCCAACTAATCAAGGGAATGAGATGCAGAAGTACCTCAGCGTTAGTTATCTGGGATCACTGACAGCACTTGGCGTCGCGACTTGCTGTGTATTGCCCATGACAATGATGTTGCTGGGACTGGGGGGCAGTTGGCTAGCCATTTTCGGAAAGATCGCGGCGGCAAGCTACTACGTATTGGCGATATCGACGGCGCTTGTCGCTATATCGTGGCTTGTATCTTATCAGCGCGGTTCCCTAACAAAGTTGAAATGGTGGCTTTCGGGGACTACCGCAATCACCGCGTCAGCTTGGGTCGTCGTCTATAACGAGGCCCGTATCAACGATTACCTGATAATGCAGATGTGAAACAATGACAGAGCAAACTGTAGTGCTTGAAAGCACCCTGACGTGCCCGAAATGCGGTCACAGCGAAAGCGAAATAATGCCGACGGATGCTTGCCAGTGGTTCTATGAATGCAAGTCTTGCGCAGCGGTCTTGAAGCCATTGGAAGGGGACTGTTGTGTCTACTGCTCCTATGCCACGGTGCCTTGCCCACCGATCCAGAATGGCGATAGTTGTTGCGGATGACAAAGTCCGCTTTGTCCGCAAAGCAGACATCACCGTCTCCGCTTCAGGCGACTTCAGCCCTCCATCGCTTCCAATTCATCAATAAAGCCCGAGATCATCGACAGGCCTTTGTCCCAGAACTTGGGATCGCTGGCGTCCAGACCGAACGGGGCCAGCAGCTCTTTGTGGTGTTTTGATCCACCGGCGCGCAGCATATCGAAGTATTTGTCCTCGAACCCGTCGGCGCCGCTTTCGTAGACGGAATAGAGCGCGTTCACGAGGCCGTCGCCAAAGGCATAGGCGTAGACGTAGAAGGGCGAGTGCACGAAATGTGGGATATAGGCCCAGAACGTCTCATACCCTTCCATGAATTCAAATGCGGGGCCGAGGCTTTCGGCCTGAACGCTCATCCACAGGGCGTTGATGTCGTCCGGGGTCAACTCGCCCTCGCGGCGTGCGGCGTGCAATTTGCATTCGAAGTCATAGAAGGCGATTTGGCGCACGACCGTGTTGATCATGTCCTCGACCTTGCCAGCCAGCAGAATCTTGCGCTGCTCAGGGGTTTCGGCCTTGTCCAGCATTTTGCGGAAGGTCAGCATTTCACCAAAAACCGAAGCGGTTTCGGCAAGCGTCAGCGGGGTGGATGACAGCATCTCGCCCTGATCGGCGGCCAGCACCTGATGGACGCCGTGGCCCAGCTCATGCGCCAGGGTCATCACGTCGCGCGGCTTGCCCAGATAGTTCAGCATCACGTAAGGATGCACGTCGGTAACAGTGGGATGCGCAAATGCGCCTGGCGCCTTGCCCGGCTTCACCGCCGCATCAATCCAACCCTTCGAGAAGAACGGCGCGGCGATTTCACCCATACGCGGATCAAAGGCCTCATAGGCATCCATCACGGTTTTCTCAGCGTCATCCCAGCCGACAATCTGCGTGTCTTCCATCGGCAGGGGTGCGTTGCGATCCCAGACCTGCATCACGTCCAGACCCAGCCATTTGCGTTTCAGCTCGTAGTACCGGTGGCTCAGCTTGGGGTAGGCAGCCACGACCGCCTCGCGCAGGGCCTCGACGACCTCGGGTTCGACGTCATTCGACAGATGGCGACCAGTCTGCGCAGTCGGCATATTGCGCCAGCGGTCGACGATTTCCTTTTCCTTGGCCTGCGTGTTGTGAACGCGCGCAAAGGTCTTGACGTTGTCCTGAAACACACGGGCCAATTCGCGAGAAGCCGCTTCGCGTTTGCTGCGGTCCTGCTCGGTCAGTAGGTTGAGTGTGCCTTCGATGTTCAACTCTTCTCCGTCAACATCAAAGGTCAAGCCCGCGATGGTCTCGTCGAACAGGCGTTCCCAGGCATCGCCAACAACACCCAGATCGTGCAGGAATTTTTCAAGCTCGTCTGATAGCTGATAGGGTTTCATCGCGCGGATGCGGCGGAATACGGGCTCGTAACGGGCCAGATCGGTGTTGGCGTCGAAATGCGCTTTTAACGCGTCGTCGTCGAGGCGATTGATTTCCAGCGTGAAGAACACCAGCGGCGTGGTAAAGACAGTGATCTTTTCCTGCATGTCCGAGAGGAACTTGGCGCGCTCGGCGTCGGTCGTCAGCTGATAATAGCGCAGTCCGGCAAAGGACATGATACGCCCGGCGATCGAATTGATCTTTTCGTTCCGCAACACGCAGGTCAGCAAGCCCAGGGCATCAAGATCCGCCAAATTGCCTTCGTAATCTGCGGCAAAGGCGGCGCATTCGGTTTCCAACCAGTCCAGGTCACGCGCAAGCTCGGCCGCGTCTTCCGAAGCATAGAGATCCGTCAGATCCCATTCCGGCAGGTTGCCAAGATTATCGGCCCCGCCGACCGCGTTTGCGTCACGTACTGGAAAAGGAAGGTCGCGCATGGATCACCTCGAAAATCTGCTTTGGCAAACATCTAGGCGCGACCGACGAGGATCACAAGCGGACAGTCAAAGGGAAAGCGCCGGTTCCAGGGGGTGTTCCGTCTATGCAGCTTTGAAATGCGCGGCGATTTGGTCAAATGCAGGGTCGCGCACCTCTGGTGGTTCCATCAGGACTTCGTGTTCACCGTCTGGAATTTCGATCAACGTGCTGTTGGGCCAGTTTGCCATGCGTGCGCGGATGGCCTTGCGGTCCACAATCTGCTCGTGGGAGCCAAGATATGTCAGGCATGGAATGGCTGGGGCAGTCTGCACCATCAACCAGTCGCATTCATCCAATGCCTCGCGCAGCCAGATCGTCGACGGTGCACCAAGGGACAGTTCGGGATACTTGGCCAGATGATCCTGCATCATTTTGTACATGGCAGGATCGCGCGTCAGGCTATTGCCTTCGAAAGGCTGTGTCAGAACATAGCTGTCCAGTGATGTGGTCGGGGGCGTCTTTTCGCCAAACCCCAGTCGTGGGGCCCAATTTGCGGTCAACCGGCTGATGGGTTTCATAAGGGGCGTAAAGAAAATCCCCCACATCGGACCGGTAAAAACACAGGTAGAAAAACAATCGTTTTCCAAAACTGCCCGCAATCCAATGGCACCGCCCATAGAGTGGCCAATAACATGCCAGGGCCTGGGCAGATCAAGCTTTGTGGCCAGCTCTAGCGACACATCTACGTCTTGCTGATAGTCAGTGAATTTATCGACATGGCCAACCCGCGGATCGTCAAGCAACCGGTCTGCCAATCCCTGACCCCGCCAGTCGATCACCAACACGGCAAAGCCACGCTTGACGAATTCACTCGCCGCATCACCGTATTTTTCGATGTATTCAGTGCGACCGGGAAACAGCATGACAGTCCCGTTCGCTGTACCTTCGGGGCGCCAATGCGCCACGCGAATTCGGGTACCGTCGGCGGTGTTCAACCAATGAGCAACACCGCCAGCGGGGCCGCCAGCCACGTCTTCGAACAAAGGGGCCGACGGGTATTCCATCAGGCCAGGGCCGAGGCGAGTTTCATTGCCGCGCCCATGTCGCCGTCAATGCTCAGTTTTCCGGCCATGAAGGCGCTTGTCGGGTCCAGATCACCATTGAGAATTTGCTCGAACGTGTCCGCATCAGCGTTCAAAGTCACGTCCGTTTCTTCATCGCTGATGCGCGCGCCGCTTGCATCAACTACGATCGCGCCCAAATCCGCGATGGCAAATTTAGCCGATGCGTCGAAATCGCCGCCCGACAGTTTCTCATTCAGCACTGCTGCGGCTTTTTCCAATGAATCGCTCATGATCTTCCTCATTTTGTTAGTACGCCGTGAATGGACATCCTCGGTCGCAACGCTACACTGACACTTGTTATGAGCAATGCAATCAACAATCTCAAAGGTACCGTTGCGGCACTTTTTGTCCTAGTCATGTTTTCCTCCACTTGCCTTGCACAGCAGGAGGATTCCCGCGACGAGGCCGAGTTGTTGCAGAACCTTGCGCAGGCCACACCGGACCAGGCGACTGGAATCGACCGCCAGTTACGGGCGCTCTGGTCGCAATCTGGTTCGGCCTCCGCCGACCTGCTGCTGGAGCGTGGGCGCGAAGCACTGGATGATGGTGACACCTATGCCGCGATCGAGCATTTGACGGCCCTGACAGACCACGCGCCTGATTTCGCCGAAGGCTGGCACGCGCGGGCCTCTGCGTTTTTTGGGATCGAAAGGTTCGGGATGGCTGCCGCAGATCTGGAACATGCCCTGACGCTGAACCCGAACAACTATGAGGCCATCTACGGGCTTGGATTGATATTTGAGATTCTGGGTCAGCCCGAAAAGGCATTTGCGGCCTATTCCCATGCCTTGGCTATACATCCCCATTACGAAGAAGTAACCAATGCAGTGAATCGACTGAAAGCCCAGGTCGAGGGCTCGGCCCTCTGAGAACCGGGGGCAGGGGGCAAAGGTGAGCGGGTCATCCCGAATCGTGGCCGTACTTGGTCCGACCAATACAGGCAAAACCCATTACGCAATCGAACGTATGCTGGGGTACCGCACGGGGGTGATCGGCCTGCCGCTACGCCTGCTTGCGCGCGAGGTATACGACAAAATCGTCGCCATTCGCGGACCGTCGGTGGTGGCGCTGATCACCGGGGAAGAACGTATCGTACCGCCGCGTGCGAAATATTGGGTCTGTACGGTCGAGGCGATGCCCGAAGGCATGGGTGCCGATTTTGTGGCTATCGACGAAATCCAACTCTGCGCCGACCCGGAACGCGGCCACGTCTTCACCGACAGGTTGCTGCGCGCGCGCGGCACCAATGAAACCCTGTTTCTGGGATCCGATACTATGCGCGGTCCCATCGCGGCACTTGTGCCCGAAGCACAATTCGTCCGGCGGGAGCGGATGTCGCAACTGGTCTATGCCGGCTCCAAGAAAATCAGCCGCATGCCACCACGCAGCGCCATCGTCGGGTTTTCGGTCGACAACGTCTATGCCATCGCCGAGCTGCTACGCCGTCAAAAGGGTGGGGCGGCTGTGGTCATGGGGGCGCTCAGTCCGCGTACACGGAATGCGCAGGTTGAGCTCTATCAGAATGGTGAGGTCGACTATTTGGTTGCCACCGATGCCATCGGGATGGGGTTGAACCTGGATGTGAACCATGTTGCGTTCTCGTCCCTGACCAAATTCGATGGCCGGCGCATGCGGCCCCTGGCCCCGAATGAGCTTGCCCAAATTGCTGGCCGCGCTGGGCGCGGTATGTCCGATGGAACCTTCGGCGTGACCGGCGAGGCGCCGCCTCTGGACGACGGTGTCGCGCAGGCCATTATGGACAGCCGCTTTGCGCCGATGAAAAAACTGAACTGGCGGAATGCCGCCTTGCAGTTTGGTTCGATTGACGCTCTGATCCACACGCTCGAGATTAGCCCGGATAGCGAACACCTGATCAAAGCCCGTCCGGCAGATGATCTGAATGTGCTTAAATCCTTGTCGCAAGTTGCCGAAATTGCGGCCCGTGCCAGTGATCCGCAATCCGTTCGTTTGTTATGGAATGTGTGCCGAATCCCCGATTTTCGCGGCATCAGCCATGCCGAACATGCCAGCCTGCTCGAAGTGATTTTTGGCCACCTGCATGAAGGTGGTTCGATCCCGGATGACTTTATGGCGCGGCAAATCCGCCGGATCGACCGAACGGATGGCGATATAGATGCACTGTCAAAAAGGTTGGCATATATTCGCACCTGGACTTACGTTGCGCAACGAAATGGTTGGGTGCGTGACGAATCCCATTGGCGTGATGAGACGCGCATTGTAGAAGACAGGCTGTCAGACGCTCTGCATGACCGTTTGACTCAGAGATTTGTGGACCGGCGCACATCCGTTTTGTTGCGCCGGCTCAAACAGAAGGAGGCCCTTTTGGCCGAAGTAAATGACAAGGGTGAAGTGACCGTCGAAGGTGAATTCGTCGGTCGTCTGGAAGGGTTCCGGTTCAGTCCGGACAAAAGCGCGCAAGGAGCCGAGGCGAAAGCCTTGAAATCGGCGTCCTTGCAAGCCCTCGCGCCGCAATTCCATCTGCGTGCCGATCGCTTCTATAATGCACCCGATACCGAAATTGATTTTACCGATCAGGGTGGCCTGATGTGGGGTGAATATGCCGTTGGCAAGCTGGTTGCCGGGGCAGAGCCTCTCAAGCCGCTGGTCGAGGTTTTTGTGGACGAGGCCGCGGGCCCCGATGTTGAACAGAAAGTTCAGCGTCGCCTGCAACATTTCATCGACCGCAAAGTGGCCGCACTGTTCGAGCCGCTGCTGAACCTGTCGCGCGATGAAGAACTCAATGGGCTGGCCAGGGGCTTTGCCTTCCGCATGGTTGAGGCGCTGGGCGTATTGCCGCGCGCAGGTGTCGCGCAAGACGTCAAGGATCTGGATCAGGACGCCCGTGGCGCGCTGCGCAAACACGGTATCCGCTTTGGTCAGTTCACCATTTTCATGCCGCTGCTGCTGAAACCGGCCCCAACGCGTCTGCGTCTTGTTCTGTGGGCATTGGCAAATGGCCTGCAGGAATTTCCCGACGCGCCGCCTCCGGGTCTTGTTACTGTGCCCATCGCCAAGGGCGCACCTGACGGTTATGACACTATGTGTGGTTATCGCGATGCGGGCGAACGCTCGATCCGGATCGATATGCTGGAACGTCTGGCCGACATGCTGCGCGCTGAAGACAGCCGTGGTGGGTTCGAGGCCAAGCCTGACATGCTGTCGATCACCGGTATGACGCTGGAACAATTCGCCGACCTGATGCAGGGGCTGGGCTACAAGGCCGAACGCGCCGAGCGTGAAAAGGTTAAGCCCGCACCAGCAGAGCTACCTGCCGCAGAGGCCACGGAAGTAGCTGCCTCCGAGGAAGTACCCGCACCAGAGGGAACCCCCGAAGAGGTCGCCGCACCAACCGAGGCGTCAGCCGAGGCCACCGAAAGCACCGAGGCAGCAGCCGAGGCCACCGCGCCGACAGCAGCAACAGATGAACCCGAGGTTGAGGTCTTCTATACCTTCACCTGGGGCCGTCAGCGTCAGGCCAACCAAGGCCCACGCCGTGAACAGCGGCAGGGGCAGGGCAAAGGTAAGCCGCGCGGTAAGCCTCAGGATGGCCGGGGCAAGCCGCAGGGCAAGAAAGGTGGCAAGCCGCAGGGTGCCAAGACCTTCTCGTCTCGTCCGCCGAAAAAGGAAAAGCCCATTGATCCCGATAACCCGTTCGCGGCCGCGCTTATGGGTTTGAAGGAAGGCAATTAACGCCTTATGACCGAGGCCCGGCTTCGGATCGATAAATGGCTGTGGCAGGCTCGGTTCTTCAAGACCCGCAGCCTGTCCGCCAAACAGGTCAGTGGCGGCCATGTCCGCGTCAACGGAAACCGGATCCTGAAACCGGCGCAGCCTGTGGCCCCCGGTGATGTTCTGACCTTCCCTCAGGGGCGGATTGTGCGCGTTGTGCGTATCGAAAAACTGGGTGATCGGCGCGGACCGGCAACCGAGGCGCAGACACTGTATACCGATTTGACCGAAAAGCAGGACACGCAGCCGCGAAATCCAGGGTTTGAGGGAAAAGGTCGTCCCACCAAGAAGGATCGGCGTCTACTTGATCTTTCTCGCAATCAAGATAGCTGAACATATCTTGAAGCTGACGCCATACTGATTTAGCTAGACGCCCAAACCGCAAACGGGAAATTCACCATGACCTATGTTGTCACTGAAAACTGCATCGCCTGCAAATACACCGACTGTGTCGAAGTGTGTCCGGTGGATTGTTTCTATGAAGGTGAGAATACACTGGTCATCCATCCCGATGAATGCATCGATTGCGGAGTATGTGAACCTGAATGTCCCGCTGATGCGATCCGTCCGGATACTGAGCCGGGCATGGATCAATGGGTCGAGTTTAATCGCAAGTTCTCCGAGCAGTGGCCGGTGATCGTGACCAAGAAAGACCCGCTGCCTGATGCAGAAGAGCGTGATGGCGAAGAGGGTAAGATGGAGAAATACTTCTCTGAGGCCCCCGGCGAAGGCGGCTAAGCGATTCGCGCTCTGAACTTGTCAGTTCAGCAGTGGGATGGCGCCTTATCTATCTGTTTCTTAACACCTTTCTTTCAAGTGGAAAGGGGCAGCCTTTCGAGTGTCTCAATTTTGTGATATACTCGGAAATTGAACGTTGATTGAGATGGGGATGACTCCGTAAGTATGCTCGCTTTGGAGTTCTGATTAGTTGAAAACACAGCAACCTGACCGGGCCGTACTGGCACGGGGTGGGTCGTTTTGTTGTCTGTCCCGCGCTCTCGTAACCAAGGAAGAACCTGTATGTCTAAGTCGAAGAAGCTTGAGTTTCGCCCCAACGACTATGTTGTTTACCCGGCCCATGGTGTCGGTCAGATCATTTCGATCGAAGAACAGGAAGTTGCGGGATACTCGCTCGAGCTGTTCGTCATTTCCTTTGAGAAAGACAAAATGACCCTGCGCGTGCCGACCAACAAGGCGACCGAGTCCGGTCTGCGCTCGCTCAGCTCGCCGGATGTCATCAGCCAGGCGATGAAGACGCTGAAGGGCAAGGCCAAGGTCAAGCGCGCCATGTGGTCCCGCCGGGCACAGGAATATGAACAGAAGATCAACTCGGGCGATCTGATCTCGATTGCCGAAGTGGTCCGCGATTTGCACCGCACCGATGATCAGCGCGAACAGAGCTATTCCGAACGTCAGCTTTATGAAGCCGCGCTTGAGCGTCTGACCCGCGAAGTCGCGGCAGTGTCCGGCGCAGGCGAAGTGTCTGCGGCCAGGCAGGTGGATGAGGTTCTGACCTCGCGCGCGGCAGCGGCGGCCTGAACCTGCTGAAATCAAAATTTTAGGGCCATCCCCGCAAGGAGGTGGCCTTTTTATATTGCAGTCACCAGATGAAATCGGGGCCACTAAACCTGCGTAGCTACGGCCATAAGAAACCCTATCTCGGCCAGTTGTTGAGTGGCGCCCAGTATATCACCAGTCTGACCCTCGATCTTGGCCTTGGCTAGCATCGCCATTGCCACCGCAGACAAAGCGGCAATCAGCGTAGGGAAAACCACCTGCAACCCGATCATTGGCAGAGTGAGCAGCAGCGCCATGACTCCGCCGAGTATCACCGCGGTCGATCCGGGTGCGCCCACTGAATGGCTAAGGCCCGATTGGCGGGCATTTGGAAGGACGGACATAACAACAGGCATCATAGCCCGCGAAACGATGCATGCGGCCAATACGGTGGTAAAACCCGCATTCGAAAGGATCGCGGCAATCAACGACACGCGCAGCAGTTGCGAAGAAATCAGGGCAAGGACGCCATAGGTGCCGATGTGGCTGTCCTTCATGATCTCTAGCCGCCGTTCAGGCGTGAAACCGCCCCACAGCCCGTCAGCGGTATCTGCAAGCCCATCCTCGTGCATCGCGCCGGTGGTGATGGTCAGGACAAGAACGACAAGTATGGCACACGCTATCGACGGCAGCCCCATGGCCGTCGCCATCCATCCCACGGCACAGGCCAATAGGCCGACAACAAGCCCCGCCAATGGAAAGGCCCAAACGGCACTGGCCTGACGCGAGAACACTCTGTCAGGCAGCCGCGGCACGGGCAAACGCGTCAACAGGACCAAAGCCAGCGGAATATCCCAGGCAGAAATGAGCTTGGTGTCGTTTTTTAGCACTCCTGCGCCTTTCAGGGTCTTGTCGGTTTGATCGCTTCGGTTAAACACGCAGGACCACTCTGATGCAACGAGGCTTTGGATGCTGCCCGAAATTAACAATCTGAATTCTTTCCGCGAAGCTGTCCGGCAAGCCTCCGGGCCCGATGATGCCGCTGCGCAAGGGGCGACTGACCGTAATGGGCAGCTGACCAAACCTCCGGGCGCGCTTGGTCGGTTGGAAGACCTGGCAATCTGGTATGCAGGCTGGCGCGGGGATGCCCGCCCGCAGATCACCTCGCCGCAGGTTATCGTGTTTGCGGGAAACCACGGTGTCACAGCACAGGGTGTTTCGGCCTTTCCGCCGGAAGTGACCGTGCAGATGGTGTTGAACTTTGAACATGGCGGGGCGGCCATCAACCAGCTGGCCAAGGCGGCTGGTGCTACGATGGATGTCCACGCGCTGGAGCTTGAACGACCGACCGCGGATTTCACATCAGGTCCAGCTATGTCAGAGGACGACCTGTTGCAGGCGCTGCGCACCGGGTGGGCTGCGGTCAGACCAGACGCCGATCTTCTTGTTGTTGGTGAAATGGGTATCGGCAACACGACCCCCGCAGCGGCGATTGCTTGCGCCTTGTTCGGAGGTGAGGCGGGTGATTGGACTGGTCGCGGAACAGGTGTCGATGATGCGGGACTAGCAAACAAAACCCGTGTGGTGGCCGAAGGTGTTATGCTACATGGCGGTTCGGGCGATGGGCTAGAGATTCTGCGCCGTCTGGGCGGACGCGAGATCGCCGCTATGGCCGGAGCCATTGCCGCCGCACGCGCGCTGCACATTCCGGTTATTCTGGATGGCTTTATCTGCTCAGCGGCCGCCGCGTGTCTGTCTGACATTTCAGAGAGCGCGCTGGATCACACGATCGCCGGGCACCAGAGCGCGGAAGGTGCGCATGGCGCTGTGTTGGCCAAGCTCGGTAAAGAGCCTTTGCTGAAGCTGGGGCTGCGACTGGGTGAGGGCTCTGGCGGGGCGCTGGCGATCAATATCCTCAAAAGCGCTGTTGCCTGTCATTCCGGCATGGCGACCTTTGCCGAAGCTGGCGTCTCGGACAGTTGATCCGCGCGGCCTGACCGTCAGTTGAAGGTCAGGCCGATTTTTTGTCGTTTTCTTCCGCCAATTCCAGCAGTTCGGTCTCAAGGTCTTTTTCCAGCTGCTGCGCCCGCTCGATGTATTTTTTGTTCTCGGCGGTGGGCAGCCCGGGAATCCAGAGCTCTGCCAGTTCACGAACCGACATGCGATCATGGTGGTAGAAAGTCTGTTCGGCCTGCGCTGCCTCGTATTCGCTGAGACCCACATTCTCGAGCACATATCGCCCGGCCCGCAATGAGCCATCGAATGTCTCGCGCACAATGTCGTTCGCGCCGGCTTGATACAGCTCGTACACATGGGTCCGATCCCGTGCCCGCGCGACGATGTGTAGGTCTGGGCGCTGGCGGCGCGCATAGCCGACAAGACGCGTCACCTTCTTGCGATCATCCATCGCAGCCACCAGAACAGATGCTTTTTCAAGGCCGGCCGCGCGCAACAATTCCGGACGGGTCGGATCCCCCAGGAACCCTTTTACGCCAAAGCGACGCATCAGCTGGATGGTTTCGATGTTATGGTCAAGAACGATGGTTTTGAACCCGCTTGCCTGCACCAGACGATTGACGATCTGACCAAATCGCCCGATCCCGGCGATGATGACCGGGCCTTTCTCGTCGATCTCATCCGGTTCGGGTGCCGGTGTGCCATCCCCCATCCGGCGCGAGAGAAGATCATAAATGATGAACAAAAGCGGCGTGATCAGCATGGTCAGCGCAATGATCATCAAAAGTTTTTGTGACAGATCCCCTGGAATCACATTCTGCTGGGTCGAAAACGCCAGCAGGACAAAGCCGAACTCACCTGCTTGCGCCAGCCCCAGTGTAAACAGCCAGTGATCGCGTCCGCGCAGTTTAAAGGCGCGGCCAACCAGGAACAGAATGATCCCTTTGACCAAGATTACCAACAGGGCCAGTCCGATCAGGTCGAAGGGATCGTCAAAGAAATAGGCGACATCGATGCCCGCGCCAACGGTGATGAAAAACAGACCAAGGAAAAGGCCTTTGAACGGCTCTAGGTCGCTCTCCATTTCATGCCGGAACTCGGAACTGGCCAGCACCACACCTGCAAGAAACGCGCCCAGAGCGGGTGACAGGCCAACCAGCGTCATCAGGAAGGAAATGCCAACCACAATCATCAACGCCAGCGCCGTATACATCTCGCGGAGGCGGGTCGCATGAATAAAGCGGAACAAGGGCCTGGTCAGGTACACTCCGGCGAGAATGACGAAACCGATCGCGGCAATGGTGACAAGCGTTACCGCCCACCCTGGCAACCCCTCGACCAATGACAAGCTATGATGCGCCGCGCCGTGGTGCCCCGTGGATATGCGGTTGATAGATCCGTCATTTGCAATCTGGGGAATGGCAGGCAGAGCCAGCAGTGGAAGCAGTGCCAGGATTGGTATGACCGCGATGTCCTGAGTCAGCAGTACTGAAAAGGTCGCCCGTCCTCCATTCGTTTTCATCAAGCCCTTTTCCGACAGGGTCTGCAAAACAATCGCAGTTGATGACAGGGAAAGCGTCAACCCCACTGCCAGGGCTACGGACCATGGATGATTTGCATACATGGCGACGCTGGCGATCACTGCGGTCGATAAAAGCACCTGGAGGCCGCCAAGCCCCAAAAGCCTGTCCCGCATATCCCAAAGAGCGCGCGGTTCCAGTTCAAGTCCGATCAGGAACAGCATCATGACTACGCCGAATTCAGCCACATGCTGCAGGTTTTCCGTTTCCGCACCCACCAATCCGAACAACGGCCCTATGACAAGGCCCGCGGCCAGATATCCCAGTACAGAGCCCAGTCCCAGACGCGCCGAAAGCGGCACGGCGATCACAGCCGCAGCCAGATAGATCGTCGCCTGGTAAAGGAAGTTGTCCATGATCGTCCTTTCAATGCGCTCAGGTGGGCAGGGGGGCGTCGCGTTTGAGCTGATCCATAACGATTTGGCTTTGTATCCGAGCCACTGCAGGATGTGGAAGGATTACCTGATGAAGCAAGCGATTAAGCGCGGATAGATCGTCGCAATAGACATGTAGTAAATAATCGGCCTCACCTGTCATTGTCCATGCGCTGGTGATTTCGGCGCGTGTTTCGACCATACGGGCAAAGCCTTCAGATTGCTCGGGGCCGTGCGTACTCAGATGAACCTGAACAAAACCCTGCACCTGCAACCCTAACTTTAGAGGATCGAGGCGAGCGACATAGCTGGTGATATACCCTTCAGCCTCCAGCCGTTGGCGCCGGCGACCAGCCTGACTGGGCGACAGGTTCAACATCTCTCCAAGTTGGTGTGCTGTTAGGTGGGCGTTTTTCTGCAGCGCTGACAGCAGGCGCGTATCAGTGGAATCAAGCATGTGCGGAAAAACTCCGTGATTGGCCAATCTTATGCGCAATTTACGCGCGCCCCTTTAAGTTATTGGAAAACTATGCGCGAAAAAAGTGCCGATTAAGACGTATTTTGAAATCAGCAAATAAATTCCTGTATTAACGGAGACGCGCCATGGGTCCTTTCCCTCACAACGCCCCGAAATCAATCATATCGGATGAAAACCCCGCCGGAACCGATGGGTTCGAGTTTGTCGAGTTCGCACATCCCGAGCCGCAAGAGCTGCGCGATCTGTTCGCAAAGATGGGATTCGCGCTGGTAGGTCACCACAAGGACAAGCCTGCGATTGAGTTGTGGCAACAGGGTGATGTGACTTACATCCTGAATGCAGATCCCGACAGCTATTCTGCCCGGTTCGTGGACGAGCATGGCCCTTGTGCTCCGGCGATGGGATGGCGCGTAGTGGATGCGCAGAAAGCCTATGAGCACGCTGTAGCGAAAGGGGCTGAACCTTATGACGCGGCAGACAAGACACTGAATGTGCCTGCAATCAAGGGGATTGGCGGATCGTTGATCTATTTCATTGATCAATATTACGAAACATCGCCCTATAATCAGGAATTCACATGGACCGAACAGTCCAAGCCCCGGGGGGATGGGTTCTATTATCTCGATCACCTGACCCACAATGTTTACAAGGGCAATATGGACAAGTGGTTCAAGTTCTATGGTGATTTGTTCAACTTCCGTGAAATCCGTTTTTTTGACATTCAGGGCAAATTCACCGGTCTTTTTAGTCGCGCGCTGACGTCTCCATGCGGGCGTATCCGCATTCCGATCAACGAAGATCGCGGTGAAACCGGGCAGATCGTTTCCTACCTGAAGAAATACAAGGGCGAGGGCATCCAGCATATCGCTGTGGGCAGCGAGGATATCTATGCCTCGACCGATGCGATTGCCGAAAAGGGGCTGAAGTTCATGCCCGGCCCGAACGAAGCCTATTATGAGTTGTCTAAAACCCGCGTGGTCGATCATGAAGAGCCGTTGGACCGGATGATGAAGCACGGCATTCTGATTGATGGAGAGGGCGTTCTGGACGGTGGTGAGACCCGGATTCTGCTGCAAATCTTCTCGAAAACGGTCATCGGACCGATTTTCTTCGAGTTCATTCAGCGCAAAGGCGACGATGGGTTTGGCGAGGGAAACTTTAAGGCGCTGTTCGAATCCATCGAGCGAGAGCAGATTGAAAGTGGAGAAATTTCAGCAGCTTGATGCAAGAAGGTAATCCTGCGTGGTCACTCGCGCAGGCCGCCCCTTAACCACGTGGCATCTTGAGAACCACGTTTCGCCCGCGTTTCTGATAGCGCAATTCATTGTCGCTGATAGCAATGACATTGCCGCCGTCAAGCCTGTCCCCGATCTTGAGCTTTTTGTACCTGCCACTGGGCAGCCGAACCAATGCGCGGCGATTGGATGGGCTGCCGTAAACCCCGATCAGGTTCAGTTTCCGCAGGTTGATTGCATTGTCGATTGTGGCCTGCCGTGCAACCGAAGCCGAGGATGGGATTTTGGGCGCTGTGGTTTTGGGCTGGAACGTTCCGACCTCATTGTTGAGCTGTTCAATTCCAGCTGCCGAACCCAAAGTCGCAGTACCTGCACTGGCCTGCCGGGTCAGTCCGGCCGGTCGGAGTTTGGGGCGCGGCACCCTCATTTCCGCAAGGGGCTCAGTCGATTCCGGGGGCGGCGGAGCACGCAACAGGGATTCCGGGCGCGGTTTCGGGCGAATTCCGGACAATTCCTTCAATGTACGCCCTTGAAGCCGTTGCCGTTCAAAATTTTCGGTCAGGTTCTCGGGCCTTGGTTTTGGTCGCAATGTCGCCAGCCTGTTGTCGACCACTTCCTCAACAGGTGCCTTTTCCAGCCGGACCAAAGCCGATGGAGGGGGAGTTTTCGAAGGTGTTCCCAAATAGACAACCACTCCGTCCGGGTTCAAGACGCCTTCTTTGGTTGGTATTACCAGCCCGCGCTCGTCAAGGCTGAACCTTGCCCCGGCAGCGGTTGAAAGTGGTTCGAAATCAAATGGTAGGTCGGTGTCGTATGTGTGTACTGGCGGCAATGCGATTGCATCACGCGACAGATTCGAGTCGTCTTTGGAGGCCAGATACAGCTCAATTTGCGGATCCTGCGCTGGCGCTATCAAAAGGCCCGGTGACGTGATTTCGATCTCCGGCTGTGTCGGAACTAACTGAGGTTCAGGCTCAAGCTCGATTTCGTCTACCAACGCGGGCGCAACGTTCAGCGCCTCAAGAATGGCCTGGTCGGTTGCAGACAGCTCGGACTCTGATTCAGAGGTCGGTGCCATTTCTGGCTCTGCAGTCTCGGGCTCTGTGACTTCTGCCTGTTCTGCGGGTGTCTCTGCGGGCTCGACAGGTCCAGAACTCGGTTCGGGTTGGGATATTGTTTCGTCCAGCAGGGCGAGTTCTGAATCAGCAGGGGCAGGGCTGTCGTCTCTGAAAAGACTCCATATGCCACCGGCCACCAACATCAAAGCCACCGCCGCTGCAATTCGCACTGATGGCAGAGAGGTCCAGTTAGGTGCGGCCACTTTTTGGACAGGCCAAAAGCTGGTCGGAGCGGTAGAATCGGCGATCGCATGAACAACCGTAATATCCTGCGCGGGGTCTGTGGGGATCACTTTGGGCGCGTTTGTGGTCGCAGGCGCGTCCCCAAGCGGGAAAAACGGTTCGGTCGGAAAGTCATCTGTTTCATATGCAGCGCTGAACGCGACCGGAACGAATCCGTATCCCAGCACAAACCCCCGAACTTCCTCCAGTGTATCGCGTGGAACGACGGCGACGCATGTGGTCGCCCCGTCATCTGCCGTGACATATACCAGCTCTGTCAGGTCATAAGGGGTGGCATCGGATACAGCATTTTGCACAGCCTGTTCGGTGTCTTCGAAGGATGATCCGGCCGTATCGACTTTGATGAATTTGACCTGATCCCTTGGGATAACGACCTTGCAACTCAGGTCATTTTCAAGCGCAAACCCCTTGTCCCGAAGCACTTTCAACTGCTCTTCCAAGTTGGAGGCATCCAACGACACCTCACCTATGGCGAACCAGTCGCCATCGGAATTGTGGTGCAAAGAAATTCCGGTTGTAGAAATGGACAGCGCAAAAGCGGGTTTCATAATCCGGAGGAACCATAATTGTCAGTTGCAATGCAAACGATGCCTCGTCCGCAGACCGACATTAAAGCAGGATCTCGCCGAGGGAAAGAAAAAGCCTGCGTCTCCTCTTGCCCCGTGACCCGGTGCAGCCCCATGTTGAAATCAGGATAATTGGAGGGAAGATATTGAAGAAAATCGCTTTTCTGGCCGCTGTGCTGGCCATGACGTCGGTAGGGATGGCAACTGCGGAAGAACGTCGCATCATTGTTGATGCGGTAGGCATGGTGCATGCGGCCCCGGATATGGCCACCATTACCCTGGGTGTAACAAACGAAGATGCACAGGCATCAAATGCGATGCAGGCGACTTCGGACGCGGTTGCCAAAATTCTGACTCGACTGGATGAGATGGGGATCGAAACCCGTGATGTGCAAACACGTGATCTGTCTTTGTCGCCGGTATGGTCTGGGCGGAACAGTTCTAGCGGAGAGCGGCCCGAGATTTCCGGCTTTGTCGCATCCAACAGCGTCGTGGTGCGTGTTCGCGATCTGTCGCAGTTGGGTACCATCATGGATGCGGTCATTGACGACGGGGCCAACAATTTCGGCGGGCTGAGTTTCGGAATTCAGGACCCTGCACCGCTCGAGGCACAGGCGCGGGCCAAAGCTGTCGGTGAGGCGCGGGCAAAGGCCAACCAACTGGCACAGGCGGCCGAAGTCACGCTGGGACCGGTTCAGATGATCCGCGAACAGGCCGGAGGGTTCAATCCCATGCCTCAAATGCGTGCAATGAACATGGCGGCTGAGGGCGGCGTTCCGGTTTCCGGGGGCGAAATTTCGGTCTCGGTCAACGTGTCGATGGAATTTCTGATTTCCGACTAGGATGTGTCGCTGGTTCGGGCCATCAGGGATTGCCGCTGCTGGCCCGACTGATCAAAATTTTCTGGTGAAAGCCAGGCCTCGAAAGCAGAGCGGATGCGCGGCCATTCTGTATCGAGGATCGAGTACCAGGCCGTATCGCGGTTGCGCCCCTTATAATGGGTGGCCTGCCGAAAGATGCCCTCGAAGGTAAAGCCCAGCCTTTGGGCTGCGCTGCGGGACGGGGCATTCAGAGCGTCACATTTCCATTCATAACGGCGATACCCCAGCTCGTCGAACACGCGGCGCATCATCAGGTACATCGTCTCGGTGGATTTCGGGCTGCGTTGCAATAGCGGTGAGAAATGGATGTGCCCAACCTCGACCACACCGGCCGCAGGTTCTATCCGCAGGAACGAGGCCATGCCAATCGGGGTGCCATCACCGTCTAGCACTGTGTGGAACATGGGATCGGCATCAATACAGGACGCGCGGGTCCAGGCGGCGAAATCTTCTTCGCTGTCGAATGGGCCATAGGGCAGATAAGTCCAGTTCCGCCCATCAGTGTCATTGGCAAACGCCCGGTACAGACCGGGCGCATGCCTGTTCACATCAAGGGGCACGACCGAGCAATAGTGGCCTTCCATCGGCGTATATGGCGGCGTCGGGCGCGGAAAACTGCCCGAAACCGGCCGGCCGACGGGTTGGCCAAGATCGTTGGTATCGTGCCCGGCCATTTGTCAGGCCGTCGCCTTGGCCAGCGCCTGATCCAGATCGGCAATCAGATCGTTGGCGTCTTCGATGCCGATGGAAACCCGAACAACGCCGGGACCGGCGCCTGCGGCCTCTTGCTGTTCCGGGGTCAGCTGACGGTGGGTGGTCGAGGCCGAATGAATGATCAGCGACCGCGCATCGCCCAGGTTGGCCACATGGCTGAAGATCTCCAGCGCGTTCACCAGTTTGACACAGGCGTCATAGCCGCCTTTGACCGCAAAAGTGAATAGCGCACCGGCCCCTTTGGGGTAATGCGTCTTGACCCGGTCGTGATAGGGCGAGGACGGCAAGCCCGCATAGGTCACATATTCCACGCGGTCATCGGCCTCTAGCCAGGCTGCGATCTTTTGCGCGTTCTCTACATGACGCTCCATTCGCAAAGACAGGGTCTCGATTCCCATCAGCGTGTAATGCGCCGCCTGTGGGTTCATCGTCATGCCCAGATCACGCAGGCCGATGGCGATGCCGTGGAATGTGAAGGCCAGCGGACCGAATGTCTCGTGGAATTTCAGCCCGTGATAGGCCGGTTCCGGCTGGCTGAGCGAGGAAAATTTGTCATTCGCGGACCAGTCGAACTTGCCCGAATCCACGATACAGCCGCCGGTGACAGTGCCGTTGCCGGTCAGGTATTTGGTGGTTGAATGCACAACCAGCGTCGCGCCGTGCTCAATCGGGCGGCACAGATAGGGTGTGGCCGAGGTGTTGTCGACGATCAGCGGAATGCCGGCGCCATCTGTCACATCCGCCAGTGCGCGTATATCGGTGACATAGCCGCCAGGGTTGGCGATGGATTCGCAGAACACCGCTCGTGTATTTTCGTCGATCGCGTCCTTCACAGCATCCAGATCGTCAGTATCCACAAACTTGGCAGACCAGCCGAACCGTTTGATCGTCTGGCTAAACTGAGTGATCGTGCCGCCATACAGCCGGGTCGAGGCCACCACGTTGCAGCCAGGTCCCATCAGCGGGAACAGTGCCATGATTTGGGCGGCATGACCGGACGAGCAGCAAACTGCTCCAACGCCACCCTCAAGCGTTGCCACGCGTTCCTGCAGAACCGCCACGGTGGGATTGGTCAGGCGGGAATAGATAAAGCCGACTTCCTGCAGGTTGAACAGAGCCGCCGCGTGGTCTGCATCGCGAAACACATATGCCGTTGTTTGATAAATCGGCGTCTGACGGGCACCTGTTGCCGGATCAGGGCGCGCGCCTGCGTGAATTTGAAGCGTGTCGAAACCGTAGGTGGGGCCGTCAGACATGGTGGAAATCTCCTGTTGGACTATGTGTTGCAGAATCTCTAGGCGATTGGCCGCGTGCGCACAACATTGCTGTCAGCGCATCCATAGACCTTTGCTTTTGATCTTGTTGCGAATGACCTGCTCGCGCTGAGGCAGGTTTTCGCGATCGAACATCTCGCGTATTTTGTGCCCTTTGCGCTGGAGCACCAGTTTCTTTATTGGGTCATAGCCCTTGAGCACTTTCTTGAACTTGTTGGGCGCAACCACAGTTTCCAGAACCTCGATCACATGGTCGCTTTCGCGTGCATACAGCAGAGGAAACAGACGGTAGTGGCACGTGACCGACCCGTCCAGCAGGCCAGTGGGCAGTGCGTCGCGGCCGCCGCCAAGGGCATGGATAACCAGCGGCAATGCGACCTGATCCAGCCATGGGTCCAGTGTTTGGCCCGCGAGTTCCGGGATATCCTCATCCCGGATGGTGCAGGCATATTCCAGGAACCGTTCGCCGAACTGGCGTGGGCATCTGTAAAAGAAATAACCCGCATTGAAATACAGGTAGCGCCGCCAGTATTCGGCTGGTTGGGCCTTGTCCAAGGAGCTGTCGAAATCCAGTTCGAACCGCTCATACAGGGCGCGCCAGATACCGTCATACCCCGGACCATACAGGGTCGGGCGCGGCCATGTCCCCTCAACTTTCAGCGAGGCACCGGGGCGGTCAAAATCGAAGGGCACACTATTCAGGTCTCCGGTGACAAGCGTATCGCTGTCGAAAAAGACAAACGGTTCCCCCTTGGGCAGGGCCAAGAGCGCCTCGATCTTGTTTCCATAGGGATAGCTTCCACCGAAAGCCCGGTTTTCAAACGGTAGAATTTCGGCCCCAAGCTGGTGTAACGCTTTCAGGACATCCTCATCCTGAATGCTGGGGTCCTGTGACCATCGGGCCCCCGGTTGAGGAACGGCTACAAACAGGCGGCCAGCGAAATCGGGACAGCTGTGTCGTAACGAGGCTGCAAACAGCAGTGCCTCGTATTGCAGCCGGTTGTTTTGGCCGATGACCACGATATTGAATTTATTGTTTGCGGTCTGCATCGGGCGTCTCTCGGGTTCGTGGCGTTGGGCCAGCACTGCTCGAATTTTGGTTGGGCGTACACTAGGTAGAGACGTGGCACAAAACCAGATGTGATCATAGATCATGCATCTGAATTTTGAATTCAGGACTTGCGCAACCATCTAGAGACCAGACCCAACAGGAGAAGCCGCATGAGAGTTAACGCAGATTTCACAAAACGTGTTGCTGTGCATTTCGACCGGAATGACTGGATTGCGTCACCTGCCGCAGGGGTCGAGCGCAAGATGTTGGACCGGATCGGGGAAGAGGTCGCCCGCGCCACCACGATTGTCCGCTTTGCCCCAGGAAGCGCCTTTGCCGCCCATACGCATGATGGAGGAGAGGAGTATTTGGTGCTGGACGGTGTGTTTCAGGACGAGACCGGTGATTTTCCTGCAGGTAGTTATGTGCGCAATCCTCCGACATCTTCCCATACGCCTTCGGCAAAAGAAGGCGCGACGATACTAGTCAAACTGCACCGGTTTGACCCTGAGGACAGGACCGAAATTCGTCGGTCGATTACTGGGGATTCGAATCTTCAGCTTTTCAAGGACTCACGCGAAGATGTTCGCGTATTGAACTTGTCACCTGGCGAAAAGCTGGATCTGGATGCAGTCGATGGGTTGGAGTTGTTTGTCATCGCAGGTTCGGTGCAGGAATCCGACGAAGAATTTTCGGTCTGGGACTGGTTGAGATTACCGCCAGGTGCGCGTTCCACTGCTTTGGCAGGAGCAGAGGGCGCGCGAATTTGGATCAAATCCGGGCACCTGTCACAGATGATCTGAGCGGTTCCGGCCCAAAAAACCAGCAATGTACAGTAAAAAACCGGGTGTTTCGGCCTGGTTATTCATTTTTTGACCATTTGGCAAAATTTACCATTTGATAAAAAATCAGATTGTGCCAAGCTGAGGCCATAACAACATATCTACAGGGAGTAGAGCGATGGCACAGGGCCAGATGGTCCCCGGCATAGTCTCCGGGAGGCTTTCCAGCGATGAGCTGACCTCGAATTTCACGGATCTGCATCCACCACTTGCCCCGCATGAGGCCGCAGTGGCCGCGGATCGGTGCTATTTCTGCTATGACGCGCCGTGTGTGACGGCCTGTCCGACAGACATTGATATTCCATTGTTCATGCGCCAGATTCAGGCCGGTCAGCCTGAAGCTGCGGGTGAAACCATCCTTGGCCAGAATATCTTGGGTGGCATGTGCGCCCGTGTTTGTCCGACCGAAACGCTGTGCGAGGAAGTCTGCGTACGCGAAACCGCCGAAGGATCGCCAGTCGAGATCGGGCGTTTGCAGCGGTTTGCTACTGACAGCGTTATGGCATCGGGCGACCATCCGTTCCAGCGCGCCGCATTCACCGGCAAAACGGTGGCCGTGATCGGGGCAGGGCCCGCAGGGCTAGCCTGTGCGCATCGGCTGGCGATGCTGGGGCATGATGTGGTCATTCACGAAAGCCGCCCAAAACCCGGCGGTCTGAATGAATATGGAATTGCCGCCTATAAATCGACCAATGATTTCGCTCAGGCTGAGATCGATTGGTTGCTGAGGATCGGCGGCATCACAATCGAGACCGGATCGGTGCTGGGCGAGGGCCTGTCGCTGGATGGCCTTGTTGACAACTATGATGCGGTTTTCCTGTCCATCGGTCTGACAGGTGTGAATGCATTGCGAGCGGGCGGCGAGGATCTGACCGGCGTGCGCGACGCGGTCGATTTTATCTCGGATGTGCGTCAGGCGGCCGATCTGGCTGAGCTGCCCGTTGGGCGGAATGTCGTCGTCATCGGAGGCGGCATGACCGCGGTTGACGCAGCTGTAAAGTCGAAATTGCTGGGCGCGGAAAACGTCACCATCGCCTACCGGCGCGGACGCGAGGCGATGGGTGCCAGCCGCTATGAGCAGGATCTGGCCGCATCGCACGGCGTCAGGATCATGACCAATGTTCAGCCCATAGCCGTACACGGCAACGGGGCAGCCGCCGAGATCGAATTGGAGTATACTGCCAGCCATGACGGTCAGTTGAAGGGCACCGGCGAGAAAACCCGCCTGCCTGCCGATCAGGTGCTGAAGGCAATAGGTCAGACGCTGGAAGGAGCGCCCGAAGGGCTGACGTTGGACGGGAACAAGATCGCCGTCACGGGCGCCGGGCGCACATCGGTACAAGCGGTCTGGGCCGGAGGCGACTGCGCCGCAGGCGGGGATGACCTGACCGTGACTGCAGTGGCCGAGGGGCGCGATGCCGCGATGGATATCCACGCAAGTCTGATTGCGTGAAACTCAATGATCAAGATGCCTGCAAGCATCAGGGAGGCCGGATAAATGGCTGATTTGAAATCGAACTTTCTAGGAATTGAAAGCCCCAACCCATATTGGTTGGCATCTGCGCCGCCGACGGACAAGGAATATAACGTCCGCCGCGCCTTTGAGGCCGGATGGGGCGGTGTGGTGTGGAAAACACTCGGGTCCGAAGGTCCACCGGTCGTCAATGTTAATGGCCCGCGGTATGGGGCGATCTACGGCGCAGACCGTCGGTTGTTGGGTCTGAACAATATCGAGCTGATTACAGACCGCCCATTAGAGGTAAACCTTGAAGAAATGGCGCGGGTTAAGGCTGATTATCCAGATCGCGCCCTGATCGCCTCGATCATGGTGCCGTGCGAAGAAGAAGCCTGGAAGGCTATCCTGCCGCGTGTTGCCGAAACCGGTGCCGACGGGATCGAACTGAACTTTGGCTGTCCACACGGGATGAGCGAGCGCGGGATGGGGGCGGCCGTAGGGCAGGTGCCGGAATATATCGAGATGGTGACGCGCTGGTGCAAGAAATACTATGACCGTCCGGTCATCGTGAAACTGACGCCGAATATCACTGATATCCGCAAGCCCGCCGAGGCCGCAAAGAATGGTGGTGCGGATGCGGTATCGCTGATCAACACGATTAATTCGATTACCAGTGTCAATCTGGATAGCTTCAGCCCTGAACCCTCGATTGACGGCAAAGGCAGCCACGGCGGCTATTGTGGCCCTGCGGTGAAACCGATTGCCCTGTCGATGGTGTCCGAGATTTCGCGTGGACAGGCAACGAACGGAATGCCGATCTCGGGTATTGGCGGTGTGACTACCTGGCGCGATGCTGCAGAGTTTATGGCATTGGGTTGCGGCAATGTTCAGGTCTGCACGGCAGCGATGACCTATGGGTTCAAGATCATTGACGAACTGACGGCGGGCCTGTCGAAATGGATGGATGAAAAAGGGTATCAGGACGTCTCGGAAATTGTCGGTCTTGCGGTTCCAAACGTGACCGACTGGCAATATCTGAACCTGAATTATGTCGCCAAGGCCAAGATTGATCAGGATCAGTGCATCAAGTGTGGCCGTTGCTATGCCGCCTGCGAAGACACCAGCCACCAGGCCATTTCAATGTCCGAAGAGCGCGTGTTCGAGGTTATGGATGACGAATGTGTGGCCTGTAACCTGTGCGTGGATGTGTGCCCGGTTGAAGGATGTATTTCGATGGTGCCGATGGCCGCTGGCGAAATCGACCCGCGCACGGGACAAGAAGTGCAGCCCGAATATGGCAACTGGACAACCCATCCCAACAATCCAATGGCGAAAGCCGCCGAGTAGTCCAAGAAAACTCGTCGAATTTTCTTAGAGCAGGATGTCGATGAGGGGGCGTTGTGGCAGTTTGCGACATATTGGGTGGCGGTGCGGATCAGATGATATCCGCGCCTCCTCACTTCGTCTTGGAACGCCTCATGCCCCACTTCTCGCTCTACCCACCCAACCGAAAGCCTTACCACGGCCTCTGTGTGTGGACCGGGAAGAAAAGAGTAGCGTCATCCTAGGCTGAGGGTGAGCGGGTTCCGGCTAACGAAAACCTAAGGCGCCAGCAATTTGCGGTAGAGCGTGTCGATGAACGGTTCAGCACCTTCATACGGGTCTTCGTCGCCAAGAATGGCCCGAACCTGGACATCGAAATCCGCATAATGCTGTGTCAAAGCCCAGATGGAGAAAATAAGGTGGTAGGGATGGAGGCGCGCGATTTTACCCTGCTCCATCCAGGCCGTAAGGATTGCGGTCTTCTCATCCATCAAAGTTTTGAGATCATTGGACAATGCATCGTGTATGCGTGGCGCACCCTGGACCAGTTCATTGGCAAACAGACGGCTTTCGCGCGGAAGTTCCCGGCTCATTTGCAGTTTGCGATGGATATATGCGCGTATCTCTTCCAATGGGTCCCCGTCGGCGTCGAGATCATGGAGAGGGGCCAGCCAAATCTCGAGAAGGCCAGATAGAAGGGCCGTGTGAATCGCTTCTTTTGAGGGGAAATAATATAGAAGATTCGGCTTGCTCAACCCGGCCTCGGCAGCAATCTGGTCGACGGTGGCACCGCGGAAACCGTAGGCAGAAAACACGTTCAAAGCGGCTTCTAGAATTGCAGCGCGATTTTTTTTCTGAATTCGTGTTGGTGCGCGGTCTTTGGACATGTCTTTGCCTGTCTGATTTTTGGGCTCGCAAGTGCGGAATATGCCAAAAATTCCCACCGAGCTCTGCTATTTCTTGACTGATGTCGAACCCGTGATAGCGTGAGTTTGACCAGATGGTCAAATCAAGACACCAAAAGCGAGCAAATCGCAAGCAACAGGGAAGACTAGGATGGCAGCTCCGGCGCAGAACCTCAGGATCAATGGCGACAGGTTGTGGGACAGCCTGATGGAGATGGCCAAGATTGGCCCGGGTGTTGCGGGGGGCAATAATCGTCAGACCTTGACGGATGAAGATGCGGCAGGCCGCGCGCTGTTTCAGAAATGGTGCGAAGAGGCCGGGTGCACCATGGGGCTGGACCAAATGGGCAATATGTTTGCGCATCGAGAGGGCACGGACCCCGAGGCATTGCCGGTCTATGTGGGTTCACATCTGGATACGCAGCCGACAGGCGGCAAATATGACGGTGTTCTGGGTGTATTGGGCGGGCTGGAAATCATCCGCACGCTCAATGATTTGGGAATCAAGACCAAACATCCAATCGTTGCGACCAACTGGACGAATGAAGAAGGCACGCGCTATGCACCTGCGATGCTGTCCTCGGGGGTTTTCGCCGGGATGCATACGCAGGATTGGGCTTATGACCGTGAGGATGCCGAAGGTAAGAAGTTCGGAGATGAGCTGAGCCGCATTGGCTGGCGCGGTGACGAAGAGGTTGGTGCCCGAAAGATGCACGCCTTTTTTGAGCTGCATATCGAACAGGGCCCCATTCTTGAGGCCGAGGGGAAGGATATCGGCGTTGTCACCCATGGTCAGGGTCTCAGCTGGACCCAGATTACAGTTACCGGAAAGGACGCCCATACCGGGTCTACGCCGATGCCGATGCGCAAGAATGCCGGATTGGCGATGGCGCGTATCCTTGAAAAGGTTGACGAGATTGCTTGGTCCCATGCGCCCCACGCGGTGGGTGCGGCGGGGCATATTGATGTGTTTCCGAATTCGCGTAACGTGATCCCGGGGAAAGTTGTGTTTACTGTCGATCTCCGTTCGCCCGATCTGGACGTGATCACCGATATGGAAAATCGTCTGCGCGTAGCGGCCGAAGATATCGTGGATGAGATGGGCCTACAGATCGAATTCGAGAAGGTCGGCGGATTTGATCCGGTGCAATTTGATGAAGGCTGCGTGGCAGCCGTGCGCGATGCGGCTGAACGGTTGGGTTATTCTCATACAGATATCATTTCGGGCGCCGGTCATGATGCCTGCTGGATCAACCGGGTTGCACCAACAGCGATGGTGATGTGCCCTTGTGTGGATGGGCTAAGCCATAACGAAGCCGAAGAAATCAGCAAGGATTGGGCTGCCGCCGGGGCGGATGTTCTGTTTCATGCGGTCGTAGAGACGGCTGGGATTGTGGAATAGGGGGCTCTACCCCCGTCGCCCGTTGGGCGACTCCCCCGAGGTTTTTGTAGCCAGATGAAGCAAGCGGCGCAGACCGCATCAGGGAGATTGATATGAGCACTGTTATCAAGAACGGGACCGTCGTAACCGCGGATTTGTCTTACCAGGCGGATGTGAGGGTCGAGCATGGGGTGATCACCGAGATTGGGCCGGACCTAAAAGGTGATACGGAACTGGATGCGACAGGCTGCTATGTGATGCCTGGCGGGATCGACCCGCATACGCATTTGGAAATGCCGTTCATGGGCACCTATTCCAGCGATGATTTCGAGAGCGGAACCCGGGCGGCATTGGCCGGAGGAACCACGATGGTGGTTGATTTCGCTCTGCCCAACCCAGGTGAAAGCCTGTTGGATGCGCTCAAGCGCTGGGATAACAAGTCGACACGTGCAAATTGCGACTATTCTTTCCACATGGCGGTGACCTGGTGGGGCGAGCAGGTGTTTGATGACCTCAAGACGGTGATCGAGACACGCGGCATCAACACGTTCAAGCATTTCATGGCCTATAAGGGCGCGTTGATGGTCAATGACGATGAAATGTATGCTTCGTTCAAGCGTCTTGCCGAGCTGGGTGGAACGGCCATGGTGCATGCCGAGAATGGCGATGTTGTTGCCGAGCTCAGCGCCAAGCTGTTGGCCGAAGGCAATACAGGTCCCGAGGCACATGCCTATTCCCGTCCGCCGCAGGTCGAGGGCGAAGCGACCAACCGCGCGATCATGATCGCGGATATGGCCGGAGTGCCGCTGTATGTGGTGCACACTTCGTGCGAAGAGGCGCATGAGGCCATTCGGCGTGCCAAGATGCAGGGCAAGCGGGTGTGGGGGGAACCTTTGATCCAGCATCTGACCTTGGATGAGAGCGAGTATTTCAACCAGGATTGGGACCACGCGGCGCGGCGGGTCATGAGCCCTCCGTTCCGAAACAAGCAGCATCAGGATAGCCTGTGGAACGGATTACAATCTGGTTCGTTGAGTGTCGTGGCCACCGACCATTGCGCCTTTACGACGGATCAGAAACGCTTTGGCGTGGGGGATTTCACCAAGATCCCGAACGGTACCGGAGGGTTGGAAGACCGGATGCCGATGCTGTGGACTCATGGGGTGAACACTGGTCGGCTGACGCCAAATGAATTTGTGGCAGTCACTTCAACAAACATCGCCAAGATATTGAATTGTTATCCAAAAAAGGGCGCAGTTCTTGTAGGTGCCGATGCCGATTTGGTGGTGTGGGATCCTGAGAAAGGCAAGACGATCAGCGCGAAATCGCAGCAATCTTCGATCGACTACAACGTGTTTGAGGGCAAAGAGGTCAAAGGCTTGCCGCGCTTTACTCTGACCCGTGGGCAGGTTGCAGTGCATGACGGAGAGATCAGGACTCAGGAAGGCCATGGCCAATTTGTTGAACGCGAGGCCAATACAACCGTCAACAAGGCGCTGAGTACTTGGAAAGAGCTGACAGCGCCGCGACCGGTGGTACGCACGGGTATTCCAGCAACCGGTGTATGACAGAATATGTGGCAGATATCACGTCTTATTACGGTTTAAGTTCAAGGGGATGGAATGAATATTGAAACCGCTGCACCGCCTGTAATCGAGGCGCGGCAACTGGATCTGACCTTTCAGACCAATGACGGGCCGGTCCACGCTCTGAAGGATGTGAACCTGACCATCGAAAAGGGAGAATTCGTCAGCTTCATCGGACCTTCCGGCTGTGGTAAGACCACCTTTTTGCGGTGCATCGCTGCGTTGGAAACACCGACTGGCGGGACATTGACCGTCAACAGTATGACCCCGGATGAAGCGCGGCGGAAACGGGCCTATGGTTATGTATTTCAGGCCGCGGGTCTGTACCCTTGGCGCACCATTTCCAAGAACATCAAGCTCCCGCTTGAAATCATGGGGTTTACAGCTGCCGAGCAGGAAGAACGCGTAAACAAGGTTTTGGAACTTGTTGATCTTGAAGGGTTTGGTGGAAAGTTTCCCTGGCAGTTGTCGGGGGGAATGCAGCAACGGGCCAGCATCGCACGGGCGCTGGCCTTTGATGCGGATATCCTGCTTATGGACGAACCTTTTGGCGCGTTGGATGAGATTGTCCGCGATCACCTGAACGAGCAGCTTCTGGCGCTTTGGGCGCGGACTGAAAAGACCATTGGGTTTGTCACCCATTCCATCCCTGAGGCCGTCTATCTGAGCACCAAGATCGTTGTAATGAGCCCTCGGCCCGGACGGATCACTGACGTGATCGACAGTCCGTTGCCGAAAGAGCGGCCGCTCGATATTCGCGACACGCCGGAATTCATCGAAGTTGCCCATAGGGTGCGAGAAGGGTTGCGCGCGGGGCATTCGGATGAATAGCAGCGGGTTCAAGGCATTCTGGGCTGTATTGACGGTACTGGCCGTCATAGTAGCCTTTTGGTACGCCGCTTGTATTCCGATGAATATCAAAGGCGTTCTGACCGAACAAGAACGGGCCGGGGCCACAGTTCAGCCACCCTCGGCAAAAGATCGTCGCGATCTGTCCGAATTCAGCTTGGTTCTGGACAATAGCTTTGCCATTCCAGCCACGTGGGAACAGGATCGTCCGCGGTTGCCCGCTCCGCATCAGGTGGCCGTTGAGATATGGAAGACAACAGTTCAGAAGAAAATCACCTCAAAGCGCTCGCTGGTTTATCACGGCTGGGTGACGCTGAGTGCGACGATACTGGGTTTTGCCATTGGCACCGGCCTGGGAATTCTGCTGGCTGTTGGGATCGTACATAGCCGGGTCATGGACCTGTCGGTCATGCCCTGGGCGATAGTCAGCCAGACCATCCCGATCATCGCTCTGGCCCCAATGATCATTGTGGTCCTATATTCCGTTGGTGTGCAGGGGATCATCCCCAAGGCGGTCATATCGGCCTATCTCAGCTTTTTTCCTGTCGTGGTGGGCATGGTCAAAGGTTTGCGCAGCCCGGATGCGATGCAACTGGATTTGCTGCGTACCTATAGCGCGAGCCACGCGCAGGGGTTCTGGAAACTGCGTTTGCCGGCCTCGATGCCGTATCTGTTCACATCGCTGAAGATAGGCATTGCGGCTTCATTGGTAGGGGCCATCGTGGGGGAATTGCCCACCGGGGCAGTTGCGGGACTGGGTGCGCGCCTGCTGGCAGGCAGCTATTATGGTCAGACCGTGCAAATCTGGTCGGCCCTGTTTGCGGCGGCGATTCTGGCGGCCTGTCTTGTGGGGCTTCTGGGGCTGATTGAAAAGTCCGTCCTGAAACGGATGGGGATTGCGCAATGATACCAATTCTGGGCGCACTCGGTGTGTGGCTGTTGGGATGGTGGTTGAACGGCCGCTTGGCCAGCGGGCCTTATGCTGATACGCGGATGGTCCGGTTTCTGGCTCCGCTGATCTTTGGTCTGACTATCATCGTCATCTGGGAGCTTTTAGTGCGCGGCCTTGAGGTGTCTTTGGTCATTCTGCCCGCTCCATCGGTTATCTGGATTCGGTTCTGGGACAGTTTGCCAACGCTTTGGATGGATTTCGTGCAAACCATCATCAAGGGCGCGCTGAGCGGTTACATCATCGGCTGTGGAGCCGCCCTCCTGATGGCGATTGCAGTGGACCGGTGGGATTTTCTACGCCTTGGGCTTTTGCCCGTGGGCAACTTCGTGGCTGCTCTGCCGATTGTCGGCACCGCGCCGATTCTGGTCATGTGGTTCGGGTTCGACTGGCACTCCAAAGCGGCGGTGGTTGTCGTGATGGTCTTTTTCCCAATGCTGGTGAACACCGTCGCCGGGCTGCGCGAGGCGACAGCAATGCAGCGCGACCTGATGGAGACCTATGCCGCCACCTATTGGCAAAGCTTTCTGAAGCTGCGCTTGCCTGCCGCGATGCCATTTGTTTTCAATGGTCTCAAGATATCCACCACCCTTGCATTGATCGGCGCTATCGTGGCCGAGTTCTTTGGCTCACCGACGCTTGGCATGGGGTTTCGGATATCAACCAGCGTGGGGCAGCTCTCACTGGATATGGTCTGGGCCGAGATCGTAGTGGCGGCTTTGGCCGGGACATCATTTTATGGTCTGGTGGCCATGATCGAAAAGGCGGTGACCTTCTGGCACCCATCGCAGCGCGGATAAAAATTCAACAGACCCCAAAAATGAAAAATGGGGCGCCAACTGAAACTAGGAGATGTGAAGATGAAAAAGATACTCAGCGGGGCGGTTGCCGCCTTTAGCCTGGCCGCCAGTGCAGCCTGGTCAGCGGATGAGGTGACATTGCAGTTGAAATGGGTCACGCAAGCTCAGTTCGCAGGTTATTACGTGGCCAAAGACAAAGGGTTCTACGAAGAAGAAGGTCTTGATGTCACAATTCTGCCAGGCGGCCCGGACATAGCGCCGACACAGGTCATTGCCGGTGGGGGCGCTGACGTGACGGTCGAGTGGATGCCAGCTGCGTTGGCCGCGCGCGAAAAGGGCCTGCCGCTGGTGAATATTGCCCAGCCTTTCAAAAGCTCGGGTATGATGCTGACCTGCTGGAAAGATGCCGGTATTTCCGCACCAGAAGACCTTAAGAACCGGACACTGGGCGTCTGGTTCTTTGGCAACGAATTCCCCTTCATGAGCTGGATGAGCCAGCTGGGCATTGATACCGGTGGCAAGAGCGAAAATGGCGTCGAGGTTTTGAAGCAGGGCTTTAATGTCGACCCGCTGCTGCAGCGTCAGGCTGATTGCATCAGCACCATGACCTATAACGAATACTGGCAGGTCATAGATTCCGGCGTCAGCCCCGACGAACTGGTCACATTCAAATACGAAGATCAGGGCGTCGCGACGCTGGAAGACGGCCTGTACGTTCTTGAAGAGAACCTGAACGACGCGGCATTTGTCGACAAGATGGAACGTTTCGTGCGGGCGTCGATGAAGGGGTGGAAATATGCCGAGGAGAACCCAGATGAAGCGGCCGATATCGTGCTTGAAAATGACGAGACTGGCGCCCAGACCGAAGCGCATCAGAAACGTATGATGGGTGAGATTGCCAAGCTGACTGCGGGCTCAAACGGATCGCTTGATCCGGCGGATTTTGAGCGCACTGTAGGGACGCTGCTTGCCGGTGGTTCTGATCCCGTTATCACAAAACAACCCGAAGGTGCCTGGACGCATCAGATTTCGGATGCAGCACTGAACTGAGTCAGGTTCACGATGGAATATGGCGCGGTCCCAAATGGGGCCGCGTTTTTTGTTGGAAGCGTCGAAAATGTGACTGAACTTGTAGGGCGTTTGTCATAGTAATTACCTGTAAATTATAGCAAACTGTTCAACATGGGAGATATCAGGTAGATAATGCAGGATTTTACAACAGAATTCAGGTCGGCGCTTGCTTTGATCCTTCATTGGGATCCGGAGCTGTGGGCGATTGTTCTGTTGTCCCTGAAAGTCTCTGTTTTTGCCGTTCTGATTTCTGCCGTTATCGGGATGCCCATGGGCGCGGCTTTGGCCGTTGCGCGTTTTCCAGGGCGGCGGATTCTGATCGTCTTGATGAATGCCTTGATGGGCTTGCCCCCGGTTGTGGTAGGTTTGCTGGTCTATCTGATGCTGTCGCGTTCCGGCCCGTTGGGGGTCCTTGAATTGCTCTACACACCGACGGCGATGATTATTGCTCAGGTCGTTCTGGTGACCCCGATCGTTGCCGCACTGACACGTCAAGTGGTCGAAATGCTGGCCGAGGAATATTCCGAGCAACTCCGCTCACTCGGCCTGTCGCGGATGGCATCGATTCCGGTGCTATTGTGGGATGCGCGGCTGTCTCTTGTTACGGCATTGCTGGCGGGGTTTGGCCGTGCGATTGCCGAAGTTGGAGCGGTTATTATCGTTGGCGGCAATATCAATCACGTCACGCGGGTGATGACGACGACAATCGCCCTTGAAACGTCCAAGGGTAATTTGGCCTTGGCGCTTGCGCTTGGGGCGATCCTGATTGCCATAGCCATCGCAGTAAACGCCATGGTCAGCACGCTTAGCCTGCGGGCCGAGAAGGAAGGGTTGCGCCATGCGTGATCTGGTGCCCGAGATGGTGAAATGTCTTTCTGTTCACAGTTTACAGATTTCCCGCAAGGGAAAGACACTGCTTCAAGTGCCAGAGTTATCCCTGATGGGGCTGGGACCAACTTTGATCCTTGGGCCGAACGGAGCGGGCAAGAGCCTGCTTTTGCGCTGTTTGCACGGGCTTATCGTCCCGGATAGCGGCAGGGTTCAGCAGGACGGGATTGCCCTGAATGCGTATCACAAATCACGACAGGCGATGGTGTTTCAAAGACCGGTTCTGTTGCGCCGGTCCGTGTCAACCAATCTTGATTTTGTGCTAAAGCGTCAGGGCATGTCCCGTGCAATTCGCAAATCCCGGATCGACGAATTGCTGGCCGAAGGTGGGCTAGAGGGTAAGGCGCGCCAGTCCGCCAGATCGCTGTCCGGGGGCGAGGCGCAACGGCTGGCCATCCTGCGCGCGCTGGCGCTGGACCCGGAGACTTTGTTCCTGGACGAACCAACCAGTTCGCTTGATCCCGGTGCTACGCAGATGATCGAACGGATGATCTTGCGCGCTTCGAACCGAGGGGTACGCATTGTCATGGTATCCCACGATATCGGTCAGGCACGCCGTCTGGCAACGGATATCGTCATGATGCAGGCCGGGCACGTGGTCGAACACGGTGCTGCCAAACAAGTTCTGGATGCCCCGACAAGTGACGCCGCGCGCCGGTTTGTTGCCGGTGGTCTGGTAACCTAATCAGAATATGGAGTTCAAATGATCCGCAAATTCGTCGGGGCTGCAGTAATCGCGCTTGGCCTGAACACTACAGCCGCATTGACCGAAACACCATTTATTGTAGTCCAATCAACCACGTCGACTCAGAATTCGGGCTTGTTCGACCATATCCTGCCAGGCTTTGAAGCCGAAAGCGGGATTGATGTCCGCGTGGTGGCTGTTGGTACAGGGCAGGCGATCCGCAATGCGATCAACGGTGACGGGGACGTCTTGCTGGTTCACGCCAAACCTGCCGAAGAGAAGTTTGTGGCAGATGGTTGGGGTGTTGAGCGGTCGGGCGTGATGTACAATGATTTTGTCCTTGTAGGGCCAAAATCCGATCCCGCCAAAGTGAAAGGTGGGACTGACATTATCGCGGCGCTGACTGCGGTCGCTGAGGCCGAGGCGCCCTTCGCCTCTCGCGGGGATGACAGCGGGACGCATAAGGCGGAACTGGGCCATTGGGCCACCTCCGGTATTGACCCGACCGGCGCCTCGGGCACCTGGTACCGGGAAACCGGATCCGGGATGGGGGCGACACTGAATGTGGCCAGCGGGATGGGGGCTTATGCGCTGACGGATCGCGCGACTTGGCAGAGCTTTGGCAATAAGGGAAACCTAGAGGTTATGGTTGAGGGCGATCCGCGCCTGTTTAATCAATATGGGATTATTCTTGTGAACCCTGACAAGCATCCCAAAGTGCGGGCGGCCTCGGGGCAGCGCTTTATTGACTGGTTGACCGGACCCGAAGGGCAGGCGGCCATCGCATCTTACACGCTGGACGGCCAGCAGCTGTTCTTTCCCAACGCCCAATAGGGTCAGCCGCTGGCTCCATTGTGATGGATGGTTCCCAGATCCGACAAGTCATACCCGCCGAATTCTTCTGCCCGGGTGGCAAAGCGGTCGGATTGCACAAAGCCGAGCAACCGAAGCATCGGGCCATCGAAATAGGCGCGCCTCCAGATAGCAAGGTCCAGGCGTTCGGTATGGGTCGGGGCAAAGCCCAGATTGTACAGCCCTGCAAGCGCACCCAGGCCGAATCCGGCATCGGCTTTATTGTCATGCAGGGCTATGGCCAGCTCTTCTTCGGTACGTGCGCAGGTCGGCAGGGTATCCAGATCGTCTCGGTTCAGGCCGTGCGCCTGCAGTTGCGTGTCGAACAACCGTTGACTGGCGGCACTGTCCTGACGAAGAAGAATGCGACGGCCCCTGAGGTCAGAAAAGTCCGATATCCCAGTCACACCGGGGGCCATTAGTAGCCCACGCTGGCGTTTTGCTAGTTCGAACAGAATGACGGGTGCCTCTCCCAGATGGTCCTGCAGAGATTGCGTGTTGAATCCGTCTGTCTCGTGGATATGCAGCGCCGCAGCCTGCGCTGATCGTTCTTTCAGGCGATTCAAGCCGTCAAATGAGCCGTCATAATAAGTTGCCAGGCCCGACCCGCTTTCCCGCAGAGCCCAATCCAACAGCGGATCATGACTGCCCGCCACGATCGGCGGCAGCGACGGTTCTGCGACCTGCGGTCCGCAGCGCGATGCGTTCAGCCAGGCAATGACTTCGGCCCTTGGAAACAAGAGTTTGCCCATGGCACGGACACAGGGGACCTCGCCGGATGAGGCAAGGTCATAGGCTTTACGCTCGCCAATGCGCAGCAGGTCCGCCAGTTCTTTGGTGGTCAGGTATTCTGACATTCAGTCGAGGCGCACGGCCGAACCCGCGCTGGCATTCGCCGCGCTGAATCCGAATTGGCCTAAGGCAAATGGCGCAGCGACGGCAATTACAGCCATCGTGGCAACTGCGGCTAGAAAGGCTTTCATATTTACCTCCGGTTCAGTTTTCCGGTGCCGTGACGCGGCGCAGAAAGGCGATCAAATCTATGCGGTCATCCGCTTGTGTAATCCGTTGCATGGGCATCTTCGATCCCGGAATGTAATGGTCTGGTCCTTGGTCGAAAAGGGCATTTATCGTCTCGCCATTCCAAATGATATCAGAGTCTTGCAGCGTGTCCGAGTAGAAATATCCCGGTAAGCTGCCCGCCCGGCGACCAAACACACCAGAGAGCGTAGGTCCAGCACGTCTGTGCCCGTCCGCCGTCAGGCTGTGGCAGATCGAGCATTTGCGCACGAATTGGCGCTCGCCATTGTCCATCTGGTCAGGGTTCTTCAGAAAACTAGGTTCAGTCGCGGCCATCAGTTGTTGGTCGCCAAGGTCAGATACCGGCCAGCTATACATCGCCTCATCTATACCACCTGCATAGATGTTTTTACCATCGGTTGAGAAGGCCAGCGCCCAGACCGGACCGCGCAATGTGGCCCGGAAATCCTGTGCGATGCGCCAGTCGATGGTATCGACCAACATGATATGACCCTCACCATCCCCCACCGCCAGCAAGCTGCGGTCCGGGCTGAGAGCCAGCGCAAGGATTGGACGGCGGTCCAGGGTGAAATCATGCTCGTCGCCTGTAGTCAGATCACGAATGCGCGTGACGCCATCGACGGCCCCATAGGCAATCCAGTTTTCATGGGGATTCAGGACCAGTTCGTTGATGCCGAACCCGTTATCAACCAGTCGCAGTTTTTCCTGACCGGTTGCGACATCCCAAAGACGAACCGCCCCATCAACCCCGCCGGTATACAGCGCATCCCCGTTTGGTGTGAACACAACAGCATTCACACCGCTGCCTGTGGGCCCCAATATCCTTGGCTCTGACCCGTCAAGCGGCCAAACCCCTATCGTGCCGTCCCAACTGGCAGTGGCGATGTGGGAGTTTGAAACAGCAATATCGACGATCTTGCCTTTGTGCCGCCCGAGGATTTGGCCATCCGGCCACCGGCGCAGGGTAAAGTCGTCACCCGCGGAATAGATCGCTGTGCCGCCAAAGGCGACGCTGTTCACGGCAGCCTCGTGCCCTTCAAGCCATTGCGGCGTGCGGTCTGACCACAGGCCGACGGAGTTGTCGAAGCTGGCCGTCGCAATCCGGCCGTCCGGCGCGGAGGCAATCCCCATGATCGGCCCGCCATGACCTTTCAGCGTGAAAAACTCGGCCAAAGCGGGCAGGGGGGTCAACACCAGTGCAAGGATTAGACTGCGCATCTATTCCGCAGGCGAGGCCGCTGCCTTATTGGCCTCTTTTTCCTGGACCTCTTCCAGCCAAAGCGAGTGGTGCTCACGCGCCCATTGTTCCTCGACCTCGCCGGTGCCCATCGCGTCGAAAGCGCCCTCCATGCCCACCGAGCCCAGGTAGATATGCGCGATGATGATGGCGATGAAGACATAGGCGACCATCACGTGCCAAACCTGAGCATATTGCATCTCTTCTTGGGGGGACATCTGCACCGGAAGGTTCATACCCAACATCTGCGGGATGCCGGTGGCATTTGCGATTGAGAAGGTCTTAGCAAACAGCGGCATCTCAAACGGGAACAGCAGAGACAGGCCAGACAGGCTGATCGATACGCCCAGCAGGATACAGGCCCAGAAGATGATCTTTTGACCCGCGTTGAATTTTTTGGCCGGGGGATGGCTGCCTTTCGTGAACAACCCGCCGCCGGCGGCCAGCCATTTCAGGTCGGTGCGGTTGGGGATGTTGTGGGCGATCCAGTTCACAGTGACCATGATCAAACCAAGCATGAAGGCCCAGGCGAGGTTGTTATGCAGCCATTTGCAGCCCTGCGCTATGGCCGCAAAGCCTTCTTTCCCGAAGATCGGGATCAAAAAGTCTCGACCATAAAGGGTCAGCAAACCGGTCAGGCCAAGGATCAAGAAAGAGCCCGCGAACAACCAATGTCCGAACCGCTCAAAGCCCGAGAAACGCGTAACTGTGCGTCCCGTCTTTTCACCATCAATGCGGATTTTACCCCGGACCAAGAAGAACAGCAGCAGGATGCCAAGCATCCCGGCCAGAATATACGTGCCGTAATCGCGCAACGGGCCTGTTCGGAAATTCAACCACCACATGCCTCCGTCCTGTATCAAGACGCTGGCCGCAGGACCGTTCGACGAAACGGTCACATCCGCCGAGCCATAGCGCAAAGCGCGATAGACGTCGCTGTCAGACGCCACGCCACGTGTGCCCAACTGGCCCAACAGGCCTTCGGCATTGCCCTTGCCGGTGTTATCCGAGCGATATGTGGTGTCCACGTCTTCACCTCGCTGCCGGGCCAAGATATCCTCGAGCGTGGTCGCACCACCCGTCGAATTGCGATCCGGAGCATCCTGAGCAAGGGCAGGAACAGTCAAAACAATGAGACAGAACAGAAGTCGCAGGAAAGTCATATGAACCTCGTGACGCGGTCATTGGCGTAGGCCCTTTTCCGGGCGGGCAGAGATTTTTCGTCGAAAAATCTTAGTGCTCCCCGGCACACGGTTTGCGCGCCGGGGAAGGTTTGGCCAAGGATCAGCCGTCTTTTTGGTCGTAGGCTGTGCCCCACCCCCAGGCGCCAGACCCGAAACCGCGCGCCACTACGCGTTCGCGATAGATGGCCGATACCACGTCGCCGTCACCGGCAAGCAGGGCCTTGGTGGAACACATCTCGGCGCAGATGGGCAGTTTGCCTTCTGCGATCCGGTTGCGACCGTATTTGGCGAACTCTGCGGTCGAGTGCGTTTCCTCGGGGCCACCGGCGCAGAAGGTACATTTGTCCATCTTGCCACGTGATCCGAAGTTGCCTGCCTGTGGGTATTGCGGCGCGCCGAAGGGGCACGCATAGAAGCAATAGCCGCAGCCAATGCACAGGTCCTTGGAGTGCAGGACGACCCCTTCTTCGTTCTGATAGAAGCAGTCAACCGGGCACACCGCCATACAGGGCGCATCCGAGCAATGCATACAGGCAACCGAGATCGAGCGTTCGCCCGGGTCGCCGTCATTGATCGTCACCACTCTGCGGCGGTTGATGCCCCAAGGCACCTCGTGCTCGTTCTTACACGCGGTTACGCAGGCGTTGCATTCGATGCAGCGTTCAGCGTCGCAGAGAAACTTTGCTCTAGCCATTGTCGTCCTCCTTACGCTGCTGAGATCTTGCAGAGAGTCGCTTTGGTCTCCTGCATCTGGGTTACTGAATCATAGCCATAGGTCTGGGCGGTGTTCGAACTTTCTCCCAGCACATAGGGATCAGCGCCTGAGGGGTATTTGTCCCGCAGATCCTGACCCTGGAAATGGCCGCCAAAGTGGAATGGCATAAAGGCCACGCCGGCACCAACCCTGTTGGTCAGCATCGCCATCACCTTGACCTTACCACCCTCAGGCCCTTCGACCCAGACCTGAGCCCCGTCGCGAATGCCCAGGTTGTTGGCATCGCGTGGGTTGATCTCGACGAACATGTCCTGTTGCAGTTCGGCCAGCCACGGGTTCGACCGGGATTCCTCACCTCCGCCCTCATATTCGACCAGACGACCAGACGTCAGGATTATCGGGTAATCCTTTGAAAAGTCGTTCTTCTGGATCGAAGCATACAGGGTTGGCAGGCGATAGGACTGACGATCCTCATAGGTCGGATAATCCTCTACCAGATCACGCCGGTTGGTATAAAGCGGCTCGCGATGCAACGGGATCGGGTCCGGGAAAGTCCAGACCACGGTGCGGGCCTTGGCGTTGCCAAAGGGCGCACAGCCATGTGCAATCGCAACCCTCTGGATGCCGCCTGACAGGTCGGTTTTCCAGTTGGTCTTTGGCCCCGCAACGGCGTCGATGGCCGCACGTTCTTCGGCCGTCAGATCGCCGTCCCAACCAAGATCCATTAGCATCTGCATCGTGAATTCAGGATATCCGTCCTGAATTTCCGACCCAACGCTATAGACCCCTTCCGCCAGCAGGTTGTCGCCATCACGTTCCACGCCAAAGCGCGCGCGGAAGGTCAGGCCACCTTCGGCCACCGGTTTGGACATGTCATAGAGGTTTGGTGTCCCTGTATGACCCATCTCTGGCGTTCCCCAGCACGGCCAGGGCAGACCGTAGTATTCGCCGTCGTTTGGTCCACCAATAGCTTGCAGCGTGGTTCTGTCGAACGTGTGCTGATTGGCCATGTGGCTTTTCAAACGCTCTGGCGACTGGCCGGTATAGCCGATGGTCCAGAGGCCCGAGTTGAACTCACGCGTGATGCTTTCTACATTCGGGGTCTCAGGGTCCTCCATCTCGATGTTGCGGAAGAACCGATCTGCCCAGCCGAATTTGTTGGCGAACTTGGCCATGATGACCTCGTCCGGCAGGCTTTCGAACAGTGGTTCGACCACCTTGTCGCGCCACTGCAACGACCGGTTCGAGGCCGTGACCGAGCCACGGGTTTCGAACTGCGTACAGGCGGGCAACAGGTAAACGCCATCGGTCCGATCATGCAGAACGGCGGAAACGGTGGGATACGGGTCGATCACGACCAGCATGTCCAGCTTTTCCATCGCCGTCTTCATTTCCGGCCCACGGGTTTGCGAGTTCGGAGCGTGCCCCCACAGAACCATGGCGCGGACATTGTTGTCCTGATCCATGTTGGCGGGGTCTTCCAGAACACCGTCGATCCAACGAGAGACCGGGATGCCGCGCTCATTCTGCAGCGGTTTATCCTTGCCCTCCTTGTCCTTGATCGAGGCGAACTGGCCGGACAGCCATTCAGGGTCTTCACCCCAAACGCGCGCCCAATGGCCCCATGCCCCTGCGGACAGGCCATAATAGCCGGGTAGGGTATGGGACAGAACACCAAGGTCCGTCGCACCCTGCACGTTGTCGTGGCCACGGAAGATGTTGGTGCCACCGCCCGACGTTCCCATGTTGCCCAAAGCCAGCTGCAGCACGCAATAGGCGCGTGTGTTGTTGTTGCCATTGGTATGCTGGGTGCCGCCCATGCACCAGATCACCGTGCCAGGACGGTTGTTGGCCATGGTGCGCGCCACGCGCTTAAGCTGTGATCCGGGTACGCCGGTCACACGCTCGGTTTCTTCCGGGTTCCAGTTGGCGACCTCTTCACGGATCTGATCCATGCCCCAGACACGGGTGCGGATGAACTCCTTGTCCTCCCAGCCGTTGTCGAAGATGTGCCAGAGGATACCCCAGATCAGAGCCACGTCAGAGCCGGGGCGGAAGCGGACATATTCATCCGCATGCGCGGCGGTGCGCGTAAAGCGCGGGTCGCAAACGATCAGCGGCGCGTTGTTCTGCTCTTTTGCGCGCAGAACATGCAGCAGCGAGACCGGGTGTGCCTCAGCCGGGTTGCCACCGATGATGAAGATAGCCTTGGAGTTGTGGATGTCATTGTAGCTGTTGGTCATGGCGCCGTAGCCCCATGTATTCGCAACACCAGCAACAGTGGTCGAGTGGCAGATACGGGCCTGATGGTCCACGTTGTTCGTGCCCCAATAGGCGGCGAACTTGCGGAAAAGATAGGCCTGTTCGTTGTTATGTTTCGCGGAACCAAGCCAGTACACACTGTCCGGTCCGGATTCTTCGCGGATGTTCATCATGCCGTCGCCGATCTCGTTGATCGCCTCTTCCCAGCTGATGCGCTTCCACTCGCCGCCTTCCTTTTTCATCGGATATTTCAGGCGGCGCTCACCATGGGCGTGCTCACGGACCGAGGCCCCCTTGGCGCAGTGCGCACCCAGGTTGAAAGGGCTGTCCCAGCCGGGTTCTTGCCCGATCCAGACGCCGTTCTGCACCTCGGCCACTACGGTACAGCCGACCGAGCAATGCGTGCATATGGATTTGAGGTTTTCGACGGCTTGATTGGCCGCTGACTGGGCACTGGCTGGCGTCACGGTTCCACCCGTGGCGCTGATCGCGGCCAACCCGCCGATCGTCAGGCCCGATCCGCGCAGGAACGCGCGGCGATCGACGGTTTTCTCGCCGACCTGGGACAGGATACTTGTCCGCTGGGAGCGTCTCGCAACCCCGTTGGTCTTTTTCCTAAGCATTTCTTTCCTCCCTTGCTGGCCATGTTAGCTATGGCTGGCTTGGTACTGTTGGTGCCGACGTCAGGGCCAATCGCAACCGTCAGTCGGGTGGTGACATCGTCCGGGGTTCAGAACCGGGCGCTGTCCAGATATGCGCGCGTATGCGCGGTGTCCTGCATGCGGGTTTCATCCGTTGGCAGCTCGGCTGCCTCGGCTTGTCCGCTCAGGCTGGCGGCGGCGACTGCAGCGGGCGCTGCGGTTCCGGCCAGTTTCAAGAAGTCACGGCGCGTGGCGCCTTCTTCCTTGGTTTTGCTCATGGGATCCTCCTTTCCCAATTGCGATCTAGCGCCTTTGGGGGCGCTGGCGAGTGGCGGGATCATCCCGCCGTCATTCGAAAGGCTTCACGCTCGATTTCCATGAAAACCCGACCGGCGGTGCCGACCGAGGCATAGAAAACCGAGTTTTCCGCAGCTTCCAAATCTGAATAGAAATGTGCGGCCCAGGGGCCGATGTGCTTGTTCCAGAACGCTTTTTGATCCTCCAACGAGGCGGGCGCGCCAAAGCGACCGACGATCATACCCGCCATCATCTCCATCAACGAGGCGATATTGTCTTCGGGTTCAAACACGTTCTGCGCCCGTGTGATCTGACGAACCGCCATGTCGTTGCGCAGTTGCGCCAGCGGTTTTTCGTTCAGGAAACCAGTCAGGTAGAAACTGGCATAGGGCAGCAGTTCCCCGCGCCCCAGCCCGATGAACAAGGCATTGAATTCGCGTTCGGCAGCCGCGGGTTTGGTCACCTTGGCGACCCGCGACATGGCCTTGATAGCCTGACCCAGATCGGTTTCATCGCCGGTCAGACCAGTAACCTGAGACAGCAGCATCTGATCCGGAGGCGCCGCAAGCAGCAGCCCAAGGAAGTTATAGAAATCCGCACGCAGACGATCCTCGGCTGAGACGTCCAGGTTTTGCGCGTTGCTTGCGGTCATACGGTTATCCTTCGTATTCAAACTTCATGCGGCGTGGGGCAGGCGTAAGCTCTGCCTCATCCGGGTCGTCGATTTCAGAAATCATTACAGGTTCTGCCGAGTGTACCTCGGGCGTTTCGGGCAACTCAGGCTCAGGCTCTGATGTTGGGTCTTCAACCTCAGGCGCTGCGTCTTCCTCTTCGGTCTGAGCGGCCAAAGCCTCGATATGGGCCAGCATTCCCTTGCCGACCTGATAGGCGGTCTGGATATTTTCGATCACGCAGGCGGCGTCGGTATAGTCCTCGCCGTAATCCACCAGCCCATCGACATTGGCCAGAACCGGGTTCAGACGCCAGAGCTGCCGAAGGGCGCGGCGGCGCAATCGGTCAGGCACTGCCTTGGCCATAAAGCCCGAGACGTCGTCACCAACTTGCAACTGATCAGGGTCGGGCAAATTGAATTCCGCCAGAATTTCAGCGTCAGTCTTTTCTTCCAGCTCGCCCCGCTGTTCAGCGAAAGCCTGTTCTTGTGCTGCTACAACCTCGGCTTTGGCCTCAGCCTGAACGGCGGCTTTGCGGCGCGACCAGAAATCGCGGGTTTCTGTCATTGCACAATCCTCCGCGGGGCGCGGAAAACATCCGAGTCCTGCCGGATGCGTACATCCCCTTTGCCGTCCTCAACCAGATCGGTGCGTTTCTTATCACGGCGACGTTTGACGAAGACCTCGTTGCGATGATGCTCCAGTGCGAAATCACGTACCCAAGCGATCAGCCCATCAGTCATTGGGATTTTCTCGACAAGCTCTTCGCCGGTATCGGCGTAGTCCTGTCCTTCGAAGGGTGAGGCGGTCACCAGCACAGCGTCCATCGGCTGTGTTCCATCCAGCGCATCGCGCAGGACCAGATAGATCGAGGGTTGCCCGTCCGACAGGTTGACCATGTAGGCTTCGGCCTCATCTGACCACAGGGTCAGGGGCAGGGTGGCCGCGTGGTATTCGACCGCTTCGCCCTCGCGCCGCATCTCCAGCCAATCGGCCGGTCCAGCGCCGGGCAGCACGGCGACGGCGCGCCAATTCCATTGCGCCCAGCGTGTAACCCCGGGTGTTTTGCGCACGACGACGCCGATTGGCATTTCAATCTGGCTGGCGGCCTTGGCCACTAAGTCCTCCCTGGAAAGCTCTCCCCTGCCTTCCTCAGGGTCTACTATGGTACACAAAGTAGCTTCCTGCCAAGTCCTTGGGTGGTCGAATATGTACCCCTCACCGATTGTTTACGGTCCTCGCGGCTATTATCGGGCCTTGTTCCTGCGATCCGGCCCCCACGGGCATTGCTACTTTCTTCAGAGGTTCTAAGCTGACCTTGGACTGGGGAGGACATCCGGGGGAGGTTATGGGTACGAGATTGCTGCTATGTGACTGTGCGGGAACGCAAACCATTGACGCTGAGAAACTATCGTCAGCTTGCGATGTCGCCTGCTCCAGAATTCACACCGCATTATGTACGAAAGAACTGGAAAGCGTCGCACAGCCGCTGCAAGAGGGCAAAGTCGTAATAGCCTGTACACAAGAGCAGGATGTTTTTCTGGCACTGGCCGATGAGTTAGGTGTCGAAGTGCCAGGGTTTGTCGATCTTCGCGATCGTGCCGGGTGGTCTGAACAAGGGCAGGATGCTGCCCCCAAAATGGCCGCGCTGGCTGCTGAGGCGGTGTTGCCTCAGCCGATCACACCCAGTGTCGATGTGGTCAGCGAAGGGACGTGTTTCATCGTCGGGCCCGGCGCGCTGAGCTTTGAAGTGGCAGAACGCCTGTCGGACCAGTTGGCCGTGACGGTCTTGGCTACTGATGACATGGACCCCATGTCGCGCAGCTTTGATGTGGTGCGCGGGCGCGTTCGTACTGTGAAAGGTGCGCTGGGCGGGTTTTCGATTAAGCTGGATGCGTTGCAACAGCTTGAACCCGGTGGGCGCGGGGCCTTTGGCTGGACCGAACCGCGCGACGGGGCGAACTCCTCATGCGATATAGTTGTGGATCTGACCGGCGGCACGCCTCTGGTTCAGGCCCCAGCCAAGCGCGAAGGGTATTTGCGAGCTGATCCCAAAGATGCGGTCGCTGTCGAACGGCTGGCGTTTGAGGCCATGCAACTGGTCGGGACATTTGAAAAGCCTCTCTATGTCCGGTTGGAAGAATCCCTATGTGCGCATTCCCGTGCAGAACAGGTCGGGTGTACGAATTGCCTGGATATCTGCCCGACGGGGGCGATCACCCCTGCGGGCGAACATGTAGCCATCGACCCTATGGTTTGCGCAGGGTGCGGAGAATGCGCGGCGGTTTGCCCATCTACCGCGATAACTTACGAGGATCCGCCCGTTTCTGCGCTGCTGTCACGGATGCACATTCTGTCGCGCACCTACCGGCGTGCAGGCGGGCAAGCACCCCGGCTGTTGGTGCATGACGCGCATGGGGCCGAAATGATCCGCCTGTCCGCCCGTTTCGGACGCGGGATTCCAGCGGATGTGATCCCGCTAGAACTGAACGTGATCTCGGGCTTTGGCCATGCCGAGATGCTGGCCGCGCTGGCGCATGGGTTTGCGCGGGTTGATGTGCTGCTGGCCCCAACAACCGAAAGGGATGCCTTGGATCGCGAACTGGCGCTGGCGCAGGCTATCGCTGGGACTGCAGTGTTGGCACTGATCGATGAGGCTGATCCCGATGCGCTGTCCGACCTGCTATATGCGCAGGACGTGCCGCCCCCCTTGGCCGACACGGTTCTGCCGCTGGGAAATCGCAGGCAGATTACGCGACTGGCCGCACAGGCGCTGAACCCGCAGGCCGCAGCCCCGTTGCCCTTGCCCGAGAATGCACCCTATGGGGCCATCGCGGTGGATACGGACGCCTGTACATTGTGCCTCAGCTGCGTGTCCCTTTGTCCGTCAGGCGCTTTGGCCGACAACCCGGATATGCCGCAGCTGAACTTCCAACAGGATGCCTGTCTGCAATGTGGCCTATGCCGAACAATCTGCCCCGAGAATGCGATAACTCTGGTACCGCAACTGGATTTAAGTGATGCGGCCCTGTCTCAGGACGTGTTGAACGAAGAAGACCCTTTTGCGTGTGTGGAATGCGGTGCCCTCTTTGGTGTCAAATCGACCGTCGAACGTATCATGGAAAAGCTGTCTGGTACGCATCCGATGTTTGCGACATCCGAACAGGCGCGCATGATCCAGATGTGTGACAACTGTCGTGTGAACGCGCAGTTCCAGCACAAGGACAACCCGTTTCAGTCAAACCCGAAACCCAAAGTCGTCACGACCGAGGACTATTTCTCGAAAAGAAAGGATCATTGAAGCTGTAGCGGCGCGCCCAGATCTGCTGCCTCGATGGCCGAGACAAAGGCCAGAATCGCCTCTAACTCCTCCAGCGTCATCTCGACCGGGTGGATTGGCGAAGGACGCAGAGGGTCAAAGGGCGGGGTTACGTCCTCAATCTGTGTGAAAGCGGGATGAGGGTTCAGGGCAAAGAAGGCCTCGAACCGTTCGGACCAGTCCGGCATAGCCCGCAGCACAGCGAATGAGGGGGTTGAGCCAAGCCCGTTCATCTGGTTCTGCGGACCGATCACATGGCAGCGCCCGCAATGGGTCATCGACAGCTCCGCACCCAGGACAGCGTCGCCGTCGATCTTGTCGGTCTCGGTCGCGGCCTCGACCGTTAAGCTGGCGGAATAGGGCGGGCCGCTTTCGGGCGCGAAACTCTCAACGGTGCGCTTGCCGATGTCAGACAGCAGCCAGTCCCGAAACCGAAGCTGCTTTGTGTCGTCCAGTATGCGCAGGTGGTAAGTGACCCCGTGACGCGCGAAAACCGGATCGCCTGGCGGTGATCCACCCAGAGACATAGCGCCGGTATCGTCCGCAACGACGCGTATCCCGGTCTTGAGAGAAAAACGCGGAAGAATATGTTGCAACAGACCAGAGTCTGTAACCTCATCCGGGGCGGCAAGCCCCAGCGCCTCTTGCGACCAAGAGGGGGTAGCAGAGAGCAGCAAGCTCAGGCAAAAGAAGGTAACCCGCATGGAGGCAGCTTATCGGCCTGCGCCCGAATGCGTCAAATGAACGAAAAAAAGACGGAGACACATGCAATGAAACGTATCCCAACGACCGGGCAAACCAAAAGGGTAATGGCATGAGTGTTCGTGACGCGGTTCTGGCGAACCTGAAGAAAATCACCGATCCGGTTTCAGGCCAGGATATCGTCAGCGCCGGAGTTGTCCGCGCGTTGAATGTCGATGGCGATACAGTGCGCTTTGTGCTTGAGATTGATCCGAAACAGGCAGAGCGGATGGAGCCGGTGCGCGCCGCCGCCGAGCAGGCTGCGCAGTTGGTGGAGGGGGTCGACAAGGTTTCCGCCATGATGACTGCGCATTCCGAAAAGGCCCCGCCTGAACTGAAGCCCAAGCCGAAACCATCTCAGACAGGTCCGCAGGCCGTTCCGGGTGTCGATCGGATCATCGCCGTTGCATCCGGTAAGGGCGGAGTCGGTAAATCCACCGTATCCGCAAATCTGGCTTGTGCTTTGGCTGCAGAAGGGCGGCGTGTCGGGTTGTTGGATGCTGATGTCTATGGCCCTTCACAGCCTCGGATGCTGGGTGTCTCTGGCCGCCCGGCCAGCCCGGATGGCAAAACGATCCTGCCCCTGCGCAATCATGGCGTCACGATGATGTCGATGGGACTGATGACCAACGAAGGGCAGGCGGTCGTCTGGCGTGGTCCGATGCTGATGGGCGCGCTTCAACAGATGATGGGACAGGTTCAGTGGGGAGCATTGGATGTATTGATTGTCGACCTACCGCCGGGCACCGGCGATGTGCAACTGACGCTCAGCCAGAAGTTCAAGGTGGACGGGGCCATCGTGGTGTCGACCCCGCAGGACGTGGCCCTGATCGACGCGCGCAAAGGGATCGATATGTTCAATCAGCTCAAGACGCCGATTATTGGAATGATCGAGAATATGTCGACCCATATCTGTTCGAATTGCGGTCATGAGGAGCACGTGTTCGGCCATGGCGGCGTCGCCGCTGAGGCCGAGGCGCTGGGCATTCCGCTGCTTGGTGAGATTCCGCTGCATCTGGATATCCGGGTTGCGGCGGATGGGGGCGCGCCCATCGTTGTCAGCAAGCCGGACAGCGCACAGGCCGAAGCTTTCCGCAAGATTGCCCGCGACATGATCACCAAGGGCAATGCATGACCCAGCCGGTCTTTCCTCCGTTGCTGACTGGACATGCCGTTCACGGCGGGGAAGACCCGTTCGAACGCGCCCAGGCGATGGCAGCGCTGGGCTGTGATGCCGGAACGGTGGTCTACAACATTCAGGCCAACCGTTTGCGCGTTGCCATTGTATTTGCACCTGAGGTTCCATTGCAGGATGCCATGGTGATGTTGCCGCTTTGCGGAGTTGGGTTTCAGAATGCGCTGGGCGCTCTGGCCCCGCCCGAGGTTGCCGTTCATCTGGACTGGGGCGGCCCTATCTGTGTGAATGGTGCGACCTGCGGCAAGTTTCAGGTTGCTGCGTCGACTTCAGACCCTCAGATTGAGCCTGACTGGTTGATTGTCGGCTGGGAGCTGGCCTTGCTACAGACCAGCACTGCGCCAGGCCAGACCCCGGATATCACAGCGCTCTATGATGAAGGGTGTGCCGAGGTCCAGCCTGTCCAGCTGGTCGAAAGCTGGTCGCGCCACATGCTGACATGGCTCAACCGTTGGCAAGAAGACGGCAACGCGCCCCTGCACAGCGAATGGTTGGGGCTGCTGCGTGGTGTTGGCGAACCCTTTGGCGAGATCGGGGTTTTTTTGGGCACTGATGAACGGTTTGGCATGCTTATCCGCAATGGTGCAGACACCCGCCTGCACCCGCTGACTGACTTACTGGAGAACGGATGATGAAACTGGCCCGTGCGATCCATTTCGATGAAAGCGACATGAATGTGTTTCATTCTCCGGCGAGAACGGGTGAATGGTGCATTTCCGGCGGGTTCGAGTTTTCGAATTGGGGCGAAGGCGATTTGGAGGGTAAAGCCCGCCAGGCCTTTGCGAATGGTTGGTTGGGGGTTGAGACATTCGGCCGGGTGACCTTTGTAGCAGTGACGCAGGTTGAACAGGCTGAGATCGACCAGATTGCCCGGAATTTGGCGGAACATTTCGTGCAATTTTACGGAGCCCCATCGGTCGAGGCCGCCATGGGTGTTGCGCAGGAAGAGATCGCGCATATGGCAGAGCTATGCGATGATCACGCCGCCAATACCTTGCTGACGGTCGCCCGTGAGCTGTCTGAAACCGGGGTGCTTGAGGCGTTTCGCATCATCACACCGCAGGAAACCCAGCTTGAGGCGCTGGCCGTCCACGGATCGCTGGACGAATAGGGCTTATAGAAGATCGGCAAACCCGCCGAACTGACCGCGTTTGAAGATCAGACCTTTGCCGGTGCGGAACATGGCCTGTTCGACTTCACCCACGATGATCAGATGATCCCCTGCCTCGTGCCGGGCATGAAGCTGGCAGTCGAAGCGCGCCAGACAATCCGCCAGACGAGGGCGACCACGGTGATCTGCGGCCCAGTTGACATGTGAAAAATCCGCACCCTCGCGCGCGAATTTTAGGGCCTGTTCCTGCTGTTCCTCAGCCATCACATGGATCGAATAGTGATCGCAGTCTTTGAAAGCGTCGAACCGGTTCGAATCCTTCGCCAGGCACCACAGCACCAGCGGAGGCGTCAGCGAGACCGAGGAAAACGAATTGACCGTGATTGCGCGGGGCCCCAGCGCTGTTTCGGTGGTGACGACCGTGACCCCGGTTCCAAAACACCCCAATGCTTCGCGAAACGCGGTGCTGTTGTCCGGGGTTGGGGTGAAGGTGCGGTCCGTCATCTCACGCTCATTCTGTGGCCGCGCCTCAGGTGCCACGGCAAGTCGGGATTGTCCATGAAAAGCTGCGCCTGAGGTGCATATTACGCCCTCAGTTCAGGTCCTCAAGCAGACGACCGTGCCGGCGGGTTGCTTCGATGACCTCGCCAAACGTATTCATCCCGCGCGCTTGCAGCATCGGAAGCATCCGAACCAGCGCCTCGGCGGTGGCAACTGCATCACCCAATGCCGTATGGCGCAGCTCATGCGGAATTGTAATGTCCAGCCGTTCGCACAGCGCGTCCAAAGTGTGCGTGTCGCTGGCGCCGAACAGGACCGCTGATAGCAGGACCGTATCCAGTACGGGATGCGTCCACTCAACTTTCATACGGTCGGCGTGGCGTCGCAGAAACGCCATATCAAAAGGTGCATTATGCGCCACGATTACGGCATTTCGCGCGAATTCGTGAAAGATACGCCCGGCTTCGGCGATTTCCGGCGCGCCTTCGACCATTCGATCCGTGATCTTGTGAACCTTGGTCGAGGCGGCAGGGATCGGCATGACCGGGTTCACCAGCATATCCAGCCTTTCGCCTTCGACCATCCGTCCATTTACCACACGGACTGCGCCGATCTGGACGATCTCGTCTTTGTGCGGCAGCAGGCCTGTGGTTTCGGTGTCGAAGACAACAAAACAAAGCTCGCGCAGAGGCAATGTCTCGAATGATTGGTCGGTGGATGTGTTCAGCAAACCAAAGTCATAGACCAGAGGTCTGGCAGCCTCAGGCGCTATATTGGCGGCGCTGTCATCTAGGATTAGCATATAGCCGGAAGTTTCCCCCAGCGGTTTCATGCGGGCTGAATAGGTCTGCGCCCCATCAATGCTGGTCAGCGAACAGGATGCCTCCATCCCGGTCTTGGCCAGTTTGGCATAGGCTTTCTGCAGCGCGTCTGGCTGGAAGTAATCGAACAGTGGCGCATTCAGGCGTGGATGCGAAATCTGTGCCAGAACCTCGGCCGCCTGTCCGTCATACAAAACGAGCCTGTGAGAGGGGCTAGCCAGCAATATGGCTACAGGAATTTCAGTCAAAAGCGCCCTAAGCCTTTGCTGTTCCACAGCCAGATGCTCGGTTTCAGCAGCGACAGCCTCTGCCACGCCCATGGTCTTGTCGGACAGTTGGTTGGCCAGACCGGCAGCCGCAGGGGCCAGGTCGCCAAGATACCGCGCGGCTTGCAGATCGAGGTCGCGGCTGACACCGGCATGCGCTCGTGCGCGCAGTTCAGCGGAAAGCCTTTCGATCGGCTTGGCGACATTATCGTCGAACAATAGCCAGACAGCGGCGATCAGGGCCAGCAGACCGAACCCGATGACGATCTCTGCAAAGATGAACGCGTCGAAAAGGGCCGGATCCGCCGCTCGCCTGTAGCTGACCCAAAGCGCAACCGAGCTGACGGCAACCCCGCCGACCGCCAGCAGGCAGAAGAAGAGGAAAATCCGCAGGCGCAGGCTTAATCGGGTCAGCATGTTACACTCCGCAAGTGGCCTCGATGATCGGATCGTTGGTAGAGCCTGTTACCCAATCTGCGTTCAGCAACTGGCCGTTGTCACCAAACTCTGCCCCATCCGCCAGATTGGCGCGTTGGTTCTTGTCGCAATCCACAGCGACCGGCAATTTTGAAACCGGTGCCCAACGACCAAAGAAATACAGTTCAACGAGGCGCTGCTCAGGCACTTGGTCATTGGTGCGCACAGATAGGGTGTCGATTGCGGCAAAACGATCAACAAAGGGCATCGCATAGGTCCAGGGACGGTACAAAGCGCGGCTTTCGACCTCTTGAATGATGATCAGACCATCTGGAAGCGTATCGCGCGTGCGGTCAAACCATGAATACTCGCTGTTGATCGTCATCCCGATCATGCCAATGCCCGCCGCGACTGGTGCGGACCAACGAGGCAGGCGTCCACCTGTCAGTTTGTTGATCACCATCACGATGCCGGCTAGGGCGACGCCTGCAAATATCGTGCCGATCAGTTCTAAGAACATGAATACTCTCCAAGGTTCCTGAGGGTTTAGCCCAGCATTCCTTTACCGTGGCCGACCGCCGATTGCATTGTTTTTACCACGACAAAGGCATCTCGCAGATGACTTCGCTCAAAGTCCGAAAGATCGGAAGGGGGCAGGAAATTGTCCGGCTTCTTGTTGCCTTTCACCAGACGGGCCTGATGGTCCAGCCGCGTTTCGGCGATCAGATCGTAAGCGTCCAGCAGGTCGCGGGTACCTGAGGGGCTGAGGACGCCTGCCGCCCCAGCTGCTTTCAGGCGGGCACGTGTATTGGCCTGGGACAGTTGCCCCTGAAGGCTGTATATCCGGGCCAGGTCAACCACAGGCACAACGCCATTATGCTTTAGATCCAGCGTGTTGCGATGCTCACCCGAGCGTACCGTGGCAAACCCGCGTAACAGGCCCAGCGGCGGCGTGTGCTTTAACGAGTTCGAGATCATATGCGCCACAAAGATTGAATTCGTTTGGGCCGCGGCCAGCGTTTCGGCCTGCAGGTCATCGAACAGGTGAAATGCGCCGCCAATGGGGCGCAGGTCGAACATGACCGAGGCCAGCATCTGCGCCTCGGGGTTTGGTTTGGCGATCCACCCGCGAAAATAATCACGCCAGACACTTACCGGTTGGCACCAGCGTGGATTTGTCGCCATCATGTCGCCCGGGCAATAAAAGTACCCACATTTATCCAGCCCGTCCGACACGATTTTTGCCAGTGTCTGGAAATATGGCATGTCGTCATCGGTTACTTTGTCATCCAGCATCAAGCAGTTGTCCTGATCCGACACCCCGGTTTGTTCCTGTCGTCCCTGCGATCCGCAAGCCAGCCATAGGTAAGGCACAGGTGGTGGTCCAAGCTGTTTTTCCGCCATTGCCAGCAAACGTCTGGTGGCTGTGTCGGCGATATCGGTAATCAGGCGCGTAACGATCTCGTGGCGATTTCCGGCAGCGACAAGCTGGACCAGAAGCTGGGGAATCTCTTCGGTCACTTCTGCCATCTGCTGCGCGGTTTGCGCATTTGCTATCCGGCGCACCAACTCGGCGGAATTGACCGCCTGATAGTGGGTCAGGTCTGTCTGGGTGACAATTCCGACCAGACGCCCAGCTTCGGATACCGGAATATGGCCGATGCCGCGCTCCATCATGATGTGAAGAACATCCGATCCGATATCCGACGGCGACAGCGTCACCGGGTTTGCCGTCATTATTGCCGATACAGGGGTATCCACAGACATCCCATCGGCAACGTATTTGCCCGAGATATCTCGTAAGGTGGCGATCCCCAAAAGAATGTCCCCCTCGGTGATGCAGAGAGAGGAAATATGTCTGTCCCTCATCATCTGCGCCGCTTCGCGAACGGTGGTAATAGGGGGGCAGGTTGCGGGGTTATGTGCCATCAGAACGTCGATAGCGCTGGTTGCAAGGCTTTGGGGGCTGGAGCGTTCCGTGCGGGTCCGATCAAAGAATTTGGCGACGATTTCATGTTCGTCAATGAGGTCTCGGATCAGGTTGGGCGGGATCACCAGAAAAACCGAGTTTGCGTGCGCCTGCGCTTTGGTCGCGGCTTTACCGTCTTTCAGTAAACCGCGTTCCCCGAAAGAATTGCGCAGCCCCAGATGAGAGACAATCGCGCCGTTCCTGTCAGTGATTTCAACCTGTCCTTCGTAAATCACGAATACGCCGGGCAGGGGCGCGCCCAGTTGATACACCGGGGATCCTTCTTCGACCTCCCAAACTTCGATCTGATCAGACAGCGTTGCCAGATCATCGGCGGGCAGGGCGTCATAAGGGTGAACGGATTTCAGAAACCGCGTGATCTCGGCTTGGGGCAGGGGCATCGGATACTCCTCGGTTTCTATTCGAAAAATCCCGCCCGGTGGAATGCCGGGCGGGAGTAGTCAGTCGAAAGACACGGCCTTTGGCAAGGTGCTCAGGGGCCGCATCTCTACTCAGTGATCCTGAGCGGCACCCGCGCCACGGGGAATGCGGACGCTTTCGACCAGATCCTTGATCTCTTGCGGGGTTTCTTTGGTCATGCCAGCCACCACATAGGCGACAGTGAAGTTGACCAATGCACCGATCGCACCGAACGAAGTCGACTTGATCGTACCCAACAGAGGATCAGCATCCGTGAACGAGTTGGTATCCGGAATGAACAACCAGCCCTTGTGCAGGAAGATGTAGACCAGGGTCACAGTCAGACCAGCCAGCATACCAGCAACCGCACCGGTGTTGTTGATGCGGGTCGAGAAGATCCCCATCATCAGCGCCGGGAAGATCGAGGCAGCTGCCAGACCAAACGCCAGGGCAACGGTCTGCGCTGCAAAACCTGGAGGGTTCAGGCCCAGATATGTCGCCACAACAATGGCCACGCCCATTGCGATCCGCGCCGACAGAAGCTCGGATTTTTCCGAAATCTGCGGGTTGATCGCGCCTTTGATCAGGTCGTGTGACACAGCGGACGAGATCGCCAGCAACAGGCCCGCAGCGGTCGACAGAGCAGCCGCAAGACCACCGGCAGCGACCAGACCGATCACCCAACCCGGCAGGTTGGCAATTTCGGGGTTGGCCAGAACCAGGATGTCACGGTTGAACTTGGTCAGCTCGTTTCCGACCCAGCCCTTCTCTTCCGCAAGCGCCTGCATGTCGGCATTCTTGTCGTTATAGTACTGGATCTTGCCGTCGCCGTTCTTGTCTTCCCAGTCCAGCAGGCCGGTTTTCTTCCATGTAGCCATCCAGTCATAACGGGCGTCGTTGTCGATATCTTCGACGGATACGGCGCCACCTTCGATGCCGCCATTTGGCCACATCATGTCACTGATGTTTAGACGGGCCATTGCGCCAACCGCAGGGGCGGTCAGGTAAAGCAGTGCGATGAACACCAGCGCCCAACCGGCAGACCAGCGGGCATCAGCCACTTTCGGCACGGTGAAGAAACGCATGATTACGTGCGGCAGACCGGCCGTACCGATCATCAGCGACAGCGTGAACAGCACCATGTTCAGCGTGTCCGAGTGGTGGGCGGTGTATTCGTTAAAGCCCAACTCGGTCACGATCGCATCCAGCTTGGTCAGCAGCGGTTCACCGCTGGCGGTATCACCAAACAGACCCAGAGCCGGAACCGGATTGCCAGTCAGTTGCAGGGAAATAAAGATGGCTGGGATTGTGTAGGCGGTGATCAGCACGCAGTACTGAGCGACCTGTGTGTAGGTCACGCCCTTCATCCCCCCAAACACCGCGTAGGCGAAAACAACGGCTGCACCAATTAACAACCCGGTGGTGTTTGACACTTCAAGGAAGCGGCCAAAAGCTACGCCAACGCCGGTCATCTGGCCGATCACGTAGGTCACAGACGCTACGATCAGACAGATCACCGCCACGATACGCGCGGTCTGGCTGTAAAAGCGGTCGCCAATGAACTCTGACACGGTGAACTTGCCGAACTTACGCAGGTAAGGGGCAAGAAGCAGCGCCAGCAGCACATAACCACCGGTCCAACCCATCAGGAAGGACGAGTTGTCATAACCGGTAAAGGCGATGAGGCCCGCCATCGAGATGAACGAGGCTGCAGACATCCAGTCTGCCGCTGTCGCCATACCGTTGGTGACCGGGTGAACGCCGCGACCGGCGGCGTAGAATTCTGATGTGGACCCAGCACGGGCCCAGATCGCGATGCCGATGTAAAGCGCAAAGGACGCGCCCACAAACAGCAGGTTGATGGTAAACTGGTCCATAGGGCCTTACTCCTCCTCAACGCCGTATTCAGCGTCTAGCTTGTTCATCCGCCAGGCGTAGTTGAAGATCAGCAGCAGAAAGACCAAGATGGATCCCTGTTGCGCGAACCAAAAGCCGAGATCGGTTCCGCCGACGGAAATGCCGGACAGAAGTGGACGCAGCAAAATGCCGAATCCAAACGACACCAGCGCCCAGATCACCAGGCTGATGTAGATAAGACGCAGGTTGGCCTGCCAATAGCCCTTATCGGCTTCGGCAGTCTGCGCGGAGTGTGTTGATTGATCCGCCATCGCGGGTTCCTCCTTCGCTTCCTCTTTGAGCGGCCCGTTGTCCTAACCCTCCAGCGCGCGGGGCCACTTTTCGATATGCTTGATGCCAGGTGGCATCAGGCAAGACTTCTCTGGTCCGCCAGAGCGGGCCCTTAGAAGTTTTCCTTTAGGAATTCGGCCCTTATTGAGGGCGGGCCATATTCCCCTAGTTCATTGTGTCACTGACGATCCGTTCCAGATTGCCGGCGATGTCTTCGATATTGCCCATTGCGTTCAGACCTTTCAGAACGCCATGGTCTTGGTAATAAGTGATCAGCGGCGCGGTCTGCGCGTGATAGGCAGCCAGCCGTGAGGCGACGGTTTCAGCATTGTCATCTGCGCGGCGCTTGAACTCGGTCTTGCCGCATTTGTCGCATTTGCCTTCGACTGCGGGCGTTTTGAACCGATCATGGAACCCTTCGCCACATCCGGCACATGTGTAACGGCCGGAAATACGGATCACCATTTCAGCGTCTTCAACCTCAAGACTGATGGCTGCGTTGATCTGCTGACCGGTCTCTGACAGCAGCGCGTCCAGCGCCTGTGCCTGAACCGTGGTGCGGGGGAAGCCGTCCAGAATGACGCCCTTGGCGCAGTCCGGTTCGGCCAGACGATCCCGCAGGATTGCAATTACGATATCGTCACTGACCAGATCACCCGCCTCCATGACAGCTTTGGCGGCTTTTCCGGCTTCGGTTCCCGCGGCAACTGCCGCCCGTAACAGGTCACCCGTGCTGAGTTGGACAAGCCCGAACTTGTCTTCGAGCATACGGGCCTGTGTACCCTTCCCGGCGCCCGGGGGGCCGAGAAGGATCAGTACGGTGGGTGTAGTGATCGTGGCAGCGTCCATCACATCCTCACTTGCTTGCGCGGTTTTCGATCAAGTTGTCGACCACGGACGGATCAGCCAAGGTCGATGTGTCACCGAGCGATCCAAAATCATTCTCGGCGATCTTACGCAGGATACGGCGCATGATCTTGCCCGAGCGGGTTTTTGGCAGGCCAGGAGCCCATTGGATCACATCCGGGCTGGCAATCGGTCCGATCTCGGTCCGAACCCAGGTGCGCAGCTCTTTCACAAGCTCGTCCGAGGGTTCGCGATCATTCATCAAGGTGACATAGCAATAGATGCCTTGCCCCTTGATATCATGGGGATAGCCCACAACCGCGGCCTCGGCCACGGCAGCATGTGCCACCAGAGCGCTTTCGACCTCGGCCGTACCCATGCGGTGCCCCGAGACGTTGATCACATCGTCCACACGTCCGGTGATCCAGTAATCGCCATCCTCGTCCCGGCGGCAGCCGTCACCGGTGAAGTAGTAGCCTTTGTAGTCCGAGAAATAAGTCTTCTCGAACCGTTCATGATCGCCCCAGACCGTACGCATCTGGCCGGGCCAGCTGTCCTTGATGCACAGCACGCCTTCGACGCCGTTGCCGTCGATCTCGACCCCGGATTGCGGGTCCAGAACCACAGGCTGAATGCCAAAGAACGGCTTCATGGCCGAGCCGGGCTTCATCGCGTGGGCGCCGGGCAGGGGGGTCATCAGGTGACCACCGGTTTCGGTTTGCCACCAGGTGTCCACGATCGGGCAGCGCCCACCGCCGACAACGTCATTGTACCAGTTCCACGCTTCCGGGTTGATCGGCTCACCCACAGTGCCCAGCGTGCGCAGATCGCTCAGATCGCATTTCTCGACCCATTCATTGCCTTGCCCCATCAGGGCGCGCAAAGCGGTAGGGGCCGTGTAGAATTGATTGACCTTGTGCTTTTCACAGACCTGCCAAAAGCGGGATGCATCCGGATAGGTCGGAACACCTTCGAACATCAGCGTGGTCGCGCCATTGGCCAGCGGGCCATAGACGATATAGCTGTGGCCGGTCACCCAACCGACATCGGCGGTACACCAATAGACGTCGCCTTCATGGTAATCGAAGGTGATCTCATGCGTCATTGCCGCATAGACCAGATATCCGCCGGTGGTATGCACCACACCTTTCGGCTGACCGGTCGACCCGGAGGTATACAGAATGAACAGAGGGTCTTCGGCGTCCATTTCCGCAGGCGCGCAATAGTCATCCGCCTCGAGCGCCATTTCGTTATAGTCGTAGTCGCGCCCGTCGATCCATGTGGTCTGGCCGTTGGTACGCTTGACAACCAAGCATTTCACCGTGTCCTTGCAGTGCAGCAGGGCCGCGTCTGCGTTTGACTTCAACGGTGTCTTACGGCCGCCGCGAGGGGCCTCATCAGCTGTAATCAGAACCTTGGCGTCGCATCCGTTGACGCGTGCAGCCAGGGCATCAGGGGAAAACCCTGCAAAAACAATCGAGTGGATTGCGCCGATACGTGCGCACGCCAGCATGGCATATGCAGCCTCGGGGATCATCGGAAGATAAATGACTACACGGTCGCCTTTGCGCACGCCCATGGAAACCAGGATATTCGCCATCCGGCAGGTGCGGCGGTGCAGTTCGGCATAGGTGATGTGTTGGGCGGGTTCATTCGGGTCATCAGGTTCCCAGATGATCGCAGTCTGATCGCCGCGTGTATTCAGATGACGATCCAGGCAGTTGGCTGAAACGTTCAGAGTGCCATCCGCATACCAGTTGATCCCGACCGAGCCCAAATCATAGCTGACGTCTTTCACTTGGGTATAGGGTTTGATCCAGTCAACGCGTTTGCCCTGTTCGCCCCAGAATGCAACGGGGTCGTTTATAGAAGCCGTGTACATTTCGCCGTATTTCTTGGCATCGACATGCGCACGCGCTGAAATTTCTGCGGATGGCGGATAAACTTTGGCATCTGCCTGAGCAGCGGTTGTCATTCTGAGGTTCCTCCCTCTGGACTTAAATTCACTGGGACAATCTTGCCCGCTGAACAGGCAATGTCGACCTGTTTCCTCCCGATGCAGGATAATACGGAGATCAGAAAACAAAGAAATAAATTACAGAAATAGCAGGGTTTATTTGTTAATAAATTTCAATCTCTTTGAGGGAATTGTAAAGGAAATAGTTAGATATCAAAAAAATATATTTAAAACAATAATATAGATGTTAATCACATTTTCACTGTTTTCAAAGTGCTTGCCCGTGAAATTTACACATTTCATATTCACCTTATGATTGTTAGCGCTGGCGGGCGGTTTGCAGATTTTGGTGGGTGGTCTGGCAGGGGTTGGCACATATCGATGTTGGCGCTAGCTTTACGCTCAAGCGACCCAAAAAAGGGGGCGCATCAATGGGAGAAATCACTATGACTAAAATGTTGAGCGGTGCCGCCGTCGCCGCCCTGACTGTTGCATTCGTTACCGAAGCTGCAGCAACAGAATGGAATGCTTCGGTCTGGGGCAAACGCCGGGCCTTTACCGAACATGTCGAGAAACTGGCTGAACTGGTCAGCGAAAAAACCGGTGGCGAATTCACGATCAATGTCAGCTATGGCGGGCTGTCAAAGCCGAAAGAGAATCTGGACGGGATTGAGATCGGTGCATTCGAGATGGCGCAGTTCTGCGCAGGCTATCACCGCGACAAAAATCGGGCGATCACTGTACTTGAACTGCCGTTCCTGGGTGTGAACAATTTGGAAGAAGAGGTGGCCGTCAGCCACGCTGTATATGATCATCCCGCCGTTAAGGATGAGATGGCTCAGTGGAATGCCCGGATCATCATGACGTCGCCAATGCCCCAGTATAATATCGTTGGAACCGGTGATCCGCGCTCAACGCTTGCAGATTTTGACGGCATGCGTGTACGTGCGACTGGCGGGCTGGGCCAGGCGTTTGAGGCCGTTGGCGGTGTTCCAACATCGGTGCCCGCGACCGAGGCGTTTAATGCGATGGAATCCGGTGTTGTTGATACAGTGGCCTTTGCTCAGCACGCACATTTGTCTTTCGGCACTATCAACGAAGCCGACTGGTGGACGGCCAACCTGAACCCCGGCACTGTAAACTGTCCGGTTGTGGTCAATATCGACGCCTACGAAGCGCTGCCTGCGGAACATCGTGAAGCGCTTAACAGTTCTGTCGACGAGGCCATTGCCCATTATCTCGCCAATTACGGCGGTCTGCTGGAGCAGTGGGATGGTGTGTTGACCGAAAAAGGCGTGCAGAAAGTTCAGATCGATGAAGCCGTGCTGGAGGAATTCCGCACCAAGGCTGCTGATCCGATCCGCGAGCAGTGGATCGCTGACATGTCCGCGCAGGGTCTGCCTGCGCAGGATCTATATGATCTTGTTCAACTGACGCTGAAACAACAGCGTGGCGGGAACTGATCACGCGTTCCGGGTACCCAGCGCGGTACCCGGACACTGATTCCAATACAGAGAGGGCCAGCGGAATGGCAGGACAGGCGACGGTGCTTGCGGATGATAGCCGTCTGAGCAGGCTGGACCAGCTGCTGTTAAGGGCCGAGCGTACGCTTGCACTGATCAGCGGAATTGCCGTGTTCGGGTTAATGGTGCTGGCAGTTGTCTCGGTGAGCGGGCGCAACGCCTATAACGCGCCATTGCCGGGCTATGTCGATTGGATCGAGCAAGCCATGCCTTTGATTGCGTTTCTAGGTATCTCTTACGTACAACGCGATGGGGGCCATATCCGGATGGATATTGTCATTTCGCGGCTACACGGACGGGCTTTGTGGCTGTTCGAGTTGATTTCGGTCGTTCTCATCCTGGTGCTCATGTTGGCATTGGTCTGGGGCAGCTGGTCCCATTTCGACAGATCATTCGACTTTGGCGCACCTCTGTGGAGCCGGGACAGCTCGATCGACATTGGCATCCCGCTCTGGCCTGCCAAGTTACTGGCACCTATTGCGTTTTCGGTACTTTGCTTGCGGCTTGTGCTGCAAATCTGGGGTTATGGACGGGCCTTTGTGCTGGGCCTACAAAACCCAGTTGCGGTGCCGATGATACAGGACGCTGCTGCGCAGGCTGCCGCTGAAGCCGAACAATTCGAAGGGCAGGACTAGTAAATGGACTCGATTGAGATTGGCCTTTGGGTCACCGGTGGTCTGCTGGTTCTGGTTATCACCGGAATGCGTGTGGCTTTTGCCGCGGCTTTGGCGGGGCTGATCGGTCTGGTTTGGATATTCTGGGCCAAATTCGGATATGATCCCGACCGGTTCGGCAAGGCGCTGACCGTTGCGGTAAAAACCGCAGGGCAAGTGCCGCATTCCAAGGTTGCAGCCCATACGCTCAGCCTGATTCCGACCTTTATCCTGATCGGTTACCTTGCCTACTACGCAGGCCTGACGCGCGCGCTGTTCGAGGCTGCCAAGCGCTGGGTAGCATGGGTTCCGGGTGGGCTTGCGGTCGCAACCGTGTTCGCCACCGCTGGTTTTGCTGCGGTCTCGGGGGCATCGGTCGCGACATCTGCGGTATTTGCCCGGATCGCGATCCCGGAAATGCTGAAGGTCGGGTACAACAAACAATTTGCGGCGGGCGTAGTTGCTGCAGGTGGCACTTTGGCCTCACTGATCCCGCCCTCGGCGATCCTTGTGATTTATGCGATCATCGTGGAACAGGATGTGGGCAAACTGCTGCTCGCCGGGTTCATACCGGGAGCGTTTTCGGCGGTTATCTATGGTCTGCTGATCGTCGGCATCGCCGTTGTGTTCAAAAATGTCGGCCCGCCGGTCACTGGCTTTACTTGGAAACAGCGTTTTGCCGCGCTGCCTGGTGCCCTACCGATTGTTGCGGTGATCCTGATCATCATCTGCTTCGTCTATAACCCGTTTGGTGAAAAAGCCTGGGGCACGCCAACCGAAGGCGGGGCAATCGGTGCCTTTATCGTGTTCTGCTTCGCGCTGTTCCACGGCATGAGATGGGCAGAGTTGAAATCCGCACTGCTTGAGACCGCCAAACTGACCGCGATGATCTTTTCGATCATCTGGGGCGTGCTGATCTATGTCAGGTTCCTGGGTTTCGCCGATTTGCCAAGCGCGTTTTCCGACTGGATCACGTCGCTGACAATGTCACCCATGCTGATCCTGATCTGCATCCTGCTGGCCTATGCGGTGCTCGGCATGTTCATGGATGCCATCGGGATGCTATTGCTGACTCTTCCGGTTGTCTATCCGGCAGTTATGGCGCTGAACGGGGGCGAGGCCGTCACCGCTGCGGAAAGTACGTTTGGGATGTCCGGTCCGATGTGCGCCATCTGGTTTGGTATTTTGGTGGTGAAAATGGCCGAGTTCTGCCTGATCACGCCACCGATCGGTTTGAATTGCTTTGTCGTTGCCGGCGTCCGCCCTGATCTGAGCGTTCAGGACGTGTTCAAGGGCGTGACGCCGTTTTTCATCGCCGACGCCGTGACGATTGCGCTGCTGGTCGCCTTTCCGGGCATCGTTCTGTACCTGCCTTCGCTGGCCGGGTAATTGGCATCTGGCGAAGCCAATCTTTGGTGATACCTGCCCCCGGCTGGCGCACGGGGGCAGGGTATCTCTATTTCGCTCGCATCAGCATTCCGTACAGATCGCGCGGATCGTCAGGGTCTGCCAGCATGTCCAGGGGTTCGTAGTAATCTGTGCCCCGGACTGCGGACTGGATGTAGCGCAGGGCTGAAAAATCCTCGATCGCGAAGCCTACGCTGTCAAACAACGTGATCTGACGATCATCTTTGCGACCCTCGGCCTGTCCCGTCATGACCTGCCACAACTCGGTGACGGGATGATCGTCTTCAAGGGCCTGAATCTCGCCCTCAATACGGGTTTGTTCCGGGTATTCGACGAATATTTCAGAGCGTAGCAGGATATCCCTGTGCAGTTCGGTTTTGCCGGGACAGTCGCCGCCGATCGCGTTGATGTGGACGCCGGGGCCGACCAAGTTATCGGTCAGGATCGTGGCATTCTTCTTGTCCGCCGTGCAGGTCGTGATGATATGCGCGCCTTCGATGGCGTCCTCAGGGGATTTGCATTTCACGACCGAGAGGCCAGAGCCCGCCAGATTGGCCGCACATTTTTCGGTGGCAGCCGCGTCGGTATCGTACAAGCGAACAGTATCAATCCCGCACATGGCCTTGAAGGCGAGGCACTGAAATTCGGATTGCGCGCCATTCCCGATCATTGCCATCGTCGAGGCCGATTTAGGCGCAAGATAACTGCCGACCAGGGCAGAGGTTGCTGCGGTGCGCAATGCAGTCAGCATGGTCATTTCGGTCAGCAGGGTCGGATAGCCTGTGTAGACGTCTGCCAGCAATCCAAATGCGGTAACGGTCTGTAGGCCCTCGGAGGTATTCTTGGGGTGGCCGTTGACGTATTTAAACCCATAGGCCTCACCGTCTGAAGTTGGCATCAGTTCAATCACCCCATGCGGCGAGTGGGCAGGGATGCGGGGTGTTTTGTCAAAGCTTTCCCACCGTTTGAAATCAGCTTCGATTTGCGCCGCAATATCGGTGATCATACGTTCGACGCCGATATGGTGGACCAGTCTCATCATATTGTCGACAGACACGAACGGCACCAGGGCCTTTTCGGATGGTTGCATTAGGGGCTCCTATCGGCGGGACAGGTGGATGCCCGCAATCATGCAGCGCACGGATCCACCGGCAGTTTCAATGGTGGGAATCGAAAGCGGCAGAGGTGTCGCGCTGGCTTCGATTGTAGCGATTTGTACCGGGGTCAGGGCAGCAAGTGCCCGGCTGGACAGCGCCAGTACGGGACCATTCAGGCCGCTCAGTTCGATGGCGTTGCCAGCAAATTCAGCGATCTGATCATGGGTCAGGTCAATGACCGTGCGACCGGATTCTTCCAGCCTGGCTTTCACTGTCGCGCGGCGTTCGGGGTCCGCGATCATATCAAGACAGATCAGCGCGTATTTGGAGCCGATGCCCATCAGAACATTCGTGTGATAGACATCACGTCCTGCGGCATCATGCGCCTCGAATGCGATGGGCTCATAGTTGAAATGGGTGCAGAAACGCTCCAACAGAACGGGGTCGGCGCGGTTGGATTTGACCGTGTAGGCCACGCGGCCAATGTGGTCCAGAACCATCGCTCCGGTGCCTTCCAGCGCCAGTCTGTCCTGTTCAAGCCCGGAATAATCGATCACGTCCTGAACACGATACTCCTGTTTCAACATTTCTATGACGTCGGCGCGACGTTCGCGCCTGCGCGACGGCACAAACATCGGATAGATTGCCACATGTCCGCCGGGATGGGTCGAGAACCAGTTGTTCGGAAATACGCTGTCTGGTGTGTCGAGGTCTCCGAAATCGTCGAAGACATGAACCTTAATACCCGCATCGCGCAGCAGCGCCACCGCCTGATCATGTTCATCGCGTGCTTGGACAGACGTGGCCGCTGCCGAGCGGTTGGCCAAGGTCTGGAACGCATTGTCGTCGCGTGTCTCGGGGTTCGAAGCAAACGCATGGGGCCGGATCATCACAACGGCTGGTGGGGCTTGTAGAGATTGCATCAGAAGCTCCGGGTGGGGCGGTCAAAGATGCGGCGGCCCAGCAATGAGGCGGCCAGATCCACCATCAATTTTGCAGTGCGGCCGCGTTCGTCCAGAAACGGGTTCAATTCTACCAGATCCAGCGAGCAGACAAGACCGCTTTCGTGCAGCAGTTCCATCACTAGATGAGCCTCGCGTTCGGTCGCGCCACCTGGAACTGTTGTGCCAACTGCAGGAGCAATGGACGGATCAAGGAAATCCACATCCAGCGAAACATGAAGGATGCCATCCGCTGCCCGGACCCGCTCCAGAAAGGCCATCAGCGGTGCTTTGATGCCGTTTTCGTCGATGCTTCGCATATCGGCCAGCATTGCGCGATCCTGTTCCAGCCGAGCCCGTTCGGCTGGGTCGACCGAGCGCAGACCGATCATGCCGACCCGGTCGGTCGGAACTGGTGATGAAACCGGTGGAAAGTCGTCAAATCCGGGCTGTCCGGTGAAATAGGCTACGGGTGTCCCGTGCAGGTTGCCGCTATCGGTGCTCTCGGGTGTGTGGAAATCGCTATGCGCGTCCAGCCAGAGAACGAACAGTGGGCGTTCGATCCGCTCGGCGTGCTGTGCCATGCCCAAAACCGTGCCCATCGAAAGTGCATGATCGCCGCCCATGAAAATTGGCAGGCCTTGTGGGGCGACATCCTGCGCAACACGGCTGAGAGCCTTGGTCCAGCCGATACACTCGGGCAGGGCGAAGAGATGCGAATGTTCGGACATATCCGGAATGTCAGGTGTGATATCGCCGAGATCCCGTACGTGAAGACCGAGATCGGAAAGAGCTGATTGAAGCCCCGCAACCCGATAGGCATCGGGGCCCATCCGGCAGCCTTGTCGACGCTTGCCCGAATCCATCGGGGCGCCAACCAGAATTACGTTGTTTGTATCCATATGGAATACTACTCCGGCAATGTGGCTTGCGGATAGGGATCAAAATGCTCAAAATGGAACCGCAAGTGACATAACGGAAGTATTGAATGGACGATTTGGATGGCAAGCTTCTCAGCGCTCTGCATCGGGATGCCCGTGCTTCACTCTCGGAACTGGCGGAAACACTGGGGGTCACACGCACAACAGTGCGCAGCCGTCTGCAACGTTTGAAGCAATCCGGCGAGATTGTGGGCTTTACGGTTCTGACACGGCAGGATGTGGCGCAAAGCCCGGTCAGAGGGTTGATGATGCTGGAAATCGAAGGGCGCGGCACCGAGCGCACCATGGCCCAAATTGCCGCCATGCCACAGGTGCGGGCTGTCCATTCGACAAATGGCGGTTGGGACTTGATTGCCGAGATTGGGACCGAGACCCTGGCCGAACTGGATGAAATCCTGTTTCGCATCCGCAGGATCGAAGGGATTACGCGATCCGAAACCAACTTGCTTCTTTCTACTCGGAAAGGCCGCGTCTGATTGCTGTAGTGCTTTGAGCAGCAAGGAATATGTGTAAAAGTTGCGATGCGTTCGCCACCCGCGCAAAGGCAGCTGCAAACCTGAAACAGGGAAATCACATGACTGATCAGGATACAGGCAAAGAACTCTGGGCCATCAGACTTGCCGAAAGAGTATCCGGTTTTCTGGAACGACCCCTGGTCAGAATCGCCATTCCCGTAATCGTCATGCTGGTCGCCCTGACCGTGCTGCATGAACTGTCTGCACATGTGAAATGGTCATCCGTTCAGACGGATGTGGCGAACACCTCTTGGACGCTGTTGTTCATCGCCTTGTGCTGGACCGCTTTTAGCTTTGTTTCCCTGTCTTTATACGACGTCTTTGCAGTCCAGAGCGTTGCCGACGGTGAGGTCCCTTTGCCGGTTGCGGGCATGGCCGGGGCCTGTGGTTATGCGGTGTCAAACTGCCTTGGGTTTTCCTACATCACGGGCACGGCGATCCGGTATCGGATCTACGCATCTTTGGGGCTGGATCTGGGGCGTGTCGCTGGGGTTATTGCGACCTCGTGGATCGCTTTCTGGTCCGGCATGACCTTGCTGTTAGGGGCTTTGCTGACCTTTCATCCCGACGGGATATCGAAGGTTTTGCCAATCAGCGATACGGTCGAGACGGTCATAGGATTGGGCCTTTTGATCGCTCTGGCAACGCTGTTCATCTGGCTGTCGAAAGGCGGGCGCAGGCTGGCCTATGGCGGGGTTGGATTTAACCTTCCCGGCGGCAAACTGGCCGGGTTGCTGACGCTGGCGGCCTTGGGCGATGTGTTTGGTGCGTCGATGGTTCTGTATGTGCTGCTGCCGACAGACCTTGGGATCGGCTACCCCTATTTCTTCACCATCTTTATTGGCGCGATTGCGGTCGGTATCCTCAGCCATGCGCCGGGTGGAATTGGCGCCTTCGAGGCGACTATGATCGCGGGACTTGGCGCGTCAGGCCGGTCGGATGTCATTGCCGCGCTGTTGCTGTATCGCCTTGTTTATACGTTTCTTCCCTTCCTCATCGCCACGCTTTCAATCGCTGTGGCATCAGCGCTGAGCCACCGGCGACATATTACTGGTGCAGCCACTTGGGTTTATCGAGTGATCCGTCCGATCGTGCCCATGGTGGCCGCAGGTGTGGCCGCAGTGGCCGGTGTGATACTTCTGGTCTCCGGCGCGTTGCCTGCAAGCAGCGGTAACCTGGGTGTGCTACGGGATTTCCTGCCCCTGTCCTTTGTCGAAGCGTCCCACCTGGCCGGAAGCGCGGTAGGGGTCTTACTGATCCTTGTGTCACGGGGGTTGTTTCGCAAGCTTTACCGGGCTTGGGTTGTGGCCATGCTGTTGATGCTGGCCGGTTTTGTCGCTTCGCTGACCAAAGGGCTCGATACGCACGAAGCGCTCAGCATGGTAGGTAGCATCGTTCTGCTGGCCATGTTCCGGGATGCGTTCTATCGGGTTAGCGGCGCGTCGATCTTCAGGTTGAACATACCTTGGCTGGTCAGCGTTCTTGCATTGCTTGCCGTGATCTTTTGGGTGGGTCTGTTTGCTTATTCCCATGTCGAATATCAAAATGCCCTGTGGTGGGAGTTTGCCTGGAACGGCGACGCTTCGCGGTTCCTACGATCCAGCCTTGTGGTTGCGGTCATCCTAGGGGTGGTTGCCGTTAGCTCTCTGTTCGGGCGCGAGATTCCTGTTCCAGTCCGCACAGAAATCCCCGAAGTAGTCGAACGTCTGGTGATGGAAAGCGAAGACACGGAATCCCAGATTTCCCTGACCGGGGACAAGCAGTTCCTGATCGCGCCGGATGAAACCGCTTTTCTGGCTTATGCCGATACCGGCAACGCACTGGTCACCAAAGGTGAACCAGTAGGGGATGAAACCGCCGGTAAACAGCTGATATGGCAGCTGCGCGAGATGGCGGACCGTGAGGGTAAACTTTGTGCCTTCTACAGCGTTTCCACCAAATACCTGCCGACCTTTCTGGACCTTGGCCTGTCGATCCTGAAAATTGGCGAAGTAGCGCGGGTGCCGCTGAAAGATTTTTCGCTGGACGGAAAATCCCGCAAGCGGTTCCGTCAGGCCAAGAACCGTGCCGAACGCGAAGGGTATGTTTTCGAGATTATCCCAAAACAGGAACTAACCCCGATCCTGCCCGAGTTGCGCAAGATTTCGGATGACTGGCTGGCGCAAAAGGCTGGGGCCGAGAAAGGTTTTGCGCTTGGCGGATTTGATGAAACCTATCTGTCCTATTTCGACCACGCGGTGCTGCGGAATGGCGAAACAGGTGAGATCGTCGCGTTTGCTAACCTGTTTCAGGGCGGGCAAAAATCAGAACTGTCGCTGGATCTGATGCGGTATGAACCAGATAGCCCAAGTTTTGTTATGGATGCGCTGTTTGCCGAGATGATGTCATGGGGCGCCGAGCAGGGGTTCCACTGGTTCTCGCTGGGGGCGGCACCGTTTTCCGGGATCGAAAACCGGCAACTGGCATCGCTGTGGAACCGCATTGGCGGCTTTGTCTATGAACATGGCGAACAGTTTTATCACTTCGAGGGGCTGCGCTCGTTCAAGCAGAAATTCGAACCAGAATGGAGCCCGAACTATTTGGCCAGCCCCGGAGGACTGGCCGCGCCGCGTATTCTCTACGAGGTCAACATTCTGATTTCGGGCGGCTTGCACGGTCTGACGAAATAGCGCTCAGTTCAGGCTGGCTTGGGTCGGAGCCTGTTGCAGCAGGTCTCCCCAATCGGTGCGATAGGCCATTTCGGCCAGCACGGTTTCCGGCAGGAACTCCTGATTTTGCCGGATTTGCCAACCACCGCCTAAACCTTTGTAGACTGCAACCAGATTGCTCGAGACCTGCTGGCGGGCTTCGATCAGGTTGGCCTGTGATCGCAGCAATGCGGTTTGCGTGTTCAGAACGCGGGAATAACTGGCGATGCCATCCCGATATTGGTTCACCGCGATCTCGGCAGCTTTGCGCGATGCGGTGACGCTGTTTTGGTAGAATGTCACCTGTTTGCGTGATTGCGTATAGGCGACCATAGCACTTTCGACCTCGGAATAGGCGGTCAGGACGGTGTTTTGATAGTTCGCAATCAAGGCCTGATAAGCTGCGTCCTGGGCGCGGACATTATTCTTGATCCGCCCATAATTCAGCACATTCCAGACCACTCCGGCACTGGCCAGCCCAGTATTGCTGGCGGATGAAAACAGGTCCTGACTGCCCGAGGCCTGCAGGCCGATCGAACCGGACAGGATGAACTGGGGATACAGGTCAGCAATCGCGATCCCAACTTGCGCAGACTGTGTGGCAGCAGCCAGTTCTGCGGCGCGTACATCCGGGCGTCGGCGCAGCAATTCCGCTGGTACTCCAACGGCGACGTTGGATCGGGCCGAAGGGATACGACCGGAATTACCCAGCAACCCGGCCATGCGCGAGGGTGTTGTTCCCAGTAAAACAGCCAAAGCATTCTTGGTCTGCTGAAGATCGCTTTCAATTTCCGGCACTAGCGCCATGGTATTGTTCAGCAGGGCGGTGGCCTCTTGCACATCCAGTTCGGTGGTGACGCCGTTGTTGAAACGCAGCTGGGTCAGATCAACCGATTCCTGTTGCAGCTTGATATTCTCTCGTGCCACGAACAGGGTTTCTTGCAGCGCGCGGAAGCTTACATATAACGCTGCTACATCGCCGGTCAGCGTGACCAAAGCGTCATCGTAATTAGCGACCTGAAGTGCCAGATTGGATCGTGCGGCCTGCACACCCCGGCGTTGCTGCCCCCACACATCCAATTCCCATTGGGCGTCGAAGCCAACCTGCGAGGTCGAGAATTCGGTATCCAGAGGGATGATCCGATTGATATCGGAAATCGGCCCGATATTATCGCTGATCTGGCGCCGCTCGATCGAACCTCCGATGGCCTGCGATTGGGGGTAAAGCTCACCAAAGGCAATCCCAAGCTGTGCGCGGGCCTGTAATACGCGCGCACCGGCCACCTGTAGCGCCAGGTTCTGGGCATAGGCTTCGGCGATCAACCGGTTCAAAGTGGCGTCGTTGAAGGTCTCCCACCATTTTGCCACAGGGGCACTACGCGAGGTGAGGCCGCTGGCACCGACTGAGGGGTTGTTTACCTCGATCCATTCCTTCACGACCGGAGAGTTCGGTCGCACAAAATCAGGACCGACAGGTGCGCATCCCACCAGCAGCGCGGCACACAGGGCTGTGCCCATCAAACTGCGGTTTAGCCTGGCCCGTGTCATACAGCGTGTCCTTAAATGTCCAGTGGTCGGATGAAGTTTGCGAAGGAATAGAGGCGGATATTGATGCGCCGCAGGAACTCAAAGCTTTTGCCCTGGCCGGTATAGATTGCCACCGCGGCATGTCCACCGGCGGGAAAGACGTGGCCATCTGGAATATCGACCGAAATCTGCACGGCAATATGTCCAGGAATTTTTGGCAGTTCAAATCCGGGCAGGCGGCCTGATGGCAGATATTGACCCTGGCGGGTTGCCCACCAGATTGCCTCGACTTTGCCGGTCAGGATTTCTCCGGGATATAAGTCCAGTGCGACCTCAACCTGTTGCCCGGGTTTCACAAATTTCAGGTTTTGCTGCCGGTAAGTGGCGAGAATATAGGGATTTTCCTTGGTCACAAAGCTGGCGATTGCGCCCAATCGGATGTCACCGACAACCAGACCCGGGCGTGCCTGTTGTGAAACGATCATACCATCTTCGGGCGCGTAGATCGTAGTATTGTCCAGAAAGTACCGGGCCTTTTCCAACTGAGCCTGAGCTTGAACGATTCCGGTATTGACCCCGTCGATCTGCGAATCCAGCGCCAGCTTTGCCTTTTCCAGATTGGCTTCGGCCTCTTTTATCTTGGCCTGATCTTCCGTGACCTGCTCGTTCCAGCGATCCAGCTCATCCTCGCGGGCACCACCCGCAGGGACAAGGTTTTCATACCGTGCTTGCTGGGTCAGCGCATATGCCAGTTGCGCGTTGGCTCGCTCGACGGCTTCACCCGCGACGATCACATCCTGTTCCAGAATTTTGGCGTTCTGCTGGGCTGCAACCAACTGTGCGGATGCCTCTTCGAATTCAAGCGCAAAGACGGTGTCGTCGAACCGATACAGCGGATCCCCTTTCTTCACCTCTGTATTCGGCTCGACCAGAACCTCGGACAGGATGGTTGGTTCAGTCAGGCGCGGTACGATCTGTATGGTTGAGCGGACTACGTGGCTGTCGATCGAAAATGGCTGGAAGAACCGCAGCGCAACCATAAAGATCAATAACAGATGAGCACCCACCCAGAAGGAAACGATGCCCCAGGCGATACTAAACTTAAGCCATTGTAGTTTGAAGAAGATCAGCCAGACAAAAATGATGTAGAAAAGCGTAATGCCAAGAGCGACAAACATATTGTGGGACTTCCTTTAGCCTTAGCTTTTTTGTGTTTCGTCCGGGTCCAGTGGATCGCGATATTCTTCGGTCAGATCACCGCCTAACCGTTTGATATCCTTCCGTATCGCATCGCGTTCATCATCAGGCATACGGCGGATATCGACAGTGGCTGCATCGTGGAAAGCCCACATAAAGGCGTGAATCCAGGGAACGACAGCCAGAAACCCCATCCAGCCCATGATCTTGACTGCCTCGGCATGGGGATGGTTGCGTTTGATTGCGATGCGGCCGGGCAGTCCCATTATGAACAGAAACAGCGCCATTACAGCGGCCAGCAGCAGTATAAGTGCGATAAATGTCAGATAGTCATAATAGCCTAGCGGCTGCCCCAGTAGTCCCATTCCGATGCCTCCATGAGGGAAGGTTTATCCATCCTCAGTTGTTGGTGTCCAGTTCGTCAATCAATTTGTAGCTTGTCGGCGGGTCAGCGCAGATACCTGGGCCACATTCCAACAAGGTCGACCCCGCATTCAGCGCGGCCAGCCCTAGCATCACAAAGAACGCGGTTTTGGCCAGCATATTGCCCCCGAACCGTGGTTGATCGTCGGTTGTGTCCTGATATTGATGGTCGAAAAGCAGCATGATTGCCGTGCCCAGAAGGATCAGAAAAAAGCAGATCGCGGCCCATGTGTAGTAGTGATACCCAAAAACAGGCGAACCATAGTGGCCGGTACCCGGTACGATATGCAGCAAGATCTGGCGAACGGAAACGCTGATCCCAAACAGTGCCGCAAGCAACATCAACGCATAATGCTGCGGCCGGGCTCCGTATAGCAGGTTCAGGCCCAAACCAACGCCCACCGCTACGAACCCGACCCGTTGCAATAAGCAAAGCGGGCAGGGCAGTTCGTTCAGCGCCAGCTGGTATCCGAAGGCCAGTACAAGAACGAGGCTGACCGCCAGGGTTCCCAACGCGTTCAGGGTGCGGGAAAGCTCGGGTGTCATTGTGGCCTCCTACAGCTGAATGGTCAGTTGGCTGGTGGCATGAAACTTCAGCCAATAAACACTTAGGGCCATGGTAATGAAGAACACAACATTGGCCGCTTTGGTTTTTCTATAATAATTCAGCCCCATAGTGGCTGAGAGTAACGCAAATAAAAGCGCGATCATGGCCCGGATCTCCCCCTTGCCGTGCACTGATTGCAATATGTTGTGATACTGTCAGGGCCGGTCGCCTATGACAAGAACCACGTTTGGAATTACGCGTTTAATGCGAATCTCCGGTGGTTCGGCCGCTGTATACGACCCGCGTTCCCCATTCCTTGCATTTACGTGCAAGCCGACTTGGAAGAGGTTGATCTGTAAAGAAAACGTCAACTTCGGACATCGAGGCAATACGGGCAGGGGCCGAGCGCTGAAATTTCGAATGATCGGCAACCAGAAAGCTGTGTCTGGCCTGTGCAATGATAGTCTGGCTGACACGGACTTCTTGGAAATCGAAATCCAGAAGATCACCATCGGCGTCCAGTGCGGAACACCCGATTACCGCATAATCGAACTTGAATTGTTCAATCGTTGAATTTGTCAGGTTGCCGATCAGACCACCGTCCGACCGGCGCAGAACACCACCGGCGACGACGATCTGGCAGTTCGTGTTTTCCACCAGGATACGCGCGACATTCATGTTATTTGTCACCACCATAAGATCTTTGTGGTTTAGCAACTGATGCGCGACAGCCTCGGTCGATGTACCGATGTTCAAAAAAAGCGATGCACCATCCGGTATGTTGGCAGCGCAAACCTGTGCGATACGGGTCTTGATTTCAGCATTCAGGGCGCGCCGGTCCTCGTAACCGATATTCGAAACGCCGGATCGCAGGACCGCGCCGCCATGAACCCGGTCCAGCTTGCCCAATTCCGCAAGCTCGGAAAGATCGCGCCGGATCGTTTGGACCGTGACACCAAACTGCAACGCCAGATCCTCGACCATGACGCGACCATTCTGCTTGGCGATTTCTATGATGTCTGACTGGCGGAACGAAAGAGACAAGGGAAGCTCCGGTTATTGGGTTCTTTCGTTTTTGTTCCTTTTTTCGCAATATTGCAACCGGCAGAAATCAAGCATTGTTTGTAGAACAACAAAAAATCACTATTCTTGTTTGTTAAGCGAAAAAAAACGAAAATCTACATTGACGAACCGAGTATCGAGCGGGTTAATTGCCGCACGTTTTCAGCAAAAGGACTGACCTGCAAATGGCACAGCAGACTGGCCAGGTTACTGACCTATTCATCATCGGTGGCGGTATTAACGGTTGCGGGATCGCGCGTGATGCGGCCGGGCGGGGATTGTCGGTGACATTGGCCGAGATGAACGACTTGGCATCGGCCACGTCCTCGGCCTCGACCAAATTGTTCCACGGCGGCCTACGGTATCTGGAATATTTTGAGTTCAGGTTGGTCCGCGAGGCGCTGATTGAGCGGGAAACGCTGCTGCGGGCAATGCCTCATATCAGTTGGCCGATGCGCTTTGTGCTTCCCTACCACGATGGGATGCGATTTGACTCGGACACTCCGACCTCACGGCTGCTGAGTACAGTGATGCCTTGGATGCGTGGTCGTCGTCCAGCCTGGCTGATCCGTCTTGGCCTGTTCATGTACGATCACCTTGGAGGGCGGAAAATTCTACCCGGGACCTCTGCGCTGAATTTGCGTTCCGCGCCTGAAGGTGTCCCGCTGCAAAATAGGTTTGAGACCGCGTATGAGTATTCCGACTGCTGGATCGAAGATTCCCGTCTGGTAGTTCTGAATGCCCGTGATGCCGAGGCCCGTGGCGCCGATATTCTGGTTCGGACCGAAGTTCTTTCAGCCGAGCGGGTGGATGATGTTTGGCTTGTGACGATCCGCGATAACCAAAATGACGAAACCCGTATCGTCCTGGCAAAGATGTTGATCAATGCCGGTGGGCCCTGGGTTGGCGATATCATCCAGGAAAAAATCCACGTGAACTCGCGCGAGGGGGTTCGGTTGGTCCGCGGCAGCCATATCGTAACCCACAGGTTATTCAACCATGACAAATGCTATTTCTTTCAGGGCGAAGACGGGCGCATCATCTTTGCCATTCCCTATGAGAGAGATTTCACCCTTATTGGAACAACTGATCAGGATCACCCAGACCCATCGGTTCTTCCAGTCTGTACCGAGTCTGAACAGGAATATCTGTGTGCGTTTGCGTCAAAATATTTTGAGCAGCCTGTGACCCGCGAAGACATCGTCTGGACCTATTCCGGTGTGCGCCCTCTGTATGACGATGGGGCCAGCAGCGCAACGGCCGCGACCAGAGACTATACTCTGAAGGTCAATGGGCTTGGCGGTGCTCCGGTTTTGAATGTTTTCGGCGGCAAGATTACGACCTATCGCAGATTGGCCGAAAGTGCGCTTGAGAAAATCGCTGAGTACTTCCCGGATTTGCCCGGTCCATGGACCGCTGGAGTTTCTTTGCCGGGTGGCGATTTCCCCGTTAGCGCAGTGCAAGACCTTATTGCCGGTCTGGAATTCGACTATGCCTTTTTGAATCGCACATGGGCGGAACGGCTGGTGCGCGCCTATGGAACCGAGGCGCGCGCTATTCTGGCCGATGCAAAGACCGCTGAGGATCTGGGGGAAGAGTTCGGGGCGACGCTGACCGAACGCGAAATGGAATGGCTGGTCACCAAGGAATATGTGCGCTGCGCTGAAGATGCCATCTGGCGCAGAAACAAGCTGGGCCTAAGGCTTGATGCCGATCAGATCGCTGCCATCCAGCGCTGGATCGAAAAGCGCCTGGCCCATTAAAGAAAAGCCCCGCGTTATCGGCGGGGCTTTTTTTTGATTTATGCGGCTTCTTCCGAAGGGTCGGGGTCGTTCTTTGTCCCTTTGAGCCATTCCCTCAGCCCCTGCATCAGGGCGTAAAGTACCGGCACAAGGATAACGCCAACCAGAGTCGCCGCCAGCATTCCGCCAAAGACGGCGACACCGATGGCCTTCTGGCTAGCCGCTCCCGCGCCGTTCGCGGCAAGCAACGGTACAACACCCAACAGGAAGGAGAGGGCGGTCATCATCACCGCGCGGAAACGTTGATGGGCGGCTTCGGCTGCAGCATCTTTGATCGAAAGGCCATTGGCACGCTGTTCCATTGCGAATTCAACGATGAGGATACCGTTCTTCGACGCAAGCCCCACCAGCATGATCATCCCGATCTGCGTGTACAGGTTTATGTCGCTGCCCACGATGGCCACCGCCGCAACCGCCCCGAATAGGGCAACAATAACCGATAGAAGAATGGACACCGGCATCGACCAGCTTTCGTATTGCCCCACCAGGAACAAATAGGCGAACAGGACAGCAAGCCCGAGGATAATGATCACAAGGCTGCCGGATGCAAGCTGCTGTTGCGCGGTACCTGTCCATTCAAACGCGTATCCCGAGGGTAGGGCGTTGGCGGATTCTTCTGTCATCACAGTGATAGCGTCGCCACTGGACAGCCCTGGCGCAGGTACAGCTGTAACAGTTGCCGAACGGAACAGGTTATGCCGTTTTAACAGGACTGGCCCCAACACGTTTTCCACGTCGATCAACGTACCCAATGGAACCATATCGCCCTTGGTCGAGCGCACATACAGGTTCGAAATATCCTCGACCTTGTTCCGATAGCTCCCCTCGGCCTGAATCATCACACGGTAGACGCGGCCGAACAGGTTGAAATCGTTCACATAGTACGAGCCCAGCTGGGCTTGCATCGTCTGGAAAATCTCAGCAACAGACACTTCCAGGGTTTTCGCTTTCTCACGGTCCAGATCGACAAATAGCTGGGGAACATTGGCCCGGAACGTTGTATAGGCCTGACCAATCTCGGGTCGCTGGTTTGCAGCATAGACGAAGGACCCAACGGCCGAGGCCAGATCCTGAGGCGTACCGCCCCCGACTTGCTGAACCTCCATTTCCACACCGGCTGACATGCCGAGGCCCTGAATCGGTGGCGGGTTGAAGGCCACGATCGAAGCTGCGGATTCGCCATTTGCAATCGCCAGAACCTTGCCCAGAATGGCATCGGCAGACAGGTCGGGATCTTGCCGCTCGTCCCAGTTGTCGAGGTTCACAAAAACGGTCGCTCCATTTGTGGTTGTGCCGTTCAGCAGCGAAAACCCGTTGATCAGAACCGTACTGGCGACCCCCGAGATATCGCGGATTTGGTCGTCGACCCGACCTGCGATAGTCTCGGTGCGTTCCAGTGTTGCCGCATCTGGCAACTGGATGTCCACAAAGAGATAGCCGTTGTCTTCAAGCGGAATAAAACCGCTTGATGTGTTCGACATGATCGTCCCTGTACCCATGGCCAGAACAACGATGACGCCCAGTCCGGCGACTGGCAGAATTAACAGTTTTCGGACAATGACAACATAACCGTCACGCAGCGTTCCGATGAAACGCTCAAACAGGGCCAGAATACCCTTGGGCGGACCCGAGCGCGCGCGCAGAACCAGTCCGCAAAGCGCCGGAGACAAGGTCAAAGCGTTGATTGAAGAAATCACGACCGCAGTCGAGATGGTGACTGCAAACTGAGAATACAGTCGCCCCGAGATGCCAGGCATAAAGGTTACGGGCACAAAAACGGCCAGCAGAACCAGTGTGGTTGCGATGACGGGTCCGGTGATTTGGCCCATTGCTTTCCGTGTCGCCTCAGGCGGGGACAACCCTTCGTCGGCGATAATGCGTTCAACGTTTTCAACCACCACGATGGCATCATCGACCACGATCCCGATGGCCAGTACAAGCGCGAACAAAGAAATTGTGTTCAGGGACATCCCAAACGCCAGCAGGAACGCGAACGTGCCAATCAGCGAAACAGGAATAGCAACCGCAGGAATGATCGTGGCACGCCAACTGCCCAAAAAGACAAATACGACCGAAATCACTAAAACGAACGTCAGCATCAGGGTGGAAACCACGTCGTTCAGAGATTGTTCCACGAAGTCGGTCGTGTTGAACGGAACCTGATATTCAACATCTGTTGGGAACGAACGCGACAGCCGGTCCAATTCGGCCTGAACACGATCTGAAACAGCCAACGCATTGGCACCGGGGGCTTGATAAATACCGATAACCGTTGCGGGTTCTGCCTGGAAATAACCCGAAGCCGAATAGAACTGCGCTCCAAGTTCGGTTCTGGCAATGTCCCTTACGCGTACGATTGCCCCTGCATCACCAGTACGGATGACAATATTGCCAAATTCAGCGGCCGAGGTCAGCCGGCCCTTGGTCTTGATCGTATATTGAAATGTCTGTCCCTCAGGGACCGGCGGCGAGCCTATCGAACCGGCAGACACTTCGATATTCTGTTCTCGGATAGCGTTTATGACATCACCCGGTGAAATCGACAGGGCGGTCATCTTGTCGGGATCCATCCATATCCGCATTGCATATTCAAGGTTAGTCAGAACGTCGGCTTTACCAACACCCTGTACCCGCGCCAACGCATCTTTCAGGTTGATCGAAGCGTAGTTCGACAAGAATACACTGTCATAGGTGCTTTTGGGTGAGGTCAGCGTGACCAGCATCAGCATATTGGTCGATGCCTTCTGCGTAACGACACCCGACGAAGTCACCTCTGACGGAAGCGAAGACATGGCCTGCGCAACGCGGTTCTGCACGTTGACGGATGCAATGTCAGGATCGGTGCCGACTTCAAAGGTAATATTCAACGAATACGATCCGTTATCCGAAGAGGTGGACGTCATGTAGATCATGTCATCCACGCCGTTGACCTGCGCCTCGATCGGCGCGGCGACAGTGTTCTCGACCGTTTCGGCATTGGCACCGGTATAGGTGGCGGAAACGCTGACGACCGGTGGCGTAATATCAGGAAACTGGGCGACCGGCAGAACCATATAGCCGATCCCGCCCATGATCGTCAGGACAAGCGAAATAACTAGGGCCAGCTTGGGCCGGCTGATGAACAGGGATGAGAACATCTGTTACTCTCCCGGCTGCTCGGATGCGGTGACAGCATCCACTGCCACACCCGGGCGCACGCGCTGGAGGCCCTCGACGATCACGCTTTCCCCTTCGCGCAGGCCGTCTAGAACGATCACAGCAGTTCCGACATTGTCGCCGGTGGTGATATAGCGCTGTTCGACCATTTGCTTATCGTTAACGACCAGAACGAAATCACCGCGCTGATCACGTGACAAGGCCGCCTGCGGGATCAGAACCTGCAAGGTCGGCTCCAGGGCTTCGATATGAACGCTCAGGAACTGACCATCGAGGATCAGCCGGTCGGCATTTGTGAATTCGGCCCGCATTGCAATCGTTCCAGTTAGCGGGTCGATATGGTTGTCAACGAAAACAATCGAACCTGTTTCGCCCAAGTCCGATCCATTGGGCAGCGTTACATGCACATTCGGGCTTTTGGGGCTTTCGGCCAGCGACGATGCATTCTCGCCATATTGTTCAAGAACCGAGGTAAACTGTTTTTCGTTCAACGAGAAATTCACATACACTGGTGCCTCGCTGACGATATTCACCAATGGTGGGTTGTTCGGGCCAACAACGTCCCCGACGCTGATAGCGACCCGCCCGATACGGCCGGTGAACGGTGCGTGGACCTTAGTATAGCTCAGATCAAGTTCAGCCTGTTGGATCGCGGCTTTCGCAGCTTTGACTTCGGCAATGGCCACAAGTTCGTTGGCACGGGCGATATCCCGTTCGCTTTCCGGAGTGGCATCGCGTTTGTAAAGTTCTTCCTTCCGGGCCAGGTCAACTTTGGCGAGCTCAAGATTTGCTTCGGCACGGTCCAGATCGGCATTCCGTGCATCTAGTGTCGCCTGATACAGGTCCGGCTCGATCGTGAACATAAGGTCGCCTTCATTCACCATCGCGCCGTCTTCAACATTCTGACTGTCCAGAAATCCGCTGACCCGGGCGACAATATCGGCCTTGTTCAGCGCCTCAGCTCGACCGATGAAAGTCGCCTCGTCCGTGATTTCTTGCGTGTAGGCCGCTGCGATGGACACTTTGGGCGGTGGGGCGTCACTTTTATCCTGCGCGGCAGCTGGCACCACCAACCCACACAGGGCCAAAGCTGCGGCATACCAAACGGATTTGGCTATGGGGTCATTCGGTCGAAAGCTGAAAAGTGTTGATGCAAGGATCATGGCAGAAGCCCCATTGAAACAAAAACTGGACACAACTCGGGTCGCCGCCAGCGGTCCGAGTCGCCTAAACTCTTCGTGAGGATGGCTGGTTTTGCTAGGTTTCTCAAGCGTGTTAGCCCGTAGGGCAATCGCTTACCCAAGGATATTTTTCTGTAGGGCGGCAGGTTTACGCAAATCGGCCAGGGCTAGTTCCCTGATCTGGCAAGGTCGTTTCCGGCAATCTGGATCAAACGCAAAATGAAAAAAGGGGGCCGTAAAGCCCCCTGTATTCTTTTCCCGGTCGGGTGTCTTAGGTGCGGACACCTGCAAAACGGTCCTGCCAGTCTTCGCGCTGTTCGTCGGTGATCTTGGCGAACAGAACATCGGGAACGGCAAAGTCGTGGCCTGCGGGCAGGGCGGACAGGGCCGCCGCAACATCGTCAGGCCAGGCGGTATCCATCGTGTTCATCGCGCTCAGCATACGGGCGGTGGTTTCGGGAATGAACGGCGCACTGAGCACGGCATAGAGCCGGATCAAGTTCAGACCCAGACGCACCTGTACCGCGGCCTGTTCGGGATCTTCCTTGAAGGTCGACCAGGGTGCCGCGGATTGAAGATACTCGTTCCCGGCAACCCAGATGGCGCGCAATTCCTGGGCGGATTTGCGAACTTCCATTGCCTCCATGAACCCTTCATAGGCGCGGACGCGGCGGGTCAGCTCTTCGATCAGGGCCTGCTCGCGGTCGCCATAGGTGCCGCCTTGGGGCACCGCCTCGCCGAATTTTGAGCGGCAGAACTTGGTGATCCGGCTGACGAAGTTGCCCAACACATCGGCCAGATCCTTGTTCACCGATTGCTGGAAGTTCTCCCAGGTGAATTCGCTATCGCTGCTTTCGGGCGCATGGCTCAGCAGCCACCAGCGCCAGTAATCGGCAGGCAGGATGTCCAGCGCCTGGTCCATGAACACGCCGCGACCTTGGCTGGTCGAGAACTGGCCGCCGTCATAGTTCAGGTAGTTGAAGGATTTCAGATGGTCGACCATCTTCCACGGCTCACCCGAACCTAGAATGGTCGCCGGGAAGGACAGGGTATGGAAAGGCACGTTGTCCTTACCCATGAATTGAACATAGCGCACGTCATCGGCACCTTTGTCAGTGCGCCACCAGCGCTCCCACTCGGCATCCGGCTTGCCGGTCGCATCAGCCCACTCCTTGGCGCAGGCGATGTATTCGATCGGCGCGTCGAACCAGACGTAAAAGACCTTGCCCTCCATGCCGGGCCAGTCCTGATCGCCTTTCTTGACCGGCACGCCCCAGTCCAGATCGCGGGTAATGCCACGGTCTTGCAGGCCGTCGCCGTCATGTAACCATTTCTTGGCAATGGATGTGGTCAGGATTGGCCAGTCGGACTTGGAGTCGATCCAGGCGTTTAGTTGATCTTTCATTGATGACTGGCGCAAATACAGGTGCTTGGTTTCGCGCACCTCAAGGTCGGTCGAACCGGAAATGGCCGAACGCGGCTCGATCAGGTCGGTCGGGTCCAGCTGTTTGGTACAGTTTTCGCACTGATCACCGCGCGCACGGTCGTACCCGCAGTTGGGGCAGGTGCCTTCAATATAGCGGTCAGGAAGAAAGCGCCTATCGGCGTGGGAATAGACCTGCTTCTCGCTCACTTCGCGGATCAACCCGGCGTCATCCAATTTGCCTGCGAAATGCTGGGTCAGCACCTTGTTCTGGGGGCTGGATGAGCGGCCAAAGTGATCAAAGCTCAGGCCAAAGCGCTGTGCGATATCGGCCTGCACGCCATGCATCTCGGCACAGTATTCGGCGACCGGCTTGCCTGCCTTGGCGGCGGCCAGCTCGGCGGGGGTGCCGTGTTCGTCGGTGGCGCAGAGAAACATGACCTCATTCCCCCGGCCGCGCTGATACCGCGCATACAGGTCGGCAGGCAATTGCGAGCCGATCAGATTGCCGAGGTGCTTGATCCCGTTGATGTAGGGGATCGCCGAGGTGATGAGAATCCGAGCCATGTTCCGTTTCCGCGTATGTAACTGCAGGCCCGTCTATCTTATGTCACAGCCCAGCAAAAGCCCGGCTTTTGCACGGATGCAACTTTCCGGCCCCATGCACGGAAAAATCCCCAAAGAACGGGTTTCCCGACTGCCGCTGTGTCACCGTGTCAATTACCCATAGGTTGAAATATAGAATCACAACCTCTTGAAACTTTGTCATGACTCCCCATATTTACTGCATACCATCGTATACAATAACGGAGACGGCCCACTGATGTTCAGTTTTCTACTCGAGGGTGCATTTGTGCCCTTTACCATCGCGATTGCTCTGTTGTTTGGCCTTTTGGGGCTGGAACTGGTGGCGCTGATGCTGGGTGGAAGCCTGATGGCGGGCGAGGGCGACGTTGACCTTGATCTGGTTGACGCTCCGGAATTGGACATCGGTGATTTCGAACTTGATCTGGATGCGGATGTCGATCTGGGTGAGTTCGAGCTGGCCGAGGTTGCGGCGGAAACGCCGGTTGTGACCTCGGACGGTCCTGCAAGCTGGCTGGGCTTTGGAAAAGTGCCGTTCATGATCTGGCTGGTGGTTCTGCTGGCTGGTTTCGGCCTGTCTGGCATCGGCTTGCAGCTGGGCCTGCGTGATGTGATGGGCTTTGATCTGCCCTCATGGATGGCTGCGATCCCGGCTGGGGCCTTAGGCATCTGGTTTGCGCGTGGCTTTAGCGCGGTCTTTGCCCGCCTGCTGCCGAAAACCGAGACCGAGGCTATGTCCGAACGGATGCTGGCCCGCCGTCGCGGTTTCATCTCGCAAGGGACAGCATCGCGTGGCCGCCCGGCCGAAGTGCGGGTCATGGATCGCTTTGGCAATGCGCATTACCTGCGCGCTGAGCCCCTGCAGGACAAGGATACGCTGGAACAGGGCACTGAAGTGCTTGTCCTGCGCGACCGACGGCAAGACCGGTTCGTTCTGGTCGGCTTGTCAAACTAACTAAATTTCAAACCCCAATCTCGGAGGAATTTGCATGGAACTTACATTCCTAGCCGTCACAGTTGTGACCATTTTAGCGGTCGTTATGTTCATCGGCCTTGTACTGGCCCGACTCTACCGCCGCGCAACCCGCGAGGTGAGCCTGGTGAAAACCGGTGCTGGTGGTAAGAAAGTCATCATGGATGGTGGCGTCATCGTCGTGCCGCTGTTGCATGAGGTCAGCCCCGTCAACATGAAGACCCTGCGTCTTGAGGTGCAGCGCAGCGCCGAGGCTGCTTTGATCACCAAAGACCGGATGCGTGTTGACGTGGGGGTCGAGTTCTATGTCTCGGTCATGGCCACGGAAGAGGGCATCGCACGCGCGGCCCAAACCCTGGGCGCCCGTACATTCGATGTCGAACAGCTGCGTGAGATGATCGAAGGCAAGCTGATCGACGGTCTGCGTGCCGTGGCTGCGCAGATGACCATGGACGGTCTGCATGAAAACCGCGCTGACTTTGTGCAAGAGGTGCAGAATGCGGTGTCCGAAGACCTTCTGAAAAACGGCCTGTCGCTGGAATCGGTCTCGCTGACCGCGCTGGATCAGACACCGTTCGAAGCGCTGGATGAAAACAACGCCTTTAACGCCGTGGGTATGCGCAAGCTGGCCGAGGTGATTGCGACCTCGAAAAAAGAGCGCGCGCAGATTGATGCGGATGCCGAGGTTGAAGTGCGCCGTGCTGCGATGGAAGCCCAGCGTCAGAAGCTGTTGATCGACAAGGACGAAGAGCAGGCGCGCATCGAACAGACGCAACAGATCGAAACCCTGCGCGTGGCGCAAGAGGCTGAGATCGCCGCGCGGACCGAGGATTCTGTACGTGAAACCGAGCGTGCCCGGATTGCGCGCGAGGAAGCAATTCGAGCGGCTGACATTGAACGCGAGCGTAAAATCCGTGAGGCCGAGATCTCGAAAGAGCGTGAGTTGGAGGTTGCCGAGCAAGAGCGTCAGATCATCATCGCGCAGAAATCCGAAGAGGAAAGCCGCGCCCGTGCGTCTGCCGATCTGGCCCGCGCTGAGGCGACCAAAGCGACCGAAGCGGTGGTTACCGCCCGTCAGGTGGCCGAGGCCGAGCGTCAGAAGCAGATCGTGCTGATCGAAGCGACGCGTGAGGCTGAACGTCAGGCCACAGCCATCCGTCTGGCCGCCCAGGCCGAGAAAGAAGCTGCCGCCGACCGCGCCGAAGCCCGCCGCGAAGAGGCGCAAGCCGAAGCGGATGCGCTGAACATCCGCGCCGAGGCCAAGAAGAACGACATGCTGGCCGAAGCGGAAGGTAAGCGCGCGATTGTCGAGGCTGACAATGCCCTGTCCGTTGATCAGATCCGCCTGAAGGTTGATCTAGCCCGGATTGAAGCGATGCCGACGATCATTGCGGAAATGGTCAAACCTGCCGAAAAGATCGACTCGATCAAGATCCATCAGGTTGGCGGGATCGGTGCCGCCGGTGGTGGCGGAGGCGCCAATGGCGACAAGCCGGTGGTGAACCAGGCGCTGGATTCGATCATGGGCATGGCCGTTCAGATGCCCGCGTTGAAAAAGCTGGGCGAAGAGCTGGGCCTGTCGATGGAAAACGGGGTCGGGGGCATCGTCAACGGCGCGCTAGAGCCGACGGTTGATCCGGTGAAAGAGGTCGAAGTTGTCGACAAGGAACCTCACACCGAACACTAAAACGAAAGGGCCGGGATTTTCCCGGCCCTTTTTCTATCGTTCCTCGCGGGATCGTTTCAGCAAGCGCCCGATGGTAAACGAGGTTCGCGGTGAATAGACATAGCTGGTGCGTTCCTCGGGTGTTGGCCGCGACCGCATCCGCGCCAGACCAAAGATGATCAGGAACACGTGGCCAAGTGCCACAAAGGCAAAAAGCGCGCCGGGTCCAAAGGATTGGATCAAAGTGGATGACACGTAAGGCGAGGCAATCGCACCCAGCGCATACCAGAACATCAGCGCGGCAGAGAGCTCGACCCGTTGTTCGGTTGTGGCAAAGTCATTGGCGTGCGCGGATGAAACTGAGAAAATCGGGAAGGTCGTAAAGCCGAACAAACACGCGGCCAGCATGACGCCGACGGTTCCGGTGTTGCCGGCGGCCATGGTCACACCGCAGCTGAGGACGGCGGCTACCGAAAGCCAGATCAGTACCCAGCGCCTGTCGTATTTATCGGCTAGCCATCCCATCGGATATTGCGCCAACGCGCCGCCCAGCACGAAAGACGCCAGGAAAAACGCGATCTGATCGACACCAAGCCCAACCTCTTGCCCGTAAACAGGGCCAACCATCCGAAAGGACGCCGAGCTTAACGCAGCAACCACCACCCCGGCCACCGCCAGAGGAGAGCTGTTCCAGGCCAGTTTCGGGCGCAGCCGCGGGGCGTCGGGCGTTTCGGGCTGGCTGGCGCGCGTCAGGGTCAGTGGCAACAGGGCAGCGCAGCACAGGATCGCCAGCAAGTTATACGAGACATATGATGCTGGTGGCAGAACTGCGATGATCAGCTGGGCGCAGAGGGACGCGCCCATATCGACGATGCGATAGGTGCCCATGGCGCGCCCGCGCGTCTCATTCGTGACTTTTGCGTTCAGCCAGGCCTCGATCACTGTGTAGCACCCGGCGACACAGGCGCCTGACGCGATCCGAAGGGCCGCCCAGATATAAGCGTTGTCCGTCAGGGTGTGCCCCAGCAACCCCATTGCGCCCAAAGCTGTGCAAACGGCAAATGCCCGCGAATGGCCGACGCTTCCCATCAGGCGCGGGGCCCACCAGCATCCCACAAAGAAGCCAACGAAATGGGCCGAGCCCAACAGACCAATTTGCCCGGTGGTGAAATTCAGGGTCAGGCCGGAAATCGCATCCAGCGGGCCAACGCCACCGGTGGACAGTTGAAGCAGAATGACGGAAAGAAATAGGGCGGCAAAGGAAATGATCGTGCGCATGATGGGCTCAGATTGCGATATTTCCAGCGCGGTGCGCGCGGCTTATCGACTTTGTGGCGTCGTTTTTGATCTATCCAGTCTTTTTGATCTTGGCCCGGATATCAAGGCCAACAGTTTCCTTTACGAGGTCGGAATAACCCGAGGCGCCAAATTCGTGACGGTTCAGTGAACCGCTGAGTTGGATGGAGAGGTTATTCAAGTTGTCTCGGGCGCTGCCGGGCGGGCGAAAAATATTGGCGCGCAATGTGATTGGTCGCGTTACGCCACGCAAGGTTAGATCTCCTGTGATCTCGGCCCCGTTCGAGATACGTCCACCGTTGCCAAGCTGAATATCGGTCGAGGTGAAATGAATTGTGGGAAATCCTGTGGCGTCCAGAACCCCAGCGCTGAGCATCGGTTTGCGGGCGAAGGGCAGGTTGGTGCGCGCCTTGGCGACGTTTAGCGAGACATCCACCCGGCTGTTGGCCAGGTCGGTCATGTCAATTCGGATATCTGCGGATCGTATCGGCATGGTTCCGGACTGTGTGATGCCGGACAGCTCGAACGTAAAATCTACGGAAGTGCCATTGCGGACCAGTTCATAGGGACGCAACCCGGCCAGAGCCGGGCGCGCAAATGGCAGGGCGGTCAACCCGGACAGTACAGCGCGCCTTGTCAGTTGGGTCATATCATGACCTCCTGCCTGCGGGGCCGCGATCGCCTTAGCAACATCAGCAGGATAACGATGTTCAGCCCGTTCCAGAGGATGCCATTGATAAAGGCCAGTTGATAATTTCCGGTTAAGTCGTAAATCCACCCGGACATCCATCCGCCCAGTGCCATGCCCATGATGGTCATCATCATGACAAAGCCAACGCGTGCTCCGGCCTCTTGCGGGGGCATATATTCACGTACGACCAGCGCATAGCTGGGGACAATGCCGCCCTGCGCCAGACCGAACATGAGGCTGATAATGTAAAGTGAGGCCATCCCGTCATAGGGCAGGAACAGAAATAGGGCGATACATTGCAGGAAAGAGCCGACCAGCAATGTCATCAACCCGCCCAGCTTGTCGGCGACCAACCCCGAGATCACTCGGCTGACCACGCCGCCCAGCAACATCAGCGAGAGCATCTCGGCCCCGACCGCCGGGCCATATCCGAGCCCGACGCAGTAGGACACGATATGGACCTGCGGCATCGACATGGCCACGCAACAGCCGATTCCGGCCAGACCAAGAACGTATTGCAAGCTGCGCGGCGATATTCCCACGCTGCGCGCGTTGATCTGCGCATTGGCGGCGGCGGTCTGATGGGCCTCGATCGGGACTTGCCGGCGCAGCAGCAGAGACAGGGGGATGACAACGAGCAGCGTTATGACCGCCAGCGTCAGATAGACCTGCTGCCATCCCTCACGTGCAAGGATGCCTGACAGAAGCGTTGGCCAGATCGCCCCGGACAGGTAGTTTCCGCTGGCAACCAACGCCACCGCAATCCCGCGGCGTTTCATGAACCAGTGTGAGATATCTGCGATCAGAGGGCCAAAACCAACAGCCGTGCCCAGCCCCAACAGCAGATGGGCCAGTGACAAGAGCAGCATATTCGGCGCCCATGTTGCCAACAGATAGCTGACCGCGCTCAGAAGGGCGGCACCGATCAGTGCCTTGGTCACGCCCAACCGATCAACCAGCTGCCCCAGCCACATGTTCCCCAGTGCAAACCCGATCATCGACAAGACATAGGGAAATGAGGCTTCGGCCCGACCGGCGCTGAATTGCGCCTCGATCGCGGGCATCACGACGATTACCGCCCACATGCCCACATTCGCCACCGTAGCGATTGCGAGGGTGATCAGAAGGCGAAGCCAAGAATAGCGGCTGTCATGGATTGGATGGCTCATACCGGAACGCTAGGGTTGGATGTGGCACTTGGCTAGTCACAAGTGCCGTGAGGCGCGTAACTTATTCACCCCAATACACATCTTGGGCCTTGATCCGCGTCAGGTTCAGCCCGGCATGTGGCTTGGTCTGGGTGGCCTGCCAGCTGACCGGGGGTAGGGCGCGGGCGCGACGGCGGGTCAGGGTCCAGCAGGGAACCCCGGCGTGATGATCCGCAGCCATGTGCCAGCGGGTTTCAACCCCCTGTGCGCCGCCATCGCCAGGGGTCAGTAACAGGCCAAGCGGGGCTGGCCCCATCGTGCCGCCTTGTTCCGCGGCCAGATGCATCCGTCGGACCGGCGTCAGGCCGGGCGCCTCGGGCAGATCGCAGATCACCAGTGGGGTTGCCCCGCTGCGCAACGCTTCTTCCATGCACCACAGCAGGTCCTCGGCATGGTTGGGGCGGGCAAACAGGAACCGAGCAGGATCGGCAAAGGCCATCATCCCGCCTGGGTGCAACTGGCTTGCCTCCCACGCGGGGGAAATCCACAACACCGGCCCCTGTGCCTGACCGGCCAACCACATGGCAAAGCTGCGCCGGGCGGGGCCGCAGGCCTCGTGCACGCGGGCCAGTTGCAGGGTGATCTGCGGATGGAGATTCAGCCCTGCCATTTGTCGTGCGGGTTTGCGGCCAAGAAGATGTGTGGACATGCTATTACTCTAGCATGTTCTTATTATGTTCTCAATATCGAGAGGGCATCAGCGCGACAGGATCAGACGCCCATCCGCGAATTGAATATTCGAGAACCGGTGCAGGTAATCCATGCCCAGCAAGGACTGATCCAGCGCCCCTTCATTCACCCAGGCCGAGACATTGCGATCCGTGATCGGCCCCAGTTCAAGGCTGTCCAGCCGTATCGGGGCGGTGCGCACCTCGCCATTGGCCGTCAGGGCCCGCCCGAAATAGTTCAGCTGATCGGGGTCAACACCGATGCGTCTTGCATCCGCCTCGTTCAACACAATCTGGCTGGCGCCGGTATCGACCAAAAAGGTGATGGACACTCCATTGACCAGAACCGGTAGATAGTAATGCCCGTCATAGGCGCGCGGCACCTCGATGCTTTCTCCGGTCACGGTCATCTGCGGGGCAGGGCCCACAGTGCTGCGGATATCGCCCCACAGTCCATAGGCGGCAATGATGCCGATAAAAATAAACACCCAGGCCAGAGCCTGTTGCAACGTTTTGTTCAGGCTTTGCCGGTTCTGAGAGATAAACCAGGCCACGACCGCTGCGCCCAACAATCCAAGATAGGCCAGATTTGCAATGCTGTCGCCGTCCATACCGCTACCTTACTGCGTCACTCGAATCCAATATGGGGATTTATGACGCAAATCCAAAGGCTTTTAGCCCATCCAAGATAAACTGAACTGACAAGGCCGCCAGCAGCATGCCCAACAGGCGGGTCAGCACATTCAGCCCGGTCTTGCCCAGAATTCGTGCCACCGCGCCTGAAGACAGGTAGGTGACGAACACCATCGCCACTACGATCAGCATCATTCCGATCACCACGGCCAGACCCTCAATGCCCGGATGCTGCCCGGCCAGCAGGATCATTGTGGCAATCGCGCCGGGTCCTGCAATCAGGGGAATACCCAGCGGAAATACCGAAGGATCAGGATGCTCTTCTTCTTCGGCGCTGTTTTCGCGCCGCTTGGTGCGCCGTTCGAACAGCATGTCCAGCGCTGTGAGGAACAACAGAACTCCGCCCGCAACGCGGAACGCCTCCATCGAGATGCCAATAAAGCCCAGAACCGCCTCGCCGAATGCGGCGAACATGGCCAGAATCCCAGCCGCCGTCAGACAGGCGCGCACCGCTATTGTATAACGCGCATGCCGATCCATGCCTTGTGTCAGGGCCACAAAGATCGGCGTTTGTGCTGGCGGATCAATGACCACAAGCAATGTTGTAAACGAGGTTATGAGAAAGGCTGTATCCATCATGCTGCGGTCTCTGCCTGTTCCAACCGCTCTGCTGCAACCACCCAAAGCGCCTCGGCTTTTTGCATTGCCTCGACCACCTCGGAAAATTTCCGGTTCCAGGTCGCCAGGTCGTTGATCTTGTCGTCTTCATACAAACTGGGGTCAGCCAGTTTGGCCGAGAGTTTTTCGTGCATATCCGTCAATTTCTCGATCCGTTCCTCGCATTTGCGCAGATCGGCGCGCAGGTTCAGAACCGCCTCGCGCGATGGGCGTTTGGGCTTGGCCGTCAGCGGCTTTTCCTTAACAGGTTTGTCGCGGCCCAGCAGTAGGGACCGATAAGATTCCAGATCCCCGTCAAACTGTTTGACGGATCCGTCCGAGACCAGCCAGAGGTGGTCCGCCACCAGCGAAAGCAGGTGCATGTCATGACTGACCAGCACTACAGCCCCGGAATAGGCGGTCAATGCCTCAACCAGCGCCTCGCGGCTTTCGATGTCCAGATGGTTGGTCGGTTCGTCCAGAATCAGCATATGCGGGGCGTCGATGGTGGCAAGCAGCAGCGACAGGCGCGCCTTTTGTCCGCCGGACAGCCGCCCGACCTTGGTTTCTGCCTGATCGGCATTCAATCCGAACCCGGCCAAACGCGAGCGCCACTTGCCCGGAGCTTCATTCGGGCGCAATCGGCGCAGATGATCCAAGGGCGTCTCGTCCACATGCAGCTCATCCACCTGATGCTGTGCAAAATAGCCGATGCGCAGCTTGGTGCTGCGGCTCATCTTGCCAGCCATCAACGGCAGACGATCAGACAGCAGCTTGGACAGGGTCGATTTGCCCTGACCGTTCTTGCCCAGCAGCGCGATACGGTCATCCTGATCAATGCGCAGGTTCAGTCTGCGCAACACCTCGGTCTCGCCGTATCCCGTCACACCGCCTTCGATCTGAATGATCGGGGGCGACAGTTCTTCGGGTTCTGGGAAGGAAAAAGCGCGCAGAGCAGCCTCTTGCGGGGTCGAGACCAACTGAATTCGTTCGATCATCTTCAGGCGCGACTGGGCCTGAACTGCTTTGGACGCCTTATAGCGAAAGCGATCCACGAAGCTTTGCAGATGTGCGATGCGCGCCTTGGCCTTGGTGTTTTCCGATTCCGCCTGTGCCAGACGTTCGGCGCGGCGTTCCGCGAATTTATCGTAAGGCACCGCGTAATAGGTCAGCTTGCGATCTTCCAGATGCAGGATCGACCCCACAGCGCGGTTCAGCAACTCGCGGTCATGGCTGATGATGATCACCGTGTGCGGATATTTCGCCAGATAGCTTTCCAGCCACAGAGCGCCTTCCAGATCCAGATAGTTGGTCGGTTCGTCCAGCAGCAACAGATCAGGCTGCGAGAACAGCACCGCTGCTAGCGCGACGCGCATGCGCCAGCCGCCGGAAAAGTCCGAACAGGGTTTCAGCTGATCCTCGTCATCGAACCCCAACCCTTTGAGGATCGAGGCTGCGCGCGCTTCGGCCGACCAGGCGTCGATATCGGCCAGCCGGGTCTGAATATCGGCGATGCGTCCGGGGTCGGTGGCACTATCGGCTTCAGTCATCAACGCGCTGCGCTCGGTATCGGCGGCCAGAACGGTATTGATCAGTGAGGCATCGGACGAGGGCACCTCTTGCGCCACGCCACCAATACGCGCCCGTTTCGGGACAGCGATACTGCCCGATTCCAGCGCCAGCTCCCCCCGGATCAAGCGAAACAGGGTGGTCTTGCCGGTGCCATTGCGCCCCACTAGTCCAACCTTGTGGCCATCGGGGATGGTTGCGCTTGCGCCCTCGAACAAAGGGCGGCCTTCAACGGCATAGGTGATGTCTTGAATCCGTAACATATGCTGCTCTTAGCAGAGCCGTTATGCCGCCGCCAGCAGCTTGCATGTTCAACCGGCATTCAATGTGTTAGCGCTGTTTTGCCTGAAGTTTTCACACGGTTCCATCATGCATACAGCCCGAACACCTCCGTCGTTGGTCACGCTGGTCTTTGCCACGGCGTTGTCGGTGCTGACGCTGAATATGTTCCTGCCATCGCTGGCGCATATGAGCGTGGACTTTCAGGTGGATTACGGCCTTATGAATCTGGCGGTTGCGGGATATCTGGCGGTTTCTGCTGTGCTGCAACTGATCATGGGTCCTCTGTCGGATCGATATGGGCGCAGACCGGTCCTGTTGATCTGCATGTCGATCTTCGTGGTCGCATCCATCGGCTGCGTGCTGGCTGGGTCAATCTGGGTGTTTCTGGGTTTTCGCCTCATTCAGGCTGTGGTCGTCGCCGGGTCTGTGCTGTCCAGCGCCTCAATCCGCGACCGCTATCCCCCCAACGAGGCGGCCAGCAAGCTGGGCTATGTCGCAATGGCTATGGCGCTGGCGCCAATGCTGGGACCGATGTTGGGCGGCGCGTTGGACATGCTGTTTGGCTGGCGCTCGGGGTTTGTTCTGTATTCCTTACTTGGCACCGGTCTGCTGGCTTTGCTGTGGTTTGATATGGGAGAGACCAATATAAACCGCGCCCCAACATTCGCGGCGCAGCTGAAGGAATATCCGCATCTGTTCCGCGCCCGAAGGTTTTGGGGTTATGCCCTATGCGCGGCGTTTTCGATCGGTGGTTTTTTCAGTTTTATCACCGGTGCACCGTTGGTTGCAGCTGCTTGGTTTGATCTGAGCCCCGCGATGCTGGGTCTTGGGATCGGCATTATCACCGGCGGGTTCATGGTCGGGAATTTTGTTACCGGCCGATTGGCGGCGCGGACGCAGTTAACAACGATGATCCTGATAGGGCGGAATGTGGCCACGGCAGGGCCGCTTTGCGGGCTGCTTCTGTTTTGGGTCGGGCTTGGTACGGTTTGGGTCTTTTTCGGCTCAGCCATCTGTGTCGGTTTCGGCAATGGACTGACCAACGCCAATGCATCGTCGGGCGTGATGTCGGTTCGTCCCAAACTGGCAGGCAGCGCGGCGGGCCTGTCAGGTGCAATGATCGTTGCGCTGGGGGCGGTTCTGACGACGATCACCGGCGCCTTTGTCAGCCCTGAAAACGGACCTTTTCTTGTGCTTGGCATGATGTGCGGGTGTAGCTTTATCGGCCTTCTGGCCGTGCTCTATGTTCGTCGGATCGACAGTCTGGACCCGTTGCCCAGCACATTGTGACCGGCAAAGCGCCGGAGCAGGGCATCATAACACTTTTCATAAGCTACAGACCATGATACGCGGCCCGCGATGGATTTCGGCGCGGGCCCCGCGCCCTATTTTTAAGGAGAGGCCGACATGGCACTGGAACGCACATTCTCGATCATCAAACCCGATGCAACCCGCCGCAACCTGACTGGCAAGATCAACGCCAAGTTTGAAGAGGCCGGTCTGCGCATCGTTGCGCAAAAGCGCATTCACATGACCAAAGCACAAGCTGGCAAGTTCTATGACGTCCATGCCGAGCGCCCGTTCTATGACGAACTGTGCGAATTCATGTCGTCCGAGCCGGTTATTGTACAGGTTCTGGAAGGCGAAGGCGCCATTGCCAAGAACCGCGAAGTCATGGGCGCAACCAACCCCGCAGATGCGGCCCCCGGCACCATCCGCGCCGAGTTCGCTGAATCGGTTGGCGAGAACTCGGTCCACGGTTCAGACGCACCGGAAACCGCAGCGGTTGAGATCGCCTATTTCTTCTCGGGCATCGAACTGGTCGGCTAATCTGCTTTAAGATCAAGCCTATAAAGCCGCTCCCGGGGTCGGGGGCGGCTTTTTCTATGCGGGTTTCAAGTCGTCCGAAGATACCCGGACGCCGATCGCATCCAAGTCGGCAATCATCTTCGTCTGCGGCGCAGTACCGTTGCTGGCTTTGATTGCGTCGAACCTTTGCCGCAGGGCTTTTTTCTCTTCGCCTTTGCAATCGTTCCAGGGGCGGCCTTGCAGCCCCATCACCAAAACATAATAGCCGATGAAATGAGGGCGCGATCCTGCCTGCAAGAGTTTTGCATAGGCCGCGTCGGGGCCTATCTCGCGCAGTTGCTGGGCCGAGTGGATACCGGCGCGCGCGCAAGCCTGTTCATAGGCCGGGCCGAGATTACGGATAGTTGAGATCGGGTCAGACATAATCGACGTTTTAACCGGTGTCAGAATTACTGTCACCCGATCCTTTTTTACCTTTGCGGTTCATGATCACCGGATCAGGGTTTGCGCGACAGACGAATAGTGGCTTCAAGGCCCGGATCACAGTTGCGGGCGTCGAACATGCCTTTGTGCATATGCGATATCGCTGCGACCAAAGCCAGGCCCAGACCTGCATTGCGCTCGGTCCGGGCGGGATCGAGTGTCACAAAGGGCATCTGCAGACGGGCCAGATCGTCCTGTGGTACACCGGGGCCGTGATCTCGCACGCTGAGGTTGGTATACAGGCCGTCATCCGCAATATTGATCGTGATGGTCGAACCATCAGGCGCGTATCGCAGCGCATTTTCTAACAGGTTGGACAGTGCCTGAGACAAAAGGGGGCGGTGGCCGGGAAGGGGGGCAGTTGACCCTGTAACTTCAAGTGTTACGCCCTGATCCGTGGCAACCGGATCATAGAGCTCGACCACGTCCGCCACGAGTTGCTTAAGGTCGACATCTTCGAACTGCTCTCGCCCGACACCTGCTTCGGCACGCGAAATCTCAGTCAGTTGGCCCAGTACCCGCAGGACATGATCAACCTCGGTCGTCGCGCGCGCGATGTCGATTTCGCGATCCTGTTCGGATTTGCGGCTATCTGACAGGGATTCGACCCGCTGTTTCAACCGCGACAAAGGAGAGCGTAGATCATGCGCGATCGAATTCGAGGTCGTCCGTAGATTGCTGACCAACTCCTCGATCCGGTCCAACATCGTATTGAGCGTACCTGAAACTTGATCGAATTCATCACCGGTCCCGCGCAAGGGCATCCTGCGCGACAGGTCGCCTGAAACGATGTTTTCTGCGGTTGAGGCGATGTCAGACAAGCGCGAAAAGACGAGCCTGGTAAACAGCCAGCCTGTCAGGACGCTCAGCGCCAGCGCGATTGCCAGCGCGAAGCCGACCGAGCGTAAAAGAACACGGTCAAACTGCTGTCGTGCCAACGCATCCCGCCCGACAAGCAGGCGTTCTCCGCCCGGCAGACGAATGGATGCAGCCGAAATTGGCACCAGCTGTTCGCTGTCCGAGCGTCGCAGCTCTAGTTGGACCCAACCACTTCCGGCAGTGATGTCATCGGGCCATTGTCTCAGGTTGCCAGCCAATTTCGTCCCGTTGCGGTCGGTCAACAAGTAGAGGGCATCCCGTTCAGAGGCGGTGGGAATACGGCGTTCGATGGCTGTCAGCAAACCGATGAGCCCGCGCCTTTCGTATTCATCGGCCAGACCGGTCAATTCCGCGGAAACCACCGAGCGGGTTTCGCTTTCGATACTGCGATTTGCGGTGACATAGACAAGGGCCAGCACGGTGGCTGTCAGCAATGTGCTCAGAACCATGCTGGCCAGAACCAAACGCGTTCTGGAATTATTGAACGAAAGCCGTAGGTTATCCATCAGATATCATGTAACCTGCGCCCCGGACTGTTTCAATCAACGGGATCTCTCCGCCTTCATCCAATTGGCGGCGCAGTTTCGAGATATGGACGTCAACCACATTGGTGTTCGGGTCGAAATGATAATCCCAGACACCTTCCAGCAACATGGTGCGTGACACTACGCGGTTCTTGCGTCTCAGGAAGAATTCCAAAATCTGAAATTCACGCGGTGTCAGGGTAATCTCTCGCCCGTTGCGGGTGACTTTGCGGGTCAGCAAATCCATATCCAGATCGCGGCAGGTCAGGGTTGGGTTTTCCTCAGATTCCTGCGGGCGTCTTAACAGAGCTTCGATCCGCGCATGCAGTTCCTGAAAAGAGAACGGTTTGACCAGATAATCATCTGCACCGGCCCTCAGGCCTTTGACTCTCTCATCGACCGCGCTCATTGCGGTTAACATCAGAACCGGAGTTTTCAGACCCGCTGCGCGCATGGATTTGATCAGTGACAGGCCGTCTAGACCGGGCAGCATTCGGTCCAGAACGATGGCGTCAAAGCCACCATCTGTGGCGTGATACAGCCCTTCGCGCCCATCCGCGGCCTGTTCGACGACATATCCTTCCTCGCTGAACCCTTTTGCTATGAATTCCCGGGTGTCTTCATCATCTTCAACGATCAACAGGCGTCGGCTCATGATCTGAAATCCTTTCTACCGGAACTTAAACACAATTTTTCAAACAAAGTACAAGATTTGACCAGTTTAGATGCCGGGTGCGTCGTTGCGCACCCGGCTGCTCCGGCAGATTGCGGACAATTCAATCATGCCAGAGAGGCGCCCGCCAGATCTCCCCATCACGTGGCGCGCGCAGGTGTTCGATCAGGCGATTTCCACCGCAACAAAGATCTGGTTGCCGCCACGGTTGATCAGGACAAGCGCGGGATCAGTTTTTTCGCTGTCCAGCGCGTCTTTCAGCGCGTCAGGAGTGGCCGTGTCCTGGTTGCCCAGCTTCACGATCACGTCGCCACGCTGAAGACCGGCTTTGGCTGCAGGGCTGTCCGGTTTCAGGTCCGTGACGATCACACCGTCAATATTCTCGGCCACGCCCAGTTCCGCACGGTTGGTTTCTGTTAGTGGTGCAACGGTGACGCCCAGGGCGGTGCCCGAAATGCCTTCATCCACTGACTTTTCCATTTCGGCCGATGCGGACTGATGCTGTCCGATCGTCAACTTTATGTCTTGCTCACTGCCGTTGCGTAAAACTGTAAGCGTGCTTTCTGTTCCAACCTTGGTAGTTCCGACAAGGATCGGCAGGTCGCTGCTGGACGCGACGGGTTCGCCGTTAAAGGTCAGGATGACGTCGCCCTGTTCCAGGATGCCTTCGGCAGGGCTGTTGGCAACAACGTCCGAAACCAATGCGCCGTTTGAGGCATCAATTCCCATCGCCGCAGCGATCTGAGGGCTGACATTCTGGATTGACACACCCAGCCAACCGCGGCTGACCTGGCCATCATCGCGCAGATCCGCGGCAATATGGTCCACAATGTTCGACGTGACGGCAAAACCTAACCCGACCGACCCACCGCTCGGGGAATAGATGGCCGAGTTCACGCCGATAACCTCACCATCCATGTTGAACAGCGGGCCACCGGAATTGCCTTTGTTGATGGCCGCATCCGTCTGGATGAACTCGGCATAAGGTCCCTGCGAAATATTGCGGTCCTTGGCCGATACAATCCCGGTCGTCACGGTCGAGCTGAGGCCAAACGGGTTCCCGATGGCGACGACATCCTCGCCCACACGGATTACATCGCTATTGCCAAGCTCTACGGCCTGAAGTGGCTCGCCCGCGTCGATCTTGAGAACCGCGATATCGGTCAAGGGGTCGGTACCGATCACCTCAGCCTCAAAAGTTCGGTCATCATTCAGGCGCACGGTCACGGTCGCGGCATCGTCGACCACGTGATGGTTCGTAATGATGTACCCGGCTTCATCCAGCACAAAACCTGACCCCAAACCCTGAGAAGGACCACGACGGGGGGCATCGAACCCTTCAGGCACGCCAAAGCGTTTGAAGAATTCACCGAATGGTTGGCCTTCGAAATCAAACTGCTGTCCATTTTTCGGGCCCTTGGCGGCGTTTTGTTCCGCGATGATGGTCACGACAGAAGGTGACACGCTCTCAACTAAATCAGCCAGCGCTTCGTCAGCTTTCGAGGGCAGGGCAGTCGTCGCCAACAATGCCGCACTCAGCGCTGAGACGCCTAGCCAGTTTGATGTGCGTGGCATAAGAAGAGAGGATTTACGGATGCTCATTTTGGTCTCCTGATTGAAGCACGCGACACTGGCCGCGCCTTGGATCAAGAGATGCTGCATCAGTCTGTGACTTTCCTGATTGGTTGGTTAATAAATCTTAATTTTGCCACAAACGAGAGGCTCTATCCCGGCGTCGGGTGGCAAAGATTCGCGGAAATCTTCCGAATCATAAGGTGAGAATCGGTGGATTGTTGCCTGTTCGGCAGTCAAATGATGATTTTAGTTGAATTAAATCTGTTTGATAAACAAAGCGAGCGCTCAGAAATTGATGGATTTATGACACAGCCATTGGTTGTGAGTTGATCTGATGTCATAGGCTGAATTTGCCGGAAACATATCATATTATGAACATGTTATATATATGGTCTGTGATAAATGGAGTGTACTTGCATTTAGATTTTCTCGGACGAACAACCTATAGTAGAAACACATTGAGAGAAATGTTGCGTAAAAACCAAACTGATACATCAGAAAATGCAAGTTTAGGCCAATTTTACGTTGTTTGAGAGCATCTGATAGGTGACGATGGTCTTGCCCAAGCGAAGGGAAGTCGGCGGCACTAGGGGGTGCCAACGGCTTGTCACAGTCTCTGGAAGCGCTGAGCGGCATGTTAACGAGGGGGTCTTGTTTAGGTTCGGTTGCGGAATATTCGGAATGCCTAGTGTGTTCTGGACGCGCTTTCAGGATCAGTGAAAAGTGGTAGTCCTTAATTGGGTAACCGGCCCGGTCTTCATTGACCGGGCCGTACTCGTTTTAACTGTTGCGATTTTTGGTCCAGATATCCCATGCTTCGGGCGTGTCCAGATCCAGCACGGCATGTTGGCCGGGGAGCACACATAGATGGACCTTGTCCGGATGGTCCCGAACCACAGATTGTGCGCCTTCGTCTCCGGTCAGGCGGCTGATCTGATCGAACAGGAGACGGCTGAAGATCACAGGGTGGCCAGGCTGTCCTGACGCGGTCGACCCGCGCCAGATCAGCTTATCCGGATACGCCTTAGTTGCCTTGATCAGCGTCTGAAGGTCATCCAGAGTGATTTCAGGCAGGTCAGCTAGCAGAACCATGACGGCTTCGGCCTCTTGCCCAACTGCGGACAGAGCCCCTCGTAAGCTGGCATTCATACCTTCCACCGCATCTGCGATTTCGACCAGATGCAGGTCCAGCCCCTGCAACACGTCGTACCTGGGATGAGGCTTGGACGGCAGGGCAACAATAACCGACGATGCGGCCCGTGCTGTCTGGGCGGAACGGAGCAGCAGCGGGCAGCCATCAATTTCTTGCAGCAGCTTATCTGCGCCTCGCATACGCCGGGATTGTCCGGCGGCCAGAAGGATGATGGGTATTTGCGTCATGCGCCGACAATGCAGACGTATGAAAGCAGTGTCATCCCCTCATACGCGCGCCATCGGCGTCGAATAACGGTTCTGAGATCACGCGTGCCTTGCACAACTGGCCAAGTATTTCGATTTCTGCTTCCAGCCCGTCCGCAGCGCGGTCTGTTGGTAGAAACCCCATGGCAAAGGACTTGCCTGCATAGTGTGAATAGCCACCCGAAGTGCAAAACCCGGCGACCTTTCCGCCCAGCCAAACCGGCTCATACGCGTTGACATCAGCGTCCTCGGCATCAACCTCGAACGCAACCAGTCGACGGGCAGGGCCAGAGGCGCGTTCAGCCTCGGCAGCTGCGCGGCCAATGAAATCGGCGTTCTTAGAGAATGAAATGAACCGATCCAGACCGGTTTCCGCGGCTGTGTAATCAGGCGAGAATTCTCGCATCCAGGATCCAAAGAACTTGTCCAGACGCAGGCTCATCATCGCGCGCATGCCAAATGGAACGATGCCGCGTTCTTGCCCGGCCTGCCATAAGGTCCACCACAACTGCCTTTGTGCCATGGGATCGCAGTAGATCTCGTACCCCAAATCGCCGGTATAGCTGACGCGCTGGACGATGCAGTCGGTCATCCCAACGGTCATGCGGCGCAGATCGAGGAACCGAAATCCGCTCAGGTCATCACGGGTGCAGGCCGCCAGAACCTGCGTGGCTTTTGGACCGGCGATCTGGAACCCGTTCTGCCGATCGCTGATGTTTTCGACAGTCACGCCATTCTGCGCATTTTGCAGGAACCAGCGCATGTGAAACGCCTGAGAGCCGTAGGAGGCGGTCAGACGGAACTCGGTCTCATCAAGACAGGAAACGGTAAAATCACCGATCAGCTTGCCCTTTGGTGATAGCATCGGGGTTAGCGACACGCGGCCCGGTTTCGGGATTCGACCCGCCATGATCCGATCCAGCCAATCGCGGGCAGCAGGTCCAGCAATGCGGTATTTGCCAAAATTGTGCACTTCGTTGATGCCAACACCTGATCGCACGGCCCGAACTTCGCGCCCGGTGGCATCGAATGCGTTGGATCGGCGGAACGAGGGCGTTTCATAGCCGGGTTCATCCCCCTGGGCGAAGTAATTGGGCACCTCAAGCCCGTATTGCTGACCCCACACAGCACCAAGATCGGTAAAGATATCATACATCGGCGTTGTGCGGGCTGGGCGGGCTGCCGGCAATTCCTCGTTCGGATAAGAAACGCTGAACCGCTTCTGATAGTTCTCGATGACCTTTGGACGGGTATAGCCCGGGCTGATCCAATCCCCGAACCGCGCCACGTCCATCGCAAAGACGTCGCGCTCTGGCTCGCCCTCAATCATCCATTGCGCCAGTGTCAGACCAACGCCGCCGCCCTGGCTGAACCCGGCCATCACGCCGCAGGCCGACCAATAGTTGCGCAACCCCGGAACCGGCCCGACCAGAGGATTGCCGTCCGGTGCAAAGGTAAACGGCCCGTGGATCACCGATTTCACACCAGCCTCGGCCAAAACAGGAAAGCGGCGATAGGCGAATTCAATACTTTCGGTGATCTTATCGAAATCATCGGGTAGAAGCTCGTGACCGAAATCCCACGAGGTGCCGTCGACAGCCCAGGGCCTGCAGGTTTGTTCATAAAAGCCGATGCACAGACCGCGTCCCTCTTGCCGCAGATAGCTTTCGCCGGCGGGATCCATGACATGGGGATGTTCGCCACCTGCGTCGATAAGTGCCTCAATTTGGGGGATCGAGTCGGTGACCAGGTACTGATGTTCCATCGGATGCAGCGGGAAATAGACACCGGCCATGGCGCCAACCTCGCGCGCCCAGAGCCCACCAGCGTTGACCACATGTTCGGCATGAATCGTGCCCTTGTTGGTGACCACATCCCAGGTGCCATCGGGGCGCTGATTTGTTTCGTGCACCATGCAATGGGTTTCGATTGTTGCGCCGCCCATCCGCGCCGCTTTGGCATAGGCATGGGTGGTTCCGGACGGATCAAGATGCCCGTCCAGCGGATCATAGAGCGCGCCGATGATGCCGTCGGTATTGGTGATCGGTGCGATTTTCCTTATCTCTTCAGGGCCTACGATTTCGGTCTCTAACCCCATAAAGCGGTGCTTGGCACGTTCGGCCAGGAGCATGTCAAACCGGTCGCGGTCGTCGGCCAACGTTATGCCGCCAACGTGGTGCAGGCCACAGGACATGCCGGTGATCTCTTCCAGCTCTTTATACAGCCGGATCGTATAGCCTTGCAGTGCGGCCATATTAGTGTCGCCGTTCAATGTGTGGAAACCACCCGCCGCGTGCCAGGTCGAGCCACTGGTCAATTCGGACCGCTCCAGCAGCATCACATCCGACCAGCCCAGCTTGGTCAGGTGATAAAGAACCGAACACCCGACAACGCCGCCACCGATTACAGCTACCTGAGTTGTTGTCTTCACGTCACAGACTCCCCTTGCGATATAGTCAAAGCCTGCAATCGCAGAACCAGGGATACTGTTCCGTTCACGACATAGGCTGTCGCGGCGAGAGGATCAGAGTGGACGGATCTTCAGCTCTGTGATCCTGTTGCCTTCGCGCGCGACGACTTCGAATCTGAAACCGTGGAACGAGAATACCTGTCCCGTGATCGGGATCATCTGCGCTTCGTGGATGACCAGACCGGCCACGGTATTGGCCTCTTCGTCGGGCAAAGACCATTCCATCGCGCGGTTTACATCGCGGATCGTCATGGCGCCTTCAACAAGGTACTGGCCGTCTTCGGTTCGCGTTACCGGGACGTCCTCATCAATGTCAAACTCATCAGCAATCTCGCCGACGATTTCTTCGAGGATATCTTCAAGCGTGATCAGTCCCCTGAGTGAACCATATTCGTCGACCACCAGCGCAAAATGGCTATGCATCCGCAGGAATTCCCGCATCTGATCGTCCAGAGTGGTCGTTTCAGGCACAAAATAAGGGGCGTTCGCTACCTTTGAGACATCGAACTCTTTCAATCGGTTGTTTTCACGTTCGCTGCTTCCTGCATGGGCATACATAGCGCGGAACAGGTCTTTGGCGTGAACAACCCCAACGATGTTTTCTGGTTCGTCCCTAAAGACAGGCAGGCGTGTATGGGGGCTTTCAAGGCATTGTTTCAGGATCGCCTCGGGAGCGTCATCCGCATCAACCATCTCGATATTCGAACGATGGAGCATGATCTCTTCAACCGCGCGTTCACCCAGATCCAAGGCGCCCAGAATACGGTCACGGTCTTCCTTCTCGACCACGCCTTCGGAATGGCCCAGATGCAGGGCCCCAACGATTTCGTCGCGCACGGCCAGAATGTTGCTGTCCGGGTCGATCTGTACACCGAACAGGCGTAAAACTCCCCGTACCAATAGGCGTACGGCCGAAACGACCGGTGAGAATAGGGTGACAACCACGCTGATGATCGGAGCAACGGCGGATGCCGCTTTTTCCGAATTGGTTATGGCATAGGTCTTGGGCAAAACTTCAGCAAAGATCAGAACCAGCAAGGTCATGACCAGGGTTGCCAATGCTACGCCGCTTTCGCCAAAGAGGCGCGTGAACATCGCTGTGGCCAACGAGGCCGCAAGAATGTTGACCAGGTTGTTGCCCAGCAAAACCGATCCGATCAGCCGTTCGTTGTCGTCGGTGATGTCCAGCGCCTTCTGCGCCCCGCGCGACCCTTTGTCCGCCTGCGCCCGCAGCTTGCCGCGTGACGAGGCCGTCAGAGCCGTTTCAGAACCCGAGAAAAACCCCGATAAGAAGAGCAATAGCAATATGGCACCGGACGTAAGCCAGAATGTGCCGTCGATCAGAGAAGTTGAGGGTTCCATCGGTCCTTAGCTGCTTGTGTTTCTGCGTCTGTTATGGGGGCGCGGCTTGACTGGATCAAGGAGTTAGCCCTTTTCAACTGGATCTTTAGCTAATGGGTGATGCTGCAACACCAGTTCAGCCAGCCGTTCTTCCAGGACATGAGTATAGATTTCTGTGGTCGCCACATCCGCGTGACCAAGCAATGTTTGAATCGATCGCAAATCGGCACCGTTGGCAAGAAGATGTGTCGCAAAAGCGTGACGCAAGGTGTGCGGTGTAACCTTTTCGGGCGAGACCCCACCGTGAACCGCCAGTTCCTTGATCAGATGATAGAACATATGCCGAGTCAGATGCCCGGCCTTGCCACGTGAGGGAAAAAGAAATCGGGAACTCTGCCCACCCTTTGAAACACGCTTTTCGTCAGTCTCATCCCGAGCCGCCAACCATGCCGAAAGCGCCTGTCGAGCCGGTGGGGACAGTGGAACCATCCGCTCTTTGCCACCTTTTCCCAATACCAAGAGCATCCTCGGATCGCCGCGCGCCGATGACACCGGCAACGATACCAGTTCAGTGACACGCATCCCGGTGGCATACAGGATTTCCATCAGACAGGTATTGCGCAGCTTTTCGATGTTGTTTCGCCCGCTTTCGCGCGCAGCAGCCAGTAACTGGTCCACCTCGGATACATCCAGAGTTTTCGGCAGCCGCTTTGGCCGTCCTGGGCCTTTGATCTTGATCGCGGGGTTTGTCGAACGCCAACCTTCCTCGAATGCGAACCGATAAATCTGTTTTATAGCAGACAAACGGCGCGCGCGGGTGGATTGAGCCAATCCCTGTGCGTCGCAACTGATCAGGTAATCCTCAACCTGCTTGGCGTCGGCCTCGGCAAACCCAATTTTCCGGCGCCGCAGCCAGGCCGAAAAATCCTTGAGATCGCGGCCATAGGCAACAAGCGTATTTTGGGCAGCGCCTAACTCGGCGGCCTGTGCTTCCAGAAAGATCGAAATCCAGATTTCGTCAGAGCCCGGAGACGTCATGGTCACCTGCCCTGCAGGATCAGCAGGTTCAGCGCGGCGCGGCGCGCGGTATCTTCTAGACCGACCCGGCGCAGGGTTGCCATGGCTGCTGTCAGGTCGACCAGGTTTCCCCGCGATCCATGGGCAAACAGCACCATCGTCTCCAGAAGCGCCTCACCGAGGCGGCCTTCGTCCAGCATGTTGCTGATATCGGTTGGCACCGGCGCCGCCCATGCAAACCCCTCTGCGATGGCATCCGCCAGCGGCGAAGGGGAGGGCGCGCGCCCCGGATCACCCTGAGCCAGCGCAGCCAGAAACTGACTTTCTTCAGAATTGTCCGGAGCCGACAACGCCGCTGTTTCATATAGATCTGACAGCAACAGAATGCGCCACCGCAGATCCTCGGCCGCGGGTTTCTGTAGTTTGACCTGAGAGAGGCGCCCGGCGAAAAGTTCAGCGAATGGCACTTCCAGGCCGATATTGCGCATCTGGTTCCAAACCACCGGCAGAGCTTTGGCGATCTTTGCCGAATTGCCAGAATCAAGTGCATTTTCGAACCGCTGTATCGACGATACCCGGTCCCATACGGCTCCAGACGCAGCCGGAGACCGTTCTGTATAGAGCCCCAGCAGTTGATTTGGCGTTAGCGCCCCAACGCGTGTCAACCGTTCCGCGGCTTCGACCTGAGCCTTCCAGCCCGCAACATCCCGCAGATCCGCATTTGCGAAGACGCGGGGCAAAGCAGCCGAGGGCAAACGTTCGCCAATAGCTTCGAACAAGCGGAACATCAGGGGCGAGGGGTCGTCCGGTTGCGGCAGATACTCGGCGTCTTCGTACAGTTCAGGGCTTAGAAACCTGTCCAGAACCTCCAGCTCTTGTGGTGCCAGAACCTGTAGGGCATGGGCTGCCTCAAGCGTGAGAGCGGCCGAGTCCCAATCCCCACGCCGGGCCTTGCAGAAAATCTGAGCGGCATAGTCCCGTGACAAATGCGGCTGAGCAATCAGCGCCGTGCAACTGCGATCTTCATCCCCGGTCAGAAGGGTGGCGTCGAACCAGCGTTGAAATCGGTCAAGACTGTTCGTCGGGCCTGCCAGCTGTACCAATGATTGCGTGGGGTCCGCAGCGCCAAGATGCATGAGGCGGTCGAGCCGCGCCAAAAGCAAAATCTCTTCCCCTTTACTGGACGTCGGTGCCCGAGCTTCGGTTAAAAGCAACGTGAACAGCAAACGCTGCATTGCAGGGTTGTACTTGACCGGGACGCTTTCGATCAGTTCGGACAGGCGTTGGGGATCGCTGTTCTGCCACATGTCGACAGGCAATCCTGTGACAGTCGAAGCAACCAGGCCCAGGGGTTGTGACAATGCCTGAAGCGGGGTCACAAGAACATCGGGCTGACCGCCGGGCTGCGCCACGGGTGGCTCAAGCAAAACCGTCCCCGGAAGGTTTTCCGGAGGATTGGCCAGCCATTCAATAACAGAAAGGGGTTCCTGCTGCGCCTGCGCTGTTCCTGCAAGAAACAGTGCAACCACCGCCACTTTATTCGACATTCAGTATTACCGGCTCCCTGACCTCGCTTTGCGGCGCAGAGAAATCTGCACCAAAAAACTCACCCAGGTAGACATATCCCACCAGCCCGATGAAACACAGGCAAATCAGATATATCAGGAACTTGATCAGACGGCCCATGGTCAAACGCTGCCTCAATTTTCTCTTTTGACCAAGTTATAACTGGCATTTTTCCTAAGATCACGTCATTCACGATGAAATGAGCGAAATTAAGCATAACACCCATGCGGCATCTGCCGTTTCGGACTATACACTGCACAAAACAGTGGTGCTTGTAGGTATGATGGGGGCCGGAAAGACCGCCGTAGGCCGCGCATTGGCCGCTCGGTTGCAGGTTCCTTTCCTCGATAGCGATGCCGAAATCGAATCAGCGGCCAACATGACCATCCCCGAGATATTCGAGCGTGATGGCGAAGCCTTTTTTCGCAGCAAGGAAAGCCAGGTCATCGGGCGGCTTTTGGTCGAGGAAAAAGGTATCCTTTCTACCGGCGGCGGTGCCTTTATGACCGAACAAAACCGCGACATGATCACTCAACGCGGGGTGTCCGTTTGGTTGCGCGCCGATTTGGGTGTGTTGTGGAACCGCGTTCGCCACAAGGATACGCGCCCGCTTTTGCGCACCGAAAACCCGTTCGCGACCCTTCGTGCATTGTACGATCAGCGTGTTCCGATCTATGAACGCGCCGATCTGGCGGTTTCGTCCGACGGGGATGTCTCGATTGAAGATATGGTAGAGCGTGTCGTCAAAGCTCTGATGACGCGACCTGATGTTTTGGAACGGAAATAGATGCACCAAACCGTACATGTTGAGCTTGGGGATCGGTCCTATGATGTTGAGATCGGCCCCGATCTGCTGATGCAGGCCGGTCAGCGCATAGCGCCTTTGCTGCCGCGACCCAAAGTAGCGGTTCTGACCGATGAAAACGTGGCGAGCCTGCATCTTGACGCGTTGCGGGATGGGTTGGCCAGCGCAGGGATCGAAATGTCCGCATTGGCGCTGCCCGCGGGCGAAGCCACCAAAAGCTGGCCGCATTTTGAGCGTGCGGTCGAATGGTTGTTAGCCGAGAAAATCGAGCGGCGTGACGTGGTGGTTGCGTTCGGAGGTGGGGTTATAGGTGATCTCGCAGGATTTGCCGCGGCCGTTTTGCGCCGGGGCGTACGGTTTGTTCAGATACCAACTTCGCTGCTAGCGCAGGTCGACAGTTCGGTCGGCGGCAAAACCGGGATCAACGCACCGCAGGGCAAGAACCTGATTGGCGCATTTCATCAACCCTCACTGGTGCTGGCGGATACTTCGGTTCTGGGCACAATGACCGACAGGGATTTCCTGTCCGGTTATGGTGAGGTCGTAAAATACGGGCTGTTGGGGGATGCGGCATTCTTTGAATGGCTCGAGGGCCATGGCCCCGATGTCTCGGGCGGGGATATGGCCGCGCGGGTTCGGGCCGTCACCCGATCCGTTCAGATGAAAGCCGACATCGTCGCTCGTGATGAGACCGAGCAAGGGGATCGCGCCCTGCTGAATCTCGGGCATACGTTCTGTCATGCGCTTGAGGCTGCTACCGGGTATTCTGATCGTTTGCTGCATGGAGAAGGCGTTGCGATTGGATGCGCACTGGCATTCGAACTGTCGGCGCGACTTGGATTATGTTCGCAAGAGGACCCAAGCCGGGTTCGGGCACATCTGCGTGCGATGGGCATGAAAACCGACATTTCCGATATCCACGGGGATTTGCCCGACGCCGAAGCGCTGGTCGAGCTGATGGCGCAGGACAAGAAGGTTATCGATGGCCAACTGCGTTTCATTCTAGCCCGAGGCATCGGGCAGGCATTTGTCACGTCGGATGTTGCGCGGGATGCGGTTTTGAGTGTCCTCAAGGACGCGCTGGGTTGATCAACGTCCGCGAATGATCATTAACTCGCCAATATTTTCACGGGTAATATAGCCGACCATTTGATCTGACCGCGTGCAGACGGCAACTGCGGGGGCACCCCCGTGGAACTGTTTCAGAACCGCTTCCAATCCGCTGCTCAGGGTCACTGTCGGGATATCCTCAACCATGATTGAACTGGCCAATTCTGACCGGGGAATATCTTTGGCGAGAGCAGCAAACAGCCGGTCGCGCGTAACAAAGCCCTGCAGTTTCCCTGTTGCATCCAACAATGGAAATTCATGCTGAGTGGTGTGAATGACCGCTTGAGCGGCGGTCGCAAGCGTGTCGCTTGGCGATAGGGCGTGAAACTCGGTGATCATGGCGTCGCGGGCCAGAACCTGACGCGCCACTGATCGCATTGCGACGTCCTGGCTTTCTGCATTGGCGGCAACGAATACAAAAACCGCGATCAGAACCAACAACGGATTGCCTGTGCTTAGCCCCAGAAACCCCAATCCTACCGCCACTATCTGACCGGCAAATGCGGCAATGCGCGTGGCCTTGACCCGATCCATCCTCAGGCAGAGCAGTGCGCGAAAAACGCGTCCACCATCCATCGGGAATGCGGGGATGAGATTAAAGGCAGCCAGAAGAAGGTTCACATAGGCGAGGCGGTTCAAAAGCCCGGTCTCGGGTGAATCAATATTGGCGAGTGTTTCAAATGGCATTCCTGCGCCCAAAAAGACGAGGATGATCCAGATGACGACGTTTACCGCAGGACCGGCCAAAGCCACCGATACCTCTTGCATGGGGTTCTCTGGCATCCGTTCCAATCGGGCAAGACCGCCGATCGGCAATAAAGTAATGTCCGGAGTTTTTATGCCATAGCGCCGCGCCATCAGCGCATGACCAAACTCATGCGCGACCACACATGCAAAAAGGGCAAGCACGAAAATCAGATTCCCGATCGCGGCCTGCATCCCTCCGGTAGAATAGGCAGCGAATCCAACCCATGCCAACAAGAGGAAAAAGGTGACATGGACCTTCAGTTCCGACCCCAAAAGTCGGCCGAGCGAGAAGGACCATGTCATGATGTGTCTCCGGTGTGCTTAGAACGGAATCTCGTCGTCGTCTATTCCACCAGACGCGGGTGCCGGGGTGCTGGATTGTCCGCCATAGGGGTCACCATAGCCACCACCTGCCTGGCCGCCACCGTAACCGCCGGATTGACCACCGCCACCGCCGCCGCCTTCTCCACGCGCATCCAGCAAAGTCAGTTCGCCGCGATAGGGGCGCAAAACCACCTCAGTGCTATAGCGGTCCTGACCGGACTGATCCTGCCACTTGCGGGTTTCCAGCTGACCTTCGATATAAACTTTGCTGCCCTTGCGCAGATATTGCTCGGCAATGCGGGCCAATGGTTCTGAAAAAATCGCGACCGAGTGCCATTCTGTCCGCTCGCGGCGTTCGCCGGTGTTGCGGTCTTTCCAGGTCTCGGAAGTGGCGATGCGCAGATTGCAGACCTTGCCACCGTTCTGGAACGACCGTACCTCGGGATCACGCCCCAGATTTCCCACCAGAATGACCTTGTTGACAGAACCCGCCATGTATTTCCCCGTTCTTAACTGACTTGAGTGCGCCCGAATCTGGCGCTGTGTATTTCTGAGACCCTATACGCCCTGAACCATGGTTGGAACATGGATCATGAGAAATGAACTGGTCGGGAGTTTGCACGTAGAAAATTTACCATGCTTTCATTATTGGCTGAAATACATATACTCACTCGGGTTCGTGACAGTGCGGGACAGGCATTAATGCGTTTCAGATTTTGTTTTTTATCGGTTCTATGCTTTGCGTTGACCTGTGGACTCGCTGCGGCGGATACGCTGTCTACCAAAAGCCGTAAGGACATCTTTCTGAAGCAATCCAAATATTTGGACGGCCGTGCGGCCACCCAGTACCGCGATTCAGATCGGTTGAAGCCTAAGACGCCTCAATCACAATTCAGTAAGCGATATTCCGGCAACTATCGGGGTGAGTACCTGACGATGGCGCGGCAAGCGGCTCGTAAACACGATGTTCCCGAAGAGCTGTTCCTGCGCCTTGTTCAGCAGGAAAGTGGATGGAATCCGCATGCCGTGTCACATAAAGGCGCGTTGGGTCTGGCCCAGTTGATGCCCGGGACCGCGCAATTATTGGGCGTGAACCCGCGCGACCCGAAACAGAATCTTGAAGGTGGGGCCCGGTATCTGTCCTGGCAATACCGCAAGTTCAAATCCTGGCGGCTTGCGCTGGCCGCCTATAACGCCGGACCTCAGGCTGTTGAAAAACACGGCGGCGTACCACCCTACAAGGAAACCCAGAATTACGTGAAGGTGATTTGGGGCGGTTAAGCCCGGCAGCGCATTCTAAGAATGGCTGGCCAAGCTTGTTTGGTTTGAAAAAGGCGCCGGAAGCTCTCCGACGCCTTTGGTGTTCTCACGCCCTCACTCTGCGGCGATTTTTATGACGGGTTCCATACGTGCCAGGATGTCGTCTGCCAGATGGCATTTGACCTGATGACCGTCTGCCAGGGTTTTCACGGGTGGGACATCTCTTTCGCAAAGACCGTTGGGGACTTCGGATTTCCAGCGACAGCGGGTCTGAAACGGACAGCCAGGAGGCGGGTTCATCGCTGATGGGATGTCGCCTTCCAAGACGATGTGCTGCTTCTCGACCGATGTATCGGCGATGGGGACCGCGCTCAGCAGGGCTTCTGTATAGGGGTGATAGGGCGGTGCAAACACCTGATCAGTGGTGCCCAGCTCGACCACATGGCCCAGATACATCACCATCACCCGGTCGCTGAGATAGCGCACGATCGACAGGTCGTGGCTGATGAACAGCAGTGTGGTTTTGTGCTCGCGTTGGATCTCCATCAGCAGGTCGGTTACCGCCGCCTGCACCGATACATCCAGCGCCGAGACCGGCTCATCCGCCACCACGATCCGCGCATCCCCGGCAAAGGCGCGGGCGATGCCGACACGTTGTTTCTGCCCGCCCGATAGCTGTCGCGGCATCCGCTCGGCAAAGGCGCGGGGCAGTTTCACCAAGTCCAACAGTTCGAGCATCCGCTTCTTGCGCTCGGCCTCGGACTTACCGACGCCAAAGATTTCCAGAGCGCGGATGATTTGACGGCCCACGGTCATCGAAGGATTCAACGTGTCGAACGGATTCTGGAACACCATCTGAACCTCGCCCACCGTCTTGGCGTCGCGCTCTTCGATGGGCACGTCCTCGATATTGCGGTTGTCCAGCAGGATCTGCCCGTCCGTTGCCGTCTCCAACCCCATAAGAACTTTGGCAAAGGTGGATTTGCCGCAGCCGGATTCGCCCACAATTGCAAGTGTCTCGGATTCATGCGCCTCAAAGCTCAGAGTTTCGTTTGCTTTGACTACCTTCGCTTCACCGCCGCCAAACAATGCATTTGCCGCAACCTCATAGTATTTCTTGAGATTTTCCATCTTCAGAACAACGCGGCCAATCTCACCTTTTTCCTTTTGCTCGGCCAGGGTGATGGGCGCGTTCCAGTCGATCTCCTGAAATTTCAGACAGCGGGTATGATGCCGGTCATTGCCTGGCACGGCCTCCATCAGAATGTTCTGCGCGTCACAGCGACCTTCCTCGAAATAGTCGCAGCGTGGGCCAAAGTTGCAGCCCGAAGGGCGCTCATGGGGCAGGGGGAAATTGCCCGGAATGGCCACCAGCGGGCGCGCGTTCTTGTCCGCACCCGGCAGTGGAATCGACCGGAAGAGCGCCTGCGTATAGGGGTGCTGCATTTCGTCGAACACATCCTTGATCGAGCCGCGCTCGACCGCTTCGCCGGAATACATCACGCACAGCCGGTCGCAGGTTTCCAGCACCAGCCCCAGATTGTGGCTGATGAACAGCATAGAGGTGCCGTATTTCTTGCCCAGATCCTTGACCAGCTCGACCACCGCGGCCTCGACGGTCACGTCAAGCGCGGTGGTGGGCTCGTCCAGGATCAGCAACGATGGCTTGGACATCAGCGCCATCGCGATCACGATGCGCTGTTGCTGGCCTCCCGACAGCTGGTGGGGGAAAGAATTCAGCATCCGTTCAGGGTCGGGCAGGCGTACATCGGTGACCACTTCCAGCGCACGGGCATAGGCCTCGTCCTTGCTGACGCCCTCGTGGATCATCGGTACTTCCATCAGCTGCCGACCGATCTTCATCGCGGGGTTCAGGCTGGCCATAGGTTCCTGATAGATCATGGCTATTTCATTGCCGCGAATATCGCGCAGTTCTTCGGCCGTCATCTCGGATAGGTCACGACCCTTGAACTTGATGGATCCGCCAACAACACGCCCGTTCTTGCCCAGATCCTGCATCACGCCCAACGCAACGGTGGATTTCCCGCACCCCGATTCCCCAACCAGCCCCACAGCTTCACCAGGCTGCACGCTGACCGAAAAATCCATCACTGCAGGGATCTCGCGCAACCGCGTGAAAAACGAAATCGACAGCTTGTCGATCTCCAATATCGGGCCCTCATAGGACGCAAGTTTGGTCATCTGTGTTGCTCCTCACCAGATCCCGGGGATCCCCTTCATCTGGCCAAAAATACCTCGGGGGTCCGGGGGCAGGCCCCCGGCCGCTCATACATCAGTCCTTCAGACTTTCTTCGCGCAGGCCATCAGCCAACAGGTTCAACCCAAGAACCAGTGTCAACAGCGCCAGCGCAGGTGGCAGGGCAGGGTGCAGATAGATCGACAAGAGCTTGCGCCCTTCATTGATCGTCGACCCCCAATCGGGACTTTCGGGTGGTAGCCCGAGGCCAAAGAATCCCAAGGTTCCCAAAAGGATGGTCGTATAGCCAATGCGCAGACAGAAGTCGACGATCAGCGGCCCGCGCGCATTGGGCAGGATTTCCCAAAGCATGATGTACCATGGACCTTCACCACGGGTTTGCGCTGCGGCAACATAATCGCGGGTTTTGATGTCCAACGCCAGGCCACGCACGATACGGAATACCGTGGGTGAGTTCACGAAAACCACCGAAACGAACACGACCAGAATGCCGCCGGGGATATTGAACAGGTCCAGATAGGTGGGCAGTCCCCAGATGTTGTAGCTGTTGGTTTCGATGATGTAGCCGTCTGTTGAAATCAGAGATAGATAGAGCCACATCGCGATGCCCAACACTCCGATCAGCAGAGGTGTGCGGAAATTGGGCCGCGTATAGAACCGCGAATTCAGCAGGACGCAAAGAAACAGGATCGGAAAGACGAACAACACGGCTGCCATATAGTTCGGCACACCGGTTGCCACGATCTCGGGCGTGACCAGCAGATAGAACAGCAGGATTACCGGGAAGGCCAGTATCAGGTTTGCCAGGAAGGACAGGAACGTGTCCAGACGTCCGCCATAAAACCCCGCAGGCAGGCCCAAAGTAATCCCGACCATGAAGGCAAATATGGTTGCCATCGGTGCGATCTGCACAACGATCCATGCCCCTTTGACCATCCGGCTGAACACATCGCGGGCCAGATTGTCCCCACCCAGTAGATACCAGGAATATGTTCCGTCCTCAGTGCTGGGCATTGGAGTTCCGGGCAACTTGTTCTTCATACCTGAAACCTGCGCCAGCGGATCATGCGTGACGATCAGGTCCAGCGCACCAAAAATGCCGGTAAAGACCCAGAACATCACAAGGCCAAAACCGATCATGCCGATGGGGCTGTCAAACAGTTTGCCATATAGGCCAAGCTTGCGCTTGAAGGCGATCGACATTGCAAACAGAATGATCAGCGACATCCAGACAGGTAAGAACTGCCGCGAGATCGCTCCGATGATCCCGGCGCTTGTTCCCATCAAAATGCCAAGCACCACATAGGCCAGACACAGCGCGACGCAGGCGAAAAAGCTGTACCTCAACGCGATCTGCGTCAGGCCGCGCAGTCCGGTATCTGCATTGATTGTGCCGTCGATATTCACGACGACCGGCGTTTCGGGCAACACGATGCTGCCCAAGATCCAGACGATGATTGATACCCCCAACGCCACCAGTGCGATCATCAGCAAGGGGTTCAGAATGGCGATAGAGCCGGTCCAGGTAAGTGGTTCCATGTTCTGTCCCTCCTTACGAAATGCGAATGCGCGGGTTGAGGTAGACATAGCCGATATCCGAGATCAGCTGCGTTACCAGCACCACAAAGACCGACACGACCGAGATCGCCAGCAGCAACTGGATGTCGTTGTTGCCAGCCGCCTCCACCAGTGCCCAGCCGAAGCCCTTGTACTGGAACAAGGTCTCGACGATCACCACACCGTTCAGCAGCCAGGGAAACTGCAGCATGATGACTGTGAACGGTGCAATCATCGCGTTTCGCAGCGCGTGCTTCATGACGATATTCGGGAAGGAAACCCCTTTAAGGCGCGCGGTACGGATGTATTGCGACGTCATCACCTCGGTCATCGAGGCGCGGGTCATGCGGGCGATATAGCCCATTCCGTATAGCGAGATGGTTAGCACCGGGAGGAAGAAGTTTTCAAAGGTCGGCGTTTCCATTGCCTGCGTTGAAATGCCCTTGAACCATTTCAACCCCACCGCAGATGAAGAGAAAATCGCGATGAAGATCACGCCCGACACATATTCCGGCGTCGCGGTTGTGGTGATGGCAAAGGTTGAAAGGGTCCGGTCGGTGGCCGATCCTTCCTTCATACCTGCCAGAACTCCAAGGATCAGAGCCGAAGGGACCATCAGCAACATAACCCAAAGCATCAGCCGACCGGTCAGGGCCAGCCGGGTGCCAACAACTTTCGAAACTTCCTCTTTGAAAACCGAGGAGTATCCCCAGTATCCCTGCAGGATGCCGCAGAAACTTGGCGAGGTTTCGGCGGTTTCACCGGGCAGGATACATCTTCCTTGTATGCTGCCGTCTTCGTTGGTGTGCCGATAGGAAGGCAGCACGCCCAACCACTCGCCGTATTTGATCGGCGTCGGCTGCAGATACCCGTTTTTCAGAAGATAGCTTTCAACCTGTTCGTCGGACATCCGAAAATTGCCCTGCGTTTTCGCAAGCTTTTCGAGGTTCGGATACAGGTTGGTGAGGAAGAAGACCAAGAATGTCAGGCACAAAGCTGTGATGAGCATGATGCCGACACGCTTTAGAATGAATAGTCCCATATTAGCCCCTGTTGGTGGCCAGTGCAGGTGTCAAAAGCCCCACACTTCGCTGTTTTTTGGTCGCCACGATACGGACGAAAAAGCCGCGCCCAATCGGCGCGGCTTGTATCTGTCGGCTTAGGAAAGAACGCCGAACTTATAGATTTGTGGCAGGTCGGCGATGTGCTTTTCAACCCCAACCATATTGTCCCGGTGGTGACGCATCGCCGTCCGCCAATAGGGTTGGATGGTCACGCCTTCTTCGATCATGATCGCCTGCAGCTTGGCCATGACTTCGCGACGCTTGTCGACATCCGCGATCGAGTTTGCCTCGGCCAGAAGCGCGTCGAACTCGTCATTGGCGAAACCAGCCTCGTTCCAGGCTACGCCCGATTTGTAGGCCAGCGCCAGAACCTGCGTGCCCAGCGGGCGGTGGTTCCAGTTGGTCGACGAGAAGGCGTATTTCGTCCAGTCGTTCCAGAAGGTCGAACCCGGAAGAACCGTATGACGTGCCTTGATGCCAGCATCGTTCAACTGAGCTACCACGGCCGCGGTCGTGTTGCGGCGCCAGTCGTCGTCGATCGACTGAACCTCATGCTCGAAGTCACCCATTCCGGCCTCGTCCATCAGCGCTTTGGCCGCTGCGGGATCAAAGGGCAGGCGGGTTACAGCGGAATCATGTTCCGGGTGCATCGGGCCAACATGGCAGTTGTCGGCAGGAATGCCGTATCCCGACATGCCCAGCTCCAGGCAGACGGCGTTGTCGACGGCCATGGCCAGGGCCTGCCGCACACGTTTGTCGGCGTAGATCTTGTTGCCGTCGGCATCTTCGGCCAGCTGGTTCGGGCGGATGACGATTGTAAAGCCCGATGGAATCTCGGACCGTGTCAGGCCGATGCTGTCAAAGATGTCTACGAATTCGCCGACCGACTCCCAGTTCATGTCGATCTCTTCGGCCTCATAAGCAGCCAGGAAGGCCGCAGGGTCGGTGCCGTAGTCGATGAATTCGATCCGATCGATATAGCCACCTTTGCCCGCAGCATATCCCCACCAGTCGTGCTCTTCATTGCGGACCAGTACACCCTTTACGCCCACTTCGTGGCTTTCAGGGATCATGAAGCCAGTGCCAATCGGGTTGGCCAGCATATTGTTGGGATCGTGGCTGCTGTGCACGATGGCTGCGGGGTAGTCGGCCATACCAGGAATGATCGTGATATCGGGCGTGTTGCAAGTCAGCTTGACCGTGTGATCATCGACCACAGTGATTGCACCTTCACCCGCTTTCTGGGTTGCCTCGTCAACCAGGGATGACATGCGCGATGCCATCGAGTTCCCCTCGACTGCCGCGTCACACCACATTTCGATGTTGCGGGCGACATCCGCTGCGGTGAAGTCATCACCGTTGTTCCACTTGACGCCTTTGCGAACGTTCAGCGTGTGCTCAGTCGCGTCATCGTTGGATTCCCAGCTTTCCAGCAACATCGGCTTGAACGAACCGTCATTGTTGTATTCGACCAGATATTCCAGCCATCCAGCCGTGAAGGTCGCAATTTGCGTCCAGTCATAAGTACGTGGATCTTTCAGGGCGCGCACTTCCATCTGATAGCGGATAGTTCCACCGCGCGGTGGCTCTTGTGCTTGTGCCGGAGACGCCAGGCCGATCATTCCATAGGCGGCGGGGACGGTAACCCCCAATGCCGTCACGCGCGCCAAAAACTCGCGGCGGCTTAGTTGCCCGTCGCGGTACTCTTGCGCGTGCATTTCCGCGGCACGATGGATCGGCGCTCCGGTAATGGTTTGGTGTTTCATTAATGTCTCTCCCTGTGACATCGATTTTGATGAAGTAGCTCTGAACCGCTCAGACCGGTTGGTGTCAGGCAGCAGGTTCGTGTGTTTTTTTTTGGATATGCAGCATCCCCATGGCGTCATTCGGCACCAGATTTCCCATGAGGTCAATGTCGGAAATCGTCATCAACTGCACAAAAGCGACATTTTGAGGCCGAAGTTTCCGTCATCGCGGATGCTTAATCTGTGCTCCGGGTAATTCAAATAAGTGACCGCCAATCAGATTCGATCACTTCGAACCTGCGGCTGTTGTCTTGAAAATGTGTTTGTAACGACCTTAAGTATCACTTTGATAAATCAGCGCGAATCCAGTTTCTCATGCGTGCGCGAAACCACGTGCGCTGACGTTTGGCAAATTGACGGGTCGAGATTGTGGCACGCTCGCGCGCGTCATCCAGTGTGATACGGCCTTCAAGATAGGCTACCAACTCGGGAACGCCGATGGCCTTGAAAGACGGCAGCGAGGCGTCATACCGGTTTCGCATCGCCTCAACTTCTTCCAAAGCACCACTTTCCAGCATCAGGTCAAACCGGCGCCTGATCCGATCCAATAGCCATTCTTTGTCGACATCAAACACAATGGGCACGGCGTCTTGCGGGTTCAGGACCGGAGGAGGGGTGTCGGCTTGCCAGTCCCGCAAGCTGCGCCCGGTGGCTTGCTGAACTTCCCACGCACGTTGAACGCGGGCGCGATTCCGGGTGTCAATCCCGGCCAGGGTTTTAGCATCGACCCCATCAATCAGTGTAGCTAGGTCCAGTTGATCCGCGGCAGCCCGAACTTTGGTCGGAGTCGCCGGGATATCGGCCATACCTTCGGTCAGGGCAGAAAAATACAAACCTGTACCGCCCACAATGATGGGGCGCTTACCGCCGGACAGCAATGGCTTGACCTCGCGCAACCAGTGGCCAGTCGAATAGTCCTGATCATAAGGCACATGACCATAAAGCAGATGCGGCGCGCGGGCTTCTTCCTCGGCGGAGGGACGCGCCGAGATCACGCGCCAGCAATCATAAACCTGGCTTGCATCTGCATTGACGATCACGCCGCCGAACGTTTCGGCGATCTTCAGCGCCAATGCTGATTTCCCCGATGCGGTGGGCCCGGCGATCAAGACGGGTTTGTCGTCAGGAATAGGGGGAAGGCGGTCCCAAAACTGCGTCATCTCGGCATTGGCCATTCAGGTTGCCTCATTCCTCATCATCCGCATTGAACCTGCGGAGCTTTTGCTTCATTTTGCGCCGGAATTAAACCCGTGCCAGCCCGGAGCGCAATATGACCCTTTCCCCCACAACCGACACTGTCGATACGACCAAGGCGAAATACAGCCGTGTGATGCTGAAGATTTCGGGCGAGGCGCTGATGGGAGATCAGGGTTTTGGCCTGCATCCCCCCACCGTTCAGCGCATCGCGCAAGAGGTAAAGTCGGTGCATGACCTTGGGGTCGAGATCTGCATGGTCATCGGCGGTGGCAACATCTTCCGCGGCCTCAGCGGTTCAGCCCAGGGGATGGAACGGACGACGGCGGATTACATGGGTATGCTGGCTACGGTCATGAATGCGCTTGGCATGCAATCGGCGCTTGAGGAGGTTGGCGTATTTACTCGTGTGATCTCGGCCATTCGTATGGATGAGGTTTGCGAGCCTTACATCCGCCGCCGCGCTGTGCGGCATCTGGAAAAGAAACGGGTCTGCATCTTTGCCGCTGGAACAGGGAATCCGTATTTCACCACAGATACCGCAGCGACACTGCGCGCCAATGAGATGGCTTGCGAGGCGATCTTTATGGGTAAGAACGGCGTGGACGGTGTCTATGACAAAGACCCCAAAGAACATGCGGATGCGGTGCGTTATGACTCGGTCAGCTACGATGACGTGTTGGCAAAGCGGCTGAAAGTCATGGATGCATCGGCCATTGCGCTAGCGCGCGACAATAACCTGCCTCTGATCGTATTCGGATTGGATGAGCCGGGCGGTTTCCGCGGTATCCTGGCCGGTGAGGGAACCTACACAAAAGTTCAGGGCTGACACCCGAACGATACTCATTTTCAAGGCCGGGCATGGTTGCCCGGCTTTTTCTTTGGTTCAGGGCACAGTGTTCTTGACGATGGCAAAAGCTGTGGGCAATTTGTCGGCGTACTTGCGCGGCAAAGGCGCAGGTTCTGCGGGCACCTGAACGTGTCGGCTGGGCTGGAAGACCTGCCATGATTTCTGAGGGTTCCGAAATCATGCTCGGGCACCTCTTGGATAGGCAAGCATGATCAAGGAGGCACGTGCCATGAGCACTCTGGATATCAATTTCGTTCGGTCGCAGTTTCCGGCTTTTTCCGAACCCAGCCTGCAGGGGCAGGCATTTTTCGAAAATGCTGGTGGATCATATACTTGCAAGCCGGTGCTTGATCGTTTGACGCGCTATTACACCCAGCGCAAGGTACAGCCCTATGCCCCCTATGATGCCAGCCGTCTGGCCGGAGAGGAAATGGACGAGGCCCGCGCCCGAATGGCTGCGATCATGGGTGTGGATGCAGATGAACTGAGCTTTGGCCCGTCGACCACGCAGAACACCTATGTTCTGGCGCAGGCATTCCGACAGTGGATGCAGCCGGGTGATGCGATTGTCGTGACAAATCAAGATCATGAGGCCAATTCGGGGCCTTGGCGCCGTCTTGCTGATGAGGGCATAGAGGTTCGCGAATGGCAGATAGACCCCGAATCCGGGTCTCTGAACCCGCAGGATCTTGAGGACATTCTGGACGAAAAGGTGCGTCTGGTCTGTTTTCCGCATTGTTCGAACGTGGTCGGGGAAATCAATCCGGTTACCGAGATAACTGCGATTGCACATGCGGCAGGCGCGTTTGTCTGCGTCGACGGTGTCTCTTACACGCCGCATGGATTTCCGAATGTCGGTGATCTGGGACCGGATATCTATCTGTTTTCGGCGTATAAAACCTATGGTCCTCATCAGGGATGCATGGTGATCCGCCGGGCATTGGGGGAGCTGTTGCCCAATCAGGGGCACTATTTCAACGGCGATGTTCTTTATCAACGATTTACCCCTGCAGGGCCGGATCACGCACAGATCGCCGCCAGCGCGGGCATGGCGGATTACGTCGATCTATTATGCGAACATCATGACGGACCCGGAACTGGTGCTGCAGCGCGGGGAGCGTTTGTCCACGACCTGATGCGCGGGCACGAGATCGCCCTGCTACAACCGGTTCTGGATGCGGTTAAAGATCGTAATGCAGCCCGTCTGATCGGAACCTCTGATGCCTCGCGGCGTGCGCCAACGGTCGCGCTGGCGCTGAACCGAAATGCTGAATCTGTTGCTGCCAGTCTTGCCTCGCATGGGGTTATGGCCGGTGGCGGAGATTTCTATGCCGTGCGTCCTTTGCAGGCCATGGGTGTGGATCTGGGTCAAGGTGTTTTGCGAGTCAGCTTTACGCATTACACATCGAAACGGGAAATTGATCAGCTTTTGAATGCGTTGGACGCTGTTTTGTGATCCAGTTCTGAGACTGCTGCGTAGAAAGGTAAACAATACGGAGCAGTCATGGGACCCAAGAGCCCGCCGATAATTGTGTGGTTCCGACAGGATTTGCGACTGTCGGACCATCCTGCACTCAGCGCTGCCTCGGCAACGGGGCGGCCAATCATTCCGGTGTATATTTTCGACGATCTCGGGCAGGCCTTGGGTGCGGCTCCTAAATGGCGCCTCGGCAAGGGCCTGGAGGTGTTTGACCGTGCGTTGGCGCAGTTGGGAAGCCGTCTGATCTTGCGGCGCGGGGATGCGTTGGAGGTTCTGCAAAACCTGATCAAGGAAACCGGATCCACCGAGGTCTATTGGTCTCGGGCTTACGATCCGGACACGATTGCCCGAGATACAAGGATCAAGACGGCTCTGACCAAACTGGGCGTACAGCCCAAATCGTTTTCCGGGCACCTGCTTTTTGAGCCCTGGACCGTCCAGACCAAGACCGGAACGCCTTTTCGCGTGTTTACACCAATGTGGCGATCGGTACAGAAACGCGAGGTTCCATTCCCACATGCGCGACCCGCCGCGCTGACCCCGCCGAAGGAATGGCCGCATACAGATACTCTGGAGTCGTGGGGATTGGCCGCGGGAATGAACCGCGGGGCATCAGTTTGCGCCCGCTATGTACAGCCAGGGGAAGACTCAGCGTTCAAAACGCTCCATCGGTTCTTGGAACGGCTTTCGGGGTATCCCGAAGCCCGGGATCAGCTGGCCGAGGATGGAACGTCGGGCATTTCCGAATATCTATCGCTGGGTGAGATTGGACCACGTAGCGTCTGGCACGCCCTTCAGGGCGCAGAGATGTTCGGCATGTCCGGTACCCAAGCCTATTTGCGACAGTTGGTTTGGCGTGAATTTGCCTATCATTTGATGTTCCATACGCCTCATTTGTTGAGCAACAACTGGAAACCGGAATGGGATCAGTTCCCTTGGGGCCAGAACGTCTCTAGCCCCGAGATCATTGCTTGGAAGCAGGCAAGGACAGGCATTCCCGTGGTTGATGCTGGGTTGCGACAGATGTACGTCACAGGTCGCATGCACAATCGCGCCCGGATGATTGTCGCCAGCTATTTGACCAAACATCTGATGGCGCACTGGAAAATCGGTATGGGCTGGTTTTCCGATTGCCTGACCGATTGGGATCCGGCCTCAAATGCGATGGGTTGGCAATGGGTTGCTGGGTCCGGCCCAGATGCGTCCCCGTTTTTCCGTATATTTAACCCTGAGGCGCAGCAAAAAAAATATGATCCCTATTGCGACTATGTGCGGAAATGGGTGGCCGAAGGACAGTCAAACCCGCCCTCGAGCGCACTTGATTATTTTGAAGCCATTCCTTGCAAGTGGGGTCTTGATCCGTCTGCGCCATACCCAAACCCTGTTGTGGGTTTGGCCGAAGGGCGCGCGCGTGCCTTGTCGGCCTATGAGGGCCGAAAAAGCCGGTAAAGAACTGAAAACTTGCCAGAAACACAAACTCGTTTTAGCCTTCTACAACAACCGCACAGGGGAGAGCGGATGGTTCTAACTACAATCGAAGGGCAGACAGACCTGCCAAGATATTTTGCACATGTTCTGAATATGCTGAACCAGATGGAGCAGGGGCAGCTTGATATTGCCTTGCCAGACGGTCGTGTATTTCGCACCGAAGGCAAACGCCCTGGGCCTGTCGCACGGGTCGATATTCACAATCCGGACGTATTTGCACGACTTATCCGGGAGGGTGAGCTGGGGTTTTCAGACGGATATCTGGAAGGCGATTGGAGCACACCAGATCTGCGTGCCTTCATGGATCTAGTGCATCTGGGTACCGAGACCGTGTACGACGATTTCACCGGGAAATTTCTGGTACAGGCCTATGAACGCCTGCGCTTTTGGCTGCATCGAAACAACCGTCGACAGGCTAAAAAGAATATCTCTTATCATTACGATTTAGGTAATGAATTCTATGGGTTATGGCTGGATGATACCATGACCTATTCCAGTGCATTGTTCGAAACCGGGCAGGAAAGCTTGGAAAAGGCACAAACCGCTAAATACGCCAGTCTGGTTGATGAAATGGGTGCCAAGCCCGGTGACCATATTCTGGAAATTGGCTGCGGATGGGGTGGTTTCGCCGAATATGCAGCAAAAGAGCGTGGCCTGCGGGTCACAGGCTTGACGATCAGCAAGGAGCAGTTGAGCTTTGCCCGTCAACGAATTGAAAAACAAGGGCTTACGGATTTAGTTGATCTGAAGCTGCAGGATTATCGTGACGAACGGGGCCAATATGACGGGATCGCCTCTATTGAGATGTTCGAGGCGGTTGGTCAGAAATATTGGCCGGTCTATTTCGGCACCATCCGCGATCGCTTAAAACCTGGCGCACAGGCAACGTTGCAAATCATTACCGTCGGCGATCATCGCTGGGATGTGTATAAGAATGGTGTTGATTTCATTCAGAAATATATCTTTCCGGGTGGGATGCTTCCGGCTCCGACAATTCTGCAGGAGCAGGTGGCGAATGCGGGTCTGACCGTGGTGAAGTCAAAAGAATTCGGCAAAAGCTATGATCTGACACTGCGCCGCTGGTACGAGACGTTCAATGACAAATGGGACGAGATTTCGGGAATGGGGTTTGATGAGCGTTTTCGCCGCATGTGGAATTATTATTTGACCGCTTGCGGCGCGGCCTTTGACACCGGCAACTGTGATGTGACACAGATCACCATAGCGAAACCTACTTAGTAAACGGACCTTTAGAATGCCCAGCGCCTCACGTCTTGTCGCAGCCCTTTGTCTGGCGGTGGTGGCATTTCTGGTTTCCAGCATGATCATAGCAAATGGTGAAGAAGGCAAAAGCTATGGCTACTTCACTGTCGTCAACATGGCCCTTGGGGTCGCGTGTGGTTGGAAAATCATGGGTAAGCGAACCGGCAAAGGGTGGACCGCTGCCGTCAATAACGGACTGACAGGCATTGCCTCGCTGGTGTTTTGGGGTCTTTTCGTTCAGGGCACCTATGAGATGTTCCGCTTGGCCATGCGCCACCGCTATGACGGCCCGTTCGAGGCCCTTATGGCGATATTCAAGATTGGCGTTGGATATGGCGAACAGTTGTTAGCTCCGGAAATTCTGTGGACTTTGGCTATTGGCGCTCTTATCGCCGGTTTGGCGACGGAAGAAGCAAGCCGCCGCTGGCGCTAGCACCCAAATACCAACGCGAGATACCCTTGTGAACGATCTGTTTTTCTATGGCACGCTTCGGCATCTGCCACTGCTGCAACTGGTGCTTGGCCGTCCGCTGTCACGCCTGACTTTGTCAGAGGCCAAGCTGAAGGATCACGCGGTTTACAGCGTGCGCGACGAGGCATTTCCGATGATCCAGCCAGAACGTGGGGGCGTTGCGGATGGCCTTCTGGTTCAGGGCCTCGAACCCGAGGATTTCAGGCGACTGATTTTCTATGAAGGGGGGTTTGATTATGATCTGCAGCTGCAGCCCGTTGAACTGCCCGATGGCTCTGTTGTCGAAGTCAGCGTGTTCTTTCCCGAGCCTGACCTGTGGTCGCCCGGTGAGCTATGGTCCTTGCAGGACTGGGCAGACGCATGGGCGGATCTGACCCTAACCGCCGCGCAAGAGGTCATGGGCTATTACGGCAAGGCCGATGCCGTCAAGATCGCGCGCAGTTTTCCATCGATCCGAACCCGCGCCTGGGCCAAGCTGGGTGCACGCAAACGCGGAACCGGTGACGCGCGTGATCCGAAGAAGGATGTTATCGTACACGAGCATACCCATGCCTATATTGACTATTTCGGCATGCAGGAGGTTCAGCTTCAACACCGAAGGAATGACGGCACGATGGGGTCGGTGCTGAACCGCAACGGATTGATGCAGGGCAGTGCTGTGGTGGTTCTGCCATATGATCCGGGGCGTGATGCGGTGCTTTTGGTTGAACAATTTAGGACGCCGGTTTTCCTGATCGAAGACCCCGAGCCGTGGATGTGGGAACCCGTTGCAGGCATGATTGACCCCGGTGAAACGCCGCAACAGGCTGCGCGGCGTGAGGCGATGGAAGAGGCCCAGATCAGCCTCAAGTCGCTTGAATTTGCCGGAGAGGCCTATTCGTCCAGCGGATCGTCCACCGAATACGTCTATCTTTACGTAGGGTTGGCCGATCTTGAGAAAACGATAGACGATGGCGGGTTGGCCTCGGAAGGTGAGGATATCCGCACCAAAATCATTCCCTATGCTCAGTTCATGGATCAAGTCGACGGGCATGGGTTCAAGGATTTGCCGCTATTGTCACTGGCGCATTGGCTGGCTCGGAACAGAGACAGGCTGCGTGGGGCGTGATCGCGGCTTGTGGTTGTTGCGTAGCATCTGTAAATCTTCGTTGATACGTAAAGAAATGAGGGCGCCATGCGCATTGCGAAAGACCTTGCCGACGCAGTAGGGAAAACTCCGTTGATCCGGCTGCGCCGTATCAGTGAGGAAACCGGGTGTGAAATTCTTGGCAAGGCCGAGTTCATGAATCCTGGTCAATCGGTCAAGGACCGTGCCGCCCTTTATATCATTCGCGATGCCATAGCACGGGGCGACCTGAAACCTGGGGGCACCATCGTTGAAGGCACCGCCGGAAACACCGGTATCGGTCTGGCGCTTGTCGGGGCGTCGATGGGCTTCAAGACCGTGATCGTGATCCCCGAGACCCAGTCGGAAGAAAAGAAGGATATGCTGCGTCTTGCGGGCGCTCAGTTGGTTCAGGTCCCGGCAGCGCCGTATCGCAACCCGAACAACTTTGTACATTACTCTCGCCGTCTAGCTGAAGAACTGGCGCAGACGGAACCCAATGGCGCAATCTGGGCCAATCAGTTCGACAACGTCGCCAACCGTCAGAGCCATGTCGAGACCACCGGCCCCGAGATCTGGGAGCAAACCGGCGGTAAGGTCGACGGCTTTGTCAGTGCGGTTGGTTCAGGTGGTACGTTGGCCGGTGTGGCCGAGGCCCTGCAGCCCAAAGGCGTCAAGATCGCATTAGTCGATCCGATGGGGGCCGGGTTGTATTCCTATTACAAAACCGGTGAGATCGCGATGGAGGGAAGCTCGATCGCGGAAGGTATTGGGCAGGTGCGGATCACCAAGAACCTTGAGGGGTTCAAACCGGATTTCGCCTATCAGATGACGGATAACGAAGCGTTGCCCTATATCTTTGACCTTCTGCGCGACGAAGGTCTGGTCATGGGCGGATCGACCGCCATCAACATGGCTGGCGCCGTGCGCCTGGCCAAGGATCTGGGTCCGGGCCATACCATTGTTACCATCCTGTGTGATTATGGCACGCGCTATCAATCCAAACTGTTCAACCCGGAATTCCTGCGCGAAAAAGAATTGCCTGTTCCTGATTGGATGACCGAGGCGCCGCGTAGCATTCCGGGCGTTTTCGAGGACGTATGATGTTGCGGCAGGTCCGCCTGTTTCTGGCCCTTGTTTCACTTTTGTTTGCAGTTCTGTCTGGTCCTGCAACGGCCCAGCTTTCGGATCGGCAAAGTGACTACTATCAGGGTTGGGTAAAAACGGCGGATCGGGCCGAAGATGTGATCGAGGCCAATCGGGCCTCGAACGCTTCGCTGGAAAATCTGCGATCGGAAATTCATACCTATCGAGATGTTTTCAACAGCGCGCGTGGTGCAAATACCGAACGTATCCAGACCCTGGAAAGCCAGATCAAGGCTTTGGGTCCCGGACCGGAAGGTGATGCAACCGAACCGGAAGACATTGCTACGCTGCGTTCACATCTTGAAAACCAACTGAACGCGCTGCGGGTGCCGCATATCATTTCCGACGAGGCCTTCAGTCGCGCCAACGGACTGATCGCAGAAATTGACCAGATCCTGCGAAATAGGCAGAAAAAAGAGCTGTTGGAGCGCGGCCCATCGCCACTGAACCCCAGCTATTGGCGGCCAGCCTGGGTTGACCTGACTGAAGCGGGCCGAAGCCTTTTCTACGAGGCTGTGCAGAACTACCAAACAGACGTGGTGCATGAGCAGCTTCGCAAACAGGGGCTTGGAATTCTTTTGCTGGTCTTTGTGGCCATTGTTTTGCTGGGCTATGGAAAACGTTGGTCCGAGGCTGCCGGGAACTATCTGCGTACCATAGGGGGGCAGGGAACTGGCGTATGGACATTCCTGACATCGCTGTTTCGGATAATTCTGCCATGGCTGGGTGTTTTGTTGCTGGTAAAAGCCGTCGTCTTGACGGGGATATTGGGATTGCGGGGAACCCTTCTGATAGAAAACGTACCGTTTTGGGCGGCCATTGTTCTGTACTACGACTGGATTGGTCGTCAGGTCTATGTAATGCAGCAGGCGCAGGGTTTCAGAAAGCTCTCGCCAAAGCGGATCACCGAGCTTCGAATCTACCTGGATCTGCTTGCCGTTTTTCTCATTTTGCACGATCTTGGGAACCTTTTCGAACAGATCGAGAATACTTCGGATGCGACGCGCGCAGTTGTGGGCTTCCCAGTTATTCTTGCAACTGCTCTGGTTCTGTTGCGTGCGCGGCAGATACGGCTTGCCGAGGTGCAGGCAGAACCTGATGGCAATGCCCGTGGAACCGGGGTTATCCAGCTGGTCGAATTCTTGCGCCGGGCATTGTTCCTGTTGGGAGTTGTCAGCCCGGTTCTGGCCGCCATCGGTTATAACAACGCGGCTGAGGCCATTGTTTTTCCAGCGGTAAAATCGTTGATACTGATTGCCGCACTGATCATCCTTCAACGATTCCTGACTTCGGTTTACGGATTGATAACCCGCAAGGGCGAGGCAGCCCGGGACACATTGTTTTCGGTTCTGATTGGCTTTGCCATGGCCATTTTGGCCCTGCCGGTTCTGGCGCTGATCTGGGGCGCACGCGAGACCGATTTGTTAGAGGCATGGTCGCGGCTTCTTTTGGGGTTCGACATTGGGGGCGTGACAGTCTCGCCCAGTAATTTCTTTACTTTTCTGGTGGTTTTCCTGATCGGATACGGACTGACACGCGCCCTGCAGGGTGGGTTGCGGACCTCTTTGCTGCCAAAGACGAGCATTGATCCCGGTGGTCAAAACGCGATTGTTTCAGGGACGGGGTATGTCGGTATCTTCCTGGCAGCCTTGGTCGCCATCATGGTTGCGGGTTTCGATCTGTCGTCCCTGGCCATCGTGGCCGGGGCGCTCTCTGTCGGGATCGGATTTGGTCTGCAAACCATTGTCTCGAACTTTGTGTCCGGCATTATTCTTTTGGTCGAACGTCCGATCTCAAAAGGCGATTGGATCGACGTAAACGGGATGATGGGATATGTGCGCGACATCTCGGTACGCTCGACCCGGATTGAGACCTTCGATCGAACAGATGTCATTGTCCCAAACTCGGACCTGATCAGCGGTGTTGTCACCAACTATACCCGTGGAAATACGATCGGACGCGTCATTGTCCCGGTCGGGGTGGCCTATGGTACCGATACCCGCGTAGTCGAGACAATCCTGGGCGAAATCGCCAACGCACATCCGATGGTATTGGCGAATCCGGCACCCAACGTTGTGTTTCAGGGGTTCGGTGCGGATTCTCTGGACTTTGAAATCCGCGCCATTTTGCGGGATGTGAATTGGGTTCTTTCGGTGAAGTCCGACATGAACCATGAGATCAATCGCCGCTTTGTCGAAGAGGGGATCGAGATACCGTTTGCTCAGCGTGATGTCTGGCTGCGAAACCCCGAGGCTCTTCAATCGTCAGATAACGCGCAAATGCCCCCATCTGAGCCTGTTTCAGAGGCAAAAGCGCCCCCGGCCTCTTCGCCCGCCGAATTGACCGAGGCTGATCTTTCCGACGGTGATGGTGACGAACCCTGAGGCAAGTTCGGGCCTGAAACGAGCCAGAGAATTTTACACTAATCGGGCCTTGCAAATCCCCAGGCGATAGTCCAAATAACGCCCGCACGGAGAGGTGGCCGAGTGGTCGAAGGCGCACGCCTGGAAAGTGTGTAGGCGGGAGACCGTCTCCAGGGTTCGAATCCCTGTCTCTCCGCCACAACACCAGCTCTTGTCTTGGACGCTTAGGTGTTTCACATCTCAGACATTGTTTTGGAGCCCCCCAGCAAAAAAGGCTCGGTAAGCGATTCACATAACCCATGTTGAGCGAATTCATCCAATTTAGATGGCCCAGAATTACTGTTTCTTGCAGGCAAGGGAATTTCAGGATGCGAGGCAGTCAATCTGTTGGGTAGGGCCTATTCCTGTGTCGGTTGGGTAACTACAGGTGAAAACTCGGCGCTCGGCTTGTTCGCTGATGCGTCTGTTGAGATATCAATACATCTACAACGCCAAGTGAACGTTATTCCTTGGCTGGTCCGTTTTGCGATAGGTGCGCCGTAAAATCGCGCCCGGAGGTTAGATGTTACTGTCTGTCGTCATTCCATGCATGAACGAAGAGGAGTCGATCCCCTTACTGGTGGAGCGCCTGATCGCTGCGACTGAACAGTGGAACGCCGAATCCGAGATTATTCTGGTGGATGATGGGTCTAATGACGAAACATGGCGCGCAATCTGTGCCCAAAGCGAGTTTCATCCGCGTATTCGCGGTTTGAAGCTATCGGGTAACCGCGGTCACCAGATCGCTCTGACAGCGGGGCTGAATGCAGCCCAAGGGCAGCGGATATTCATGTTGGATGCCGATCTGCAAGACCCGCCGGAGCTTTTGTCGGACATGATGGCGATGATGGATCAGGGTTATGATGTGGTTTATGGGCGTCGGAGTGAGCGAAAAGGCGAAAGTTGGATTAAGAAAGTAACAGCTCATGGTTTCTACCGCATATTGAACCGGCTTTCGGACGTACCCATTCCAAATGACACGGGCGATTTCCGGCTTGTCAGCCGTCGGGCGCTGGATGCGGTTCTGAGTATGCCGGAACGCGCGCGGTTCGTTCGGGGCATGTTCGCTTGGGTTGGTTTCCGTCAAATCGGGATCGAATACATCCGCGACCCACGGATCGCGGGCGAGACCAAATACCCGATGTCCAAGATGATCCGCTTTGCGCTTGATGCACTGGCGAGTTTTTCGATCAAACCGCTGCAGATAGCCACACGAATGGCCTTTCTGACACTGATTATCGCTGCGCTGATGGCGGTCTACGTCTTTTGGTCCTTGATCCTTTACAACGCGGTTGCGGGTTGGGCGTCGACGGTTCTGGTGATCAGTTTCTTCTCGGGTATCCAGCTGTTGACACTTGGAATCATGGGGGAATATCTCGGACGTCTGTATATCGAGGCCAAAAACCGACCACTCTATTTTGTAGATCAAGAGACCTCAGAGATTTCGGACACCATAGTAGAAGAGAAGACCGCGCAGAAATGAGCGAACGGCGCCGCATAATCCGGTTTGCCATCGTGGGCTTAGGCGTGGCTGGTTACTACATGCTGGCCTATCTGGGCCTGTTGCGCGTGTTTCATTCGCCTTGGATCGCCAATGCATTGGCTTTTGGGTCCGCAATCCTGATCCAATATATTGGGCAAACAGTCTGGACCTTCGGGCAGGCGCTGGTGGTTCCTGCACAGTTTGGGCGGTTTCTTTGCATGGTCGGAATTGGGCTGCTGGTTTCAGCTGCGATTACCGGACTGGCCGGTCCTCGTTTTGGCCTGAGCGAAGCTGCCTCGGCCGCTGTCGTTGTAGTTGTTCTGCCTGTGATCAACTTCGCGTTCCTACGGCTATGGGTCTATAAACCGCAGAATTCAACCTAGAGATTGGCAATGTCGCATATCTATTCAAACGAGTTCTTTGACTATATTGACCAGGGCGCCAGGCGGTCCGCAAACAGGCTAATTGCTTGCCTTCTAGGAAAAATCTCTGCGGACAGTGTCGTGGACTTTGGCTGCGGGCGGGGTGTGTGGCTGTCGGAGTGGCAGGCCGCGGGTTGCAAGGATATTGCCGGTGTCGATGGCGACTATGTGGATCGTGACAAGCTTGCGATACCGGCTGAGGCGTTTATCGGTGCAGATCTGTCCAAACCGGTCGAGCTTGGACGCCAGTTTGATTTGGCTCAGTCGCTTGAGGTCGGTGAACACTTGCCGCATGACGCGTCGGCCAGCCTGGTTCAGAGCCTGACCACACATAGCGATCTGGTCCTGTTCTCAGCCGCCGTTCCGGGGCAGGGCGGCGAGTTTCATATAAATGAACAGCGCCTGTCCTTTTGGCAGGGTTTGTTCGCTGAACGGGGATACACGGCCTATGATTGTTTGCGGCCTGAGATGTTCGGGGATCAATCGATCGAACCCTGGTATCGGTATAATTCTGTCCTCTATGCGAACCAATCAGGGGCAGTCCGGCTGTCTCAGGACGTGCTGGATACCAAAGTCGCGCCCGGCGCGTTGAAAGAGGTCGGCAGTTTAGGCTGGACCCTACGCAAGCTGGTTGTGCGTGCCTTGCCCCGGTCGGCTGTCACCGCTATCGCGCAGGTCCGGGCCTCTGTTATTGCAAGGTCATATGGCGACAAATCATGACGGAAAAAACATCTCGGCAGGAGTTTTTTTTTCTGTCCCTGCTTTGCATCGCTGCGTTGTTCTTGATCAATTGGCCACAGCTTTTCGACCCTTTCGTACGTCATGATGATTTCCCGGCGCTGCTGGGCTGGACCGAGATTGCCTACCACAAGGCCTTGGATGAAGGTCGTTGGTTGAACTACTGGTGGCAGTTCCGGCCATTTCTATGGCCCTCACAGATAAGCATGTATCTCTATAACATAGCCTGGGGCTTGTTCTCGGCTGCGGCGGCAGTCGCGATCATGGAGCGTTCGGACCCGATCTGGTACAAAGGTTATCTTGCGCTATTCATTGCGTTTTCGGTTCCAGCATTCCTGATTTCATACTGGTTCAACACGTTGCTGCCGGGGATCTGGGTTATCACCTTGTACAGCCTGGCAGTTCTGTTTCTGCCGCATCGTGTGTCGCTGGCCCTTTTGGTTGTGGCAGTGCCCTTATCCTTCATGGCCTACACGACCTATCCGTTCCTGTTACTGACACTGATCCTGCTGTCAAACAAGGCGCCAAAAACCTATACCAGCGTCGCTGTTACGCTGATCATTTTCTTTGTCAGCCTGGTTCTGGCGTTGCTGAGTGTTTACACCCTGAACTACTTTTATCATGGGATATTTGGTATTCCGGTTGCTGAATGGCGTGGGCCCAACGAAGTAAATTCGGTCGATGACCTGCTGCTGAACCTTACCAAGGTCAAAGTATTCCTCCGATCCATCATCTATACAATGGGCGGAGGGACAATCGGTTATGGCTTGATGCTCTTGGCCCTATTTGCAGGTGCCTGGGGGTTCCTGTTTACCCGAAGACGGATGTTTGCCGTCGCGATCCTGATGGCTGCACTTGCTGGTCTGGCACCGCTTATCCTCAAGGCGATTATGTCGGGGGTGCAGGTCCCTGTTCGGGCATTGAACTGGCTTTGGATCTTGTTTGGAGTCGTGCTCACCACGTGTGGGGTTCAGTTTCTGCAGTCTTCAAAAAGATGGTTAAGTGTTTCGCGTATCTTGTTGATGTGCGTGTTGATGATCAATTTGATGCTCATTGGCAAAACATCGTTTATGTTCATCCCGCCTTGGCAAAAAGCAACGAGCGCATTGGCGCAAAGCCTGCCTGAACAGGTCGAAACCGTATATATCTATGGGCATTTTCTTGGCGTGAATGGCGCGGCAGACGCCAGAGTTCAATTCGAACGGGGGCTGCGGTTGCGGTTAAACTATCTGACCGGGGCCGAGATCATCATGTGCTGGAAGCAGCCCGATAGATGCGATGGGATTACACCTCCGTTCGATCCAGGCGACTGGGTCTCGACGCCTGTTGTCGCATCAACTGGTGACCAGGCCTTTATCCTTTTGCCGCGTCCCAATCTGGGGCCCTGATCAAAAGGTGAGTTGTAACAGGTTTGAGAAAATTCTATGAATGCGCCCACTTGGGCTGTCCGGCATTCAAGGACACAGACCCCAACCCCTGTTGGAACACCCGGACATGATTGACCTGAGCGACCACAAACCCCTGCGAAAAAGTCGCAACTACCTGATTTATCAGCACCCCGAGGTCGAAGGGGCGCTGCTGAAAGTGCGGGTGGACGAACCTGTGCGTAGCCATTTTCTGCCGCGTTATGCCGAATGGCGCTATGGCAATCTGCGCCAATGGAACCGCGAAGCAAACGAATATCTGGCGGCGCTCAACCGTGGATGCCCTGAGATCGAAAGGTTGGCGCAATTCATGGGATATGCGCCAACATCAGCGGGCCCGGCGATAGTGGTGGAAAAACTGACCGGCCCGGACGGAGATCTTGCGCCAACCCTGCATTCGGAACGCGTCGCGTTGGCCAAGGATCACGCCGGACGTGAACGTCTTCATGCTGAATTGATGGAACTGTTTGACGATCTCGAAAGCGGCCGGATCATTGTGGGTGACATGGGGTTCGAAAACATCGTTCGTGCGCAGGAAAGAGGCGGCAAGCTGACCGTGATTGACGGCGTTGGCGAGAGGGTTCTTTTTCCGCTGTCACTGGTCAGCGAAACAGCGTTTCGCAAGTCAATCGACCGCCGGCGACAGAGGATGTCGAGTGGCTTTGGTTTAATGAAGACCTGACCACTAAACTGCTACGCGCAGGGGAAAGGCGCGTTCGACTTCTTTTGCTATCTCCGCAATCAGGGCTTTTGTCACGGCGTTGCGGTTGTTCATCTGAACCCGTGCGACATAGGCAAGCTCTGGAGGGTTTGGAAAGACATCGTTGATGACTTCCATGTCTGGTGTAATGTGCATCCCGTTCAATAGCGCTATGCCCAGCCCAGATCGAACAGCCGACTGGATTCCTGCTGCACTTGGACATTCCAGGATATTGTCAAAACGGTGGTCCTGCTGCTGACTGTCTTCCATTCCCCATCTTCGGTAGAAACACTGTGTGTCAAAGGACAGAAACGGAACCGGTTCTGACAGATTCAGACGATAGTCGGGTGATTTGACCCAATGAAGGGAATCCTGAAACAGGATCAGATCTTCGGGCTGCACGTCGTTGCGAAATATCTGAATCACCGCCAAGTCTAATTCACCAGCCTTCAACCAATCCTGAACATTCAGGCTTTGACCAGTGCGGGTTCGTACGCGAACATCGGGGTACAGCCGCGTGAAACGTCCAAGAATTTGGGCGATCCCGCTGGTTGTCGCATCCTCGGTCATGCCAAGCCGCAAGTGGCCGGTGAGCGGCCTGTTACCAAGTGAGGCCACCGCTTCGTCATGCAGAGTGGTAATTCGACGGGCGTATTCACAAAGACGCAGCCCGTCTTCGGTGAACAGGGGGGCACCTTTGCGGCGAGTCAGCAGTTTGCAATTCAGTGCGCGCTCTAAACGGCCGATCTTATGGCTGACTGCCGATTGCGAAAGCGCAAGGTGTCGGGCCGCACTGGTCACACCACCATAGGTCGCGATTGCGAGCAGCGCGCGCAAAGCGTCTATTTCCAAACGTTCGTTCATGAATGCCCATGACAGATTTTGATCATTGAATGATAATCATTCATTTGCGGCAAAGGCAAATGTCAGATTAGGTATCGCGAACACAATGTTCGCGGAGCTTCGAAATGAACAATCTGTACCCGGAGGATATCACAGACTTCGAACATCAGTCGGCATGCAAATCTGGTCCGCTGACGCTGTCTTCTTCTTTCGGCAAAGGAAAGTGTAACTGATGACGGAAGACAGAACAGCTAACCGCCGCCTGACAACACTGTTTGAGATCACCGGATCGGTTCTGGCTATGGCTTATGCCTTGCTGATTGCTTCGAATATTGGCGCTGAGATTCTTGGATTCTCCCTACTGTTGGTGTCCTCGGCGCTGTTTGCCGCATGGGCATTGATTGATCGGCGCTGGACGTTTTTGCTGTTGCAGGCGTTCTATGCGACCTCTGCCATTATTGGACTGATCCGTTGGGCATAAACTTGGTGTAGGGTTGCCGCCAGGAACTTGTTAGGACGGATCTATGACGGATCAGGACAGAATCGATATCGGCTTTCTGCTGTTTGATGGATTTCCGATGGCTTGTTTGACATCGGTGATTGAACCCCTGCGGGCGGCCAATGAAATCGCAGGTCATCAAGCGTTTAGATGGTCGCTGGTTTCTGAACGTGGCCAAAAGGTTCAGTCAAGCGCAGGGGTTGGGTTCGAAGCAGATCGCGCGTTGGCGGACTGCAGGAATATCGACATTTTATTCCTGCTCAGCAGCCCGTCTTCGGTCTTTGACAACGCTGTTAGCGGCAATGCCTTGCTGCGTGGTCTCGGGAGGCACGGAACAGTTCTGGGTGGGATCAGCGGTGGCGTATTCCCTCTTGTGCGATCCGGTGCAATGGCAGGTCAGCCGGTCTCGGTCCACTGGTGCTATGAGGCGGCTTTTGAGGCCGAGTTTCCCGATATGGACGCCCGGAGCGAAGTGATCGTGCGCACCGTGACGCGCTATACCGCCGCCGGTGCAGCGGCAGGGTTCGACCTGGCACTGCATTTGGTTCACGATCGCTTGGGCGGTGACATTGCGCATGAGGTTGCGTGCTGGTTTCAACATCCGATGATGCGCGGTGCGGCAGTGCGTCAGCAGGTGCCCAATGCGACAGCGCCGAAAACGGGAGACCGCCTTCCACCGCTTGTTTCACGCAGCGTTGAAATGTTTGCCGCCAATATTGGTCAAGCGATCTCGATTGCCGAAGTTGCGAAACAAATGGGCGTCACACCTCGTCAGATCGAACGGGCATTCAAACAGGCAACCGGACACAGCCCCAGCCATTACTACCGTGCCATGCGGATGAAGGCGGCGCGGCAGATGGTGGTTTATACCAAAGACCCCATTTCCCAGATCGCGGCCGCTGTCGGCTATGGATCTGTCGCGCCCTTGGTGACGCATTACCGGTCGGCTTTTGGCCTGAGCCCCAGCGAGGACAGGCGCCGCATCAACCGTTTCCGGGTTGAGGATAACGCCCCTTTGCCCTCGGTCTAGGCGCTGACTAAAGCGCCGATCGCATCGCCGTCAGGATCGCATGGTGCAGAGATTTGGCGGACGAGCGCGGACCGTACAGGCTGTAGTGATCCGAACTACGACACAGCACGAAACAGCCAATATGGTGGATCGAGCTGCGCGCCGCCGTTCCCTTAGTCAATATGCGCAGATCCAACTGGCACAAAAGCTCCAGCACTGCTTGAATGTTCGCACCAGCCAAGTCGAAACGCACCCAGGCATCGGTCTGTTCAGTGACTGAGGCCGCAGACCCAACCGCAGATTTCACCTGCGCGGCAAGGTCCTCGTGCGTGTCATGCGGTGCTTCAACCATCCATTGCTCTGGCCCCGCCCAAAAGGCGGTGATTGCGGTTCCTTCAAACCTCTGGACCTTTGGTGCCTCAGCGCCAATTAGTTTCTTCAATGCGGCTTTGGCCGCTGTTTCCTGACCGAGCCGCGCCGCGACTGATGCCAACGCCACGCCCGGTACCTCGGAACAGGTGACAGGCCCAACCGTGTCTACCCGAGGGTCAGCCGCGCCGAGGGCGGTTATCGCAACCAGATTATCCACGCAGACGTTCTCCTTCCGGGTCAACGAAATGGGCCGAGACAATTTCCACCTCGACCGTCAGGTCCGTCAGCGGAGAGACAAGGCGCATTTTTTCGCCCAGCCTGTCGCCGCCGTTTTTCAACAGTCCCAGCCCGATGCTACTGTTCAGAATGGGCGAGTAGACGGCTGAGGTGACATAGCCCTGATCATGGGCCGCATCGACCGGGCCATCGTTCTTCATCAGGTGGCCACCGGCGGTTACCTTGTTTTCAGGCTCCAACGGTTTGATCCCCACCAGCATCAGTGCATCCGGTTGGTTCAGTGCCTCGCGTTCCGACAGGGTTGATCCGATGCTGTCCTTCTTTTTGGACACCATGCGGCCCATTCCCAGGTTCAGGGCGGTTGTGGTGCCGTTCAACTCGCTGCCTGCAGCATGGCCTTTTTCGACCCGCATGACGCCCAGTGCTTCGGTGCCATATGGGACAACGTCGAACTCTTCGCCCTCGGCCATCAGCCTGCGCATCAATGCGTCGCCATAGCGAGAGGGAACCGCGATTTCGAATGCCAGCTCGCCTGAAAAGGAAATCCGGAACAGCCGCGCCCGAAGGCCGCCGCACACGGTGATGGTTCCACAGGCCATAAAGGGAAAGGCCTCATTCGAGATGTCGAATTCCGGGTCGATGATTTTTCGCAGCAGCTTACGGGAATTGGGCCCGGCAACGGCATATTGCGCCCATCCTTCAGTGGTGGAAATCAGCTGCACATCCATGTCCGGGCATAGGCACTGGCGCACGAATTCCATGTGGCGATAGACGACTACGGCATTTGCGGTCGTGGTAGTGACGACGAAATGATCCTCGGCCAGCCTTGCCGCTGTGCCATCATCCATGGCTATGCCATCTTCGCGCAGCATCAGGCCATAGCGGGTTTTGCCGACTGCCAGCTTGGCGAAAGCATTGGCATAGACGCGGTTCAGGAACGCTGCCGCATCGGTGCCCTGGACGTCGATTTTGCCCAAAGTCGTACAATCGCACACCCCGACCGAGGCGCGGGTCTGGCGCACTTCACGGTCCACGCTGTCGCGCCAATGGGTCTCGCCGGGCAGGGGGAACCACTGCGCACGCAGCCAGTTGCCAACCTCGACAAACACCGCGCCGCGTTCTTCGGCCCAGTGATGTGAGGGCGTCAGGCGGGTAGGGTGGAACTCTTTGCCCTTCATCCGGCCTGCGAAAGTAGCAATCGGGACGGGGGTATAGGGCGGGCGGAAGATGGTGGTACCGGTCTCGGGGATCGACTTACCGGCCAGCTCGGCCATGATCGCCAGCCCGCCGATATTCGAGGTCTTGCCTTGGTCCGTGGCCATGCCCAGCGTGGTATAGCGTTTCAGATGCTCGACCGAACGGAAGCCCTCCTGATAGCTGAGACGGACATCCTTGACCGTCACATCGTTCTGCTGGTCCAGCCATGCGCGTTTGCAGCCCTGAACGTACCAGAATGGGGTCTGCGCGATGGGTGCGTCCTCGGCCTCGGGCAGATCGGGTTTGGCGTTGGTCAGGTCCAAAGCGGCGATTGCGGCCTCGGCGCCAGAGCGCAACGCACCGTGGGTAGACATATCGCCGTTTGCCGCGCCGGCAACGGACATGCCTACCGGCAGGTCCGCGCCGGGAACAAAGGCGGCCAGCGTCTCATCCCATGCGGGGCGGCCGCGCTGGTGGCAGGTCATGTGGACGTTGGGGTTCCAACCGCCCGAGACGCCCAAGGCACCGCATTCCAATGTCCTGGTTGAGCCATCGGGCAGGGCGACTTCGACAAAGCTCAGCCCCAGGCGGCCTTTGGTATTTGTGACCTGCGCGCCTTGCAGAACTTCGTAATCGTGGCTGATAGGTGCGTCCTTGCGTACATCGATCACTGCGGTGATTTTAACACCTTTGGCGTGCAGATCAGCTGCGGTGCGGTGACCGTCATCATTGTTGGTAAAGACGGCGACGCGCTGCGATGCCGCTGCTCCAAACCGGTTGGCATAGGTCCGCAGGGCGCTGGCTGTCATGATGCCGGGGCGATCATTGTTCTCGAATGCGATTGGCCGCTCGGTCGCGCCTGCGCACAGCAGCGCCTTTTGGGTATAGATACGCCAGAGGATTTGCCGGGGTTTGCCTGCGGGCAGGCTGGGCAGATGATCGCCCGTACGCTCGACCGCGCCATAAATTCCGTGGTCAAACGCGCCGATCACCGTGGTGCGCGGCATCAGGCGCACATTGGGAAGCGCGGACAGCTCGGCCACAGCCTGCGCCGCCCAGTCAGACGCCGCAGCATCGTCTATGGTGAGTGTTTCGCTGTTCAGGCGACCGCCCAGGGCGAAATCCTCATCCGCCAGAATGACATCCGAGCCCGCACGACCCGCGGTCAAAGCCGCCATAAGACCGGCTGGTCCGGCACCAATGATCAGCAGATCGCAATGGCGAAAGCCCTTGTCGTATTCGTCCGGGTCCTCTTGCATCGAAAGCGATCCAAGCCCGGCTGCGCGACGGATTGTAGGCTCGTACAGCTTTTCCCAGAAGGCTGCAGGCCACATGAACGTCTTGTAGTAGAAACCCGCAGACAGGAAGTTGGAAAACATGTCATTCACGGCCAGCGCGTCGAATTTCAGGCTGGGCCAGCGGTTCTGTGATCGCGCCTCAAGCCCCTCGAACATCTCGATGGTTGTTGCGCGGGTATTGGGCTCTTTGCGGGCGCCCGAGCGCAGTTCGACCAGGCCGTTCGGCTCTTCGGATCCTGCGGTCAGCAATCCGCGCGGACGGTGGTATTTGAAAGACCGCCCGATCAGACGCACATCATTGGCCAGCAGGGCAGATGCCAAAGTGTCGCCGGGATGGGCGGTATAGCTGCGCCCGTCAAAGCGGAAGTTCAGCGTTGTATTGCGGTCGATCTGTCCGCCGTTCAGCCGGTTCACCTGCGTCATTTGGAGCGCCCCCGTTCGCGGGCCACATCGCGGGCCAGTTCCACCTTTGAAATCTCGTGGGTCAGCGTGTTGCGCGTGACTACCAGCCAGGATCGGTCACCTGTTTCGTGGTACCAAAGTTCACGGTGTTCGCCTGCCGGGTTGTCGCGCAGATAGGCATAGTCGTGAAAGGCCTCGACGGCATTTTCCGCCTGCCAATCGGGGCGATCAATCAGCGCGGCGTCGCCCAGATAGGTGAATTCTGATGCATCGCGAGGCCCAAGAAGGGGGTGGTTGATTATCATGTCTGGTGTCCCCTTTAATGCAGGTTGGGCTGATTGCCCGCGCCTTTTTCGTCGATCATCCGGCCGGTGCGGAACCGGTCCAACCGATAGGCTGTTGCGACAGGGTGCGGTTCGTCCTTCGCAAGCAGATGCGCAAAGCAATAGCCCGAAGCCGGAGTGGCCTTGAACCCGCCATAGCACCAGCCCCCGTTGAAATAGAGGCCCTCGACCGGCGTTTGGTCAATGATCGGTGAGCCATCCATCGACATATCCATCACGCCGCCCCACATCCGCAGCAACCGGGCGCGTCCGATCATCGGCATCAATGCCATGCCACCTTCGCAAACATCCTCGACCACGGGCAAGTTGCCGCGTTGGGCATAGGTGTTATAGCCGTCAAGATCGCCACCGAACACCAGCCCGCCCTTGTCGGACTGACTGACATAAAAATGCCCCGCGCCATAGGTGATGACACTGGGTAGGACGGGTTTTAACCCTTCAGATACAAAGGCTTGCAGAACGTGGCTTTCGATAGGCAGGCGCAGTCCGGCCATCCCCATAACGCGCCCTGAACTGCCCGCAACTGCGCATCCGACTTTGGAGGCGCCGATAAAGCCCTTAGTCGTTTCGACCCCAAGACATTTACCGTCTTCTATCCGCAGCCCGGTAACTTCACAGTTCTGAATAATATCGACGCCATGAAGGTCGGCTGACCGGGCATAGCCCCAGGCCACTGCATCATGGCGCACGGTACCGCCGCGCCGTTGAACAAGGCCGCCCTTGATCGGAAAGCGAGCGTCGTCGAAATTCAGATAAGGGTGTTCGCGCCGCACCTGATCTGCGTCCAGCAATTCGGCATCGGCCCCGTTCAGGATCATCGCATTCCCACGTCGCGTATAGGCGTCACGCTGACCGTCTGTATGGAACAGATTGACAATACCGCGCTGACTGACCATTGCGTTATAGTTCAGGTCCTGCTCGAGCCCTTCCCACAGCTTCAGCGAGAACTCATAGAACGGCTCATTCCCATCCAGCAGGTAGTTCGAGCGAATGATCGTGGTGTTCCGGCCCACATTTCCGCCACCGATCCAGCCTTTCTCGATTACGGCAACATTTCGTTGGCCGTAGATTTTGGAAAGGTAATGCGCGGTTGCCAGACCATGCCCGCCGCCACCGATTACGATGATGTCGTAATGGGCCTTAGGTTCAGGTTCACGCCAGACCGGTTTCCACCCTTTGTGGCCGGTTAGCGCCTCTTTGATAACTCGAAAGCCGGAATATCTCATGAATCGGACCTTTTCTTCCAAACTTCATTATTTTCGAGCGCAGCGATATCCCCATATGCGACATGGGTGTGTCTGAATCAGACCCTCAGGCACAAGAAATAAGGCCGGAAAACCATTCGGTGAAATCCGATACCTCGGTTGAGTTGCGAAGGACGGATAAAAAATAGCCCTCACAGGCGGGTGCGGAATCTTTGCTGGCAAGGCGGACTTTGCCCGATTTCAAGGCTTGCTCTGCGATGATAGAATTCACCAGCGCAACACCGCTGCCTGAAACGGCAAGTTGCAGGGCGAGGCCATAGGAATCCACAAAATATGATGGCTTGCGCAGTTTCTGGCCGGTGATTTCACCCCATGACGCCCAACTGTCCGATGTGCCAACGGATTCGATCAGGGGCAGTTCAAGCCAATTGCCGCTTAGATTCGGCGACACCACCGGGACAAGGCGATTGGGATTTAACGGTTTCGCATTTTTCCCGACTTGTTTTTCTGAACCAAAGCGTACCTCAATATCGGCGCGCGATGCTGCGTATTCGTCAGGCCAGATCGTGCTGACAAATCGGAGTGAGGTTTCCGGGTGCTGGGCCTGAAATTCGGGTAATGCCGGCGAGATGACCCATTCGATGATGCTGATAGAGGCTGCCACCGTGATATGGCGAGCTTTTTCTTCGGCCAAATAGGGTGAGGCTGCGGAGTGCAACATATCCAAGGCTGCCTCGACTTGTGGCAGCAGCTTCCGCCCTTCATCCGTCAAAGAAAGACCGCGCGCGTGGCGGTGGAACAGAACGACGCCCAGACGGGTTTCCAAGGCTTTGATTTGTTGGCTGACTGCGGATTGCGTCAACCCGATTTCATCCGCTGCAGCAGTTGAACTAAGCCGCCGCGCCGCTGCTTCGAACGATCGGAACCACGTCAGGGGAGGGAGTGTTTTTGCCATCGGTAACCGACTTATTAGTGTTGTTAACACCTAAGGCTCAAGTTCTTTCGTTTGTCAAAAGATGTTTCTAACGGTGATATTTCCTCAAGCAGATTTGGGGAGACGGCAGTGCAGCCAAATATCAGAAAAATAGTGACTTTCGACGAAGAGGTTCTGGTAGAAGGATTTCGGGCAGCGGAACGCCCGTGGCGCATGTTTGCCGTAGCGGCGGTTGTGTCGAACCCCTGGGCTGGCCGGTATGTCGAGGATCTGAGGCCGGAAATTCTGGCCTATGGACCTGTGCTGGGGCAAATGTTGACTGACCGGATGGTCACGCTTGCAGGCGGCGGCGAGGTGATCGAAGCCTATGGCAAAGCGGCGGTCGTTGGGCTGGATGGCGAGGTCGAACATGCCTCGGGCCTGATCCACACGCTGCATTTCGGGAATTACTATCGTCAAGCGGTTGGGGCCAAGTCCTATCTGTCCTTCACCAATACCCGCGGTCCGGCGAACACTCCGATCATGGTGCCCATGATGGACAAGAATGATGCCGGGCGTAGATCGCATTATCTGACGCTGCAGTTTGCAATCCCCGACGCACCGCGCGCGGATGAAATTGTGGTCGTGCTGGGTGGCGCAACCTCGGGCCGTCCCCATCATCGGATCGGCGACCGTTATCAGGACCTCAAGGATTTGGGCCATGACGTGGACAACCCGGCCTCGGTCTGAACTCAGCACCCTGGCTGTGATTGATCAGGGCCAAGGGCCGCTGGTTATTCTGCTGCACGGGGTTGGCCTGCGGGCCGAGGCGTGGGGCGCGCAGATCGACGCCCTGGTCGCGGCGGGGTATCGTGTCTTGTGCCCGGATATGCCAGGACATGGTCAGTCGAGCTTTGATCATCCGACTGGCTTGGAGGCCTACGTGCACCGCACGGCGTCCGTGCTGACAGAGCCCGCTGTCTTGATCGGCCATTCAATGGGCGCCCTGATAGCGCTCCGACTGGCGGCGGATGTGCCAGATAGCGTTCTTGGCGTTGCGGCATTGAATGCGATCCATCGGCGTCCGGTTGCCGCGCACAAGGCTGTCGTCGCACGTGCCTCGGCCTTGGAGGTATCGGGGCCAAATGATCCCACGGTCACGTTGCAACGTTGGTTTGGCGAAGCCTCGTCCGCCGAGCGACAGGCCTGCAGGCGCTGGCTAACTGAGGTTGATCCGGCGGCCTACAAATCCGCGTATACCGCTTTTGCCGAAACGGACGGTCCTTCCGATGATGAACTGGCCCGTATCGCTTGTCCCGCCTTGTTCATGACCGGCGCGGATGAGCCGAATTCGACGCCTGAAATGTCTCGGGACATGGCGCGTTTGGTTCCCTCGGGACAAGCTTCAATCATCGCAGGTGCCGCACATATGTTGCCGATGACTCATTCCGCCGAAGTAAACGCACAGCTGTTGGAATTTGTGGGGGGGTGCCAGCCATGACAAGTATGGACCCCCGAGCTTTGCGTGACGCCTTTGGCAGCTTTATGACCGGGGTGACAGTTGTGACGGCACGGGATCCGCAGGGCGCGCCGGTCGGGTTCACCGCAAACTCGTTTTCGTCTGTGTCACTTGACCCGCCATTGCTGCTGGTGTGTCCGGGGAAGTTTCTGTCCAGCCACGATATTTTCGCCAACTGCACCCGGTTTGCGGTGAATGTGCTCGCAGATGGACAGCAAGAGATATCGAACACTTTCGCTGGGTATAAAGGGGACCGGTTTGCAAAGGTCGCGCACAGCAATGGTCTTTTTGATCTACCCCTAATCGACGGTGCGCTGGCGCAGTTTTGCTGCGAGACCCATCAGGTCCTTCCCGCCGGTGATCATACCTTATTGATCGGTGAAGTGGCAGAGTTCTCGCACTCGGTCGGGCAGGGTCTTGGATATGTCGGAGGGTCGTATTTCAGCCTGGGGCTCGAGCGGGAAGTGGACGCCATGGTACCGACGATCTGCGGCGCGATCATTCGCAATGGCGACAGCGTCTTGCTGGAGCCGAGCAACGGTGCCTATTGTCCCATTCAAATCGCCGGGGTCGAGCGGGGTGGGCAGAGAAACCGGTTGACCCAGGGCCTGTCCGAACGTGGGCTGAAGGTACAGGTCGAACAGGTCTATTCCTCATTCGACGATGCGGAAACAAAGCAGCATTACACCTATTTTCTGGCCAGCTGTTCCCGACCAACGCCGCTTGAGGGCGCCGAATGGATCAGAACGTATGACCTTCCGAACCTGAAATACGTGTCCGGCGGTGTCCGCCACATGATGACCCGCTATGCGATGGAAGCCAAAGAGGGGGATTTCTCTCTCTACCTTGGTGACGCCTCGCAGGGCGACATTCACAGCTTACGATAAAGGAGCAGGTCAATGGAATTTTCCCTGTTTGCCCATATGGAACGTTTGTCGCCAGATCAGCCGCATGACGTTCTGTATGACGAATTCGTCAGCCTTGTGAAAATGGCGGACGAGGGCGGGATGCGGGCCGTCTGGACTGGCGAGCATCACGGGATGGAGTTCACCATCGCGCCTAACCCCTTTATCTCGCTAGTCGATCTGGCCCATCACACCCGGAATGTACGGCTGGGGACGGGTACGGTAGTCGCCCCGTTCTGGCATCCGATCAAATTGGCCGGAGAGGCCGCCGCGGCAGATCAGATTACCAAAGGCCGGATCGAACTGGGGATCGCACGCGGCGCATATTCTTATGAGTATGAGCGCCTGATGCCGGGGATGGATGCCTGGGAAGCGGGCCAACGGATGCGGGAAACAACCCCTTTGCTTCCGCAGATCTGGCAGGGCGATTGTGCGCATGAGGGTGAGTTTTATTCCTTTCCGGCGACCACATCTGCGCCGAAACCGTTTCAGAAAAACGGTCCGCCGATCTGGATCGCGGCGCGGGACCCCAATAGTCATGAATTCGGTGTCCACAACGGGTTTAACATCCAGGTCACCCCCCTGTGGCAGGGCATGGAAGAGATTGAAACGCTGATGGACCGCTTCAATGCAGCCTGCGACAGCCATACCGGACCGCGCCCCAAAATCATGCTGTTGCATCATACATATGTTGGCAAGGACACAGACGATGTTGCGCAAGGCGTTCAGGAATTGCGCCGGTATTACAACTATTTCGGTGCCTGGTTCATGAATAAACGCCCGGTCGCACAGGGTTTGATCCAACGAATCACCCAGGACGAGATGGATGCAAACCAGATGTACACAAGTGATAAGCTGGCGCGCGACCTGACGGTTGGTACAGCGCAGCAGGTTATCGACCGGATCAAACGTTATGAAGATTTGGGCTATGATGAGTTTTCGTTCTGGGTCGACAGCGGGATGACGAACGAGCGAAAACGTGCCTCTCTGGCGCGGTTCATCGACGACGTCATGCCAGCCTTTCAGTGAGGAATATTATGGGAAATCTACCGCATTTTCAGCTTTTCATTGATGGCGCCTGGACCGAGGGGGCGACGTCTCAGGTCATGACATCTGTCAACCCCGCAACCGGTCAGGGATGGGCGACCTTTTCCTGCGCAGCACCCGAGGATGTGGACAGGGCAGTCGCCGCCGCCAAACGGGCGCTTGATGATCCGCAATGGCGCGACATGACGGCCACCGCGCGCGGCAAGCTTTTGTATCGTCTGGCCGATCTGGTTGCCGAACACGCCGCAAAGCTCGGGGAATTTGAGACAACCGACAGCGGCAAACTGCTGGCAGAAACCTCGGCGCAAACGGGGTATGTCGCGGATTATTACCGCTATTTCGCAGGGCTTGCGGATAAGGTTGAAGGAACGGTTCTGCCCATCGACAAGCCCGATATGCATGTGTTTACCACGCGCGAACCCATCGGAGTTGTTGCAGCGATTGTGCCGTGGAATGCGCAAATGTTCCTGACGGCGACCAAACTGGGCCCGGCGCTTGCGGCTGGCTGTACCGTCGTGCTGAAAGCATCCGAAATCGCGCCCGCCCCGATGCTGGAATTCGCACGTTTGATCGAACAGGCCGGATTCCCTGCAGGCGTTGTCTCGGTCATCACCGGGGATGCGGAAAACTGCGCAATTCCATTGACCCGCCACCCCGATCTGGATCGCATCGCCTTTACCGGCGGCCCCGAGACCGCGCGCCATGTGGTTAGAAATTCGGCCGAAAACTTCGCGGTCACCTCGCTGGAACTTGGGGGCAAATCGCCGATAGTTGTTTTTGATGACGCGGATCTGGATGGCGCGGCAAATGGCCTGATCGCCGGAAACTTTGGCGCGTCGGGGCAAAGTTGCGTTGCGGGCACGCGCGGGCTTGTGCAGCGATCCGTTCTGCAAGGCCTGATCGGCCGCATCAAAGAAAAGGCGGGTGCAATCGTTCTGGGTGACCCGCTGGATGCCGGTACCCATGTCGGACCGCTATGTACCATGGCGCAAGTGAACAAGATCGAAGAGACCCTGGCCAAGTCAGCGGAGCAGGGGGCCGTGGTCCATTTCGGCGGGCAACCTGCGGATCGGCCCGGCAATTACATGAACCCAACACTGGTCGAGTGCATATCGCCCGAGACCGAGACGTTGAAAGTTGAGATGTTTGGCCCGGTTATGTCTCTGCTGCCCTTCGATACCGAAGAAGAGGCCATAGCATTAGCCAACAGCACGGTCTTTGGGTTGGGGTCTGGCGTGTTCACGCAGAATCTGGCGCGGGCGCATCGGGTGTCCAAGCGGATCAAGTCGGGGATTTGTTGGGTTAATACCTATCGCGCGATCTCTCCTATCGCGCCGTTTGGCGGATTCAATCAATCAGGGTATGGCCGTGAAGCCGGGGTTGAGGCGATCCTGGATTACACCCGGACCAAGACCACCTGGATCAGCACCTCGCAAGAGCCGATGGCGAACCCGTTTGTGATGCGCTAGGTCTGTTGTCAGACAGATATCGGAGCGCGGTCATGAAGTTGAAACATCCGAATTTTGAACCTCCGGCAGACGCAAATGACCGGAGGGCGATCCCTCCAGTCATTTGCTATCCGCCCGAAACGATACCGCAACCTGATCTGGCTGCGTTGACTGACCTGAGGCAGCGCGCGGTGAAAACCGCCGAAGTCATAGCAGCCCCGCGTGATGCGGCCTGTATTGAAGTGCCCGCGGGGGCCTTTATTCGGGTGGTGTCGGTCGATGGCGCGCAGGTCGGTGATCTGAACATGTGGTACAAGCACGACCTGACCGAACGGTTCTATTCCGGCAAAACCCGCGCGCTGCATGGCACGCATCTGTCGACCGGGGATCGGATGTGGTCAAGTTTTCCGAATATGCGGCCCATGGCGACCATCGTTACGGATACTCTGGATTGGTATGGGTTCGATTCATACGGCGGATCCGTGCATGACGTAATCGGGACCCGCTGTGACCCCTATACCGGGCGACTGCTGTCTGGCGATGACTACCATTATTGCTGCCATTCCAACCTGACACGGGCATTGGCCAGCCATTGCGGCCTGCCGCTGCATGAGGCCGAAATGCACGTCCACGACGTGTTGAACGTCTTCATGTGCACCGGATTTACGCAGGACACAGGCCAATACTTCATGAAGGCAAGCCCGGTGCGTCCGGGTGATTATCTGGAATTCTACGCTGAGATTGACCTGATCGTCGGCCTTTCAGCTTGTCCCGGGGGCGATTGCTCGTCCGAGCATTCCTCGGACGCAGCCGCCTGTTATCCATTGGTTATGGAAGTCTATGACCCCGGTGAAGACATCCGAAACGCGCATATTCAGCCCAAGCGATCTGCTTATGATCGCACTCATGGGGCAGGTTAAGAGGTCAGGCGTTGCCCAAGCCGGTCCAGCATCCGACAGCATAGGTCGAGCTGTTCGATCTCGACGTACTCATCTGCTTTATGGGCCTGTGTGATCGAGCCGGGACCGCAGACAATCGCGTGGGTGCCAAGCTGCTGAAACAGGCCAGCTTCAGTGGCGAATGACACAACACCTGTTCCGTTCGCCCCGGTCAGCTCGGCAACCAGTTTGCGGGCGGCGTTTTCTTCCATGGGCTCAAGGCCTGCAACCTCGGCCGTGATATCCTGCGTGATGCTGGCTTCACTATGGACGGCCTGCATTTCGGGCAGCAGGCTGTGCGTCACATAGTCAGTCAGGGTTTGCTTGACGAAATCTGCATCGCTGGCCTGAACCGGGCGCATTTCCCAGCCGACATCGGCTTTGCTGGCAATGACGTTATGGGCGACGCCGCTATTGAAGAACCCCACGTTTATAGTGGTCCAGGGTGGCTCGAAGGGGCTGTTTGTTGGCGCGCGGGATTTCAATATCTGGCGCAGTTCCAGAAGTTTTCCTACATAGCGTGCCGCGTATTCCGCCGCATTAACCCCATCATCAGGGGCCGAGCTGTGTCCTTCGAGCCCAACAAATCGTGTCGTGTATTCATAGCACCCCTTATGTCCTTCGATCAGGCACATTTCGGTGGGCTCTCCGATTATTGCGATATCTGGCACAATTCCTCGTTCGGAAAGATCGTTCACCATGTTCTGCGCGCCCAAACATCCGGTTTCTTCATCATAGGTGAAGGCAAAGTGCAGCGGTTGGGTCAGTTTTCTGGCATCCAGCGTTTCGGCAAGTGCAAGTGCGGCGGCGATGAAGCCCTTCATGTCACAGGTGCCACGTCCGTAAAGTCTGCCATCTTTCTCGGTCATCAAAAACGGGTCTGATGTCCAGTTCTGATCCGCGACGGGAACCACGTCCGTGTGGCCGGATAACAGGATGCCGCCGGGAATGTCTGGGCCTATGGAAGCAAATACATTGGCCTTGGTGCCAGTATCATCCCGGGTTTCGATGCAGCGTGCACCCAAGGCTTGCAACCTGTCCCTTAGATAGCTGATGATCTGAAGATTGCTGTCTGCAGATACCGTTTCAAACGCGATCAGATCGGCGAGGATATCTTGGGTTCTTTGCAGGGTCATGGCTTTACAAACAGCTTTCTTGGGCGGTTACAGTAACATTCGGCAGGACCGGTATCGGTGATCAGGATCGACTCGGTGATCTCTAACCCCCAGTCATTCAACCAGAGGCCAGGCATAAAGTGAAACGTCTTGCCTGGTTCCAGGATTGTCTCATCCTCGGGACGCAGAGATATCGTGCGCTCACCCCAGTCCGGGAGATAGCTCAGACCCACTGGATAGCCGCAGCACGCGCGGCGTTCAATGTGGACGTATCTGACAATCTGGCATCCACACTGTACGTCGTTCCCCATTCGTATCCTGATTGCGTCCCCACCAGATCGGGTCTGCGTCATGAAAGACCAAAACGCCCTGATGGACGTAGAACGACCACCCCTCGTATCCGGTTAGCCACGTCATGTTCGAAGGGTCTTCGAAGTACAGCGCGTCCAGCCCGACCTCGGTCACGGCTTTTCGTGTTTTGGACAGCCGACGGTCAAATTCCCCCCGCATGAATGCCGGATTCACTTGGCTCATCGGATCCTCGTGTCGTGATTAGAGACGTGTTGACAGAACTTTACGAATCCGATCACGTCAATGGACAACTCAGGAAGGAAATACTGTTGAAACTCAGTTCAAACCCACACCGCGGCAAGGAAAAATTGATTCCTAATGCTCCATTTCCTTCGATAAACGCGGCTCGCGTAGCTGATTTGTTAACAGTTTGCCCTGCAGCAGCGGAAACCAATCTGGTTGAAGCCAAGGATTTGGCCAATGTCGCCGATCTATGGGTCAAAGATGAGCGTGGGCGCATGAACCTCGGGTCATTCAAGGCTTTGGGGGCTGCCTATGTCATCGCCCGTCACGCTGCTGATCTGGCGCAGACACCGGATGAGTTTACTTTACGCGGGAAAACCTATGTCACCGCTAGCGCGGGTAACCACGGGATGAGTGTAGCAGCAGGTGCACGGATATTTGGGGCTGATGCAGTGGTCTATATCGCCGAAACCGTACCTGAAAGTTTCGCGGAACGCCTTCGTGCGCAAAAAGCCAGGGTCGTTCGTCAAGGTACGGATTATGCTGCCAGTATGGAGGCTGCTGGCAAAGCGGCGCAGGATAACGGTTGGACATTGCTATCTGACAGCTCGTGGGACGGGTATTACGAGCTGCCGCACACCCTGATGGAGGGGTATCTGCAGATGGCTGCAGAAGCGGTGCGCCAATGCCCAAATGCGCCCACGCATATCATTTTGCAGGCCGGGGTAGGTGGGTTGGCAGGGGCGGTTGCAGCTTATGCGCGCCATGCCTGGGGTGATGGACCCAAGATCATTGTCGTGGAACCCGAAGCGGCCCCTGCGTTGCAAGCCAGTATCGAAGCAGGTACCTGCGTGTTTGCGGATGGGCCTGACAGCATCATGGGGCGGCTGGACTGTAAAGAACCCTCGCTGATCGCGCTGAATGGTCTGGCGCGGGATGCAAACTGTTTTCTGACGCTCTCGGATGACGACGTGGTGCGGTATTTACCGGCCATGGCAGAGGCTGGGTTGGCGACAACTGCTTCGGGCGGGGCAGGCGTCGCAGCAGCGATGAATGCAGATGTCTGCGAGGCCCTGAACATTGGGAGCGATGCCCAAGTTCTGTGCATTTTATCCGAAGTGCCGGATTGAAGAAGGTCAAGAAACATCTGAATCCTGCCCCGGAATAAGCGCAGGAAGCGGCAAATTAAGAGGGTGCAACTGCCCCCACAGGCAGAATTCGATTGCGCCTGAAAACGCGGGGTTCGCAAATCCGTACCTCTGCCCTATCAAAATGAGATTAATAGCCCCCCAAAGCGCGGTTTCTAGATTGGATTGCACCAGATAATTTTGGCGTTTTCCGATCGGTCAAGGATTTTCGACATGCGAATCTCTCAGCAACTCAGTATCGATGTCGAGGTCTGGGCCGGGAGATACGGCGGTTTAAATAGCAATTATAACTCATTTAAATAATTATATTTATGTTGTTGAATGGGAAGTTAAATAGAGGCGAATGAAGCAAGTTAATTACGCCATTCAAGGCCTTGCGTTGCGGACGAGATATCGAAATATCAGTTGAGCTGAAGTGAATTACAGGATTCTTTGTCGCCTAGCTGTCACATTTATGGTTGCGTGGTTGGTCCCCCATGTCCTTAAATAGGGTGGACTGGTCTTTGAGATCCGGATGAACCGGGCAAGCAAAGACCGCACAGGGGAGCCAAGTTGGTAATGTCAAATGACGCAGCGTTCGTCGAATTTCAGCGTGTTCAAAAATCTTATGACGGCGAGATACTCGTCGTAAAAGATCTTAACCTCTCAATGCCAAAGGGTGAGTTTCTGACAATGCTGGGCCCCTCTGGGTCTGGCAAGACGACTTGCCTGATGATGTTGGCTGGTTTTGAGACCGCTACCCATGGCGAAATCATGTTGGACGGGCGCCCGATCAACAATATTCCACCTCATAAACGCGGGATCGGCATGGTGTTTCAAAACTATGCCTTGTTCCCCCATATGACCGTGGCTGAAAATCTCTCGTTCCCGCTTGAGGTGCGCAACATCGGCAAAAGCGATCGGGAAGAAAAAGTGAAGCGCGCGCTGGATATGGTCCAGATGGGCGCCTTTGGCAGCCGCCGTCCGGCGCAACTGTCCGGCGGTCAGCAACAGCGGATCGCCTTGGCCCGTGCCTTGGTGTTCGAGCCCGAGCTGGTCTTGATGGACGAGCCACTGGGCGCGCTGGACAAGCAGCTGCGCGAACATATGCAGTTCGAGATTACCCGTCTGGCGCATGAGTTGGGGATCACGACGGTCTACGTCACCCACGACCAGACAGAGGCGCTGACGATGTCGGATCGCGTGGCCGTGTTCGACGACGGACGCATCCAGCAGCTTGCGCCGCCGGATCTGCTCTATGAAGAGCCCGAAAATAGCTTTGTTGCCCAGTTCATTGGTGAAAACAACACCTTGGAAGGCGCTGTTAAGTCAATCGACGGCGACTCGTGCGTGGTTGCACTGGATGATGGATCAGAAATTGACGCCAAACCGGTCAATGTCAGCGCTGCTGGTGAACGGACCAAAGTTTCAATCCGCCCCGAACGGGTGGAGTTCAACAAAGATCGCCTGCATGCCGATGCGCATACGCTAAAGGCGACTGTCAAAGAATTCATCTATATGGGTGATGTCTTCCGGTTCCGCCTATCTGTGGCGGGCAATGAAGACTTTATCATCAAGACCCGAAACGCTCCCGATGCGGTTCGGTTGTCGCCCGGCCAGGAAGTTGAAATCGGTTGGTTGGCCCATGATTGCCGGGCACTTGACGCCTGATGAAGAACGTCCCCTGGTGGATCGCTGGGGGGTAAATGGCGGCCGGGTTGCCCCGTGATCCGGTCTGTTCAGAAATTTACGGGTATAACAGGGAGTTAACAATGAAAGTTAAGACCACTTTGATGGCAAGCGCCATTGTTGCCGTGGCCGGAGGCGCCATGGCCGAGGAGATGACGATTGTCTCGTGGGGCGGCGCCTATTCCAAGTCACAGCTGAAGGCGTATCACGAGCCCTATTCTGAAAAGAGCGGCATCACTATCCTTAACGATGACAGCTCGGCCGAAGCGGTTGCCAAGCTGCGCGCGATGAACGAAGCGGGCAACATCACCTGGGACGTAGTGGATGTTGTTGCTGCGGACGCAATTCGTCTGTGTGACGAAGGTCTGGCGATGGAGATCGACCCCGACACCATGCTGGCCCCGGCGCCCGACGGCACTTCGGCTGCCGATGATTTCGGTGACCTGCTGGTCAGCGAGTGCTTTATCCCGCAGATCGTGTATTCGACTACATTCGGCTATCGTACAGACCTGGTAGGTGACACACCTCCGACCGATGTCTGCGCCGTATTTGATCTGGAGGCCTATCCGGGCAAACGTTCACTGGAAAAGCGCGCCATCAACAACATGGAATGGGCGCTGATCTGTGACGGCGTCGCCAAAGATGACGTTTATGACGTTCTGGCGACCCCTGAAGGTCAGGATCAGGCATTGGCGAAACTGGGAACCATCAAGGACAACGTCGTCTGGTGGTCCGCGGGTGCCGACACGCCGCAGCTTCTGGCCGATGGCGAGATCATCATGGGCTCGACCTATAACGGCCGTCTGTTCAGCGTGATCGAAGAGCAGAAGCAGCCCGTTGCCATGCTGTGGGACGCGCAGATCTTTGACCTGGACGGCTGGATCATCCCCGCCGGTCTGAGCGAAGAGCGTCAGCAGCGTGCGCTGGACTACATCATGTTCGCAACGGACACGCAGCGTCTGGCGGATCAGGCTAAGTACATCTCGTACGGTCCGGCCCGTGCCTCTTCGGCTCCGCTGGTTGGTCAGCATGCCGAGCTTGGCATCGACATGGCGCCGCACATGCCGACCGATCCGGAAAACGCCAAGAACACGTTCCTGTATAACTACGAGTTCTGGGCGGATTACCGCGATGACATCGAAGCGAAATTCCAGGCTTGGCTTGCGAAATAATCGTTTGATTTCATGAAACAGTCGGGGGCGGTGCGCCGCCCCCAGACCCAAGCAGAGTCAAGGGGCACAAATGACTGACGCAAGCCAAAATGCGGGGCCGATGCTGGCAGCGGACGGAACGCCGCTCAAGCAATCGCTGGCACGTTCACTGCGGCGGCAGAAATTACGAGCATTGATGCTCGTCGCTCCGCTTCTGCTATTTGTCATGTTTTCCTTTATCGTGCCGATTGCTTCAATGCTGTTCCGCTCGGTTGAAAACAGCATGGTTTCAGAGACCCTCCCGCTTACTGTGGAAGCCCTGCAAAGCTGGGACGCCCAAAGCGGTGAGCTTCCGGACGAAGCAGTATACGACGCATTTGTTCGCGACATGGTCGTTGCCGTTGATAGCAAAACCCACACCCGCCTTGGCTCGCGTCTGAACTACGAAGAGACTGGCATGTCTTCTTTGTTCCGCCGCTCTGGCCGGAAAATGGGCAAGCTTGACCCTGAAACCGATGGACCGTTCAAGGAACAGATCATAGAGATTCACGAGGGCTGGGGCGATCCTAAGACATGGGCAGTGATCAAGACCCATTCGCCAACGGTTACCAATGGTTATTTCCTGAACGCGGTCGATATGCGCCGCACGCCCGAAGGCGCGCAGTCGCAGCCTGAAGACAAGCAGATTCTGATCAAGCTGTTTGGCCGCACATTGTTCATGTCGCTGGTGATTACGGTGTCCTGCATCTTGTTGGCCTATCCGGTTAGCTACCTGCTGGCGACCCTGCCGATGCGGGTGTCGAACCTGCTGATGATCCTCGTTCTCTTGCCTTTCTGGACCTCACTTCTGGTGCGGACCTCGGCGTGGAAAGTGATGTTGCAACAGCAGGGCGTGATTAATGAAACATTGGTCTGGCTTGGACTTGTGGCCGATGATGCACGACTGGTGATTATCAATAACCAGATAGGCACGATCATTGCGATGACGCATATCCTGCTGCCGTTCATGATCCTGCCGATGTATTCAGTGATGCAGACGATCCCGGTGACTTACACGCGGGCGGCGAAATCCATGGGCGCGACCAACTGGACGACCTTCTGGCGCATCTACTTCCCACAATCCATTCCGGGTATCGGAGCGGGTTCTATCCTCGTGTTCATTCTGTCGATCGGTTACTACATCACGCCTGAAATTGTGGGCGGCACCAAGGGTGTCTTCATCTCGAACCGGATCGCCTATCACATATCGTCCTCGCTGAACTGGGGACTGGCTGCGGCCTTGGGTACGATCCTGCTGGGTGTCGTCATGCTGCTCTACTGGGTCTACGACAAGATCGTGGGCATTGATAACGTGAAGTTGGGATAATCGACATGGCAGCACTTACACCGATATCCCGCAAACCGCTCTCCATGGTTCTGCCCAGTGTCGCCTTGGCGGGTGCCTTCGCCGGCGTCTTTGTCGGCGCGGGCAACGGCTCGATCCTTTTGGGCATTCTGGGTGGCGCAGCTCTGATCGCCGCGCTGGCCTGGGTCTACATCAACGTTCTGAAGAACGAAAAACTGGCGCGCTGGATCAATATCCTGGGTTTCGGCGTCATCGGTTTCCTGTTGACAGGTCCGATGGGTGGCATTCTGGGCCTGTTGGGCGGTTGGTTTTTTATCTTCTTTATCTATTGGCTCTATGAAGGCCGGTATCGTCGCAAACTGCTCAGCTATCTGACGCCAAAACAGGTGTTCTATCACTATCTGTTCCGGGTTATCTGCGGTGCGATCTTCGTGTTCCTGATCACTCCGATCCTTGTGGTTCTGCCGCTGTCGTTCAACGCGCAGGACTTCTTTACCTTCACCCCTGAGATGCTGAGTCTGGACCCCGAAGGATATTCGCTGAAGCATTACCGCGATTTCTTCACCAACAATGAATGGCAGCGCAGCTTCAAGAACTCGCTGATCATCGCGCCGATTGCGACGATCATCTCGGTCTCGCTGGGCACGTTGGCGGCCATCGGCCTCAGCCAGAGCCACGTACCCGGCCGCCGCGTAATCATGGGCGTCCTGATCTCGCCGATGATCGTTCCGTTGATCATCTCGGCCACCGGCATGTTCTTCTTCTACAGCGATATCGGTCGCTTCATGGAAGGCACGCTGGGCATGAACAAGAACTTCGTGGGCTATGTGAAAGTTGTCCTTGCTCACGCCGTTCTGGGCATCCCTTTCGTCATCATCACCGTGACTGCGACGCTGGTGGGCTTTGATCGCTCTCTGACGCGGGCGGCGGCGAATATGGGCGCGGGCCCGGTGCGGACGTTCTTCAAGATTCAGATGCCCCTTATCCTGCCGGGCGTGATCTCGGGCGGCCTCTTCGCCTTTATCACCTCGTTCGATGAGGTGGTTGTGGTGCTGTTCGTTGGCTCTGCCAGCCAGAAGACACTGCCATGGCAGATGTTCACCGGCCTGCGCGAACAGATCAGCCCGACCATTCTGGCGGTAGCGACCATCCTTGTGGTGATCTCGATTGCGCTGTTGACCACGGTAGAGCTGCTGCGGCGGCGGTCTGAACGCATGCGGGGGCTCAGTCCCGCTTGACGCGACTCAAAAGGTGATTTAGCGATTTCACCATGCACCCCGGTCACGATGGCGTCGTGACATCTAGGCGGGTGCATGGCTCTCGGTTCCCGAGGCCGCTTGTCCTGAACGCCGGGACTTGTGGCCGGGCTTTGCCTGTCCGGCATCGAGGAGAGACCAAGATGAATGATCTAAACAATCGCCCCGAATTCTTTACCTGCCACAACGGTGAGAAGGCGCCTTTGCCCTTTAGTAAGGCGGAATATGCACGCCGTCTGGCCAGCTTGCGCGCCACGATGGCCGCCCGCGATATTCCAGCAGTTCTGCTGACTTCCATGCAAAACATCGCCTATTACTCGGGCTTCTTGTATTGCTCGTTCGGGCGTCCCTACGGTTGCGTTGTCACTCAGGACAAATGCACCACCGTGTCGGCCAATATCGACGCCGGCCAGCCTTGGCGTCGCTCGGTTGAAGACAACGTGATCTATACCGACTGGAAGCGGAACAATTACTGGCGCGCGGTGGCTGATCTGATTGGATCAGCCGGTCGGGTCGGGATCGAAGGCGATCACATGACCCTGGCAATGCGCGACACCGCACTGGATATGCTGGGCCAGCCTGAACTGGTTGATATCGCACCTGACACAATGGCCGCACGCATGGTGAAATCCGCCGAAGAGATCGCGCTGATCAAAGGCGGCGCACACACTGCAGATGTGGGCGGTGCAGCCATTCACGCGGCGATCCGCGAAGGCGCAACCGAGATCGAAATCGCCATGGCAGGCCGTGACGCTATGGAGGCCGAGATTGCTCGTGCTTATCCAGAAGCCGAGTACCGCGACACCTGGGTCTGGTTCCAATCCGGCCTGAACACTGATGGCGCACATAACCCGGTCACCAAGCGGGCGCTGGAAAAGGGCGATATCCTGTCGCTGAACACATTCCCGATGATCTCGGGCTATTACACTGCGCTGGAACGCACCTTGTTTCTGGGCGAACCCGACGCTGACAGCCTGCGCATCTGGAAGGCAAACGTCGCCGCGCATGAGTTGGGGCTGAGCCTGATCAAACCGGGCGCGACCTGCTCGGGGATCACGGCTGAGATCAATCGATTCTTCGCCGACGAAGGCCTGCTGCAATACCGCTCCTTTGGCTATGGCCATTCCTTCGGCATACTCAGCCACTATTACGGTCGTGAAGCGGGTCTTGAACTGCGCGAGGATATCGACACGGTTTTGGAACCCGGCATGGTCGTGTCCATCGAGCCGATGCTGTGGATACCTGAAGGTCAGAAAGGCGCCGGCGGCTATCGTGAGCATGACATTCTGGTGGTCGAAGAGGCCGGAGCTGAAAACATCACCGGCTTCCCCTATGGGCCAGAACACAACACGATCAGCGCCTGATCACATGGGCAGGAGGGGCGATTAGCCCTTCTTGCCCCGTTCGTGAAAGATGAAGCCGATAAAGTTCAACAGCACCTGTGCCGCCAGAATCTGCGTGCTTTCGGTTGGGTCGTAACTTGGGGCGACTTCAACAAGGTCGATCCCGACCACGTCACCGCGTTTCGCCAGCCCCTGAAGAATTTCCAGCACATCGTAATACAAAAACCCGCCATGGCTGGGCGTACCCGTGCCAGGTGCGATTGAGGGGCAAAACGCGTCGATATCAATCGTAACGTAATACCGCGCGCCCTCGGGGATGCGCTCCAATACACCTTCGGTGCCCAACTTGCGCACCTGTCGTACGGACAAGATGTCCGAGCCGCGAGCGCGGGCATCCTCATACCCTTCCTTGGCGGTTGATGACACGTTTCGGATCCCCAACTGGGTCATGCCGGCGACATAAGGCTTTTCAATCGCCCGCCGCATCGGATTGCCGTGGCCAGCAGTGACGCCATGACGTTCGTCAACGAAATCTAGATGCGCGTCGATCTGGATCACATGGATGGGTCCATTCCGCTCGCACTCTGCCGCAAAGGCGTTGATGCAGGGAATATTCACCGAATGATCGCCGCCGATGGTGACGGGCAGGGCGCCTGCGGACAGAATGCGTTCGACGCCGTATTGAATATTGGCGTGGCTCTCATCTGTCTTGGTGTGGATAATATCGGCATCCCCAATATCGACCATCCGCACCGATCCATCCAGATAGGTAGCGTCATCCTCATGGTCATATGCCCCGGCATGGCCAAAGCTGAACAGGGTCGAGGCCTCGCGCACCGCACGCGGCCCAAAGCGCGCGCCGGACCTCCATTGAGTGCCAAAGTCGAAAGGCGCCCCCATGATTGCGACATCTGCATCGATGTTGTCCCAATCTTCGACATAAGGTGACTTGCCGAAGGTTGAAATGCCGACGAAAGGCAGATTAAGCCGCCCACCGCTATACCCATGTGATGACATGGCGAGTTTCCCGTTTCTTGCTGTTCAACGGCAGCTTAGACAGGAATTCCAGGCGGCGATAGGTGGGGGTGATCTGTGGGCTTGATTGTCCGATTGTGCGATGTGTATCTGGTGCAGACATTAAAAGGGAAGAGCCGTGGGCCATCATGAACTGCCACCGGGAACGGGTGTCTATTATATCAATCTGGATCGGGTACCCGAGCGGCGCAACTTTATGGAGGCGCAGTTCGCCCATACCGGGCTGATTGGGGCCGCGCGTTTCAGTGCGACCGACGCGCAACAAGAAGGCGCACTGGATGGTCACGGCTATGTTGCCGGTTCTGGCAGCCGCTGGGGTCTGAAACAAAGTGAAGTCGCTTGTTTCGAAAGCCATCGCGCCGTTTGGAAGCGTGCCGTTCAGCAAGACCTGAAGGCTGTTGCGATCTTTGAAGACGATGTCGAAATGTCGACCCAAGCTGGCGGTGTGATTGCCAGATTGCTCGAAGCAGGGTCAGGGTTCGACTTCCTAAAGCTGGACTATTCCCCCCGGTCGCTGCGGTTTGGGCCAGAACTACAGATTACCGGCGTACCGGTTCGCCCGATGCTGGAAATGGCACCCAGCGCGGCCGCATATATCCTGTCTCAAGTGGCCTGCCGTAAATTGCTGAAGTGGTCCGAGAAATACTCGGATCACCTGGATGATTTCGTATCTATCCCCCGCCCGGATTGGCAAATGTATCAGTGTTTTCCAGCAGTCGGCGTTCAAATGATCTGGTCGAAACAGCAAGATCAGGCTGAAGATTCCGTGAAAGTCAGTGAACGTTCACAAAACAGAAAGACCAATAGCGGTCTGGATAAGGGACCCCTGTGGTTTCGCATTCGTCGCGAATTGCAGGCCGCGAAACGCAAGTTGTATTGGCGCCAGAGAGGCGAAGCCCGATTGCTTGAAAGCGGGGGGTATGTCGGATTTATCCCCTGTGCCGAAGACCTGAGGGTTTAGTTTATATCATGGGCTGATCACGGCTTTCCAACCAAGCAAAAATAGTAATTCTCGATAAGCGTTAACAAAACTGTCAAATTGATATAATCTTCCAGTGTTGTTGGTGTTTTTCCGGTTTGGGGTTGGTGTGGGTCAGACAATCTATGAGCATTATGGCGGTTTCAAAACGATCAGCCGGATCGTTATGACCTTTTACGAAATGGCACTGGAGTCTGATCAGATCGGTGACCATTTCGAAGATATCGACATGCCAAGGCTGATTGATCACCAGACCAAGTTCGTATCGTCTCTGATCGGTGGCCCGACATCTTTTAGTGATGATCGAATTGAAGCGGTTCACAGAAATCTGAACATCTCGCACGCAGATTTCGACGAAATGGCAGATCTGTTTGGTGAAGCGCTGGCGTTACATGGAATGGAAGATCGGCACGTAAAGATTGCCTTGGGAGCGATCGAATCCAAACGTGCAATTATTGTTACGCGCGATGCGGCATGAGCATTCTTGCGATCAATGAACAACTGCTGCGCGCGATCGGTGTTGGTGTCGCAGTGGTTCGGGCTTCGGATCTTACATTCGTATTCTGCAACGGCCCTTTTCAGGAATGGTTTGGCCCTCCGGCTGATGGACAGACATTGTTGGATATTTTTCCTGACCTTGATGCGCGTGAACTTGAAGACGTAAAGCAATCTGGGCTCAGATACTCGGTCGAATTGCAGATCAAGCCGAAACGCAGGACACTGGTTTTCGCAACGGCAGTTTCTCTGGCAAACGGTCTTTCGGAACAGGTTCTGGTCATCGAGTTTCAGAACATCACCAAAATCCGCGAACTTGAAAGCATGATTGACAGCTACTCGACTATGGTCGAACGCAACACGCGCGAGTTGGAGCGTGAGAAGGAGCGGGTTGAAAGGCTGTTGCTGAACCTGATGCCGCGCGCTGTTTATGAAGAATTCAAGACATTCGGTGTGGTCACGCCGCAGCTTTACGATCAGGTGTCAGTTGTGATGCTGGACTTTGTGGGGTTCACGGATTTTGCCGCCAAGACGGACCCGACGGTTACCCTAAGCGAGTTGAATGACATCTTTACGGCCTTTGACCGGATCGTCGAACAGTTCGGATGTGAGCGGATCAAGACTATTGGCGATGCTTATCTTGCGGTGTCAGGCATGCCGGATGCTACGCCAGATCATGCGACTGCTGCTGCCCATTGTGCAGTCAGGTTCCTTCGCTATCTTGAGCGGAGAAATGAAAGCCATCCGCACAAGTGGCAGGCACGTGTGGGGCTGGGTATGGGGCCAGCGGTAGGATCTGTGGTTGGTATTCAGAAATATGTCTATGATGTTTTCGGGCCCGCCGTGAACATCGCTTCCCGGCTACAAGTCTTTGCAAACCCAATGAATATTGTTGCGCTTGAAGAAATGAAATACGCCCTGATTGACGAGTTTCAGGTCTCTGATATCGGGCGTGTGGACATCAAGGGTATGGGTGAGATGGATCTGATTAATGTCACATCCGGTCTCAGCATTCCGCAACGGAAACCGGTGTTCTGACGGCCTTATTCGTCCGGAGGCACCAGCCCTAGTCCCCTCAGATAAATACCGATCCCCGTTTCCAAAAGATCTTCGGGCGGGAAGGGTGCGGTGGCGCCGGTGTTACGGGCAAACAATTCGACTACACCGTGACTCAGCGCCCAGATATGTGCGCTGAACATTGAAGCCGGCGGACGTTTTTCCGGCGGAATATGTTGCGACAGATCGGCTGCAGCTTTTTCTAGAACATCTCTGGCCCGGTTTGCAGCCAGGGCAAGTTCTGGGGTGCGGTTGACGGAAATCCCACTTTCGAACATCGCGATATAGTGGCCAGGATTCTTGCGCGCAAAGGCCAGATAGGCGCGCCCGGTTGCTTCGAATGCAGCCAGCGCCGAAGGCTGGCCTTTGTCATAAGCGAATTGAATTAGATCGGCGAACATCTCGAACCCTTGACGCGCCGCCTCGGCGATCAGGTCCTCGCGCCCGTGATAGTGGCGATAAACAGCTGCAGGCGTGACGCCTGCCGCTTTTGCAGCCTCTGACAGGGTGAACCCGGTCGGACCCTTTTCCTCGATCAGGGACAGAGCTGCGTCGATCAGAGCCTGTTTCAGGTTGCCGTGGTGATACCCGCGTTTTGTCATCCCTGATTCAGACGCCTTTTTTGTTCAATTCTTGAGGAACTAAGACATAAACCGGTAGCACGTATTCGTCCAATCTTTGTGATGATATTGGCCGGCAAGAAAGATCAAGCATCCCAGATATCTGGCCCGCCACATATCTTGGTGTCGATATCGCCAATCGCATTTTTGTCCTTTTCATCATAGTCCAGCGCATGAAGCACGGTTCGGATTGCTGCCAGCCTTGCCCGTTTCTTGTCGTCGGAACGAACTATGGTCCAGGGGCAGGCTTCGCTGTGACTGCGTGTAAGGGTTTCGGAAATCGAAGCAGAGTATTCATCCCATTTGTCCAAACCAGCGATATCGATTGGGCTTAGCTTCCAGTGTTTCAATGGGTCCGTTTCGCGCGCAAGAAACCGGTTCAACTGCTCGGCCCGTCCGACGTTCAACCAGAACTTGAACAAGCGGATACCATCGTCACACAGGCCGGTCTCTAACGGCAGAACCTGTCGGAAGAAGCGTTCACGCTGTTCTGTGTTGCAGAACCCAAACACATTTTCCACCACGCCGCGGTTATACCAGCTGCGGTCAAAGAACACGATTTCTCCGGCTGCGGGCAGATGTGGGATATAGCGCTGAAAATACCATTGGCTGCGCTCTTGATCCGATGGCTTGCTGAGCGCAACATTCCGGGCCCCACGCGGGTTCAGGTTCTCACGGAACCGCTTGATTGTCCCGCCTTTTCCAGCGGCATCGCGGCCTTCGAAGATAACAGCGACACGCTGGCCGGTTTCCTTCACCCAAAGCTGCATTTTCACAAGCTCGATTTGCAGGGACTGCATTTGTTTCTCATACGCCTTACGCTTCATGCGTTCGTCATAGGGGTATGTAGGGTTCAGAATGTCATCCTTATCGGCCTCTTTGATCTCGTTCCGGACTTCTTCTGGTGCACGTTTTTTGTAATATTCCTCGATGGTGCCTTTGCCAGTTCGTGTCATGAGTCACCTCGCGATAAAATCCATATCTTACTATGGATTAGCCTCGGAATTAACGCAAACCCGCCCGCTGAGCAGCCCGGATGATTGCGGCCGCTACTTCGGGTGCGGCCACGATCTGTGGCATATGGCCAATTCCCGGCAATTCGATCAGTTCAGCGCCGGGGATTTGGTCGATCAGGGGTTCCGCATGCCATTCCAACCCGACCGTTGTGTCGGCGGTGCCATGCACAACCTCGGTCGGGACCGAAATATCCTTATAGCGCGGCTGCAGCGCACGAACTTCGTCCAACAGATTGGCGCGTTGCATTGCGTTGGCATGCATCGAAGCCGGGCGCATGGTCAGCCCGGGGCCGAAATGTTCGGCATAACCTTCGGGCGCTTTTTGGGGAGCAAAGACACTATCCATCGCCTGTTCGACATACCAATCGGGGACAAAGGCGTTGATCAACGGCAGCACAAGCGCGTTTCCGGGCTTGGTCGCGGCAATTCGGTTGAAACCATCCAGCGGCGTTTCCCAAGGGATCGCGGCGGGGGCAATCAACACCAGCGCCGAGATGTGTTCGGGCTGTGTAACCGCCCAGGCCAGCGACACCGACCCGCCATAGCTTTGCCCTGCAACAATGGGTTTGTCCGCGCCCAGCTTGACAGCTGCACGGCGTAGGGTTTCGGCTTGTTCTTCAAGGGTTTCGCCGTCCGGATTGAAGCTGTCGGAATACCCCAGTCCGGGCCGGTCAAAAACAATGACACGGAAATCTTCTGCCAGAATTGGTGCGAGGGCAAAAGTCATGTCCCGAGTGTTTCCGCTGGACCCGTGGATCAGCACGACATCGGGCCCGTGCCCCATGACTACGGCATGAACGCTGACTCCATCGACGTCGATCAGCTGACCCTCGGGTGGGAAACTGGCCTCGGCTACAGCTTCGTTCCGTGACACGCGCCAAGTTGTTACGGTGGCCAGGCCTGCAATCAACAGGGCAAGAGCTATGATGGTTTTAAGAACCAATTTGATCCATATCGAACGGTGTTGTCTGATAGATTTCGTTAATCCAGTTGCCATAGAGCAGGTGCGCATGGCTGCGCCATCTGTTCTGAGGCCGGCACGAGGGGTCGTCGTCTGGATAGTAGTTCATCGGCACGTTTATCGGTGTGCCGTTGTCGATATCGCGATCATATTCCTGCTTGAGCGTATCACTGTCATATTCAAAGTGGTTGAAGATATAGATCGCACGATGGTCCTTATCTTCGACTAAGCAGGGGCCTGCCTCATCACTTCCCAACAGGGTGGTCAGGCCGGTAGCGTTGTCGATTTCGGCCTGCTTCATCTCGGTCCACCGGCTGACCGGGATGACGCAATCATCGGAAAACCCGCGCAGAAACGGTGAGGAGGGGGCCAGATTGCGGTGCCGGAAACATCCGAAAGCCTTGGCGTCCAACATATGTTTACGCACCCCATGGAAATGGTTGATCATCGCCATTCCGCCCCAGCACACGCCAAAGGTCGAATGGACATTTGTCTGGGTCCAGTCAAATACTTCGCTGATCTCTTCCCAATAGGTGACATCCTCGAATTCAAGATGTTCGATCGGGGCGCCGGTGATGATCAGGCCGTCAAATTTTTGGTCCCTTACCTCCTGAAACGGGCGGTAGAACTCGGCCATATGCTCGGCTGCGGTGTTTTTGGTCCGATGTTCGGTCATACGGATCAGCGATAGGTCGATCTGCAGTGGGGTTGCACCGATGAGGCGAGCGAACTGGTTTTCGGTCTGAATCTTCTTGGGCATCAGATTCAGCAACCCGATCCGAAGGGGGCGAATATCCTGACGCATTGCCTGATCCTCGGACATGACCATGACGCCCTCATTGGTGAGAACGTCATATGCAGGCAGGTCAGAGGGAATCTTGATCGGCATCGGATGCAAGCCTTTGGTTTGAGAGTGTAAGTGCCGTAGTTAATCGCGCTTTGGCCGGGTCTCAAGTGCACGTTCGATCAACTCATCGAAATCACCGTCGTCGCGAATACTGTGCATGTCGCTGGCAGCGATCGTCAGACCCCAGTTGTCGGCCATTGCCCTGTATCTCGGTTGCCGGTGCGCAAGAGCTTTGGCATAGGTCCAGCGAATGAATGCGTTGGGATCGACCTGTTCGGCGGAACAGCCTTGTTGGGTCAGATATTCGTCCCAGACACGTGTCAGGAATTCGGGCTGATAAGACATGGGCTTGGGCGCACGGTCAAAGCGCCTGATCAGCTCGGACGTGTGGTCGTCATCACCTTTGATCCAAATCATCAGCGTGTGGCGCGACAGCTCAGTCAGGACCTGATCGCGCGGATCGTCGGGATCAACCCATTCGCAGATCGAACCGCCAGTATCGCAAATGAAATGCGGGTATTGGTACAATCTCTGCGCCCGATCCACGAAATACTCGGTATCCAGCAGAGCGTGAATTTCTGCCAAACGGAATTGTTCCTGACGGCGTTTATATTCGGTCAGCTCCATGCCGCCCTGTGCCGGGTTGCCCGGTTTTCCCAGATAGGCGGCGACAGGGGTCAAGTTCTCGAACGAGATATTTGATCCGATGTAAATGGAATCAGACAACAGCAGGTCACGCAGGAAAGGGACCTTCATGGCCTCGGCTTTGGCGTTGTCGATGATATACTCGCCCATGTATCGCGTGCCGATCCGGTAATCGACCGAATAGTGGAACCAGTCCCCGGAATCGCGCAGAACGTTGGACACATAGGTCTTTCCCAGGCCTGACATGCCAAAAAACAGCACCTTTTTGCGCGCGGCTTCCCGCCAGTCTTTTGCCGAGTTGTAGATCATTGTCCACTATCCCTTTTCCGACCTTGCTAAAACGGGTGGGAGGCGGCGTCAATCGCGCGTGCGCGGTTGTTTAGAACCAACAGTCTTGGGCACAGGTTTCGTTATGCCAGAATGGGAGTAGATATCTGTTCCTTGCCACGCAGGACCGCATCATCTCAATTCGTGATCATGCGGATCTATGCAAAAAAGGCTCCGCCGGAGGGCGGAGCCTTGTGAACAGTTTTGCCGCTGATCAGTTCAGAGAGTAGGTCAACTGAAGGCCGACGCTCCAGGCAGAGTTGCCGCTGAATTCACCACCCGTGGTGGTTGTCGCATCGCCAATGTCCGTATAACGGACACCGCCCGAGATCTGAGCATTTTCCACGGTGTAAGTACCGCCTACGCCAATGCTCCAGAAACCGTCAGTCGGCCCCAAGTTTGATACTTCGGTACCATTCGACTTTTCGTAAGATGTGGATATCGCGCCAGAAAAAGCCTCTGAGAACTGATATCCCATTCCAAGAGTATAGGTGAATGTGTCGTCGTCAAAGTCGACGAGGTTGTCCCCAACGATCCCGACATAGGCGGCAGGTGCCACTACTGTCTGAGGCCAGTCAACCCAGCGGATCGATCCGAACACCAGCGTTTTTGGGGCAACCCCGGTCTGGAAATCCAGGTTGATGGATTGCGGTGTCTCGACCCTGGTCGTGTCATCGATTGTTTGCAACCCGGCGGGGACGGGCGGCACTACGTTGAACGACTCGGTCGACGACAGATCGTGAGTGATCTTGGAGTTGTAGACCAGCGAAACCCGAGCTGCGATTTCAGGTTTTTCCCAGGCAACCCCGACGAGATAACCAAAGTCAGTATCGGCATCCGCGTCAAATTCGTATCCGGCTGCTGCCGGTACAACGACTTTTGCGCTAGCACGTTGCGCGCGAATACCGCCAATGGCGCTGAAGCCACCGTCAAGCTTGTAGCGCAGCAATGCGGTGAGGGAGTCGACATCAGCGCTGGCTCTCAGAATCCCGCTGCGTCCTCCAAACGCTGCAGTTGGATTCTGCGACAGGGGATAGTCGGCGGAATACCCAATATCCGCACCGAATGGTTCGTCATAGATCAGCGCAAAGTCCAGTTTGTCAGTAAATGAACGTTTGTAAGCCAGGCCCGGTGAGAAGAAAGCATTCGACACATCACCTGATTCTACGCCATTTTGTTCACCGCTTACGTCGGGTGAAGCATATCCAAGACGAAGTTGGACCACGGATCCCTCTTCGAAAATGATATTGATTCCCTGTCCACTACGGTCCAGACCACCGGCTTGAATGCTTGTTGCGCCCACGCACAAAGCACACGCCTGTAGAAGCGTCTTCTTCATCCATTCCTCCCAATTATGTCGCTAAGTTGCGCGAATTTGTGGTGTCTGCGCACAACCGAGTTATTCTTACAGGTGGATTTCACTCTCTCTACAATAGGTGGTCAACGGGTGACTGAACGTTACCCTTAGTGAGTGTTGCGAGAATCTGTTGCTAAACTGTTACGGTTTTCCGACTGAACGTTAAGGAAGATACCCACAAAAATGACAGCAGCCCCCACGAGCGTCCACTGATCGAGAGCCTCATGATAGAAAAGCATACCGACAATCGCGATTGTAGGAAGGCGCGCAAAATCGAATGGGATCACAACCGTAGCCGGTGCGATTGAGAGTGCATTCGTAATGCAGAAATGCGCTAATAGGCCTGCAAGCCCTACAAGCAAAAGCCAAGGCGCGGTTGCCATCGTTGGTAACGCAAGTTCTCCGTCGATCGCAGAGGCTGCCAGCCCAAGACCAGCCTGTATAACGGTAAGCCAGAACATGATGCACCCGATGCTTGCAGAACGCGTGAGTTTTTTTGTGGAAATTGTAGTCAAAGCGAAGAACACCGCCGACATTGCGGCGGCGACAATTCCTGCGCTTAACGGAACAGCCCCCGGTCGTGCGACTATAAGGATACCAGCAAAACCGATAAGTGCTGAAAGGACCCGCACGACTGTCAACCGTTCGGCCAGCAGCATTGGGGACAGCAGGATCACCCAGATCGGTTGAGTAAACTCAAGTGCAAAGACCTGTGCCAGTGGTGCCACGGAAACAGCGTAGAACCAGAGATTCTGACCGGTGAAATGCAGGGTATTTCGTACCCCGTGGAGGCCAATCCGTTCGGTCGATACCTGATGCCACTTTCCCGTAACCGTCAGGACAAGGCTGACCACGCACATGCCGACTAGGCTGCGATAAAACATGATCTCAAAGGTGTCATGGGTGACGCTCAGCTCACGTCCGGCCACGGCCATAGACGTAAAGGATGCGATCGCCCCGATCATCCACAGCGCGGCTTTGCCGATTTGGGGTTTGCTGCTTTCCATTGAGTTGCCCGCGCACTAGGAGTTCTACGATGTTGATTGGTAACTAAATATTTGTGTCGCAGAAACAAAAAAGCCGGGCGCTGGCCCGGCTTGTTTTCATTCCCACTCGATTGTGCCCGGAGGCTTCGATGTGATGTCATAGGTGCATCGGTTGATGCCTTTGACCTCATTGATGATCCGGGTGGCGGTTTCGCCCAAGAATTCATGACTGAACGGGTAATAGTCGGCGGTCATCCCGTCGACTGAGGTAACTGCCCGCAGGGCGCAGGCATAGTCGTACGTGCGGCCATCGCCCATGACGCCGACGGTTCGAACCGGCAGGATCGCCACGAAGGCCTGCCAGATATCATCATAAAGCCCATGTTTGCGAATCTGGTCGATATAGATCGCATCGGCTTCGCGCAGGATATCTAGTTTTTCGCGGGTGATTTCACCGGGGCAACGGATTGCCAGACCAGGGCCGGGGAAGGGGTGGCGGCCGATAAAGCTTTGGGGCAGACCCAGCTCGCGCCCCAATGCGCGGACCTCGTCCTTGAACAGTTCGCGCAGCGGTTCGACCAGTTTCAGACCCATTTTCTCTGGCAGACCACCAACATTGTGGTGACTTTTGATCGTGACCGAAGGCCCGCCCGAGAACGAAACGGATTCGATCACATCAGGGTAGAGGGTACCTTGGGCCAGGAATTCGGCCCCGTCGATCGTGTCGGCATGTTTCTGGAACACGTCGATGAACAGCTTGCCAATTATCTTGCGCTTGGTTTCCGGGTCGCTTTGCCCCTCAAGCTCACCTAGGAACAGATCGCTTTCATCCGCGTGGATCAGCCGAATATTATAGTTGTCGCGGAACATGCCGACGACTTCGTCAGCCTCGTTCTTGCGCAACAGGCCGTGATCAACGAACACACAGGTCAGTTGGTCGCCAATCGCCTCGTGGATCAGGATCGCCGCGACCGAACTATCGACACCTCCGGACAGACCGCAAATCACTTGTTTATCGCCCACTTGTTCGCGGATCGTCGCGATCATCTGCTCGCGATAGGCACCCATAGTCCAATCGCCGCTGAATCCGGCGAGCTTTACAAAATTCTCATAAAGCTTGGCGCCCTTTGGTGTGTGGTGCACCTCGGGATGGAACTGAACTGCATAAAAATGGCGGGACGTGTCTGCGGTGATCGCAAACGGTGCGTTGGGCGAGGTGCCATAAACCTGAAACCCCGGCGCGATTTCACTGACATGGTCGCCGTGACTCATCCAGACCTGTTCATCGCCGTCGGTGAACCAACCATCGAGAATATCCAGTTGGCCTTTGGGGGTCACAAAGGCGCGGCCGAACTCTGCGGTGCCATGGCCGCTTTCAACCTTGCCGCCCAACTGGTGCATCATCACTTGCTGCCCATAGCAGATACCAAGGATGGGAACGCCAACGTCAAAGATTTCCTGCGGGACCCGCGGAGACCCTTCTCGTGTCACGCTATCGGGACCGCCCGAGAAAATAACGGCCTTTGGGGCCATTTTCCGAACAAAGTCCGTCGTAACATTCTGATAAGGATGGATTTCACAATAAACATTCAGCTCACGCAGGCGGCGCGCAATCAGTTGCGTTACCTGGCTGCCGAAGTCGATGATCAGAAGGCGGTCATGGGTGTCTTGGGTCATGGGTCTGCTACTAGGTTGCGAAGATGATAAGCGCAAGGGATTTCAAGTGGTATAGACACGCCAGTTGGTCGCGGTTAGGGCCCGCTTGTCTGGTGGACTGTCCCGAAGCGAATGACGAAGACCCGCGCGAGTTTAAAAACATGTGCTGGGTCATTTTGTGGCGGTTGTCCCCGACATTTTGTCGCTTTTTCCCCTATAGCGCCGTTATCCACGACTGCCATTGCGGCGGGTTCCTGTAACACACATGTAAATTCAACAACTGATACGGGATTTTCTCATGACAGAGGCAAACACCCGGCGCAGGGCGAGAGGTGGCGGTGGCGCTGCCCGCCGGGCCGAACGTACAGCGGTTCGTATCGAGACCGCAAAGTACATCGAACGCAATATTCCGAATTTCGAGGTTCTCAACGAAGAAGCGTTGCAGATCATCGAAACAAATGCGGAAACGCTTCTGGCCGAAGTCGGCGTCAATTTTGTCGACAATCCTGCGGCGCTGGAACGTTGGAAAGACGCGGGCGCCGATGTGGATGGCGAACGGGTGCGCATCCCACGCGGCCTTGCGCGCGAGTTGATCAAAACAGCGCCAAGCGAGTTCACGCAGCACGCAAGAAACCCGGAAAAGTCCGTGGTCATCGGCGGTCGCAATCTGGTTCTGGCGCCGGTCTATGGCCCTCCGTTCGTGCGTGATGCGCAAGGTGGCCGTCGCTATGCGACCATGGACGATTTCAACAAGTTCGTGAAACTGGCTTACATGTCAAAGTGGCTACACCACTCGGGCGGTACTGTGTGCGAACCCACAGACGTTCCGGTGAACAAGCGTCACCTGGACATGCTGATGGCGCATATGACCTTATCGGACAAGCCATTCATGGGCTCGGTCACCGATCCCAGCCGCGCTCAGGATTCGGTGGAAATGTGTGAGATCCTGTTCGGCAAAGAGTTTGTTCAGGAAAACACCGTCATGACTTCGCTGACCAACATCAACTCGCCGATGACCTTCGACGATGTGATGATGGGGTCGCTGGAAGTCTACGCCAGGAATAATCAGGCCTGCATCATCTCGCCGTTCATCGTCGGTGGTGCGATGGCGCCGGTTTCGATAGCGGGGACATTGACACAGGTTCTGGCCGAAGTTTTGGCCGGTGTCGCGTACAGTCAGATCATCCGCCCGGGAGCGCCTGCTATCTTTGGTGCTTTCGTTTCGTCGATCGACATGAACTCAGGCGCGCCAACCTTTGGCACACCCGAGGCGTCAATGGTTACCTATGGCGCGGGACAGCTGGCGCGGCGTCTGGGTCTGCCGTTCCGCTCAGCCGGGTCGTTCTGTGGCTCGAAACTGCCCGATGCGCAGGCCGCTTATGAGACCGCGAACTCGCTGAACATGGGGCTGATGGCGGGTGTGAACTTCATGCTGCATTCCTGCGGCTGGCTTGAAGGCGGCCTGGTTGCGGACTTTGAAAAGTTCGTCATGGACGCAGATCAACTTGGCGTTCTGCACGGTCTGGCCAAGGGTGTGGCCTATGACGAAAACGCCCAGGCCATGGACGCAATCCGCGAGGTCGGCCCGGGTGGCCACTATCTGGGTTGTGCTCATACGCAGGCAAACTTCAAAGAGGCGTTCTGGAAGTCCGACCTGCTGGACTACAAACCTTACGAAACCTGGGAAGACGAGGGCGCGCGCGATACGCGACAGTTGGCCTCGTCTCGGGTCGAGCATTTGATTGCCAACTACAAGCAACCGGAACTCGACCCGGGAATTCACAGCGCTTTGACCGAATATGTTGAAAAGAAAAAGGCCTCTATGCCGGACGCTTTCAGCTGATAACTGAAAACTGTGAGGCGCGGCTGGCTTTGTACAGCTGCGCCTCACCCAATAGCGCGATCAGAAGGTCCAAATGACGGACCAGCGAATAGCCTGCATCTTCTGCCAGTCTCTGCGCGTTAACCTCTCGTTCAATATCCATCAAACGCATCAGCGCCGCACCCGACCCAGGTAGCGATCCGTACCCAAGTATGCGTTGCAGGTGGCGGTCCCGATCATAGTCCTGTGCGCCGTGTTTGGCTGCCCGCGCCAATAGGCGGGGGCGGCGGAGGGCGGAAATCATGGTCATCAGGTCCTGCATCATTGGGCTCCACTTGTCGGATTAATGTTGCTCAATTTGTTACACAACCTAAGCGGGTGTTGCCTTAATCGGGTTCTCCCCGAACTCTCGCTTCATGAGTGTTTATGAATTTGAATGAAATCTGGTCATCACCTCCGGCAGTTAACGAACGAGTAACGAAAGCGACTCTAGTTAGAATTGGTTAACAAAGTCACCGGGGGCGATAGAGAACAGATTGTTTCGTCGATGAGGGCACAGAACTATGGAAAACAACATGGCTTTCACCATTCCGGCTTGGGTACCTGAGGGGGCACAACGATACCTGGCCCACACAGAAACCGGCCAGTCGATCCGCGATATTGCGCGATCTGCGGGGTGCCATGCTTCGACCATTCTTAGACAAATCCGCCGAATTGAGATGCGTCGTGACGATCCATTGGTGGATGCGGCTTTGCAGTCGTTGGCCGAAGAACATTTTTCGGTCAATGATGCTTCTGATCGCACGGTTTCAGCGTTCAGTCATAATTCACACGTCGAAAAAGAAGAATTCAACCACGAGGCCCTAAGGGTACTGCGCAGACTGTGTGAGACCGGTTCGGTCCTGGCTGTCGCTGAAGAAATGAACAAAGCAGTGGTGGTGCGCGATACCGGCGAAGCCGCTGCGACCAGAACTGCAGTGGTTGATTGCAGGATCGCACAGGCATTGGCGTTGAAGGATTGGATTTCCTGCGACAACCCAGGCCGGATATCGCGCTACCGGATTACCAGCGCGGGCCGCACGGCACTGAGCCAGTTAATGGCCGATTTCGAGAACCAGGCAAGGTCTCGCAACGAACATGGAATGGCAGAAGCGCCTTCTTCGTTTCATGGGGCGCCCTCTCACGCGACGACAAACCGCGCCCATCCAGAACGTCCCAGAAGAATGCGCTATAGCGCCGCAGAAAGCCCGCTGATCGCCCTGGCAAGGCGTCGGGATCGGGATGGAAAGCCGTTTTTAGATGAAGCACTTGTCGGGGCAGGAGAGCGCCTGCGCGAGGATTTTGAACTGGCTCAGATCGGACCTCAGGTTGCACAGAACTGGGACCATTTCCTGACTGCCGGTGGGCGCGGAAGTTTTGGAAGCGGCGACACTGGCAACCGGGGTTCTTCAGAAGCGCGCGACCGCGTAGAGCGTGCATTGTCTGACCTTGGACCGGGGCTGAGCGACGTGGCTTTGCGCTGCTGTTGCTATCTGGAAGGGTTGGAATTGGCGGAAAAGCGAATGGGGTGGTCAGCGCGGTCCGGCAAAATCGTTTTGCGTATCGCATTACAGCGCCTGAAACGTCATTACCAGGATCAGGAAGAGCGCAGCCGTATGATCGGATAACGCTTTGATCGGTTTTGGTTGCGGTTTCAGGGTGGAGTGATAGCTAGGGGTTATGAACTTTACCCTTCGACAGCTCCTATACTTTAACGCTGTTGCGCAACAGCGCAACTTTGGGCGGGCGGCACAGATGTGTAACGTTTCGCAACCGGCATTATCGGTTCAGATCAAGGCGTTAGAAGAAACCCTCGGTGGTGCCCTGTTCGAGCGTAAGGCCCGTGACATATTGCTTACCCCTTTGGGGCGGGATGTGCTCGAATATGCGCGTCAGATACTTGGTGCCTCGGACAGGCTCGACCAATTTGCCAAGGATCACTCAAGCGGGCATCGGTCTTTGTCGATCGGAATAATCCCGACGATTGCGCCCTATGTTCTGCCAGGTGTTCTGGCGGGGTTAAGGGCGGCCGATGTTTCTTTGAGAGTGCAGATACGCGAAGCGCGGACAGAGCGCCTGTTGACGATGCTGCGCGCTGGTGAGATCGACGCAGGTGTGGTCGCGCTGCCCTCCGGGGGAAGCGAATTGTTCGAATTTCCCTTGTTCGAGGATCGGTTCTTATTGGCCGGAAGTTCGGCACGGTTGCGCAATTTTTCCAGCGATACAGAGCGTTTGCGCCCTTTGGACCTTCAAAATGCACAGCTTATGCTACTGGATGATGGGCACTGCCTGACGGATCAGGCCCTGGAGGTTTGTGGTCAGGACCGCAGCAGCGGTCTGATTAACATGGGTGCCTCGTCTTTGGCGACATTATCCCGTTTGGTTGCCGAAGGGTTTGGATTGACGCTCATGCCAGAGCTTGCCGCCCGTTCCGAATCCGACGCGGTACCGGGTCTTGAGCTGATGCGATTTGCCTCGCCGCAGCCGGCAAGGACAGTGGGGCTAGTTCGTCGATCTTCTACCTCGCAGGAAGATTGGTTCGAAAGCCTGGCGGATACCATTCGCACCGTCGGCGAGAGCATTGTCACGCAAACGCGCTAGTCACAAAAAAGCCCGCCTGAAGCGGACTTTTCTGTTGAGGACGAACTCAGGCCAGTTCCGGCTCTTTGACTTCGTTTAGATGTTTCATCAGGTTTTCCGGTGACGAAAAGCCATAGGGGTCCTCGGGGCAGTTATCCATCAGTCCGGGCTCTTCAAACCAGGCTTCTACGATGCCGTCATTGATGATGGCCGCATAGCGCCAGGACCGCATGCCAAAGCCTAGATTATCTTTGTCGACCAACATGCCCATTTTACGTGTGAATTCGCCTGAGCCATCAGGGATGACCTTGACGTTTTTCAGGCCTTGATCCTGTGCCCATTTGTTCATGACAAAGCTGTCATTCACGGACATGCAATAGATCTCGTCCACACCTGCGGCTTTGAAATCTGCGTGGCCGTTTTCAAATCCGGGCAACTGATAGGTCGAACATGTCGGGGTGAATGCGCCAGGCAGTGAGAACAGAATCACGCGCTTTCCTGCGAAATAGTCCGCCGTGGTCTTGTCTTCCCAACGGAAGGGGTTTGGTCCTTCGACAGAAGCGTCTCGGACGCGGGTGTGAAAGGTCACTTCGGGCAGTTTGGTGCCAGACTTCATGATCGAACTCCTGTGAATCACGTACGGTTTTCGTGGACTTAAAAGGATTCCAAATCCGCTTCAATGGCGGATGCTCCAGGTGCGTCAGAATTTACCTGACAACGCGTAAGTTGCAGTTAATAATAGGAAATTATTTAGAATTTTGGCCCTGAGACGTCAAAGTCTTTCACCCTGATGCATAGCGGCTATGCATGGGTGGTGTAATAGCAGAGGTCAGTTTATGTTATGGGTAAACCGAATTGACCCAAAGTCAGAAAGACAGGCCGTGCGCGATCTGAACATTCCCGAACAAAGACACCCAGAAAAGGCTCATCGGCCCGACAATTCGCAGCCGAAAAAGCCCAGTTGGATTCGCGTCAAAGCGCCCGGTGGTCAGGGTTATGCCGACACGCGCAAGATCATGCGTGACAACAATCTGGTTACGGTCTGTGAAGAAGCCGGATGCCCCAATGTCGGTGAATGTTGGAGCCAGGGCCACGCGACCATGATGATCATGGGCGAGATTTGTACCCGCGGCTGTACCTTTTGCAACATCGCCACCGGTCGCCCGGATTCGCTGGATGCGTTTGAGCCGGGTCGCGTTGCCCATGCGGTTGAAAAGCTGGGGTTGAACCATGTGGTCATCACATCTGTCGACCGCGATGACCTTGCAGATGGCGGGGCAGAGCATTTTGCGCAGACCATTCGCGCCGTGCGTCACCGGTCTCCGGGTACGACGATCGAAATTCTGACGCCCGACTTTCTGAAATGCGATCCGTCCGTTCTAGAAGTTGTCGTTGAGGCAAAGCCAGACGTCTTTAACCATAATCTTGAAACGGTGCCTGGCCTCTATCCCGAAGTGCGACCGGGCGCGCGGTATTTCCACTCTTTGCGTCTATTGCAGCGCGTGAAAGAGCTGGACCCGTCGGTCTTTACCAAATCCGGGATCATGGTTGGTTTGGGTGAGGATGGTCAGCAGGTCCGGCAGGTCATGGATGATATGCGCGCCGCTGAAATTGATTTCCTGACCATCGGTCAGTATCTGCAGCCCACGCCCAAACACCACGGAGTCGATCGGTTCGTAACGCCGGAAGAATTCGCATCCTATGAAAAGGCAGCTTATGGCAAAGGGTTCCTGATGGTATCGGCCACACCTTTGACCCGGTCGTCTTATCACGCCGGAGACGATTTTGCCCGGCTGCGTGAGGCACGCCGGAAAAAGCTGGAACAGGGGTGACACCCGAAGCGCATGCGCGGCTGACACGCCTGCGCCACGACCTGCATCAATATCCCGAACTATCCGGGCACGAGCGTGAGACCGCTGCCCGCATAACAGATCTTTTGCGGGGGTTCGGTGCGGACCATGTGCTTACCGGACTGGGAGGGCATGGCGTTGCCGCGGTTTTTGACAGTGGGCAGGCTGGGCCAACCGTTGGTATCCGGTGCGAATTGGATGGGCTGCCGATTCAAGAACTTGGTACGCACCTATATGTGTCGAAGGTTCCGGGCAAAGGGCATCTGTGTGGCCATGATGGGCACATGGCGATGGTGCTTGGCGTTGCGGAAGACCTGGCGCGTCACCGACCCCAAAAGGGTCGGGTGGTTTTGATCTTTCAACCGGCTGAAGAAACCGGGCAGGGCGCCATCGCCTTTCGCGCGGACCCTCAATTCGCGAAGATCGCGCCGGACTACGTGTTCTCTCTGCACAACCTGCCGAGGTTGGAACTTGGCGCTGTTGAGTTGTGTCAGAGTTCGGCTAACTGCGCCTCGCGCGGGATGAAAATCATCCTGACCGGCAAGACGTCCCATGCGGCTGCGCCTCAGGATGGGATTTCCCCGGCTGAGGCGATGTCCGAACTGGTTTCGAAGCTGGCGAGTTTAGGCGCAGGCGGCGCGTTGGATGCCGATTTTGCGCTGACAACTGTGACGCATGCCCGTTTGGGAGAGCCGACTTTCGGCGTCGCTCCGGGAAAGGCCGAGATCTGGGTGACCTTGCGCACCGTTTCAGATGCCCGGATGCAGAAGCTGATGACCGAGGCCGAGGCACTGGCGCGCCGCGCCGCATCCGCCGACAGTCTGGAGGTTGAGATCACCTATGACGATGTCTTCGAGGCCTGCGTCAATCACAGCGACGCGGTGAGCATCATCGCAACGGCCTGCGCCGAGCGTGGAGTACCGTGCCATTCAACAAAGGCGCCGCAAAAGTTCTCAGAAGATTTCGGGCAATTTGGGAAAGGCGCGAAAACGGCCATGTTCTGGCTGGGGTCGGGGCAGGATCATCCGCAATTGCATAACCCTGACTATGATTTCCCAGACGCACTTATCCCGGTAGGAGTAGACGTATTTGTTGCCGCAATTCGATCACTTAATGGCTGAAACTTCAGTTTACGAGATCGCTCACTATTCCAACGGCATCAATGACTGTCTTAGTGTCATCAGATATCGACAGGATTTCGTCATCCACGCGAATATATCGCTGACCGGCGGGTAGGGGCTTCAACTTCCAGCCGTCCAGGTCATCAAGATAGTCAAAATTCAGATCGTTAGGGAGTTTCTGACCTCGCGTATAACGCTTGATCTGTCCGGGCGGTACACCAACGCCATTATTGGTCTTTATCGACTTTTCGATTTTCGACTTGTCTGAACTTTTCCCTTTGCCCTTGTTGTCTTTTGCGTCCGCAAGACCAACCGTTGCGGCGACGGCACAAGTCGCCAGAAGCCCAATAGACATTACTTTCATAAGCAGAATCCTCCCAAGATGATCGGAGGGTAATCTGTTGTTGAGGGCGTTGTCCAATGGTATTCAATCAAGTGAATGCAAAGGTGCGCAGCAACTTTGACTATTGGAATCTGGGTCTATTTTTACCCTTCTCAGTCTTCGATAAAACGAACCTTACCAATAAATGGCAAGTTGCGATTGCGCTGTGCGTAGTCGATCCCGTAACCCACAACAAACTCATCAGGAATTTCAAACCCGATCCAGTCCGAACGGAAATCGACTTCGCGCCGGCTGGGCTTGTCCAGTAGTGCGATCGAGCGAAGTTTTCCAGGATCGCGGCTTTGCAGCAGATGAGTAACATGGTTCAGCGTGTGCCCGGTGTCGACGATATCCTCGACTACCAGAACGTCGCGACCCTCAATAGCGCCGCGCAGGTCTTTTAGAATGCGGACTTCCCGGCTGCTTTCCATCGCATCCCCGTAGGATGACGCCTCAAGGAAATCCACTTCAATGGGCAAGTCCAATTCGCGCACCAGATCGGCGATAAAGACAAAGCTACCACGCAGCAGGCCGACAACAACCAGCTTGTCGGTTCCGTCGAATTCGGCAGTGATTTCGCGGCAAAGTTCTTCGATCCTGGCGGCAATGGCCTTTGCCGAGATCATCTCATCAATCACATATCCGCGCTGGCTCATCACTGCCCCCTTGATCTTTGGCGCGCAACATACGACATGACGCGCCATTGTCACCTGCAAAAACCGGACGCCATGCCTATACATTCGGAAACGCGACACCTGCCTTACACTGCGCAACAGATGTACGATCTGGTTGCCGATGTAGCAAAGTATCCCGAGTTTTTGCCCTGGTGTGCGGCTGCACGTATCCGACGCTCATATGCAGCAGGAGAGGCACAGGTGATGGAAGCGGACCTGATCATTTCGTTCAAAGTGTTCCGCGAACGCTTTGGCAGCCGGGTTACCCTGTTTGCCGAACAACGCCGGATCGACACGGAATATCTGGATGGGCCCTTCAAATACATGAAGTCGGACTGGCATTTCGAGGACGCGGCAGAAGGCGGGTGCAACGTTTCGTTCCATGTTGATTTCGAATTCAAGAATGCCATTCTTCAGGGTATCATCGGAGTGGTCTTCAATGAGGCGATGCACAGGATCGTGAGGGCGTTCGAGGGCCGGGCAGAGGAATTGTACAGCTAAGTCTTTACCCGAAAGCGGCGCTTGCTAGACTGCGCCACATGACTGATTTTACCACAGCATTGGCCGATTTTGCCTCGGGGCCTGTTGCGACCTCGTCAGAGGCCCGTCTCGTAACCTCTCTGTCTGCGCTGGATTGGGTGGTTGTTGGCCGCGTCGGTGTTAGCGAACCCGTATCTCAGACCGTGCGCGCACTGGTTCTGGATGAAGGGGGCAACCCGCAGGCCCATCTGTTTGGCGGGGGGCTGGCTCCCGTCAGGGCAGCAGGTTTGGTTAACGGAACCATTTCCCACGCTTTGGATTATGATGACACGCATTTTGCGCATATAGGGCACCCTTCGGTCGCAGTTATGCCTGCGGCCTTTGCCCTTTGTGATTGGGACGACCGGATTCTTGTCGATGTCCTTGAGGCCGCTCTTGTCGGGATGGAGGTTTCGATCCGCGTAGGGCTTTGGCTGGGGCGCGCGCATTACCAGGGCGGGTTCCATCAGACCGCGACATCAGGTGCCTTTGGTGCGGCGGTCGCCGCTGGCCGGGTGCTGCGGTTCGATACGGAAAAGATGCGCCGGGTTCTTGGTCTGGCTGCCACCCGCGCCGCAGGGCTGAAAGCTCATTTCGGCACGATGGGGAAGCCCTATAATGCCGGGCTAGCTGCCGCTGCAGGGGTTGAGGCTGCGCTGTTGGTATCCAAGGGGTTTGATCCCAACTCGGATGCGCTTGAGGGGCCCTATGGTTTTGGTGCAACCCATATGGGTCAGTTCGAACAGGCCGCTGCTCTCGATGGAATAGGAGAAACGTGGCTGTTCAAAGATGTAAGCCATAAGTTTCATGCCTGCTGTCATGGGTTGCACGCCGCATTAGAGGCCGCACGTGACCTGGATATTGCAGAGCCCGAAGTAGCCGAGATCAGGATCAAGACCCACCCACGTTGGATGACAGTGTGTAATCAAACCTCTCCGACCACCGGGTTGGGGGCCAAGTTTTCCTACCGGACGGTAATTGCTATGCAAGCGCTGGGATATGACACAGCCTTGCCAGACAGTTTTTCGGATAAGGTATGTGCGGATAGGCGCCTGCAATCGCTGCGGGACCGGATTTCAGTCGAAGCCGATGAGACGCTGTCTGAAACTCAAGCGGATCTGTCTTTGCTGCGCCGCGATGGGGCACGAAAACAGGCCAGCCACGATTTGCTTGGCCCTATGACATTGGCCGACCGGGAAGACCGGGTCAGAAGCAAGGCGGCCAAGCTGATCGGTGCCGAGGACGCAGACGCGATCTGGTCGATGCTGCGTACCGGTGGCCGGACTCGCGATCTGGCGAAAATGCTGGCGCGTTAGACAACGCGCCAGTGCAATGGGAACCCGGGTTCGAATACTGTTACCGGGCCGTCGTCAGTTTCGATCTTGTCGGGATATTCAACGGGATCGCCCTTGGTAAGGGTGATGGTTTCTTTATTAACTGGCAGGCCATAAAACGCAGGTCCGTTCAATGATGTGAACCCTTCCAGCTTGTCCAGCGCACTGGCTTTGTCAAACATCTCGGCCACAAGGGACATTGTGTTTGTAGCGGTGAAGCATCCCGCACAGCCACAGGCCATTTCCTTGTTTGCATCTGTGTGTGGCGCGCTGTCGGTGCCAAGGAAGTAGCAAGACATCCCAGAAGTTGCGGCGCTCATCAAAGCCTGACGATGGGTCTCGCGCTTGGCCACGGGCAAGCAGTAGTAATGCGGTTTGATCCCGCCCACCAGGATGTGATTGCGGTTGATGATCAGGTGATGGGCCGTGATTGTTGCGGCCAGATCATCTCCACCGGATTGCGCATAATTTGCACCCTGAGCCGTCGTGATGTGTTCCATCACGACTCGCAAACCAGGAGTCGCCTGGCGCAGTGGATCAAGTATCGTATCGATGAAAACCTCTTCACGGTCGAAAATGTCGACCTCGGCATCGGTGACTTCACCATGGACACACATCGGCAGACCGATCTCAGCCATTCTCTCAAGCACCGGGCGGACCTTGTCGAAATCACGCACGCCCGAGGCGGAATTGGTGGTTGCGCCTGCGGGATACAGCTTTACGGCCTTGATCAGCCCACTTGCATGGGCTGCGGCGACATCCTCGGCGTCGGTGTCTTCGGTCAGGTACAAGGTCATCAGCGGCTCGAACGGCATGCCTTCGGGCAGGGCGGCCAGAATGCGGTCGCGATATGCGGCGGCCTGATCGCCGCGCACAACTGGCGGAACGAGGTTCGGCATTATGATCGCACGGGCAAAATGGCGTGCTGTTTCGGGCAGAACGGCCTGCAACATGGCGCCATCGCGCAAATGCAGATGCCAGTCATCGGGGCGGCGAATGGTCAGCGTATCAGTCATGCGCACCCGCTAGCACAGCCTCGGCCAAAGACCAACCAAACCGTGAGGATCTGGTGCAAAAACTTCACCTATTTGCGGCGATGGCGTCTGGGTGGCGGGGCCGGGGCCTTGACGCCCCCGCGCTAGCATGACCTGTTAAGCAACGAAAGAAAGAGGGTTCCATGACGCAGCAAGATTCCATTGATGCCGTGCAGCAGATGCTAGGCTCGCAAGGTTACGTTTGCGGTCGGGCCTTGGCGACAGTGGTGTTTTTGTCGCTTAAACTGGGCCGCCCACTATTTCTAGAAGGTGAGGCAGGCGTTGGAAAAACCGAAATCGCCAAAGCACTGGCCGCTGGTCTGAACCGCCGTCTGATCCGCCTGCAATGTTATGAGGGGTTGGACGCATCCTCGGCGGTTTACGAATGGAATTTCCCGGCGCAAATGGTGGCGATCCGAACCGCCGAAGCCTCGGGCGGCGCCGACCGGGGGGCGTTGCAGACCGAATTGTTTTCTGACGACTACCTGATCGAGCGTCCGTTGCTGCAGGCCATGCGCCCGGATGAAAACGGGGCTCCTGTCCTGTTGATTGATGAACTTGACCGCACGGATGAACCGTTCGAGGCCTTCCTGCTGGAAGCGCTCAGCGATTTTCAGGTCACTATCCCCGAATTGGGAACTGTCAAAGCGCCGGAGCCACCGATTGTCATCGTTACATCGAACCGAACGCGAGAGGTGCATGACGCTCTGAAACGCCGGTGCCTGTACCATTGGGTCGATTACCCGGATTTTGACCGTGAAATTGAAATTCTGAACGCCCGCGCCCCCGAGGTCGCCGAGGCGCTAAGCCGAGAGGTCGTCGCCTTTGTCCAACACCTGCGCACAGAGGATCTGTTCAAGAAACCAGGCGTGGCCGAGACGATCGACTGGGCCAAATGCCTGCTGGCGCTGGACGTCATCAACCTTAGCCCCGAAGTGATCGGCGACACGCTGGGAGCAATCCTGAAATATCAGGACGATATCCAGCAACTGCAAGGGTCCGAGGCGAAACGCATTCTGGATGAAGCCAAGGCGTCGCTGGAACCTGCCTGATGGCTGAACAGCTCCCTCTCGACATCCCCGACAACCCAAAACTGGCGCAGAATATCACTCATTTCGCGCGGGCTTTGCGCAAGGCCGGGTTGCCCATCGGCACCGGTCGGGTCGTGGATGCGATCCGGGCGGTTCAGGTTGCGGGCTTCTCGGAGAAGCGCGACTTTTACTGGACGTTGCACGCTTGTTTCGTGACCCGACCCGAGCATCGGGCAGTATTTGCGCAGATTTTCCGCATGTATTGGCGCGACCCTCGTTACATGGAACACATGATGTCCATGATGCTGCCCGCGATCCGCGGCGTTCAGGAAGAGCGCAAGGCCGAAGCTGCAGAGAAACGCGCGGCCGAGGCTCTGCTGGACGGCGTCGAACGGGACTTGCCTGACAGCTCTGACATCGAGGAAGAAACTGAGCTGGAGATAGATGCGTCGCGGACCGCGTCCTCGGAAGAACGGTTGCGCAATCTAGACTTTGAGCAAATGAGCACCGAAGAAATTGCCTTGGCCAAGCGCATTCTGGCACAGCTGAAATTGCCGGTAAAACCAATCGAGTCGCGCCGAGGCCAAGCCAGCCACCTTGGGCATCGGATCGACCGCGCCCGCACGCTGCGCGCATCCATGCGGCAGGGTGGTGAACTGCGGGACATCGCGTATTTGAAGCCGAAACAACGGTGGCCGAACCTTGTCGTTCTCTGCGATATCTCAGGATCCATGAGCCAGTACTCTCGTATCATCCTGCATTTCCTGCATGCGGTTTCAAACGTCAAGGGCGCGGGGTGGGCCAAGGTTCATGCGTTTACCTTCGGCACGAGGTTGACGAATATCACTCGGCACCTGCGCCAACGCGATGTGGATGCTGCCTTGTCGGCGGCGGGGGCCGAGGCGCAAGATTGGGAGGGTGGCACGCGGATCGGGGAATGCCTGCACGCTTTTAACCGTGACTGGTCGCGTCGGGTTCTGGGGCAGGGTGCGGTGGTGTTGTTGATTACGGATGGTCTGGATCGGGGCGAACCCGAGGTGCTTGGAAAAGAAATCCAGCGCCTGCATCTGTCAGCCCGCCGTTTGATCTGGCTGAACCCTTTGTTGCGATGGGATGGCTTTGCGCCAAAAGCGCAGGGGGTGGCGGCGATGCTTCCCCATGTTGACAGCTTTCGGGCCGGTCATTCCATTGCGTCGCTGGAAGATCTGGCCAAAGTCATCTCAAAACCGGATGACATGGGTGAGAAAGCGCGGTTGATGGCCGCGCTTTCGAAGTAGGTCTCAACCAAGCTGTTCTTCGTTGCACTTACGCGCCATTTCCATCGCTTTGTACGTACCGGTCAGATCAACGGTGAAGGCGAATTCCTTTTCGGGGAACACAACCATAACTTTCTGTTTGGCAAGGTCTTCGGCAAACTTGGGGTCATCCGACAGCACATAGCCACCCGAATAGCCTTTGGTGATGTTGCCCTTCATGCCGGTGGCTTCTCCAAGATACAGGTTTTCGCCCAGCAGGATCGCCACAGCCTCGGTTACGCCACGCTTGATGTTGGTTTCAGCTTTGGTGAATACGCCAACATATCCCACGCCGCGGTCTTCGGTCAGACCCATTTGAACCACGTTTTCCGCGTCATCAACAGCTTCGATCAGGCAGGATTTCTTGTCTTCGTCGATGAAGATTTTCCATCCGTCCACTTCGCCATAGCGCAGGAAGGTATCTGCGCTGGCCACTGTCGCCGCTAGCATTCCCAATACCGATCCGAGTGTAATAATGTGTTTCAAGTCTCTGTCTCCTTTTGAAAATTATCTGCGTCACAGCTGCGCATGATCCGCGTTTAGGTCAGAATCGGGAGGGCTGGCAATCAATGCTTGGGATGTTCGGCTGAAACCCGCGGGGCTTTGCATAGCATTTGGAATTTCTTTCAAGGCCCATGAGTTAGCATGATGGTTTACTTTTCATCCTGCCAAACCTGCCTATGTTGGTGCGGGAAACGCCAGGAGGGCGATATGGACAGATTCGACAACAGCCCCGAGACTGCTCTGGATTGGTATGAAACGGGAAAGCCAGTTGCGCTGGCTACGGTTGTTCAGACCTGGGGCAGTGCCCCCAGACGTGTTGGCGCTCAGCTTGTGATAGCAGGTGATGGCCGCTTTGAGGGGTCGGTATCGGGTGGCTGTGTCGAAGGTGCGGTTGTCGTCGAGGCGTTGGAAGCGATCGAAGAGGGTGAAGCGCGCCTACTTGAATTCGGGGTCAGTGACGAAGATGCTTTTGCGGTCGGGCTGGCCTGTGGCGGAACAATTCGGGTACTGGTCGAACCTATTGGATCGGTCCTTCCTGAAAGCATATTGAGCGATCTGGTCGCTGCACGCGCGCAGCGCGAGCCTGTGGCTTATGAAGTGAATATCGAATCCGGCCATCGTGCGTTGCAGCGCGATCGTTATCCCGAACGCATGCGCATGGACCGGTCCGGTTTCGAAGAGGATGCGAAGACATTTGTTTCGGTCCACAATCCGCCCTTGCGGTTGATAGTGGTCGGGGCCGTTCATATTGCTCAGGCCCTGGTCCCGATGGCGCGAATTGCGGGGTACGACCCTGCGATTGTGGATCCGCGAGATGCGTTTGCAACCGCCGCAAGATTCCCTGAGGAAACCGTGCTGACGGATTGGCCGGATGAGGCCGTTGCAAAGCTTGGAATGGATGCGCGAACGGCTGTTGTCTTGCTGACCCATGATCCAAAACTGGATGATCCCGCGTTAGAGGCCGCCCTGAGAGCCGGGGTGTTCTATATTGGGGCGCTGGGGTCTAGTCGAACGCATGCGAAACGCGTCACCCGGATGAAAGAAGCCGGATTTACTGAAGGGCAGATTTCACAGATTCACGGTCCCGTAGGCTTGGATATCGGTGCCGCCGATCCTGCGGAAATTGCGGTTTCCATATTGGCCGAAATGACTGCGGTGTTGCGGGGCAAAGCATGAAGTTTGGCTCGGTTCCTTTGCGCGAGGCCGCTGGTGCAATTCTGGCGCATTCAGTGAAAGCCCAAGACACAAAGCTGCGTAAGGGCCTTTTGCTCACGCAAACTCATCTGGATGAAATGGCCGCCGCCGGGTTGACCTCGGTCACTGTTGCGCAGCTGGAACCCGGTGATTGTCACGAAAACGACGCTGCCCGGAGTTTGGCAGAGGCTTTGGCCCCGGACCCGGCAACCGTGGGATTGCGCGTCACCGAGCCGTTCACAGGGCGCGTTAACCTCTTGGCGAGAGGCCCCGGAGTCGCTGTTCTGGACGTACAGGCGCTGGAAGCGTTCAACTTGGTTAACCCGATGATTACCGTGGCCACAGTACCCCAATATCAACAGATGGGATCAGGCGGGATGGTGGCGACGATCAAAGTCATTTCTTATGCCGTCCCCGGCGAAGATGTGGTGCGTGCCTCGTCGCTGGCACAAGGGGCGGTGCGCCTGTCCAGCCCGGTGTTTCGCAGTGCCGGCCTGATCGTCACAGACATCCCCGGAGGTGTTTCGAACGACAAGGGTATTGCCGCAATCCGAGGGCGTGTCGAAGCCCTGGGTATGGGTTTGGATGACATTCGGGTGGTGCCACATGAGATTCAGGCGCTGTCTGCTGCATTGACGGGTGTTAAAGGGGATATTGTCCTGATCTTGACGGGCTCAGCAACTTCGGATGCGCATGATGTTGCGCCGCAGGCTGTTCGTGTTGCAGGCGGTCAGGTGGATCGGTTTGGAATGCCAGTAGATCCGGGCAACCTGTTGTTCACCGGTCTGCTGGACGCCAGACCCGTAATCGGTTTGCCGGGGTGTGCGCGCTCTCCTGCACTGAACGGTGCGGATTGGGTTTTGTCGCGCGTGGCTTGCGGGATTGAAACGACAGCGGCGCATATTGCAGGCATGGGGGTCGGTGGATTGCTCAAGGAAATCCCGACCCGGCCACAGCCACGCGCATCTATCAAGCGGTAAGGCGTTTGACATCAATTTAAGGCCCAGATCAGACCGCATTGTTCGGCATTGTGATCTGTCATAAACGGCGCCCTGCGAAATTTTTGTTCTCAAACAATAAGTCCCGTGTTTAACTCGACAGAGAAAAATATGACATGGGAGGAACTTATGACACAGGTCACCATGACCGTGAACGGGAGGTCTGTTAGCGGTGAGGTTGAGGGTCGGACGTTGTTGTCTGGATTTTTACGTGATCATCTGTCGCTGACCGGAACGCATGTTGGATGTGACACTGCGCAATGTGGGGCGTGTGTTGTTCATGTGAATGGCGCGGCGGTGAAGTCGTGCAACATGCTTGCGCTGGAAGCAGACGGGTCTGAGGTCGCCACGATTGAGGGCCAGGCCGCTGAGGATGGGTCTTTGAACGTGATTCAGCAGGCGTTTCAGGATCATCACGGGTTGCAATGCGGGTTTTGTACGCCGGGCATGGTGATGAGCGCCGCCGCCTTGCTGAAAGAGAACCCGCGCCCGAGCGAAGCCGAGATTCGAAAGTATCTGGAAGGCAACCTGTGCCGCTGCACAGGCTATCACAACATTGTCAAAGCGATCATGGCCGCATCGGGCCAGGACGTAAGCGGCATCGCTGCCGAGTAATACCGACGTAAAGAATTTTCGACGAAAATTCTTTTTCAGGGAGGAGAACAAGCAATGCCCAAAGACAGTGGCATCGGAGCCAGTTCCAAACGGCGCGAGGACGTGCGCTTTTTAACCGGAGCAGGCAATTACACCGACGATATCAACGTTCATGGCCAGGCCTATGTGCATTTTCTGCGGTCCGACATCGCGCATGGCCGGATCAAAAGCATCGACACCTCGGCTGCCGAGGCCATGCCGGGCGTGGTCAAAGTGTTCACCGGCAAGGATTTCGAAGGCGTGGGCGGCATGCCCTGTGGCTGGGAAGTGACCGACAAGCACGGCGCACCGATGCAGGAACCTCCACATCCCATTTTGGCACAGGGTAAAGTGCGCCATGTGGGCGATCCGATTGCTGCTGTGGTCGCAGATAGCCTGGAACAGGCCCGCGACGCGGCTGAGGCGATCGAGCTTGATATCGAGGAACTGCCCGCTGTGATCGACATGAAGGCCGCCGCGCAAGAAGGCGCGACGCTGGTCCATGACGATCTGAAAAACAACATCTGCTATGATTGGCAGCTGGGCGAAACCGATGATGCCAAGGTCAATGAGGTCTTTGCCAATGCGGCCCATATCACCACGCTGGATCTGGTGAACAACCGTCTGGTTGCCAATCCGATGGAGCCGCGTGTGGCGGTGGGCGAGTACAGCCGCGGCACCGAAGAATACACACTTTATACCACGTCGCAGAACCCGCATGTGATCCGCCTGTTGATGTGTGCCTTTGTTCTGGGCCTGCCCGAACACAAGGTTCGCGTGGTCGCGCCGGATGTGGGTGGCGGCTTTGGCACCAAGATCTTCCACTATGCCGAAGAGGCATTCTGCACCTTCGCCGCCAAGGCTTGTAACCGTCCGGTCAAATGGACCTCAAGCCGGTCCGAGGCGTTCATGTCAGACGCGCATGGGCGCGACCATGTCGGACAGATCGAACTGGCGCTGGATGCAGAGAATAACTTTATCGGTCTGCGCACCAACACCTATGCAAATATGGGTGCGTATCTGTCGACCTTCTCCAGCTCGGTACCGACATGGCTGCACGGGACGCTGATGGCGGGCAACTACAAGACGCCGGTCATTCAGGTCAACGTCAAGGCGATGTTCACCAATACGGTCCCGGTGGATGCCTATCGCGGCGCGGGCCGTCCTGAGGCGACGTTCCAGTTGGAGCGGGTCGTGGACAAGGCAGCGCGTGAACTGGGTGTCGATCCGATCGCCCTTCGACGGCAGAACTTCATCACCCAGTTCCCCTATGACACACCGGTGGCGCTGACCTATGACACAGGCGATTATAATGGGACGATGGACAAGCTTGAGGCCGCTGCTGATCTGGCAGGCTTTGCCGCGCGTCGCGCTGAAAGCGAGGCCAAGGGCAAGCTGCGGGGTCTGGGCGTCAACTGTTATATCGAGGCTTGCGGCATCGCGCCGTCGAACATCGTTGGTATGCTGGGGGCCCGTGCGGGTCTGTATGATGCGGCGACTGTGCGGGTGAATGCCACCGGCTCGATCAGCGTCATGGTAGGTGCCCATAGCCACGGGCAGGGGCATGAAACGGCTTTCCCGCAGGTTGTGGCGGACATGATCGGTATCGACGAGTCGATGATCGAGATCGTGCATGGCGACACGTCGAAGATTCCGTTTGGCATGGGCACCTATGGCTCGCGGTCTTTGGCGGTCTGTGGATCGGCGATGGTCAAGGCAACCGAGAAAGTGATCGACAAGGCCAAGAAGATCGCGGCGCATCTGTTGGAGGCGTCCGAGGCTGATATCGAGCTGAAGGACGGTCAGTTCAGTGTGGCAGGGACCGACAAGTCGGTGGCCTGGGGTGACGTCACCCTGACGGCCTATGTGCCGCATAACTTTCCGCTGGAGGTCGAGCCCGGGCTGGAGGAGACCGCCTTTTATGACCCGGCCAACTTTACCTTCCCGGCTGGCGCCTATGCCTGTGAGGTCGAGGTTGACCCCGAAACCGGCCGGGTCACCATCGAAGCCTTCACTGCCGCTGATGACTTTGGCAATATCGTCAACCCGATGATCGTGGATGGTCAGGTGCATGGCGGCATCGGTCAGGGCATCGGTCAGGCATTGCTTGAAAACTGTGCCTATGACGAAAACGGTCAGCTGCTGAGCGCATCCTTCATGGACTATGCGATGCCGCGTGCCGATGATGTGCCGTTCTATGCGGTGGATCATTCCAGCCAGACGCCCTGTACGCATAACCCGTTGGGTGTGAAGGGTTGTGGTGAGGCCGGGGCAATCGGTTCACCACCTGCGGTGGTCAACGCGGTGCTGGATGCGTTGAATTCAGGCGGCAAGGCCATCGATCATATCGATATGCCGGTGAGTCCATCGCGTGTCTGGACCGCGATGCACGGGTGAGAGGTTGGGGTGCGAGGGGTCAACCCCTCGCGCTCCCCGAGATATTTATAGCCAGATGAAGGGCGGATCAGCGCCTTTCGGAAAGGAAGACGAAATGTACAATTTCGAATTTGAGAAACCCTCGACCATAGCCGACGCGGTTGCCGCTTTAGGGGCTGAGGATGCGCAGGCGTTGGGTGGTGGGCAAACCCTGATCCCGACGCTGAAACAACGATTGGCTGCGCCATCGGCACTCGTCTCGCTCAGCGGAATTCCCGAAATGCAGGGCGTCTGTGTTGGGGATGACGGGTCGGTTTCTATCGGTGGCGCAACGCCGCATGCAGTTGTTGCGCAAGAGGCGGCGGGATCATACCCGGCGCTGGCCGCATTGGCCGGTCAGATCGGTGATCCGGCGGTGCGCAACCGCGGCACGATTGGCGGCTCGGTTGCGAATAACGATCCGGCGGCCTGTTACCCGGCGGGTGTGCTCGGATCCGGGGCCACGATCGTGACCAACGCCCGTCAGATTGCGGCGGATGCGTTTTTTGATGGCATGTTCTCGACCGCACTGGATGAGGGTGAGATCATCACATCCATCCGCTTTCCGGTGCCACAGGCCGCGAGCTATCAGAAGTTCTTGCAGCCAGCCTCGCGCTTTGCGTTGGTGGGTGTCTATCTGGCCCGGTTCGCCGACGGTGTGCGTGTGGCGGTCACGGGCGCCAGCGAGGATGGGGTGTTCCGCTGGTCCGAAGCAGAACAGGCGCTGAATACTGAATTCCGACCGGACGCGTTGATGGGGCTGAACATCAACCCGGCCAACATGATCGGCGATCTTCATGGCAGCAAAGCGTATCGCGCGCATCTGGTCAGTGTGATGACCAAGCGGGCTGTGCTGGCCTGCATGTAAGTAAATCGGCTTTTAGTCGCAAAGCCTCGGGGTGTGTCCCTCGGGGCTTTTTCTATTTTCGGCGAATTTTCGGAAGCTTGTTTGGCTGCCAATAGGCTCCGGTATCTTCGCGCGCCTTTTGATAGGCCTCAACGCGGTGCGCTGCTGTTTTACCACCGGCGTCAAATAAATGGCCGATGAGACATTCCAACACAGCCATGACACCGGTAAAGCTCGAGGTGTGATGTTGTGACCTTGTGCTGACGTTAAAGGCGACATCCGGCTCGACACCCGGCGCAATGACTTCGCTGTCCGAGATCAGGATGACCCGAAGCCCCTTTTCCCGGGCGAACCTTATGGATTTAATCGTCTCCGCAGAATAGGGGCTGACCGTGATTGCCAGCAGACAGTCCTTGTCATCGGCATCCAGCAGATCATCCGTGGCCGAGCCGATGTGGCGCGGTATTAGTTGAATACCGGGGTGCGCCATGCGCCCGGTATAGGAAAAGTAATAGGCCAGCGCGTAACTGGCGCGGGTGGCGGTCACGAAGCAACGGCGGGACCTGAAGATATGGTCAACGGCTAGATGCGCTGTCTCGGGCCTCATCAATCGCAGGGACCTGACGACGACATTCTGTTCGTTGCGGGCAAGTCTGGCTTGAAGCTGACCATGGGCGCCGTCCGCTTGCATGTGGGTTTGCCAGGACGCGCCAAGGAATTCTTCGGTATCCGTCGCCAGGTTTTGCCGGAACGGTGCGCGAAAGGCTTGAAACCCGCCAAAACCCATATGCTGGGCCAATCGGACAAGGACATTTGCACTGACACCGATCTTCTCGGCAGTTACCCGTATCGGGTCGAGGCCAAAATCCGCGGGGTGATCAATGATGTATTTGGCTGCCGCCTGAAGTCTGGGCGGCATCTGGTCGATGTTTTTCCTCAGGTTATCTGTCAGCTGGCGTTGGGTCTCTGTCATGAAAAAACATATGTTATGAAAGAAGGAGGTGTAAAACATAGGCCGCTTGCATAGATGCGGCAACAGGTAAACGGGGGCAGGGAATGTCACAGCATCGGTCGAAATCCGAACCCTACATTCTGGCGGCGCCCAATGGTGCGCGCCGAGGTGCGGCAGATCACTCAGCCCTGCCTGTCACAACCGTGCAAATTCTTGAAGCGGCCAGAGCATGCCATGAGGCCGGTGCGGCCGGTCTTCATCTGCACATTCGGGACACAGAAGGTCGTCACTCTTTGGACGCGGGACAGTATCTGGAAACACTTGCCGAACTTCGGCGGTGGGTTCCGGCCCTGGACATCCAGATCACAACCGAGGCGGCAGGGATTTTTGATGTAAGCAGCCAGTTCGAATGTCTGAGGAAGGTTAGACCGGCTTGGGCGTCGATCTCGGTCCGCGAAATCGCGCGCGATAACGATCTGGCTGACCGGATCTATGGTCTTTGCGCGGATCAGGGGACGCGGGTTCAGCATATTCTTTACGACGCTGAAGATGCGGCCCTATTAACACGGTGGCAAAAGCGTGGTGTTGTGCGCGAACAGCAATCCGACCGTTTGCTTGTTCTGGGGCGCTATCGGACTGATCAGGAATCAAAGCCCTCGGATCTGGATGCGTTTCCGGACGGGGATTCGCCCTGGATGATCTGTGCCTTTGGAAAACAAGAGCATGACTGTCTGGTACATGCGGCGTCCTTGGGCGGTGATGTCCGGGTCGGATTTGAAAACAGCATCGCAGATCGGAACGGAGACACTTGGGACAATAACGCCGCCTCAGTCGCGGCCCTTGTTGCCAGATTGAAAGAGGATAGATCATGAGCCACGTTTTCCCACGCCATACGAAATCTCAGCTGCCGGTCGCGGTTGGCGGCGAAGGCTGCTATCTGATCGATGCTGACGGTAAGCGGTATCTGGATTGCGGTGATGCTGCTGTGTCCTGTCTTGGCCACTCAAACCGGGCGGTGATCGAGGCGGTTCAAAGCCAGGTTGAAAAGATCGCCTTTGCGCATACCGGGTTTATGACGTCCGAACCTGCCGAAGCCCTTGCGGACCTTCTGATTGATCATGCGCCCGGGGATTTGGATCGCGTTTATTTCGTATCCGGAGGGTCCGAAGCAACAGAGGCCGCCATCAAACTGGCGCGGCAGTTTTTTCTTGAGATCGGTCAGCCCGAGCGCCGCCACGTCATCGCGCGCCGCCAAAGCTATCATGGAAACACTTTGGGGGCCTTGTCAGCGGGGGGAAATGCCTGGCGCCGTGCGCAATTCGCACCGATGCTGATCGAAATGACCCATATCGCGCCCTGCTACGAATATGCCGAAAAGCAAGATGGTGAGAGCAGCCACGCCTATGGTCAACGGGTGGCCGATGAGTTGGAGGCCGAAATTTTGCGTCTTGGCCCTGAAACCGTCATGGCGTTTATGGCCGAGCCAGTCGTGGGGGCAACGCTGGGGGCGGTCCCGGCGGTCGAAGGGTATTTTAGGCGCATACGTGAAATCTGTGATCAATATGGCGTTTTGCTGATCCTGGATGAGGTCATGTGCGGAATGGGGCGCACCGGGCATTTGTTTGCCTGCGATCACGATGGAATTGCCCCGGATATTCTGTGCATCGCCAAGGGTTTGGGGGCGGGTTATCAACCCATAGGCGCAATGTTGTGTACGAGCCGGATATATAAGGCAATCCAAAATGGGTCAGGGTTTTTCCAGCACGGGCATACCTATGTCGGCCATCCGGTGGCAACTGCAGCGGCATTGGCGGTGCTGAAGGAATTGACGAGCCAACAACTGCCCCAGCGCGCCGAGTTTATGGGACAGAGACTGCAATCTGCGCTGGAAACTGCGTTCAGCGAGCACCCTAATGTCGGCGATATTCGGGGCCGCGGGCTGTTCCGCGGTATCGAGCTGGTCTCGGATCGGGCCGGAAAAACACCGTTTGATCCCGCACTTGGTCTCGCGGGCAAGATCAAGAAGGCGGCATTGAACGCTGGTCTGATCTGTTACCCCATGTCTGGCACGCGCGATGGTCGAAGTGGCGACCATATTCTGTTGGCACCGCCTTTCATTATCGAAGACGCACAGATTGAGGAATTGGTTGATAAGCTGGGGGTTGCACTCAAAGCCGCGATCTGACGCTCTTTTGATCTGACTTTCTCTTTTTACTCAATAGGGTATCGACAAAAGGTCAATTCCTGAAGGAGCGATGATGATTGTCGACATCTGGAAGAGTTTTCGGGACTTGCCCGCTTGGGTACAGATCTGGTTGGTGGTGCTGCTCATCCCGACCAATCTGGCACCTCTGGCGTATCTGGATCAGCCAAATGGTATTCTAATCGCAGCACTCTCAATCGGTGGGATGGCATTGAATCTTCCGATCATGCTGGCGACACGAGGGATGAGCAAAGCGATGGCATTTCCGCATCTAATATGTTGGGTGCCAATGGTTTTCGTCGTGATTGCAGCATTTGCAAGCGAAGCTGAACTGGCGACCGGATATGCGAAATTTCTAGTGTTTCTACTGGTTATTGACCTGATTTCGTTGGCATTTGATGTGAATGACGCAAGGGTCTGGCTCAAAAGCCGAAGCGCAAAATAAAACCCCCTCAATCCGAGGGGGTTTCGAATAACGCAGTTGTCGCAGGGCTTACTTCTGCGGCAGCGGGCCGATCATCATGATCATCTGACGGCCTTCCATCTTGGGCATGTTCTCGACCTTGCCGATTTCCTTGGTGTCCACGGCAACACGTTCCAGCAGCTCACGGCCCAGATTCTGGTGTGCCATCTCACGACCACGGAAGCGCAGAGTCACCTTTACCTTGTCGCCGTTTTCAAGGAATTTGAACACGTTGCGCATTTTGACTTCATAGTCATGAGTATCGGTGTTGGGACGGAACTTGACCTCTTTCACCTCAATGACTTTTTGCTTTTTGCGCGCTTCGGCCTCGCGTTTCTGCGTTTCGTACTTGAATTTACCAAAGTCCATGATTTTGCAAACCGGAGGGTTTGCATTCGGCGAAATCTCGACCAGATCCAGGCCGGCTTCGTCCGCGAGTTGCATGGCTTTGGCGGGATGAACCACCCCGACATTTTCACCTTCGGCGCCGATAAGGCGAATTTCGGGGGCACGGATCTTATCATTGACGCGCGGGCCGGTGTCTCTCTGTGGCGGCGCGTTGTGAGGTCTGCGAGCTATGGGTTCATTCCTTTGATGATTGCAGAATTTCAAGCCCGGAATTTAGACTGGGCTGCGGGACGATTCAAGCGGCATAAGTGACCACCAGCGTGAATTTCCCATGATATTCCCGCGTTTTTGCCGATCTGATGTCGCATATCAGACCGGCAAACCGGATTAGCCAACAAAGGCCTTTTCAATGACGAATTCCTTGGGGTCGGAATTTGCGCCTTCGCGCAGTCCGAAATCCTCGAGGATTTTTTTGATATCCAGGTTGAAAGCCAATGATCCGCAAACCATCGCGCGGTCCGTATCCGGCTGGATGCCGCCCTCAATCGCCAGATCGGCAAATACTGTGCCGTCTTTCAACAGCTCGGTAATGCGGCCCATTTTGGGGCTCTGTTCGCGTGTGGTGGTCGGGTAGTAACGAATCTTGTCCGCAAAACCTTCGCCCATCAGCTCAGCCAGCATTTCGTCCTTACGGATGTCTTCAATCAGTTGGCGACCATATTCCAGCTCGGCCACTTCGCGGCAGGTATGGGTGATTATGACCTCATCATAATCCTCATAGGTCTGTGGTTCGCGCAGCAGAGAGGCGAAGGGTGCAAAGCCGGTGCCGGTGGCAAAGAACCACAGGCGCTTACCAGGCAGCAGGGCGTCATGGACCAGCGTGCCAACCGGCTTGGGCCGCAGGATGATCTGATCGCCTGGTTTGATGTGCTGAAGTTTCGAAGTCAGCGGGCCGTCCTGTACCTTGATCGAATAGAACTCAAGCTCTTCATCCCAGGACGGCGAGGCGATGGAATAGGCGCGCAGCAGGGGTTTGCCGTTGTCGCCCAGCAGACCGATCATCACAAACTCGCCCGAGCGGAACCGCAAGGACGCGGGGCGCGACACTTTGAATGAGAACAGGCTGTCAGTCCAATGCTTGACGTCTGTCACAGTCTGGGCGTCCGGCAGAACGGGGGCCTTCACGGCGGTTGCTTCGGTCACGGGTTTCATCTCTGTCATCGTTTCACTGCCGGTGGAGTAAACCGACATCTCCGTTTAATCTTTGATCCAAGTCAGGAAAAGGTGGCTCTTGCCCCTACGTTCCTATTTGAGGCTGCGAAAGGCGATTTTAGCCGCGCAGGCGGGCCTGATAGTTGTTGTCCTGCCAGTTGGCGCGAGCCACCCACTGATCTTCGGGCTGGCGATCGGCCAGAGTGTCTTCAATCTCGACCTCATCAAAGCCGCTGCGCCGCGCCATGGCATACTGGTCGGCCAAGACATGGCCTTTGGCGCGCAAGCGACCGGTATAGCCTTTCAGGCGCAGGGTCCGCGCGATGGTAAAGCCGCGCCCATCCGCAAAGGACGGGAAATCGATGCGCACCATCTTGGCACAGCCCAGCCGTTCGGCAAGCTCATCGGGATCCGTGTCCGAGCTGACATCCAGCGCGACCACATCATTGGCCGCGTCTTCCAGCGTGACATAGCCATCAGTCCAATCATCGGGGGCGAACCCCTCATCGGTTACGATAACGTTCATGTGTTCTCTCCGGCGCGCATCATCTTGCCATCGACAAAATGAATGCCGCATTCTTCCTTGTTCTGATCGCGCCACCGTCCGGCGCGGGGGTCTTCGCCCTGTTTAACCGGCGAAGTACAGGGCGCACAGCCGATCGAAGGGTATCCTTTGGCCACCAGCGGGTGCCTGGGCAAGTTGTTCTCTTCCATATAGGCGCGTACATCTTCGGGCGCCCAATGGGCCAGCGGGTTGACCTTGATCCGGCCTGTGCCGTCCTCGACCTCAAAGAAATCAAGCGTGGCGCGGGACCCGGCCTGAAACCGTTTGCGCCCGGTGATCCAGCCATCATATCCCAACAATGCCTGTTGCAGCGGGAAGGTCTTGCGCAGGTTGCAGCACGCATCCATGTCCCGCAGGCGCAGCGCGCCATAGGGGTCGTCGCGTTGAACATCCTCGTCATCCGCGCGGATGATCTTGACGTTTCGCAACCCCAACCGCTCGCTCACCTCCTGCTGATACTCCAGCGTTTCGGTGAACAGCATCTGCGTGTCGATGAACAGCACCGGGGTCATCTTGTCGACCACGGCCGCCATATGCAGCAACACCACCGATTCCGCACCAAAACTTGAGACCAGAGCGAGATCATCGATCTCTTCCATTGCTCCGTGCATCACGTCATGCGCACTGTGGTGGCGGAACCGGGCGTTCAACTCACTGACCCGTTCGGTCAGTTCACGTCTATCCCGGCCCAGTTCAGTCTGGATCAGATCAAGCGGCATTCGCTCGCGCCTCGGGGTAGAGGGCCGCCTTGAACGGAGTCATTCCGACACGGCGATAGGTCTCGAGGAAGGTTTCTTCGGCGCCCTCACGCTGCTCCAGAAAGGTTTCGACGATGCGCTCAACGGCCGGAACGATCTCATCATAGGCAAAGCCCGGACCCGTACGATCGCCGATTGTGGCGTTTTCCGTGCCGTCGCCACCCAGAGTGATCTGGTAGTTTTCGACGCCCGCACGATCCAGACCCAGAATGCCGATATGGCCGACATGGTGGTGACCACAGGCGTTGATGCAGCCCGAGATCTTGATCTTCAGGTGGCCGATATCATGCTCCAGTTTGAGGTCTTCGAACCGGGTGGCGATTTCCTGTGCAACCGGGATCGAACGCGCCGTTGCCAGAGCGCAATAGTCCATGCCGGGGCAGGCGATGATGTCGCTGATCAGGCCGATATTGGCGGTCGCCAGTTCGTATTCCTTCAGCTTGGCATGGATCGCGGGCAGGTCCGATTTGTGGACATGCGGCAGGATCACGTTCTGCTCATGGCTGATGCGCAGCTCGTCATAGGCGTACTCTTCTGCCAGATCGGCCATCACGCGCATCTGTTCGGCAGTTGCATCACCCGGCGTTGCGCCGTGCTTCTTGATCGAGATGGTGACAATCGCGTGGTCTGCATTCTTGTGCGGCGCGATGTTGGTATCGACCCACGAGCGGAAGACCGGATCGTTGGTGTAGGCACCTTCAAACGACGCAACCGACGCTTCGCGGAAGGTGGGTGCAGCGAAGTGGCTCTTGATCTCTTCCAGCAGGTTCATATCCGCGCCTTTGAACTGCGGGCGGACCTGCAGGAAACGCTCGTTCACCTTGGCGCGGATGGCGTCGATGCCGTGTTCATGCACGGTGATCTTGATGCGCGCCTTGTACTTGTTGTCACGGCGGCCGATCTGGTTCCACACGGACACGGTGGCCTCAAGGTAGGCCAGCAGATCGTCAAAGGCGACGAAGTCAGACAGTTCTTTGCCGATCATGGGCGTACGGCCCAGGCCGCCACCAACGATGACACGAGCACCCAGAACGCCGTCACGCTCGACCAGTTGCAGGCCGATGTCATGTGCCTTGATCACGGCGCGGTCATTTTCAGACCCGGTGATGGCGATCTTGAACTTGCGCGGCATGAACTGGAATTCCGGGTGGTCGGTCGACCACTGGCGCAGCAATTCCGCATAGGGGCGCGGGTCGGCGACCTCATCCGCGGCGGCACCGGCGAAATGGTCGGCGGTCACGTTGCGGATGGTGTTGCCGCTGGTCTGGATGGCGTGCATGCCAACCTCGGCCAGCGCGTCCAGCATATCCGGCACGTCATTCAGCTTGGGCCAGTTGTACTGGATGTTCTGACGGGTGGTAAAATGGCCATAGCCCTTGTCCCACTTTTCAGCCAGCAGGGCCAGTTGGCGCATCTGCGCGCTGTTCAGCGTGCCGTAAGGAATGGCGACCCGCAGCATATAGGCGTGCAGCTGCAGATACAGGCCGTTCATCAGCCGCAGCGGCTTGAACTCATCCTCGGTCAGCGAACCGTCAATGCGGCGCTCGACCTGGGCGCGAAACTGTCTGTTGCGTTCTGCCAAAAATGCTGTGTCGAACTCGGAGTAGCGATACATGATTAGCTGTCCTTAAGTGCAGCCCCGATCCTGGGGCCAATGTAGGGGAGAGAGAGGGCCAGGGATCAGGCCCGGGGCTGCGGGGAAGTTTCCTGTTTGCCGTGGGCATAGTTGGACGGACCAGTCCGGCGGAAGTCTTCCCGAAAATGAGTTGGTTCTGGGCCTTCGTCGCCAGCTATGGCATCCGCCAGATAGGCACCGACAATCTTGCCTGCCTGACGTTCGGCATCCAGAAGGCGGATCTGTGCGTGGGCTTCGTCTGTGATCAGCTCTGCCTCGGATAATTCACGCGACCAGCGGTCGTCCTCGGTCAGATAGATGACGTCACCTTCCAAAAGATCGTTGGCGGTTACCACTTTGGGGGTAAAAGCGCGGGCCATCAGGCGTGCTCCTTTTGAATTCAGTCAGGGCCTTGGCTGCCTGGCGGGGGGCAAGGCCGTAAAAAGTAAGGGTGGGGCCGTCCATGTCCGAGGCGTTCAGATCGGCGGACATGTGATCCAGCGTCGTGGTCAATATGCGCTGATCGGGACGCGACGCGTTTTCGATCAGCGTCACGGGTGTGGCCCGGTCGGCGCCGTGCATGATCAGGCGGCCCTGAATAAACCGGGCAGACTTTTTGCCCATATAGATCGCCGCCACCGAACCGGGCTGCGCCAGGGCGCTCCAATCGTGATCGGCGAACCCCTTCATGTCGTGCCCGGTCAGGAAACGGATCGAGGAATTGCGCCCGCGGCGCGTCTGGCTTTGCCCGATGCCCGCAACTGCGGCCGAGGCTGCGGTGATGCCGGGGATAATCTGCCACGAGATGCCAGCTGCTTCGACGGCGTCGATTTCTTCGTCCAAACGACCAAATACGGTGGGGTCACCGGATTTCAGGCGTACAACGCGTAGACCCTTCAGGGCGTACTCTACCAGCAGCGCGTCGATGTCTTCCTGTTTCCACGAGGGGCCGAACCCGGCTTTGCCAACATCGACCAGAACGGCCGTTTGCCCGGCTAGGGCCAGCACCTCGGCGCTGATCAACCGGTCATGCAGGACAACTTCCGCGCGCTCGAATGCGCGCAGGGCCTTGAGCGTCAGCAATTCGGGATCACCGGGGCCTGCGCCGACAAAGTCGACATGGCCTGCGTCCTGATATGTTTGCGTCACTTGCATGTTTCGGTCCGGGTTGGTTTGACTTGACCCTCAATATAGGAAATATTCCCGGTATTACGCCATATGTGCGCATAAATAAGAACAAGCGTTTCGCTGTATTGGTTAAGCGATACGAAAGTTTCGAAACGAGGAAGAAATTGGAATGTCAGTGCGGATTGATGACACGGATCGGAAAATTCTGGTTGAGCTGCAGCGCGACGCCAGCCAATCGCTGGACGAAATAGCAGCCCGCGTCGGCAGTTCCAAGACGCCTGTCTGGAATCGTATCCGCAAGCTGAAAGGGGCCGGGGTGATCGGTCAGCAGACGGTATTATTGGATGCCGAGGCGCTTGGTTTTGAGGCGACGTTCTTCGTGCTGATCCGCACCTCTGAACACGAGGCAGATTGGCAGCGCAAATTCCTGAAAGCGCTGCGGGACCGCCCCGAAGTGCAAGAGGCGCACCGGCTGGCGGGGGATATCGACTATATCCTCAAGGTGCGGGTCAAGAACGCGCGCGCCTATGACGTGTTCTATCAGACTTTGATTTCCGAGGTGCGCGTCCACAATGTGACGGCTCTGCTGTCGATGGAAGAGATCAAGTCGACGACCATGCTGCCGCTGAATGCCCTGATCGAGAACTAGCGGTCAGACCTGAACCATCAACCGCTTTAGCCCGTGAAAATGGTAGCTGTTGGAATATTCCGGTTCCGCGCTGAGCGCTAGGTTGGGACAGCGTTCGAACAGTGCCGCCAGCGCTATTCGCATTTCGAGTCGGGCCAACGGTGCTCCGACGCAGAAATGCAGACCCGCGCCAAAGCTGCTGTTGGTCAGGATGGGGCGGGTTGGATCGAACTTATGAGGTTCGGCCCAGACTTGGGGATCACGGTTCGCGGCTCCAAGCAACAAAGCGACTTCGTCACCGCGTTTAAAACTGTGCCCGAACAGGTCGATCTCTTCATAGGCATAGCGCGTGAACATATGCAGCGGCGGGTCAAAGCGCAGGATTTCTTCGACGGTGGCGTCAATGGTTTCAGGCTGAAAGGCATCGGCTTTTACACCTTGTTGCAATACGGTCCTGAGCCCATTTCCTAGCGAATGAACCGTGGCTTCATGACCGGCGTTTAAGAGCAGAATACAAGTTGCAACCAACTCGTCACGCGACAGTTTTTCACCATCTTCTTCAGCGGCAATCAACCGGGTAATCAGGTCATCCCGAGGGTCAGACCGGCGCTTTTCGACGTAAGATGAGAGAAAGTCGGTGAACTCTTTTGCCGAGGCCGCCGCCGCATCCTCGGTCTGGCGTGTGCGGCTGGCCTGATACATCGCCACCATGTCATGGGACCAGCGCAAAAGCTCGGGCGACATCTCTTCGGGAACGCCTAGAAGGCGGCAGATCGTAACGACCGGAACTTGCATGCAATAGGTGTCCAGCAGATCGAACGACGCATCCGGAAAGGCGTCGATCAGCTTGTGGCTGAGGTCATGGATCGTTGGTTCCAGTGCCGCAATGGCACGTGACGTAAAGGCGCGCATGACCAGGCGTCGAAGCCGGGTGTGGCGCGGCGGCTCTGCTTCCAACAACGAATGAGATTCGACCATCAGCCAGGGGGCTAGATGCGCAGGACCTGGACGTTGCATTTCCGCCGGTACTTCGCGACCGAAACGACGGTCCTTCAGCAAGGCCTGAACCGCCCGGTGGGATACAGCAGCGTGCATCCGGTAGTCGGCCCAATACACAAGGTCGCCATGCGCGCGGGCCGCATCATAAATCGGATAAGGGTTCTGGACAAAATTCGGGTCAACAGGGGATTGATGCAAAGTCTTCATGGCGGGCACACTTGCCATGAGGCGCGTTGAATGCAAGACCCAATGTCATGCAAAGGGTATGGTTAATTTCGACATTTCTGATTGCTGTTGGGCTGCTCTCTGTTGGAGTGTGGTCATACGGCTTTCGTCAGGCTTTGTCGCCGCTGAGCGATAAGGCTGAGGCCGATCTGGAATTGGCCGCCGACCGCCTTAGCACACAAATGCAGGTCTATCAGGAACTGGCTGTCTTGATGGCCAGCCACCCGGCTGTTCGAACGCTTGTCACGCCGAGTGATCGCGCCATCGCGCAGGCTGTGTTGCTGGACGTGGCAGACAAAACTGCCGCCGTTAACATTGTCTATCTGGACCGTCTGGGCAGGGTACTTGCAGCCGCCCACCCGGTGCCTGAATTGACGATGGCAGACCATCCCGCATTCAGGCGCGCCATGCAGGGTGCTATGGGCAGTGCCCACGGGGTCGAGTCCACAAGCGGCGATCGAACCTATTCCTATGCAGCCCCTGCCTTTGGTCCCACCGGTATAGTCGAAGGCGCATTGATGGTTATAGCCGATGTGCAAGATGTCGAACAGACTTGGCGGGGCAGTACCGAGGCCATTTTCTTTATTGATGGGGAAGGTGTGGTGTTCATCTCGAACCGATCCGACCTGTTGTTCTGGCGTCGGACCGAAGGTCAACCGGGGCTGGTGCCGCCCGAGGGGCAGGCGGTTGATTTCTCGTCGAATCTGATCGGACGACACGAGCTTTGGACCTTGAATTGGGGCCGGTATCTGCCACGGCATGCGTTACACCTTACGCTCGATCTACCGGTGATAGACATGACAGCAGAGGTGCTGGTGGATGTGGCCCCGGCGCGCCGTCTGGCGAATTTGCAAGCAGCGGCGGTCGCTGCGATCTGTCTAGCCTTCGGGGCGCTTTTGTACATGGCAACCGAACGCCGGCGCGCGCTTGCTGAGGCCAATGCGGTGCTGGAAAGCCGCGTGACGCGCAGAACCCATGCGCTTACCGCCGCGAACACGGCCCTGCGGCGCGAGGTTCATGAACGGGAAGAGGCCGAGGTCGCGCTGAAACATGCGCAGGAAGAGCTTATACAGGCCGGGAAGTTGAGTGCGCTCGGGCAGATGTCGGCGGGCATCAGCCATGAGTTGAACCAGCCGCTGATGGCCATTCGCCAATTCGCCGAGAACGGAACGGCTTTTCTGAGCAGAGGTGACGAGTCAAAAGCCGCCGAGAACCTCACCAGAATTTCCGATTTGGCCGCGCGAATGGCGCGAATTATCAAGAACCTCAGGGCTTTTGCCCGCAATGAAAACGAGCCCATGGGCAGAGTTGATCTGGTTCAGGTAATAGAAACGGCGTTGGAATTGACCGAGGCCCGGCTGAATTCGGAAAACGTTCGTATGGAATGGCAGGCTCCGGATGTCCCAATCTATGCTTGGGGTGGCGAAGTGAGATTGGTGCAGGTGTTCGTAAATCTGATTAACAACGCCGCCGATGCCATGAGTGAGCAACAACAACGCATGATCAAGATCGCGATAAACAGTGACAAGACCCTGACGGTCACGGTCAGCGACACAGGTCCAGGGATCGAGAACTCGGAGAAGCTGTTCGAGCCGTTCTATACCACCAAAGCTGTCGGTTCGTCTGAGGGCATGGGGCTGGGGCTGTCGATCTCTTATGGTCTGGTTCAAAGCTTTGGTGGTAATATTCGGGGCACCAACGCTCCGACAGGTGCGGTATTCACTGTGGAACTGGAACATTTCAGGGAAGTAGGGGTAGCATGACCCGCAAAGTGCTTTTGGTCGATGACGACTCGGCAGTGCGCGAAGCGCTGGCCCAAACGCTGGAGCTTGCCGATTATGAACCCGTAACAGCCGGGTCCTTTGTGGCGGCGAAGGATCATATCCGGGAGGATTTCGCGGGAGTGATCGTGTCGGATATCCGGATGCCTGGTCGGGACGGGTTTCACCTGTTGACCTACACCCGCGATATGGATGCTGATCTGCCTGTCATCCTGTTGACTGGAGAAGGCGACATACCAATGGCAGTGCAGGCCATGGGGCAGGGCGCGTTCGACTTTCTGGAAAAACCCTGCGCTGCGGCTGACCTGTTAAAGGTATTGGGCAAGGCCTCTGAGGCGCGAGAACATGTCCTGCAACAACGGGCGATGAAAAGCGAGCTTGAGCGCGGCGATCCAGCGGCACGCCTGCTGTTCGGTCTCTCATCAAAGGCCGAAGAACTGAGGGAAAGGGTTCGTACAGTAGCCCAGACAGGGGCCGAAGTTTTGGTCACCGGACCGGCTGGCAGCGGAGTGTCCAAAGTTGCCGAGGTCGTTCACCTAATGTCGCCGCAAAGTCAGGGCCCATTTGTCAAACGTCCATCCGCCGGTTTGTCGACCAGCGATCTGGTTCATGTCTGCGAAGATGCAGCCGGTGGTTCCCTTTTTCTGGACGAAATCTCGGCCATGCCCGAGGCCACGCAATATGCAGCACTGGAGATGGTTGAACAGGGTGTAGGCGCCCGAATTCTGGCGGGCACGACCACTGACCTGGCCGAATTGTCTTCGGATGGACGGTTCCTTGCGGATTTGTTCTATCGTTTGGATGTGATGCGCGTTCGCATACCGTCGCTTGCCGAGCGCCCCGAGGATATACCTGTAATCTTCCGCCACTATGTAGCACAGGCAGCCGAACAGGCCGGGATAAAGGAACCGGAAATCACGTCGGACCATCTGGCATCGCTGATGACCAGAGACTGGCCGGGCAATGCACGGTCGCTGATGTCAGCCGCAATGAGGTTTGTGCTGGGAATGCCCGAAGATGTCTCGCAGGCCGCAGAACTGGGGTTGAGCGAGCAGATGGCACGGGTCGAAAGATCTCTGCTGATTGCTGCCCTTGGCCGGCATAACGGCAAAGCATCAGAAGCCGCAAAGGCGCTAAAGCTGCCTCGCAAGACCTTTTACGACAAACTGGCGCGATATCACATTCGTCCGGAAGACTACCGTAGGTGAAAGCTCCTGCCAGCTTTTCCCGCATTGTCATGCGGTTAAGCTGTTGGGTGTAGCAGTCCGCTGACGCGGACCGTGGGAAGAGCCAAATCCCGGTAAACGATTCGCGTTCGGCGAATCGCTATTTGTGCGGAAATCCACACAATGGGGCATTTATATGTGCGGATTCTCGCACGGGTTCCCGAATGGCTCAAATGGATACCAGACAGGAAGTGCGTAACACTCAGTAAATAAATGAAAAAATACTACCCGATAGTGAAGCCCACAATAAGTTGAGGGCTTGACCCCGATTCGGTTCACTCGCCGCCATGGGACGACTTCGGCACGTCCGGAGACGTAGTGAAGTATCTGGGAGAACTCGACTGATGAAATTTTTGACAACGGCAGCGACGGCCGTCGCTCTAACCGTAACAGCAACCGCAGGCATGGCCGCTTGTGAAGACGGCGAAATCGTCGTGAAATTCGCGCATGTGACCAATACCGATAAACATCCCAAGGGTATTGCAGCCTCGTTGCTGGAACAGCGCGTTAATGATGAGATGAATGGCGTGATGTGCATGGAGGTCTACCCGAACTCCACGCTCTATAACGACGATAAAGTCCTTGAGGCGATGTTGCAGGGCGATGTGCAACTGGCGGCCCCGTCATTGTCCAAGTTCGAGAAGTTCACCAAGCAATTCCGCCTGTTCGACCTGCCGTTCATGTTCAAGAACATTGACGCGGTAGACGCATTTCAGGCTTCGGCTGACGGTCAGGCGATGAAAGACAGCATGCAGCGCCGTGGCCTGCAGGGGCTGGCATTCTGGCACAATGGCATGAAACAGATGTCGGCCAACAAACCGCTGGTCGATCCGTCGGATGCCAATGGCCTGAAATTCCGCGTCCAATCCTCTGACGTGCTGGTCGCGCAGATGGAGGCGATTGGCGGAAGCCCGCAGAAAATGGCTTTCTCAGAGGTTTATGGCGCGTTGCAGCAAGGTGTCGTCGACGGACAGGAAAACACTTGGTCCAACATCTACGGCAAGAAGTTCTTTGAGGTTCAGGACGGTATCACTGAAACCAACCACGGTGTCATCGACTATTTGGTCGTGACATCGGTTGACTGGCTGGACAGCCTGGATCCTGCGGTGCGCGAACAGTTCCTGACCATTCTGGGCGAAGTGACAGAACAGCGGAACAAAGAATCCTTCTCGGTGAACGAGGAAGCCAAGGTCTCGATCACAAATGCGGGCGGTATCATCCGTGAACTTAACCCTGAACAGCGTCAGGCCTGGATCGACGCCATGAAACCTGTCTGGGAACAGTTCGCCGGTGACGTGGGTCAAGAAAAGATCGACGCCGCACAGGCTATCAACGCCGGGTTCTGATCCTGGTATACGCCGCGCGTCCGGGGACTGGGGAGTATTCGACGCGCAGGCAGGGTGGGCCGATTTGGCCCGCCCAAACAGCACTTATCTCAAAAAAATGTGGGGACAGATAGATGTCTGGTGCGCAATCCGGCCAAGGCGGGCTGGTCGACCATATCGAAGAAACCTTGATCGCATCGTTGCTGGGCCTGATGACGGCTGTGACATTTGCCAATGTGATCGCGAGGTATTTCTTTAATTCCAATATCCTATGGGCACTGGAGCTGACGGTATTCGCCTTCGGCTGGTTGGTGCTGCTTGGGGCGTCTTATGCCGTCAAGAAACACGCCCATCTGGGAGTGGACGCCATCCTGAACATGCTCAGCCCGGCGCCTCGACGGATTTTGGCTCTGATCGCAGTAGCCTGCTGTCTGGTGTTTTCTCTGCTGATGCTAAAAGGCGCATATGACTATTGGGCCGTGTTCGCGGATCTGCCACCCACATCGGGGCGATGGTTCCCTACCGGGTTCAACTTCGATGCGCGCAGTCAGAGTTTTTATGAGGTTGACGACATTCCGATGGTTGCCCCGCTGCGGTTTCTGGAGGATCTGATCAACTATGGCGAGGGCTATGAAAAACTGCCCAAGGTGGTGCCGTATCTGGTTCTGCCCGTGTCGATGCTGCTTTTGGTGATCCGCTTTGCGCAGGTTGCGGTACAGATTTGGCGCGGAGAAGCCGATCGGATGGTCGCCAGTCACGAAGTCGAGGACGAGATTGAAGAAGTCCGCGCTCAGCAAGGAGAGCACAACTGATGGATGTCATTCTTCTGTTCTCGATGGTCGTAGGTTTGCTGTTGATCGGTGTACCGATTGCGGTGGCTCTGGGGCTCAGTTCGACCCTGTTTCTGCTGATCTATTCCGACAGTTCGCTCGCCTCGGTCGCAGGTACCTTGTTTGAGGCTTTCGAAGGGCATTTTACCCTGCTGGCGATCCCTTTCTTCATTCTCGCCTCGTCCTTCATGACCACGGGCGGCGTGGCCCGGCGCATCATCCGTTTCTCGATTGCCTGCGTGGGGCACTTGCCCGGAGGTCTGGCGATTGCGGGGGTGTTCGCCTGTATGCTGTTTGCGGCTCTGTCGGGGTCGTCTCCGGCTACGGTGGTGGCCATTGGTTCGATTGTGATCGCCGGGATGCGGCAGGTTGGTTATTCCAAGGAGTTTGCCGCCGGTGTGATCTGTAACGCCGGGACGCTGGGCATTTTGATCCCGCCGTCGATCGTGATGGTGGTCTATGCGGCTGCTGTCGAAGTTTCGGTTGGCCGCATGTTCCTCGCCGGTGTGATCCCCGGCCTGATGGCTGGGCTGATGTTGATGATCACCATCTATGTGATGGCCAAGGTCAAGAACCTACCCAAAGGTGAATGGAAAGGCTGGGGCGAAATCTTAGTCTCTGCACGCGAAGCAGGTTGGGGTCTGTTCCTGATCGTGATCATTCTGGGTGGCATCTATGGGGGTATCTTTACCCCGACCGAGGCCGCTGCGGTGGCCGCAGTCTATGCCTTTTTGATTGCCAGCTTCGTCTACAAGGACATGGGCCCCCTCAGCACCGAGGGTGAGGAAAAGAATATCTCTTTGCTCAGAAAGCCTTATGCGCTGATCACGGCAATTTTTCACCCCGACACCAAGCAGACGTTGTTCGAAGCTGGGAAACTGACCGTTACCCTGCTGTTCGTTATCGCCAACGCCTTGATCCTGAAACATGTACTGACCGATGAGCAGGTTCCGCAGCACATAGCAACTGCCATGCTGTCGGCAGGTCTGGGGCCGGTGACTTTCCTGATCGTGGTCAATGTGATCCTGCTAATCGGCGGCCAGTTCATGGAGCCTTCGGGCCTGCTGGTGATCGTAGCACCACTGGTGTTCCCGATTGCAATCGAGCTAGGCATCGACCCGATTCACCTGGGCATCATCATGGTTGTGAACATGGAGATCGGGATGATTACCCCGCCGGTCGGCTTGAACCTGTTCGTGACCTCGGGCGTGGCGGGCATGCCGATGATGGGCGTTGTCCGGGCGGCCCTGCCATTCCTGGCGGTCCTGTTCGTCTTCCTGATCATGGTGACCTATATCCCGTGGATATCCACCTTTCTGCCCAACACTTTCATGGGGCCGGAGATCATAACAAACTAGCGGGTCCAGCCGCTGAGAATAAGACCGGGCAGGGGATCTCTGCCCGGTTTTTGCGTCTTGAACGGGGCGCCAAGGGGATTATCTAAAAGGGCAGAGGACGACCTCTCCATCACGGGACAGTATCCGGGACGACCCGGACTGATCAGAGGTCTCTTCTATGCCCTGGATTATCCTGTTGTTTGCCGGCCTGCTTGAAATTGTCTGGGCCGTGGCGATGAAACAATCTGCCGGGTTCACCCGGTTCTGGCCGACCGCCCTGATGGCGGTTTCGATGCTTGGTTCGTTCACATTGCTGGCACTGGCCATGCGGACGCTGCCTTTGGGAACAGCCTATGTCATCTGGACGGGAATAGGAGCGGTTGGCGCGTTTACCTTTGGTATTCTTTTTCTGGGCGAAGCCCTGACCGCCACGCGCATCTGCGCGGCAGTCTTGATCATAGCCGGGATGGTGACGATGAAAATGGCCTGATCAGGCCTGTTCCAGAGCCTGAATGATGCCCGAGAAATCGTCAGCCTTCAGGCTCGCCCCGCCCACCAATGCGCCATCCACGTTCGATACGGCGAAAATCTCGGCGGCGTTTGATGGCTTTACCGAGCCGCCATAAAGCAGCCGGACCGAACGCCCAACGCCTTCGCCAAAGCGCCGTTCCAGCCGCGCGCGGATAAAGTCATGAACCTGTCCGATCTCATCCAGGGTGGGCACTTTCCCTGTGCCGATGGCCCAGATCGGCTCGTAGGCAACAATCAGGTTTTCACCGGTTGCCTGATCCGGGATCGAGCCAGACATCTGACCGCCGATTATATCCAGGGTATTGGCGGCCTCGCGCTGTTCCAGGCTTTCACCGACGCAGATGATCGCCTTTAGCCCACCGTACATTGCGGCAATAGATTTAGCACGAACATCTTCATTCTGTTCACCATGGTCTTCGCGGCGTTCAGAATGGCCAAGAATGACGGCTGACGCTCCGGCGTCGACCAGCATCTGGGCGCTAATGTCACCTGTATGCGCGCCCGAGTTCGCCGCGTGGCAATCCTGACCGCCTATCTGGATGTTTCCGACCGGGACCTTCTCTTTGGCCCGTTGGATCAAGGTGGCAGGTGGGCAGATCAGAATATCAACTGCCGGGGCAGCATGCATGTGAGAAAGGGCCTGAAGCTCTCTCAAGTCGGCAGCATTACCATTCATCTTCCAGTTTCCAGCCGCCAGTTTGCGCCGCATATCGCGTCCCCTTGAAATAAATCGGTTTTCTGGTGACCGGATATCATTGCCAGTCAGGTCTGACAATTCCGGTTGCAGAGCCCGTTGCAAAACGGCAGTTTCCGCCGCGATGAGGAATGAGCAATATGATCGAACATCTTGATCTTGAAAAACTGGATCGGTGCGACACGGCGGAATTGGCCAAATTGACCCGCGCCGTCGGTGAAGTTGGGTTTCTGACCGTGTCCAATACTGGTATCTCCGCCTGTCGGGTGGAACGGGTCATCTCGGCATATCACGCATTCTTCCGGCTGCCAGAGGCCGAGAAACGGCGTGTTGATATGGCTGTGACCGGGTCCAACCGTGGGTGGGGCGCCTCGCGCTCGGAACAGGTAGATCCAGCTGCAAATCCTGACTTCAAAGAGGTGTTCGATTGCGGATACGAGCTAGCTGAGACCAATAGGTACTTTGGCAAGAACCTCTCGGTTTATGCCCCGAACCAATGGCCGGAGACTGTGCCCGAGTTTCGATCAATCATCGAGGCCTATTATGGTGACGCCTGTTCGGTTGCCATGCGGGTGTTGCGCGCCATTTCGGTGGCATTGGGCAAGGATGCCAACAGCTTTGACACTGCCTTCGACACGCCCATGGCCCTGTTGCGCGGCAATTATTACCCGCAAAGGCCAGTCTGGGCAGGCGAAAAGGATTTCGGTATCGGAGCGCACACTGATTATGGCTGTCTGACCCTGCTGGCCACCGATGGTCGAGCCGGGTTAGAGGTACAGATGCGGGACCAGAGTTGGGCTCAGGTCCAAGCGCAGCCCGGAACATTCATTATCAATTTTGGGGAGATGCTGGAGTTCTGGACGGCAGGGGCGGTCAAGGCAACTCTGCACCGTGTGATCGGTGGATCTGCTGAAAGGCTGTCGGTTCCTTTGTTCTTCAACCCGTCTTATGACACCAATGTTGCCCCGCCACATTCAGAGAATGTCATCCAGGCAGGAGAGCACTTGACGCGTCGGTTCAACGAGACCTATGTGCACTTGCAGGCAGCGTCTTAAGGCTGAGTTGCAATGCTTTCGTCGAACTTGATGGATTCTCCGCAACCGCAGGCATCTACAACATTCGGGTTGCGGAACTTGAAACCGGATTCAAGTAACGAGACCTCATAGTCGATCTCTGTTCCAAACAGGAACATCTGTGCCATCGGGGCGATCATGATCCGCGCGCCGTCCTGCTCGACCACTTCATCATTGGTGTCAGGCTGGTCGACATAGTCCATGGTGTATTCCATCCCGGCACATCCGCCTTTCTTGACGCCAATACGCAAACCAGCATGACCGCCCGAAGTCATCAGGCGGGCAATCTGCTCTGCAGCCTTTGGTGTCATTGTTACGGCCTGTTTGCCGGGGATGCCGAACATCATGATCTCCGTCGTTGTTCGTTGTTGCTAATGTAGTGCCGCGAGGCATCAGGCTCAAGACATAGCAGGATTTCTTACCTAACTTTTACTGTCGGATTAGATTTCCCGCCCCAGTCGGTAAGCAAGGCTTGCTTTGCAAATTACACTCGTCATAGCCTGACCCATGATCCACTTTTGGAAAATATTTGAGGCTGAATAGCATGAAAAGACTTTGGTTTAGAAAAAAAGATATTCTTACAATTCCTTCTCTGATGCTGTCTGTGTTTTTGGCTCAGACGGCGATCGCAGAAGAAAAGCAACATCCGGTAAACTGTGCAACGGCAGAAGGTGATTTGCGCGCGATTGCAACCGAACGAAAACATGCAGAGGAGGAGCAGGCAAAAAGTGTAATTGCCATTACACCTGCTGGGGCGCTTCTAGGCCTTGTGACTGGAACCGAAAAGAAAAGACTAACTATGTTATCAGGAGATTACATAGAGAAGCTTAACCAGAGGTCGGACGAAATCAAATCGACCTGCGGAATTCAATAACAGAAGGCTTTCGCACTTGGACTTACATAAATCCAAGTTCCAGGCGCGCTTCGTCTGACATCATTTCCATGCCCCAGGGGGGCTCCCAGGTCAGTTCCACGTCAACTTCTTTAACGCCGGCCACGGGTTCGATTGCCTCGACGATCCACCCAGGCATTTCGCCGGCAACCGGGCAGCCAGGCGCGGTCAGTGTCATGATGACCTTGACCGCGTTTTCCTGGGTGATGTCGATCGTATAGATCAGACCCAGATCATAGATGTTTACAGGGATTTCGGGGTCATAAACCGTTCGGCAGGCGTCGACCACCGGCTCATAAAGAGGGTGTTCAATCGTTGAAGGGGCAATAAGAGGTGTGCCTTCAAACTGTTCGCTCGGATGAGTCATTCGTGCCTCGGGTTTGTTACCTGACGAATTATATAGGGAAAGCCTCGGGCAGCGTCCAGAGGCACAATGACACCCCCTTAAGGGGTGCCATAAGAGTTTAGTCGTTTATGTCATGCCTGAACTTCTTCACCTGGCCATGGGGCAGAGCAAAGACGCGGCGCAGGATCAGCCAGGCAATCAGCGACAAAGTCGCAAAGATCATAAGCAGGATCGGCAGCGACGGTACTATGCCAGGGATTGCCAGCAGAATACCCGTCAGCCCGGCCCCGATGGCGAAACCCAGAAAGATGAACCCAGGTAGGACTATTTCGAGGATGCCCAAAGCCAACGCGCCAGCCAGCCATAGCCACCATGTTAACCAAAAGGGATCAGCCATTATGTACGTCCTTTCAACATGTTGAAGGCGTTTCCAAAAGCTTCAAGCGCATTGGCAGGTACAACGATAGTCTGCGAGCCATTGCCGGTGCCCAGCGTGTTCAATGCCTCAACCTGTTTCAATGCAACCTGGTACTGAGCCGCCTCGATACCGTTTTCCTTAATCGCCTGGGCAACAACACTGGTTGCATAGGCTTCGGCTTCGGCTTGAATGCGGCGCGCTTTGGCCGTTTGTTCTGCCGCATAGAGTTCGGCGTCGGCCTGAAGCTCAACAGAGCGTTTCTTGCCCTCGGCCTCGGTAACCTGCGCGCGGCGTGCGCGTTCGGCATTCAACTGTTGCAGCATCGCGTCACGGGTCGCCTGATCGAGGTTAACGTCCAAAATCTCGGCGCGCGTCACTTCGATCCCCCAGTCATCCACTGCGGTTTCGACGCTTCCTTGAATCTGAGTGATCAGTTGAGCACGGTTCGACTGAACTTCGTCCAGGTCCATCTTGCCGATTTCCGCCCGGACGATACCGGCAACGGTCGTCGCGATAGCACCATCTACATCGCGGATGCGGTAGACTGTCTTTTCCGGCTCTAGGATGCGGTAAAAGACCGAAGTGTCGATTTGGACCAGAACGTTATCTTTGGTGATTGCGTCCTGCGTTGCATTGGGAAGCTGGCGTTCCAGAATGGATATCTTGTGCCGCGCAACATCCAGTAAAGGAACGATAAAGTTGATCCCAGGGCCAAGCACCGAATGCAAGCGCCCGAACCGTTCGACCACATACTTTTCCGATTGCGGCACGATTTTAATGCCTTTTAGCGTGATGATGACGATCAATGCCGCCGCGAGCAGGTAAATTATGTTCGAAGAAAGCAATCCAATGATTTGGTCTTCGGTCATATCTGTCCTCTTTTATTGTGTACGATAGTATACATTTGGGGGTTGAATCGCCCTTTTTCAACTCTGGTATGGAGGGATTGTGCTTGGATTCAAAACGCTGATCCATGGATTTTGGTTAGTTTTTGCTATTGTGACCGCTTTGCATCCCCTCGCGTTTGCGCTATCGGGCTGGGATGAAACTGATTATTGATACAGACCCCGGCATCGACGATGCGATGGCCATTGCATATGCCGCTGCAGCCCCCGAGATTGACTTGATCGGCCTCACGACCGTTTTTGGCAACACCCACGTTCATCAATCCAGCCGCAATGCACGGTTTTTGGTGGATAAACTTGGGTTGGACATTCCCGTCGCCCAAGGCGCGGCCTACCCACAGGGAACAGGGCACCACGTACCGTCCGAACATGTTCACGGTCCCGAAGGTTTTGGGGATATTACCGATATCCCGGAAATCGGGGCGAACCATGATTTGAATGCCACGGAATTCCTGGTGGAAATGGCGCGCCGCCACAAGGGAGAGCTGACGGTTTGTGCAATCGGCCCCTTGACTAATATTGCTGCGGCGATGCGTTTGGACCCTGAGTTTTCGCAGAACATCAAACAGTTGGTGATCATGGGTGGGGCGGTTTTCTGCCCAGGAAACATCACGGAACATGCCGAAGCAAACATCTATCACGATGCCCTTGCCGCAAATGAAGTGTTTGCAGCACCCCCGGCGACCGTTGTGGTTGGTTTGGATGTCACCTTGAAAACGCTGTACAAAAGTGCGGATTTTGACGGTCTGGCCCAACGCTCGCCCGATATGGGGGCTTTCCTGCGTGACATCTCGGTATTTTACCTGAAATTCTACAAGGATATCGGCGGGTTGGAGGGCTGCGGCCTGCATGACTCGACTGCTGTGATCGCCTGCACCCATGGCACGATGTTCGAGATGGTCGAAACCGGGGTTGAGGTAATTGTGGGTGGTACGGAATCCGGCGCTACGCGTCCGGTCTCAACGCGACCGGCTGTGCTGGTATGCCGGGATGTTGACGGGGCAGGGGTTGTTGATCTGTTTACCCGGCAGGTTGCCTCTTTACCCTGACAACTTGCAATGGCTGAACAGATCGGGCAAATCCTGCCCGGTTCAGCGACCCGAGGATGCCCAATGACAGACCGTTTCTCATTTGACCTGAAGGCCACGGACGGCAAGGCCCGCGCCGGAGTGATCCACACACCGCGCGGTGAAGTGCGTACTCCGGCGTTCATGCCCGTAGGCACTGCTGCGACGGTCAAAGCGATGATGCCGGAAAGTGTTCGTGCAACCGGTGCCGATATCTTGTTGGGGAACACCTATCACCTGATGCTGCGCCCTACGGCCGAGCGCATTGACCGTTTGGGTGGGTTGCATAAATTTATGAACTGGGATCGCCCGATCCTGACGGATTCCGGTGGATTTCAGGTCATGTCCCTGGCTGGTCTGCGCAAGCTGACCGAAAAGGGCGTGACCTTCAAATCTCATGTCGATGGGTCCAAGCACGAGCTGACCCCGGAACGCTCGATGGAGATTCAGCGTCTGCTCGGGTCAGACATCGTGATGTGTTTTGACGAATGTCCGGCCCTACCCGCAGATCGAGATCGAATTGCTGAATCAATGCGCCTGTCGATGCGATGGGCCGATCGATCGCGACAGGCTTTCGGCGACCGTCCTGGACATGCGTTGTTTGGGATCATGCAAGGCGGGCTGGAACAGGATTTACGCGAAGAAAGCGCCGAGGCGCTGAAAGCGATCGGATTCGAAGGCTACGCGGTTGGCGGTCTGGCCGTGGGCGAAGGTCAGGAGGCAATGTTTGGTTGCCTCGACTACGCTCCTGACTTTCTGCCAGCCGACAGACCGCGCTATTTGATGGGCGTTGGAAAGCCTGACGACATTGTCGGAGCTGTCGCCCGCGGGATCGACATGATGGATTGTGTCTTACCCTCACGGTCCGGTCGCACAGGACAGGTGTTCACTCGTTACGGCGTGGTCAACATAAAGAATGCCCGCCACGCAGATGACCCGCGCCCGCTGGATGAGGCCTGCTCATGCCCGGCGTGTTCGAACTACTCTCGCGCCTATCTACACCATGTGTTCCGCTCGAACGAGATGATCTCGGGCATGCTGCTGACCTGGCATAATCTGCACTATTTTCAGGAAATAATGCAGGGTATGCGCGATGCCATTGCTGCTGGTACATTCGACGCCTGGCAGGCGACCTTCCATGCGCAGCGCGCGCAAGGGGATATTGAACAGATTTAGGTTCAGCGCCTTTTCAGTCAACCTAACAAGACTCTAGATTGAGGGCGCTTTATCTGCGTTTACCGAACAGCCAGCGCTTCTTTTGTGGTTTTGCATCGAGGTCGTAGCCAAACCCTTCGAAAAAGCTACGAACTTCTGGGGTCAACATCCCACGACCACTTGCATATTGAGGCAGGTCGAAGCCACCGCCATAGTTCAGCTCGACAACGACCGGACCAGACTCGGTTATAGCAATGTCGGTCGACTGATATCGAATTGGCTGAAAGGTTCTTGCAGCACGGTCATTTATTTCGATCAATTCGTCCCAAAAAGGCAGTTTCAAGCCCATTAAACCGGGGTTGTCAGGATGGTCATCCAGGAATTCTGTTTCCATCTTGGCGCGGCGCGCGACGGTTTCGATAACGCCGGTTTTGATATTGATCGAACAAGCAAGGTTCCCCGGTCTCCAGAAGGCGTCCGCAATATTGGGGCCCTGCGGAAGTTTAATAACGGCAACTGGGCAAAAGACGTCGTTTTCTCTTACCAGCGTAACCATTCGCACCGTTGCAAGGGCTGAAGCGTAGTCTTGGATTGCAGAGTGATTTTTGAGCAAAGGTTGCACGACATATGAATTCTGCCCAACGAACTCGTCTAGGAATGCCTCATAGGCGATCGGCGGTTGGCCTGCACAAGTGATAGTGGATTGATCCGCGTCCTCGATCAAAAAGGCCCCAAAGCTTACCATCCCCTCGACGATCTTTCCAAAAAGCCCACCTTCCAGATGGTTGCAAACGAGATCGCGCAACGCCTCAGGAGTGTTGATTTTCGTAACCCCGGGGTAGTGTCGGTTCGAACGGTCGATGACGCCAACGGTTTCCGGGACAGGTACACCTGCTGTTTCAAGCAAAGTAGAAGCCAGTATCTTGTCTTCTGCGGCACTGTTCCAACCATGATGGTTACACTTGTGGGCGATGGGCCAATGGAGATCATTGGAGATGTATGCCGCGCGTTCGGCGTCGGTAAAGCGGTCTTCGTGATGAAGGCCATTGCGCACATACTCAACCATATTCAAACGGCTGGGAGGCTTTGCCATTTGATTGAAGCTCCGTTGGACTTGTAAAACAGAGCGCCCAGAGCTTTTGGCGGCATGCGCTAAAAGCGTCGCATGATCGGAGTCGCGGGCAGATAGGTACCGTTGATGGTCGGATTCCGCAGCATTGATATTTTTTGGATTTGTCATCTCTACGACTCACAGTAATCGATCAGAAGTTGGGGTATGCAATCATATTGTTTGCGATGATGGCAGGCTTTGGGCAGCTGCCTGTTAGATAGTGTTGTACTTTTGCTGTTGGTTTCTGAATTTCCAGGCAGGCAATCGCCGAAGAAACCAAGCGGGGTCAAATTGAGAATTTGACAAGACCGATCATGTTATCGTCTTGCGGAGGCGCAACCTTCCGGTCATTGTTAGGTCCACTACAGGTAAGGTTGAAATAGGACGCTTGGCGCACCACCTTTACCTTCCAGACAGGAGACGGCCGGGGGTTGCCTAGATGAGGGACCAGTGCCGTCTTGCCAAAGATAAGGATTGAGCATGCAAGAGCCCCTGAATTCCTCATACCCAGTACTTCCGCTACGCGACATTGTGGTTTTTCCTCATATGATCGTGCCTTTGTTCGTGGGTCGGGAAAGGTCTGTCCGCGCACTTGAGGAAGTGATGCAGGACGATAAGCAAATTCTGCTGTCTAGCCAGATTGATCCAGGTGATGACGATCCGGAAATCGACGGTATCTATCGCTCGGGCGTGCTGGCGAATGTGCTGCAGCTGCTGAAGCTTCCAGATGGAACCGTGAAAGTTCTGGTCGAGGGGCAAGCGCGCGTACAGATTACAGAATACCTTGATAACGAAGAGTTTTTTGAGGCTCGTGCAGAATATCTGACCGAGATTCCGGGTGATGTGACCACTACACAAGCGTTGCTTCGCACCGTCGCGGATGAGTTCGAACGCTATGCCAAAGTCCGCAAGAACATCCCCGAAGAGGCTTTGACCGCTGTTGGTGAAACCGCCGAGCCCGCCAAACTGGCCGACCTCGTGTCGGGGCATCTTGGTATCGAGGTCGAGCAAAAGCAGGAACTGCTGGAAACACTGTCGGTCAGCGAACGGCTTGAAAAGGTCTACGGCCTGATGCAGGGCGAGATGTCGGTTCTGCAGGTCGAGAAAAAGATCAAGACCCGCGTCAAAACCCAGATGGAGAAGACACAGCGCGAGTACTACCTGAATGAGCAGATGAAAGCCATTCAGAAGGAACTTGGCGATGGCGATGACGGCTCGAACGAAGTGGCCGAGCTGGAAGAGAAAATCGCCGAAACAAAGCTGTCGAAAGAGGCGCGTGAAAAGGCCGAAGGTGAGCTGAAGAAGCTGCGCAATATGAGCCCGATGTCGGCTGAGGCCACAGTCGTGCGCAATTACCTCGACTGGATTTTGGCTCTGCCTTGGGGCACCAAGTCCCGCGTTAAAAAAGATCTTGGTCGCGCGCAGGAAATTCTGGATGACGATCACTATGGGCTTGAGAAGGTCAAGGAACGGATCGTCGAATATCTGGCTGTTCAGCAGCGGTCGAAGAAGCTGAAGGGCCCGATTATGTGCCTTGTTGGCCCTCCGGGTGTGGGTAAAACCTCGCTTGGTAAGTCGGTTGCACGTGCGACGGGGCGCGAATTCATTCGCATCTCGCTGGGCGGTGTGCGTGACGAGTCCGAGATCCGTGGCCACCGTCGGACCTATATCGGTTCGATGCCTGGTAAGATCATCCAGGCGCTGAAAAAGGCGAAGACCACAAACCCGCTCATCCTGCTCGACGAGATCGACAAGATGGGTCAGGATTTCCGTGGCGATCCGGCCTCGGCCATGCTGGAAGTGTTGGACCCGGAACAGAACAGCACGTTCATGGATCACTACCTTGAGGTTGAATATGACCTATCCAACGTGATGTTCCTGACCACCTCCAACAGCTATAACATGCCCGGGCCTTTGCTCGACCGGATGGAGATCATACCTCTGGCGGGCTATACCGAAGATGAAAAGAGCGAGATCGCCAAGCAGCACCTGATCGGTAAGCAGATCAAGAACCACGGTCTGAAAGCCAAAGAGTTCGAACTATCCGATGAGGCGCTGCAATCGATTATCCGCACCTACACCCGAGAAGCTGGCGTGCGGAACCTTGAACGCGAAATCGCCAAGGTGGCGCGGAAGTCGCTGACCAAGATCATCAAGAAAGAGGCGGAGTCGGTCACGGTGACGCCGGACAATCTGGATGAATTCTTGGGCGTGCCCAAGTTCCGCTATGGTTTGGCTGAACAGCACGATCAGGTTGGGGTTGTAACCGGTCTGGCCTGGACCTCCGTTGGCGGCGATCTGCTGCATATCGAGGCGCTGAAACTGCCCGGTAAGGGGCGGATGAAGACCACGGGTAAGCTGGGCGATGTGATGAAGGAATCCATCGATGCAGCCTCATCTTATGTGCGGTCAATCTCACCTAAGATCGGGGTGAAGCCGCCCAAATTCGACAACCTGGACATCCACGTCCACGTACCGGACGGGGCAACGCCCAAGGATGGTCCTTCGGCCGGTTTGGCAATGGTGACCTCAATCGTATCGGTTCTGACGGGTATCCCGGTGCACAAGGATATTGCCATGACAGGAGAGGTTTCCCTGCGCGGCAATGCGATGCCCATCGGTGGTTTGAAGGAAAAGCTGCTGGCGGCTCTGCGCGGCGGGATCAAGACTGTTCTGATTCCGGAAGAGAATGAGAAAGACCTGGCCGAAATTCCTGACAACGTGAAGGAAGGGCTGAAAATCATCCCGGTCACGCATGTTTCGGAAGTTCTGAAACACGCTCTGGTTCGGGATCCTGAACCTGTCGAATGGGACGAAGCCGCAGAAGAGGCCGCCGCGGCTGCAGCCAAAACGGCTGAGAACACGTCCCCGTCCGCCAGGGCGCACTAAAGGTCAGAATATGGCAATTAGGGGCGGGGTTAGCACCTCGCCCTTTTTCTTTGGTCTGACCAAATAGTCAGCCAATTACTGGCTTTGCATATCGGATCGCAGAGTAGAGAAATGGTGGGTGATAAGAGATTTGAACTCCTGACATCTTCGATGTGAACGAAGCGCTCTACCACTGAGCTAATCACCCGTGAGCAGGGGTCTTATAAGGAGTTCAGCAAAGCCGCAAGAGGTCATTGCGCCTTTTGGGCCCCGGGGATTACCCCGCAAATGCCCAGTCGAGGTGCCCATAAACGGGCGGCCTTGTGGGGCCGCCCTTTCACTTTTTGATGTCAAAGAATGAAATCGTCCTGGGTCAGATCGTGCAAGCCAGAGATCTTGATAACCATCTCAGGATTTTTGTCGCCGTCAGTATCCACAAGAACAAGTGTGAAGTCGTTCTTGGTGCCTGCGTTGTTTTTCTTGACGTAATAGATTTCGCCTTCGTCCGACGTCTGGGCCGGTGTTGTACCGTTGAAGACAAATGAATCATCGCCGTCAATTACGGTGCTTGCGTCGATCGCACTTAGGTCGATCTTGTCTTCACCCTGAGTGAAATCGGTAATCCGGTCGGCATATTTTGCTTTGCGCGAACTTTCGGTTGTTGACGTGAACACAAACTCATCGGCCCCTTCGCTGCCGGTCATGGTGTCCCTTCCGGCACCACCGATCAAAGTATCGCTGCCTGCGCCACCATTCAGGGTATCTTTGCCAAGGCCCCCGTCCAGGCGGTCAGACCCTCCATTACCCTGTAGGATGTTTCGACCGTCCGTACCTGTAATGTCGTCATTTTGCTCGGACCCAACGACGTTTTCGACACCCGTAATGGTATCGGTTCCGTATCCGGTTGCCTGTGCATTGGTGTCAGACAAATCAACGGTTACGGCGCTTGTGCCGATATAACGCAACCAATCCAGGCCCTCTCCGCCGTCAATAGTATCGTCGCCGTCGCTGTCCTCGGCTACAAAGTTGTCCGTGCCCTTGTGGCCGTACAGTTCGTCGTTTCCAAGACCTCCGGTCAGGGTGTCATTGCCGCCACCCCCAAGAACAATGTCATTACCCTCGCCAGCAGAAATAACATCGCTACCGCCAAATCCTTCCAACCGGTTATCAACTTCATTCCCGACGATGATGTCGCCCTTGTTGCCGCCCTGCGCATTCTCAATGACGACCCCATTTGCGATCGTAAATCCACCGGTTACGCCTTTGGCATGGGAAGGAGTGCCACCTGCATCGCTGCCATCAAGATCCGCGTCATTGAGGTTGATCGTGACGCTACGATCAACACCCTTTGCCGAAATTGTATCGATTCCATCTGTATCCCAGATGGATGTCCAGAATGTTCCGGCGCCATTCTTGCCTTTGATTTTATAGACGCTGTCGTCGGTGTTGTGGTCCGTCGTTCCGTAGATCGCCTGCAGCGCAGCTATATCAAGGGCCATGGGCGAGGCCGTGCCGCCAGCCTTATATGTCTTCAGAGGAACAACTTCGGGATAGCCCGAGTTGTAGGACATGATGGTATAAACACCCTGGTTCTGCCCATCTGTCCCGTAGTCGTCGAAGGGCTGCGTAACCCCCGGAAAAATTGTCGAGCTGCCGCCTTCATCATGTGGGTGGGCTAGACCAAGGCCGTGAAGAATCTCGTGAATGATTGTCGCGAAGCCTTCACCGCCTTTGCGTAACGCCTCTTTGCTAAACAGAGGCGTATCATAGGCAAAGATGCCGAACAGGGCGTCGATGCCAGAATCCTGCAGCAGGGGGTCGTCACCCGGAACTTGATGGACACCAAGAGATCCGGGTCCGCCAAGATCGTTTTGGGTCAGCAAAGCGTAGGTGATGTTAACGTCATTAATCTCGCCTGCTGGTGTCAGAAAGCCGACTTCGTTGAACTCGATCGGAATGATCGTTTCGATAATTGCAAATGCTTTGCGGATTGCTTCCTTCATGTAGGAGGCAAAGCCACGGCGACCTAACGATCCATCATCGAAGGAGTATGTGATTGTGCCCGGAGCACTGACGCCTCCGGCGCTGGTGTCCCAAGACGTGCCCCAAATTAGGCTGTCTACATAAACATGACCGGTAACATTTGCACCCGGAGAAGTTGTGCTGGCAACTGACATCTTAAATTTCTTCCTTGTCTAACACGCCGTTTGTTCCCGGTTTTTCCGGAATACAAAATTAGCGCCGTATATTTTGACCGGTTCTAGAATCGGTAATTCTTCCTTTGGCATCAGAAATTTCCAACGTTTTGGCCCGAGGATCAACCGAGCGTATGAAGTCTCTTTTGGCAGAGGTGTTTGTAATCGTCTTGCAGACCATTTGTGGTTGAAATGAGGCAGAACGCGGCAAGCTTTGAGTAACTCTCTGCCAGCAATTTGATATGACTGTTCTCTTTGGGTTTATGCCAGAATAAGCTTGGGGATGAGCTTGGGGGCTGTCCTAAGATCTGGATCTAGCGGACCCATGCCAGGTGATGTGCTGCTCAAGGTTTCAGAATATTTTTGTCTGGCCAAAGGCAGTAGGTCGTGAATTATCGGCTGGTTTCTGTTTGGCCATTCGTCGTGTGACGAGAAAACATCTCTAACAAAAATTACGTTCTGAGAAAAAACTTCAATTCGCCGCTTGACGATGTCCGGGCGTGGCCATAATACACCCCAACGTTCAGCAACGAACGGGCAGCGGGCGGTTGTAGCTCAGTTGGTTAGAGTACCGGCCTGTCACGCCGGGGGTCGCGGGTTCGAGCCCCGTCAACCGCGCCATCGCTGCCATCCTTGGTCCAGGGTAAAGGCCACGAAATAGATGCGCGGTTGTAGCTCAGCTGGTTAGAGTACCGGCCTGTCACGCCGGGGGTCGCGGGTTCGAGCCCCGTCAACCGCGCCATTTTCCACTAGTTTTCAGAAATCATACCGTTTACCGGGTGACTCTATTGGTTTTGTTGCCAGTAGGTGGCGGCAACATCTCTCTCGTTCACATTTTGTTCTAACTTTTCTGTTGGAGACTCAGTGTGGCTCGCTTATCTCTAGGACACTTATGTGTTGGGGGCCAAACATGGCTGAGCTGAAGAATATCGAGGTGCGCGGCGCGCGCGAACATAACCTCAAAGGCATTGACGTGGATATTCCGCGTGACCAGCTTGTGGTTATCACTGGTCTGTCAGGCTCGGGCAAATCGTCGCTTGCCTTCGACACGATCTATGCGGAAGGGCAGCGCCGGTATGTCGAAAGCCTGTCGGCCTATGCCCGGCAATTTCTGGATATGATGGAAAAGCCAGATGTGGACCATATCAGTGGTCTATCTCCGGCTATTTCCATCGAACAGAAGACGACTTCAAAGAACCCACGGTCTACCGTGGGAACCGTGACCGAGATTTACGACTATCTGCGTCTGCTGTTTGCCCGCGCTGGTACACCGTTCAGCCCTGCCACGGGCAAGCCGATCGAAGCCCAGCAGGTGCAGGATATGGTCGACCGGATCATGACGATGGAGGAGGGCACGCGAGGGTATCTCCTGGCCCCGATCGTTCGGGACCGAAAGGGCGAGTATAAGAAAGAGTTTCTGGAACTGCGCAAACAGGGCTTTCAGCGCGTCAAGGTTGATGGCGCGTTTCACGAGTTGGACGAGCCTCCGAAGCTGGACAAGAAGTTCCGCCATGACATCGACGTCGTGGTCGACCGATTGGTGGTGCGCGAGGGCATGGAAACGCGGCTGGCGGACAGCCTGCGCACAGCGCTTGATTTGGCCGATGGCATTGCGATTTTGGAAACCGCACCGCCTGAAGGCGACCCGGAGCGGATCACCTTCAGTGAAAATTTCGCCTGTCCTGTCAGTGGCTTCACCATCCCCGAGATCGAACCGCGCCTATTTTCCTTTAATGCGCCCTTCGGGGCCTGTCAGGCCTGTGACGGGCTGGGGGTCGAGCTGTTCTTTGACGAACGCCTCGTAGTGCCGGATCAGACGCTGAAACTGTATGACGGCGCCTTGGCGCCCTGGCGCAAGGGCAAGTCGCCCTATTTCCTGCAGACTATCGAAGCCATCGCGCGACATTATGAGTTCGACAAGAATACGCCGTGGAAAGATCTGCCCGCCAAGGTGCAGCAGGTGTTTCTGCGCGGATCGGGCGAGGAAGAAATCCAGTTCCGCTATGACGAAGGCGGCCGGGTTTATCAGGTAACCCGCAGTTTCGAAGGCGTTATCCCGAATATGGAGCGGCGCTATCGCGAGACTGACAGCGCCTGGATACGCGAAGAATTCGAACGCTATCAAAACAACCGGTCCTGCGGCAGTTGCGAAGGCTATCGACTGCGGGCCGAGGCGCTGGCCGTCAAGATCGCCGGATTGCATGTCGGGCAGGTTGTGCAGATGTCGATCCGCGAGGCGCTGGCGTGGGTTGAGGATGCACCAAACCATCTGAGTGCTCAGAAAAATGAAATCGCGCGGGTGATACTCAAGGAGATTCGTGAGCGGCTTGGGTTCCTGAATAACGTTGGTTTGGAATACCTTACGCTGTCACGTTCAAGTGGAACGCTTTCGGGCGGGGAAAGTCAGCGTATCCGTCTGGCCAGCCAGATCGGTTCGGGTCTGACCGGGGTGTTGTATGTACTGGACGAACCTTCGATCGGGTTGCATCAGCGCGACAATGACCGCTTGCTGGGTACTCTCAAAAACCTGAGGGATCAGGGGAACACGGTCATCGTAGTGGAACACGACGAGGAAGCCATCCGCGAAGCCGACTATGTCTTTGACATCGGTCCAGGTGCGGGTGTGCATGGTGGGCAGGTGGTTAGCCATGGTACCCCGTCCGAGATCGCGACCGATGCAGCCTCGATCACCGGCCAATACCTGTCAGGCACACGCGAAATCCCGGTGCCGTCCGAGCGGCGGAAGGGGAACAAACAGAAAGTGACTGTGGTCAAAGCCACCGGGAACAATCTGAAGAAAGTGACCGCTGATTTTCCTCTGGGCAAGTTCGTCTGTGTGACCGGCGTATCCGGCGGTGGCAAATCGACCCTGACGATTGAAACCCTGTTCAAGACAGCCTCGATGCGGCTGAATGGCGCGCGGCAGACACCTGCGCCATGCGAGACGATCAAGGGGCTCGAGCATCTGGATAAGGTGATCGACATCGACCAGCGGCCCATCGGGCGTACACCACGCTCGAACCCGGCCACGTATACCGGGGCGTTCACGCCGATCCGTGACTGGTTCGCCGGTCTGCCCGAGTCCAAGGCGCGAGGGTACAAGCCTGGCCGGTTCAGCTTTAACGTCAAAGGCGGTCGGTGCGAGGCTTGTCAGGGCGACGGCGTCATCAAGATCGAGATGCACTTTCTGCCCGATGTCTATGTCACCTGCGAAACCTGCAAGGGCGCGCGTTACAATCGGGAAACCCTTGAGATCAAATTCAAAGGCAAGTCCATCGCGGATGTCCTTGATATGACAGTGGAAGATGCACAGGATTTCTTTAAGGCGGTACCCTCGATCCGCGATAAGATGGACGCGCTGGCGCGGGTCGGTCTGGGGTATATCAAGGTCGGGCAACAGGCGACGACACTGTCGGGCGGTGAAGCGCAGCGGGTGAAGCTGTCAAAAGAGCTCTCCAAACGCTCAACTGGTCGGACGCTTTACATTCTGGATGAGCCGACGACCGGTCTTCATTTCGAAGACGTCCGCAAGCTGTTGGAAGTGCTGCATGAATTGGTTGATCAGGGTAACACGGTTGTTGTGATCGAACACAATCTGGATGTTGTCAAAACGGCCGACCACATCATTGATATCGGGCCCGAAGGCGGTGACGGTGGTGGTGAGATTGTCGCCACGGGAACGCCCGAAGATGTTGTTGCTGTGGAACGCAGCCATACGGGCAGGTATTTGAAACAGTTGCTGAACCCCGAGCGGGTCGCGGCGGAATAACCTCCGCCGCGGCAACTTCAGTATCTGGCGTATCGCAGCATCTGCCAGTGGCGCAGTATTGGCGGAAAGAACAGGAACACGAAGCCGAAGCTGATATAGGCAAAGATCATCATCGGGATCCACAGCAGAACGCCAACCAGCCCAATAAACCCGGAAACACGTGCGGCTGAGTTCGCCGACATAATGCGCGTGAGCAAAGCGAAGAGCAGACGCCCCCCATCAAGCGGCATCAGGGGCAGCATGTTAAACAGCGCCAGCCACAGGTTTGGCTCTGCCGTCACCACCAGAACCCAGCCAATTTCGGGCGAGTTGGAGACGGTTCCAGCAATGAACACACGGTCCACAGGGTCAGGTTCACAATCGGCCCCATGGCCACAATCAATTCGTCTTCATATGCCGAGGTTGACCGGCGATGTTCGCAGAATCCGCCGCCCCCATAAAGGACGACTCGATTGACGGGCACGCCCTGCACAAGACAGCCCCATGCGTGGCCCAACTCCTGCAGGAGAATCGAAATCAACTAAATCGCCACGAAGGCGAGCGCATAGGGCAGGTTGACCGGATCGACGTTAAATCCGACAACGATCAAGACCAGAAATAAGGCTTTGGCTGAAATGTATCGGTACGTTCCATCGGCCGCGGAGCTCAAATAGCACGTTTTCAGTATTCATAATAAAACCTCGAAATAGTGAGGTTTATGATGATGTTAGATCGTGTCAAAATTTTAAAACAGGCCGGAAAATGCCCGAGCCTGCTTACTTTCTCAAATCGACTGTGGTTGGTTTTCGCCCGCTTGAATTCAGGCCGTGCTTGTCAGTTCAGGATGTCTGCAACCGCGCCGATCAGGTTCAGAACTTTGCGTGTATCTGGGTCGACCCGATACACGTAGTCGCCTGCGCGGACATAGCTTCCCCTATTCAGCCCATACCGAAACGGATCATCAATCCAGCGATAGTCGCCATTGATAAACTCGCCATTTCTGTACAGCTTTTTGGCCTGTCCCGGAGGGACACAGGGTACGTTTTTCTTAGCCAGACCCGGCGGGCAGTGGCCGGCGTTTCCAGTTGCAACAATACCGCCCTGAGGCGCAATGCGGATGACCTTATTCTTGTTCTTGCCGTTTCCTTTCCCGTTACCGGCCATGGCCGCCACCGGGGTCACGACCAGAGCAAGAACAGTAAGCGCTTTGACCAAATTATGCGTCATCGTAGCCCCCTGGAATCGATGTTGAACTTCTCCATTAGATGGACATCGGCAGGAAAGGGGTCAACCCAATGGGCAGGAAGCCGCCCAAGGGCATCCTAGTTCCGACCGCGCTTTTCAAATCGCGGAAGCATGGCCGAGAAGTCCAGCCCCAGCCCATCTTCGCTTTCGACGAATTGCTGATACAGCTCGGTCGCCATCATCCCCATTGGGGTGTCGGCATCCGAGCTTTCCGCCGCCTGCTGACTGAGGCGCAGGTCTTTCAACATCAGTTCGGCGGCAAAGCCGGGTTGATAACCATTGTCGGCCGGGCTTTGCGGGCCGATACCGGGGGCAGGGCAGTATGCGTTCATCGTCCAGCTATAGCCCGAGGAGGTGCTGACAACGTCGAACATTTTCTGCCGGTCCAGCCCCAACTTGTCGGCCAGCGCGAAGGCCTCGCAGGTTGCAATCATGGTGACGCCCAAAATCATGTTGTTGCAGATCTTGGCCGCCTGACCCGCGCCCGCGTCTCCGCAATGTACTGCCTTTTGCCCCATGATGTCGAACAAGGGCCGGGCTTTTTCGAATGCCTCGGCGCTTCCACCTGCCATGAATGTCAGCGTCCCAGCCGAGGCGCCTCCGATACCGCCCGAGACGGGTGCGTCGACGGCCAAAACTCCCGCAGCCAATGCCATATCGGCAACAGCTCGGGCGCTGTCGACATCCACTGTCGAACAATCGACCCAGACGGCCCCTTCATTCATCGCTGGAATGATCTCATTTGCGACGGATCGAAGTATCTGGCCATTCGGAAGCATGGTGATGACGATGTCTGCGTCTTTTGCAGCGTCGGCCCCTGACCCAGTCAAAGTAACACCGGAAACCGACACCTCGGCCATATCAAACCCAGCGACTTCATGCCCGGCATTGGCAAGATTGACTGCCATTGGATTGCCCATGTTTCCAAGGCCGATAAACCCGATTTTCATTCTTTAATCCTCCTCGAATGTCAGGGCGACGCTGCCCAGGGGCCGCAGCATTGCGGAAATATCCACGGCGGGAACAGGTTTGCCATGGTGACGCCAATTAGGAGAGCGATCCTTGTCTATGATCTGCGCGCGGATACCTTCCAGAAAGTCTCCGTGTTCCATGGCGCGCGCCGTAAAGCGGTATTCCATCTCCAGGGCTTTTCGGATCGACAGATCCAGCGCCTTAAGCCGATGGATCATTTCAATGGTACAAGCCACGGATAGTGGAGAGTTGCGGCCCATCAACTTTTGCGCCGCGTCAGAGAACGGGGTCTCGGAAAAGCGCAACGCGTTGAGGATGTCGTTCAACCCCTCGCCATTGAAAAGCACGTCGATTTCCGCCTGGACCTTTTCAAGTTTACCTGTGGGTGGCGTCTGGGAATGCTCGACCAACAGGTCTGTGCTCCCGGAAGCTTCGAGCAGTTCGATCAAGCCGGGCCATTCTTCAATGGGGATAAAATGGTCGGCAAAGCCCGCATAAATGGCGTCCGCAGGGCCCATTCGGTGACCTGTTGTGCCCAAGTATTCTCCCAGTCGACCCGGAGCCAGCGCGAGCATCAGAGAGCCACCAACATCCGGCACCAAACCGATAGAGCACTCGGGCAGGGCAATCTGAGATGTTTCACAGACTATGCGGTGGCTTCCGTGGCACCCAATTCCGACGCCGCCACCCATAGTAAACCCTTGTAGGAAACTGACCACGGGCTTGGGGTATTCGAAAATCAGTGCATTCAGCCTGTATTCATCGCGCCAGAAAGTCTGCCCATAGGCAAAGTCGCCTTTGCACCCGGTATCATAAAGCTCTGCGATATCTCCCCCGGCGCAAAATGCTTTATCGCCAACGGCGTCCAGTATGATCAGGTCAACTGACTCGTCCTCGCGCCAGTTGCGCATGGCCGTATCTATCGCCATGCACATGTCATAACTCAGCGCGTTCAAAGACTTGGGGCGTGTCAGAGTGATGCGTCCAGCGCGGCCGGTAGTGTGAATTTCAATATCTGGCATCGGGGTCTCAGCGTTGGGCAAGCATCTGACGAGAAACAATGACGCGCATGATCTCGTTTGTGCCTTCCAGAATTTGATGAACGCGCAAGTCGCGGACAAGCTTTTCGATACCGTAATCGGCGAGATACCCATAACCGCCGTGCAGTTGCAGGCATTGGTCGACCACTTTTGATCCGGTTTCAGTCACGAATTTCTTGGCCATTGCACAGAACTTGGTGGCGTCCGGTGCGCCCGTGTCCAGTTTCCAGGCCGCCTGACGCAAGAACGTCCGGGCCGCCTGCAATTCTATTTCCATATCCGCAAGCCTGAACTGCAGCGCTTGAAACTGATCAATCGACTTCCCGAATGCCTGACGCTCGGACATATACTGAAGCGTCATGTTCAGACCTGCTTGTGCCGCCCCCAAAGAACATGAGGCAATATTCAAGCGACCGCCATCCAGGCCCATCATCGCATATTTGAATCCGTCACCTTCTGTACCCACCAGATTGCCCGCCGGAACTTTGCAGTCGTCAAACTGAACCTGCGCCGTTGGTTGGCTTTTCCAGCCCATCTTTTGTTCAAGCGCGCCAAAGCTAAGACCTGGAGTGCCATCTTCGACATACAGGGTTGAAATCCCTTTGGGACCATCCTGTCCGGTGCGCACCATACAGACATAAGCATCTGAGTATCCGCCGCCCGAGATGAAGGCTTTTGTTCCGTTCAGCGTATAACCTTCGTTCGTGCGTTCGGCGCGAGTTTTCAGCGCGGCTGCGTCCGAGCCTGATCCGGGTTCGGTCAGGCAATAGCTGAGGACTGTGTTCAGGTTAAGAATATCCGGCATGATCCGCGATTTCAGCTCATCCGCGGCAAATGTGTCCAACATCTTGGCGCACATATTGTGGATCGTCAGGAAGGCCGCGACTGAAGGGCAAGCCATCGAAAGGGCCTCGAACACCATCGTCGCATCCAGCCTACTAAGACCGGAACCGCCACTATCTTCGGACACATAGAGACCGCCAAAGCCAAGCTCCCCTACACGGGGCCAAAGGTCTTTGGGAATAGTGCCATCTGCCTCCCATTGCCGGGCGAAGGGTGCGATATGCTCCTGCCCGAACTCATAGGCCATATCGAAGATAGCAGTTTGCTCTTCGGTTGGTGCAAAATCCATTGGTTTCCTCCCACGTCGCCGGATGAATTGAACGAGTGTTTATTTCCTGATTCTTACAGAAATTTTGCACGCCCAGCAATTCCTGACAGGGATATTGCGAAAACGATTAGATCATACTATGAGGCAGGTCATAAATCCTGATGGAATTCTTCGATCAGATGCTGAACCACAGCCCTGCCTGCATCCGCACCTTTGGCCGTCGCTTCGGCGTGAACACGTCGTTGCCGCGTGGCAGATGTGCCGTTTTGTGCGATTTGCTGTAGCCGGGCAAGTTCAGTCATGGTGCCCAGTGCTTCGGCATCTTCGGCCAGCATACCCATCAGTTCACCCATAAGTTCCGGCATGGGCTTGATGGATCGATCCCCGAAATCAATCATGCCTTCGCCGACACCGTAACGCTGCGCCCGCCACCGGTTTTCACCAATCAGGAACCTGTCATATTGCCGCCAACGCAAGTTGCGGTCTTTCAGACGGCACAACATTCGGACCAGCGCCTGTACCATTGCAGCCAGTGACAACGTGTGCTCCAACCTAGGCTGCACGTCCATTATGCGTGTTTCGAGCGTTGGAAAGCGATGAGACGGTCGCAAATCCCACCAGATTTTCGAGGTATCCTCGATCACGCCAAGTTCGACCAGAATGCCTGTCGTACGTTCATATTCCGACCAGCTGGCCAGAACCGGTGGTAATCCGGTGCGGGGCAGGTTGTCGAATACGGTCAGGCGATAGGAAGACAGGCCGGTATCCTCTCCGTTCCAATAGGGCGAGGATGTGGACAGCGCCAACAGATGCGGCAGGAAATAGGAAAGCTGCGGCATCAGGTCGGCCCGCAAGGATGGTTCTTCAACACCGACATGCACATGCATCCCGCAGATCAGCATCCGTCGCGCGACACCGCCCAGGGCATGCTGCAAGGCGTCATAGCGCTCTCGGCGCGTGTGGTGCTGTTTCTTCCAGTCCGCAAAGGGGTGGCAGGACACAGCAATCGGGGCCAGATTGTATTCGGCGGACCGATCTGCCACACCCGCCCTCAGGCGTTTCAAATCTTCTCGGGCCGTGCGGATCGTCGCATGGGGGCGGGTGCCAACCTCGATCTGGCACTGCAGAAACTCAGGGCTGACCTGGCCCTGAAAATCGGCCTGGCAGGCTTCCATCAGTGCAGCGGGTGCTTGGGCAAGTTCAAGGCTGTCGCGGTCGACCAGAAGATACTCTTCCTCAATGCCCAGCGTGTATTCCTGCTGCATGGCGGCCCTCTTTCTAGCTTTATGCGAAACAGTGAATACGGAAATACGCTTTTTGCCAAGTGTTTACCGGCAGAGTCCTTGCGGTCTTTGGGCAAGCAGCGGTAAGGAACGGGTCAAAGTTCAGACGAACCCCGGAGCCTTTGTGTGAAACCCAGGAAATTCCCCCGGCTAAACGCCGTTCTCGACCGGTTTGGCGTCAAGCTAATCGACAAGGTTACCGAACGGGACGAACGCGCCCGGCTAGAGGCGTTCGAAAGGGCAGGCGGGCTGACCCGTCCGGCTTATACGTTGTCACCGGGAATGGCCGATTTCGACATATCGCAGCTGGTAGCCGAATATGGTGAACATGCCGCCGCTTTGGCTGCATTGAAAGATCCGTCCCGCAATCAAACCGGGTATAGGATCGGCAACGGGTATTATGACAGCCCAGATGCGGATGCGTTGTATCTTATGGTCCGTCGTTTCAAACCCAAGCGGGTGATTGAGGTTGGCTGCGGTAATTCAACGCGCGTGACACGGCAGGCTGTATTGGATGGCGGGCTGCAGACGCAAATCACCGCGATTGATCCCTATCCGCGCGCGGACATCGCGCATGTAGTCGATCAATTCGAACAGAAACGGTTGGAAGAGGTCGATCCAGCCCTCTTCGAACAGCTTGAAGCGGGTGACATCCTGTTCATCGATTCCAGCCATGTTGTCCGGATGAGCAATGATGTCGCGCATCTGTTCTGTCGCATCATACCGGCCTTAAAACCGGGCGTTGTGATCCATGTGCACGATGTTTTTCTACCCTACGAATACCCCAAGCGGTTCTTCTATGATTGCCCGGGATGGGGCGAGCAATATATGTTGCATGCATTGTTGCAATCTAGTGCATATTCAATGCTTTGGCCTGGATACTTCTTGCAACAGGATCGCCAAGATGCGGTCGAGGCGCTGCCGTTTTTGAAAGATGGGCGCGCGCAAAGTATTTGGGTTCAGGTCAAATAAATCTGACACCAAATTGATCCGGTGCAGCGAAACGCCCGTACCCCTTTCCATAACAACCTGGATAGGAGATCTCAAATATGTTTCGCCGTACTTTCCTGAGCGCCGCCGCCGCAATCGCACTTACCTTGCCGGTTCAAGCGAAGGCCGCCGATATCGTGGATACCGCCGTATCTGCCGGATCATTCACCACTCTGGTCGCGGCGGTTCAAGCGGCGGGTCTGGTCGATACGCTGAAAGGGGACGGTCCGTTCACCGTTTTTGCCCCCACGGATGAGGCCTTTGCCGCACTGCCCGAAGGGACGGTGGAAACGCTGCTACTGCCCGAGAACAAAGACCAACTGGTCGCAATCCTGACATACCATGTGGTTCCGGCCAAAGTCATGTCTGGGGACATCGCTGGCAAGCGCGCCAAAGTGCTGACCGTGCAGGGTGATCGCCTGAGTGTGAATGGTAAAAACGGCGTAAAAGTGAATGGCGCCAAGGTTGTGCAGGCCGATATCGAGGCCAGCAATGGCGTGATCCACGTCGTCGATGCGGTGATCCTGCCGGAATAATTGGCAACCACCGTGTTCAAGCAAAAACCCCGGCCGTTATGGCCGGGGCGTTCTGTCAGACCAATCTGACCTTGGTGCCAACCTGAACCAGCGGGTACAATTCTTCAACATGCTGATTATAAAGGCCAATACATCCAGAAGAACTTTGGCGACCAATCTTGCGTGTATCGTGCGTGCCGTGCACCAGATATGCTGGCCAGCCCAGATACATCGCCCGCGTACCCAGCGGATTTCCGGACTCGCCACCTTCTATTCGGATGGGCAGGTTCGGGTCGCGCTCGCGCATTGAGGCGGTCGGGGTCCAGCTTGGGTTTTCGCGCTTGCGTATTACTTCGGTATAACCACGCCTTGTGAGTTCTTCGCTCATAGGGACTGAGCTGGGGTACAGTTTGTACGTCCCGTCAGCCCCCCAATAGTGTACAGCGCGGCTTGTGATATCTGCCAGCAGGCAGCCGACACCTAACTCATCGAAGTGATCCTGCCAATTCTGGTGCGAGAATGAGGAGACATTCCGCCGCACAGCGAGCTGTGTGCTGATCGCCTCTTCGTCGAGCGGGAAAGCATCGGCGCTGCTTTGTGCGCGCACCAGTGCAGGTGTCATCAACAGAGACGCTGCACCTAACAATGCAGAGCGACGGGTCATGCGGGGATCTGACAAATTGGCCTCCGGTTCAGGAACTGCTCTCGCGAAACTGCGTGTAACTTATGTTTTGCTGATCAGATTTCCTAGGGAGTGTTGAGTGAATTTATTGTGAAGCGAACATCACAAGCGAAACTTGGCCGTGTATTGAAAAAAGCCCGGCCAGTGGTGGCCGGGCTGTGTGGATCCGCCGCTTTCGTTTGAATCAGTCCATGGCTTTGAAGTTGAACTCGCCGCCTTCTTTGATGCCTGACGGCCAACGCGCGGTGACCGTTTTTGTGCGTGTATAGAATTTGAAGCTATCCGCACCATGCTGGTTCAGGTCACCGAACATGGATTTCTTCCAACCGCCAAAGGTGTGATAGGCCAACGGAACCGGGATCGGAACGTTGATACCGACCATGCCAATATTGATCCGGCTGGCAAAGTCACGCGCGGTATCTCCATCGCGGGTGAAGATCGCCGTGCCATTGCCGTATTCGTGGTCCATAGCCAAGCCAATCGCTTCTTCGTACGATCCTGCGCGGACGGTCGACAAAACCGGACCAAAGATCTCTTGCTTATAGATGTCCATGTCGGGCGTCACGTGGTCAAACAGGTGAGGGCCGACGAAGAAGCCGTCTTCATAGCCCTGCAGGCTAAAGTCGCGATTATCGACAACCAGTTTGGCACCCTGTTCAACGCCCGAGCTGATCAGTCCCAAAATGCGCTCTTTGGCAGCACCGGTCACGACCGGTCCCATGTCAACATCATCGCCGGCAGTGTAGGGGCCGACCTTCAGTTTCTCGATACGAGGAATAAGCTTTTCGATCAGCGCGTCGGCGGTATCCTCTCCGACCGGGACGGCAACCGATACGGCCATGCAGCGTTCGCCAGCCGCGCCGAAACCGGCGCCAACCAGGGCATCTGCTGCCTGGTCTAGATCGGCGTCGGGCATGACGATCATGTGGTTCTTGGCGCCGCCGAAACACTGCGCGCGTTTGCCGTTGGCCGTGGCGCGCGAATAGATGTACTGCGCGATTGGGGTCGAGCCTACAAAGGAAACGCCCTGAATGATCTCGCTGTCCAACAGCGTGTCCACGGCCTCTTTGTCGCCATTGACCACCTGGAACACACCTTTGGGCAAACCAGCCTCAACGAACAGTTCCGCCAGCATCAAAGGCACTGAGGGATCGCGTTCGGACGGTTTCAGAACAACAGCGTTTCCACAGGCCAGAGCAGGGCCCACATGCCACAGAGGCATCATGGCCGGGAAGTTGAACGGCATGATTGAGGCCACAACCCCCAAAGGCTGGCGCATAGAATACATGTCGATGCCTGGGCCCGCACTGTCGGTGAATTCGCCTTTCAACATCTGCGGCGCACCGATGCAGTATTCGATCACTTCCAGACCGCGCTGCAGATCGCCTTTCGCGTCAGGGATCGTCTTGCCGTGCTCGCGGCTGAGCGCTTCGGCCAGCTTGTCCATGTCGCGGTTCATCAGGTGAACCATCGCCATCATCACGCGCCCGCGTTTTTGCGGGTTCGTTGCACCCCAGGCCGGTTGTGCGGCTGCAGCGCTAGCAATGGCTGCTGTGGTCTCGGCAGCACTTGCCATCGGGCATTTGTACTGTACCTCGCCGGTAGCGGGGTTGAACACGTCATCATATCGGCCGGACGTGCCGATGACATTCTCACCGTTGATGAAATGGGACAGTTCGTTCATTGCGAATTCCTCCGAAGGTCTGCGCGCAGAATAGGCTTGCATAAATGGCTTGAACAGAGGCAATGTCCCAAAGGTGTTTTGCAAAATTGCAAAGGTGAAGCGTGACACCTAATTGGGATGATATGAGGGTCTTTCTGGCCGTAGCCCGCGAAGAAAGCCTTTCGGCGGCGGGACGATTACTTCGGATTGACCCGGCTACGGTCGGACGCCGTGTAGCGCGGTTGGAAGCGTCTCTGGATGCGCCGCTGTTCACCAAATCGCAGCAGGGATATGTGCTGACCTCAGCTGGTGAGCGTTTGATGGACCACGGTCTAAAAGCCGAAGAGGCGATGCGCGCTGCAGCAGGCGCCACGGCTGAACCATCTGAGAGGTTGAGCGGACAAATCCGGATCGGCGCACCGGACGGGTGTGCGAACTACTTGTTGCCGCAGGTGTGTGGCAAGATTTGTGACGCCAATCCCAATCTGGACATACAAATTCTGGCCTTGCCGCGCGTCATCAACCTTTCGCGCCGTGAAGCCGATATGGCCGTGACCGTCAGCGCACCGACCGCTGGAAAACTGCTTGTACAGAAAATTACCGATTACAAACTTCATCTTGTCGCAACGCAGGAATACCTTGCCGATCACCCGGCGGTTCATTCCATCAGCACGTTAGGGGGGCATCGTATGATCGGATACATACCTGATATGATATTCGACCGCGAATTGGACTATCTGGTCGATCTGGGTGTTGACCGAGTCGCGTTGGCCTCGAATTCGGTCTCTGTCCAACTGCGGCAGGTTTCGCAGGGATCAGGGATCTGCATTGCGCATGATTTCACACTGCCATTTCACCCGAAGTTGAAGAAAATATTGGTTGATCAAGTGAGTTTGACACGCAGTTTTCATCTGGTCCGACATCAAGGTGACCAACGAAACGAGCGGCTGAATCGGTTCGCGCAGGCCCTGTCCCAAGGAATTCGCGATGAAGTTGAGCGGCTTGAGGCTGAAGCTTCACCTTGACAGGCTATTTCATTCCGGCAACGCTTTGGAAAACACGAAGTTATTTCGGAGGTTACGTCAATGCTTGTTCAGGCCATTCTGAAATCCAAAGCCACCGGAGGCGTGGTGACAGTTGCTCCTTCGCGCACAGTTTCAGAGGTTGCAGGAATCCTTGCAGAAAAGCGCATCGGAACGGTGGTTGTATCAGAAGACGGCGGCAAGACCGCATCGGGCATCTTATCAGAGCGTGACATTGTGCGCGAACTGGCCGCAAGCGGCAGCGGATGCCTATCAAAACCCGTAAGCGCTTATATGACCCGCGAGCTGGTGACAGCGACGCAACAGGATACTGTCCAGGATATTATGTCGCGGATGACCGAAGGGCGCTTTCGCCATATGCCGGTTGTTGAGGACGGTAACCTCGTTGGCATTGTTACCCTAGGCGACGTTGTCAAAGCACAGCTTTCCGAACTGGCAATGGAAAAAGACGCATTGGAAGGCATGATCATGGGCCATTAAGCCCATAGAAACGCGACGCAACTACTTGCACCCATAGCCAAGTTATGTTTGCTTGCGCAGAAATTTCGTTGCGCAGGAGGCGGCAATGAGGGTTGGATTGTATCCCGGAACATTTGATCCGATCACCCTGGGTCATATTGATATCATCCGTCGCGCGGCCGCTCTGGTTGACAAGCTCGTGATTGGGGTGGCGATCAATCGGGAAAAGGGGCCGTTATTTTCGTTGGAAGAACGGGTCGAGATGATCGAAGCCGAATGTTCCTTTCTTTCCGAACAGACCGGAACTGAAATTGTCGCCCATCCTTTTGAAAACCTGCTTATCAACTGTGCCCGCGACGTAGGTGCTCAGGTCATTGTCAGAGGCCTGCGTGCTGTTGCGGATTTCGAGTATGAGTTCCAGATGGTCGGTATGAACCGCGCATTGGACGACTCGATCGAGACGGTGTTCCTTATGGCTGAGGCCCGCCATCAGGCGATTGCCTCGAAACTGGTGAAAGAGATCGCGCGATTGAACGGGGACGTGTCGAATTTCGTCACGCCCCGCGTAAATGACGCGCTGCGTGCGCGCTTAGGATAGCGCGCCCATCGCGGCCGCCGTGTCCAGCATCCGGTTAGAAAAGCCCCATTCATTGTCGTACCAGGCCAGCACCCGGACCAACGTGCCGTCTGTCACCTTGGTTTCAGCCAAAGATACGGTCGAACTGTGTGCGTCGTGATTGAAGTCGATCGACACTAGTGGGCGGCTTTCCGCGGCAAGGACACCGGGAATATTGGCCGCGGCATCAATGAACAACTGGTTGACCTCTTCTTCGGTTGTTGGGCGCGACACTTCGGCCACCAGATCCACAACCGAGACGTTCGGAGTGGGTACACGGATTGCCTGTCCAGTCAATTTACCTGCCAACTGGGGCAATACGAGACCTACGGCTGAGGCTGCCCCCGTAGTGGTGGGAATCATCGACAATGCAGCCGCGCGTGACAGATACGGGTCTTTTCCGGCGGTATCGTGAACTGGTTGGCTGGCTGTATAGGCATGAACGGTTGTCATGTTTCCGTGGACAATGCCCAAACCCTCGTCCAGCGCCGCAGCAACGGGTGACAAACAGTTGGTCGTGCAGGATGCGTTCGAAACGATCGTATCCTCGACGGACAGTTCATGGTCATTTACCCCGAAGACGATGGTTTTGACCGCACCATCCCCGCGGGCAGGAGCAGAAATCAGAACTTTTTTGGCGCCGTTGTCAAAATGGCGCGCCGCGGCTTCGCGCGTGCGAAACACGCCTGTGCATTCGAGAACAACGTCAATATCGGACCAATCGAGTTTCTCAGGCTCGCGTTCGCTGGTTAGGCGGATCGGGCCTGCACCGACATCCAAACCGGCGTCGGTCAGGGAAACGGGCTTTGTATAACGTCCATGCACACTGTCGAATTCAAAGAGATGCGCGTTAATTTCGGGCTTGGCCAAATCGTTTATGGCCACGATCTGAACGTCGGTCCGCCCAGATTCCATCAAGGCCCGCAAAACACCGCGCCCGATCCGTCCAAATCCATTGATTGCCAACTTGAGTGTCATGGTCTGCTCCGTCTGGGTGTCTGTTATTGCAAAGTTAGCGCTAACAAAGCTAGATCAAGGAAAAAGTCAAGAAAAACCTCTGTCAGCGCCAGAAGGCGAGCCAGTCCAGGAAGGTGTAAAGTTTCTTTCCCAGGAAGATCAGGTTCTCAGAGCCGAACATTGCGTAATCGACTAGCAGACAGCCAAGTATTAGAATGCCAAGCCAGATAGCAATTTGATTGGTCATGTTGGCCCCGAATGAAAACACCCGCCCAGATAAACTGAGCGGGTGTAAAGGTACAACATTTCTACGGCGTTTTAGTTAAGCCGTCCCATGGCAACGGCGACGTCTGCCATACGAACCGAGAAGGCCCATTCGTTGTCATACCAAGCCAGAACACGAACCATGCGGTTGTTAACGACCCGTGTCTGGTCTGGTGCGAAAATCGAGCTTTCTTCGGTATGATTGAAATCGGTCGAAACCAGCGGCGCGGGCTCATAGCCCACGACGCGCTGCATTGATCCCCGTGATGCTTCACGAACGATGGCATTAACATCTTCGACAGTCACGTCACGCGCCGCATGGAAAGTCAGGTCGACAGCAGAAACGTTTGGTGTTGGTACACGGATAGCCGAGCCGTCCAAACGACCCTTCAGGTTCGGCAGAACTTCGCCCAGAGCTTTGGCTGCACCTGTTGAAGTTGGGATCATGGACATTGCCGCAGCGCGCGCGCGATACAGGTCACTATGACGGCGATCCAGTGTCGGCTGGTCGCCGGTATAGGCATGGATCGTAGTCATGATACCGTGTTCGATCCCGATACCTTCGTCCAGTACCTTGGCAAGCGGAGCAAGGCAGTTCGTGGTACAAGAGCCATTCGAAACCATTCTATCTTCAGTAACCAGGCTGTTGTGGTTCACGCCATAGACAATGGTTTTATCAACATTCTTGCCTGGCGCAGACAAAAGAACCTTCTGAGCACCGCGTTCCAGATGCGTTTTGGCTTTCAGGCCATCGTTGAATTTTCCGGTGCATTCCAAAACGACGTCACAACCTTCCCAATCAAGCTCGTTCATATCGTAAGTCGAGAACACCTCCATTGGGCCGCGGCCCAAATCCATGGTGTTGCCTTCGATCGAAACATCGCGGGGAAAGCGGCCGTGGATGCTGTCGTATTTCAGCAGGTGGGCGGTAGTTTCCAATGGGCCGGTCGCGTTGACCTTGATCACTTCGATGTCGTTGCGGGCCGATGCCGCAATATGCGACAGGGTGCAGCGGCCGATACGGCCAAATCCATTGATGCCGACCTTGATGGTCATCTGACGTCTCCAAAAATGCGCTTGCTCTGCGGGGCATATAGCGGCACAGACGCTTTCTCAAAAGGGCAAAAGTGACATATTCTTAACGTGTTAGCGCAAACCTTCGCCGGTTGCGCTAACGCTTGCGCTAGCCGTCGGATCGGGTAGGGTCCCCTGGCGACAGGTGAGATGAGAGGAAACACGCATGAGTGGTTTGTTGGCACTGTTGGATGATGTTGCTGGCATAGCAAAGGTTGCTGCAGCGTCAGTGGACGATGTGGTCGCTGCCGCCGGCAAGGCCGGGGCCAAGACTGCGGGCGTGATCATCGATGATGCAGCAGTTACTCCGAAATATGTGCAGGGCTTTGCCCCGGCGCGGGAATTGCCGATCATCTGGCGCATTGCGCGCGGCTCGATTTTCAACAAGATTATCCTGCTGTTGCCAGTCGCCTTGTTGCTGGCCAATTTTGCACCCTGGTTGATAACGCCCTTGTTGATGCTTGGCGGGTCCTATTTGTGCTTCGAAGGGGCAGAAAAGATATTTCACCTGCTTTTCCCTCATGGCAGCCACGTTATAGACGAAGATATGAAGGTCAAAGACCCGGGCCATCTGGAAGAGCAGAAGGTCAAGGGGGCGATCAAAACCGATTTCATCTTGTCCGCCGAGATCATGACAATCGCCCTTGCCGCCATCGAAGCACCGAATATCTGGATGCAGGCGGCAACGCTGGCCGTTGTTGGACTAGGTGTGACCCTGGCCGTTTATGGCTCGGTCGCCTTGATCGTGAAGATGGACGATGTGGGCCTTTTCCTGGCGCGGAACGCACCAACGCCGATCGGGCGCGGATTGGGGCGTGGATTGGTTAAGGCGATGCCGGTTGTCATGAAAGTGCTGTCGATTGTCGGCACAGCTGCGATGCTGTGGGTTGGCGGCTCGATCATCATTCACGGGCTAGAGGTTCTGGGTTTTGGCTGGTTGGGACATCAGATCCATGACATGGCCTATGCAGCCGGGCATGCGGTTTCGGCGCAATGGGAAGGTGCCGTGGAGTGGATTTCCAAAGCCACGATGGATGGCATTTTCGGACTGGCCTGGGGGTTCGTGCTGATCCCGATTGCAACCAAAGTGGTCGCGCCGATTTTGTCTCGGAAATCTGAAACGCATTAATCAGAAAACGAAAAGGGCGGCGCATGGCCGCCCTTCGCTTGATGTTTGAAATTGGGAATTACAGCTCCAGTAATTCCTTGACCTTTGCAACTGTGGCCTCGGCAGTGATGCCGAAATGTTTGTACAGTTCATCAGCGGGGGCAGACGCGCCAAAGCCCGACATGCCGATGAAGCCTGCCTTGGCGTCACGGCCGCGTTCACCCAGCAGCCAGCGGTCCCAGCCTCCGGCGCGGACGGCGGCCTCGATGCCGACACGGACGGCTCCACCGGGCAGAACCCGCTTGCGATACGCTTCATCCTGCTCGGCGAACAGTTCCATGCATGGCATCGACACGACGCGCGTGCCAATGCCCTCGGCCTCGAGCATCGCCTTGGCTTCCATCGCCAGCGACACTTCCGAACCGGTTGCGATCAGGATTGCCTGACGCTTGCCTTCGGCTTCGGCTAGAACATAGCCGCCTTGTGCAGTCAGGTTTTTGGTTTTGTGATCCTTGCGTACGGTCGGCACGCCCTGGCGGGTCAGAGACAAGACCGAAGGGCTGTCCTTGAAGGTCAGCGCCAGTTCCCAGGATTCCGCTGTTTCAACGGCATCCGCCGGACGGAACACATAGGTATTCGGTGTCGCGCGTGAGATTGCCAGATGCTCGACCGGCTGGTGGGTCGGGCCGTCTTCGCCCAGACCGATCGAGTCATGGGTCATCACAAAGACCGTGGGTATCTTCATCAGCGCTGCAAGCCGCATCGAGGGCCGCGCATAGTCGGTGAACGCCATGAAGGTACCGCCATAGGGACGGATGCCGCCATGCAGCGCCATACCGTTCATCGCGGCGGCCATGCCGTGTTCGCGGATACCGTAATGGATGTACCGACCCTTGCGGTTTTCCGGCAGGAACACGCCCATATCGGCCGATTTCGTGTTGTTCGAACCGGTCAGGTCAGCAGACCCGCCAATAGTTTCCGGCATGATCGGATTGACCACATTCAGAACTTTTTCGGACGAGGCACGGGTGGCCAACTTGGGCTGATCTTCCGACATCTGCTTTTTGAACGAGCGGATGGCACCGGCCAGTTTTTTGGGTGCCTCGAACGCATAAGAGCGGTTGAACTCGGCCTGTTTGCGTTCAGAGATTTGCGCGAAACGCTCCTCCCACGCAGACCGCTCGGCCGCGCCGCGGGAACCGATTGCTTCCCAGGTGGTTTTGACATTTGGCGGAATTTCGAAGGCGCCATGCGGGGCGGCATAGGCCTCTTTGGCCGCTTTCAGCTGTTCCTGATCGGTCAGGGCGCCGTGGCCTTTCGAGGTATCCTGCGCGGCGTGACCCAAAGCAATATGGCTTTCACAGGCGATCATGGTCGGCTTGTTTGACGATTTCGCCTTGGTGATGGCCTCGTCGATGGCCTGCGGATCATGACCATCAATCTCGATGACCTGCCAGCCCGAGGCGGCAAAACGTTTCACCTGATCGGTCCGGTCAGCGATGTCGACCGTGCCGTCGATGGTGATGTTGTTGTTGTCCCAGAACACGATCAGCTTACCCAGCTCGTGACGGCCGGCCAGCGTGATGGCCTCTTGGCTAACGCCTTCCATAAGGCAGCCGTCGCCCGCGATGACATAGGTATAGTGATCTACGATCTTCTTGCCGTAATGAGCGCGCTGAATTTCCTCGGCCATGGCAAAACCAACGGCGTTCGAGATCCCCTGACCCAGCGGGCCGGTTGTTGTTTCGATCCCGTTGACAAGGAAGTTCTCGGGGTGACCTGCAGTTTTTGCGCCCAGCTGACGGAAATTCTTGATCTGTTCCAGCGTAACGTCAGCGTTCCCAGTGAGATACAACAGCGAATAGATCAGCATCGAGCCGTGACCGGCGGACAGGATGAACCGGTCGCGGTCGGGCCAGCTTGGGGCCGAGGCGTCGAATTTCAGGTGCTTTTCGAACAGTACGGTCGCGACATCGGCCATGCCCATTGGCATACCGGAATGGCCGGAATTGGCGGCGGCGACGGCGTCGAGGGTCAATGTGCGGATGGCCGCAGCTTTGTCCCAGTGTTCGGGGTTGGCATTGCGCAGCGCAGTCAGGTCCACGGGTGTTGTTCCTTTGGATTACAGGCAGATGGCCGCTCAATACCATTCAGCCCTCAAAGTGCAAGTAGAACTGGGTGCTGCAGGGTTTTGCTGGATCAAGAATGTGACCCAAGTCGTTGAAAGCAAACAGTGGGTATTTTCGATGCCATTGGGTTAGACTAGGCCAAGACGCGAACAAGGTTGATTCGGATAACCTCGCGAAACAAAGGAACCTTGATAAAAAAGGTGGCAGGGGCATGAGCCAGATCGAAGAACTACAACGCCGTATTGTGGCCGCGATGGATCGGATTGGATCCGGCATTGCGACAATGGCGGAAGTTGGCGCAGGCAACAGTGGAGAAGATGACACTCTGCGTGTAGCTCTGGATGATGAGAGGGTTGCGAATGCTCAACTTGAAGAGCGTCTCAGATCATTAAAAGAAAGGCACGATTCCGAAGTCGATGCCATGCGCCTAGAAATCGAAGGCTTGCGCAATACGCCGTCTGATAGTCAGGAAAGTGCAGCGCTGCGCGAGCAACTCGAAGATGCCAGGGCACAGCTTACCTCGGTCGAAGCCGCACGGGCCGAGTTGGCAAGCGCAAAGGCAGCATTGGAAGATCAGGATGTTGTCGAAGAACTGAAAGCCGAAAATGCCCGTCTTCGTTCGGAATTGGCGGATAGTGAACGCGTGGCGGAACTCAGCGCTGAGTTAGAAATGCTGCGCGCCGAACGCAGTAGCCATGGCTCGGCGATGTCGCGTCTGGATGATGATCTGCAGCGCATGCGCAAAGCCAACGAACAACTACGAATGTCGGTCGAAGAGCTGCGCGCAGCTGCAGAAGACGGAATGACCGATGCGGATCTGTTGAACCGTGCCACAGCTGCCGAGCTTGAGGCAACGCGCGCAGCGCAGGCCACCGATGCGGCCGAAGCACATGCCGTGCTGGCCCGGTTGGAACCGTTGCTGTCTCAGGCGAAACTGGCCGAAGGAGAGGTGGAATAATGCCTGAATTGACCATTCAAATCGGGGGGCGCGGCTTTGAGGTTTCGTGCCAGGAAGGCGAAGAGGTTTTCCTGCAAGCTGCTGCTAAATTGCTGGATGATGAAGCGCAGGTATTGTCGGATCAGATCGGTCGGATGCCTGAATCCCGGATGCTTTTGATGGCTGGATTGATGTTGGCAGACAAAGCCGCCGCCACAGGTGACAAAATCAACTCGCTGGAAAATAAGCTGGCGGAGGCCGAAGCCGAGCTTCGGAACCTGCGTAGCATGCCACAGCCCGAGCCGGAAAGAATTGAAGTTGCCGTGGTTCCACCTTCGGTCACTGACACCTTGGCAGAGTTGGCTGCTCGGGCCGAGGCAATGGCGGCATTCATAGAAGAAAAGTCAACGAAATGATAAATATGCGTACTATTGCTATTGCAACTTTCATGTCTGTGTCAGCGCAGGTTTCCTGGGCTGGGATCGATATTCTGCCCGTCACATTTACTTGTGATAACGGCGTGCCTCTTGAGGTTGCCTATTTCAATGCCGAGGATGGATCCAGCGCGGCAGCCATGATGGTCGACAATAAGCTGGTGACTTTGCACCAAGCTCAGAGCGGCTCTGGTATCCGCTATGAATCCGACGGAACAACTGGCACTTACATCCTGCGCTCCAAAGGCTGGGACGCCACGGTGAGCTTTCTGGCGACAGGTGCAGATGCCGCCAGCGAGCAGGTCTTATTGGGAAATTGCGTCAGCCGCTGATCAGGCGTTTGCTTCCCTGATTTTATCAGCGGCTTCCTTGTTGTAGCCGACACCGTTTTCGTCAAACAGCGTGTCCAATTCGCCCGACAGGGTCATCTCGGTGATGATGTCGCATCCGCCTACGAACTCGCCTTTGACATAGAGTTGCGGAACAGTCGGCCAGTCAGAATAGTCCTTGATCCCCTGACGCAAGCCTTCGTCGGCCAGTACATTCACGTCAGCAAATTCTACGCCCATGTAGTTCAGCACGCCTGCCACGCGCGAGGAGAATCCGCATTGCGGCATTTCCTTGGTGCCTTTCATATATAGCACCACATCATTGGCTTTGACGGTCTCGTCGATCTGGGTTTTCACGTCGGTCATGTTACTTTTCCTTGTCATCCGCATCCGGGGCGGTCGTTTCATCCTGTGATGGGGCGGCGACCCATCCTTCCTTTTCCAGCCGTCGGTGTTCGGCCTGCGCCAGGGCCAGCGGATTCAGCCCGTATCTCTCGATGCCGTCAACCTTGCTGATTTTGTCCGGGTTTGGACGCATGTCGACCAGTTTACGCTTTCTGTTTCGCTTCACATAGGCCTCGATCAGCGCGGCGGCAACTATCAAAGCCGCGATTGCTGAAATCCAAGCCAGCCATGTACTCATTTTTTTGGAGCCATGGCTTTAGCGTATTGCTGCGGATCTCGGGTCACCCTCGCCACAGTCGGGTGTCCACCGCCCGGGCCGCCCGTATGCACGCCATGAGTTATTAGTTGATCTCCTTGGCCGGGTTCGCTTCCGCGAGCTTTCTTATTGGTGCCGGGCAAAAAAGCTGATCGAACAACAAATATGCACCCAACCAGCGCCACCAAAGAGCAAATCCCGTAAATCCAGAAAGTCGTGCTCACTCAGGCACTTTCGTCGTCAGAGCCAGCGCGTGCAAGTCGCCATCCGGGCCGTCCATCTTGCCTTTGAGGGCTGCATAAACTGCTCGCTGTTGTTGCACCCGGTTTTTGCCACGAAAGCTCTCATCCACGACCATGGCCGACATATGTACGCCGTCGCTGCCGCCGACCTGAATGTCCGCATCGGGAAACGCGTCGCGCAGCAGGTTCTCAATCTCGTGGGCGCTCATCGGCATGTAGGTTTCTCCTGAAAGTCTTTCTCAAGATGTAGTGCGCCGGGGCGGGGCGCGCAAGGGTCAGATAGACGCCCCGAAATGACAAAAACCTGCACTTGTCAAAGTGCAGGTTTTCAGAAGCGCAGGCCCCAAAATCAGGCGACGGCTTCGGCGAAGCTGTTGCGGAAAGTGGCAGTCAGTTCATCAAGCAAGGCCTCAGAAGAGCCGATGCGGACGCTGTCGCCCGTGAACCGCCCGACCGATACCAGTGGAACGCCAGCCTGACCTGCGGCAATCATCAGGGCTTCGGCCTGGTCAAAGTTGCAGGCGACCAGATAACGGGCCTGATCCTCGCCAAACAGGAATTCGGTCGAGGCGTCGTCAAGCGTGATGCCGACGCCGGTTGCCTCGGCCAGTTCGAAGGCCGCCAATGCCAGACCACCATCGCCAAGATCGGTGCAGGCTTTGATCATCTCTCGGTTTGCGCGGATGAACTCTCCGTTGCGCTTTTCGGCATCCAGATCGACATGCGGCGCGTCGCCATCTTCGCGGTTGAACACTTCGGCCAGAAGGGCGGATTGGCCCAGATGCCCCTGCGTATCGCCGATGACCAGAGCCACGTGGCCGTCGCGGACCTCATTACCTATGATCTCGTCCGTGTGCGCCAGAAGGCCGACCGCTCCAATTGTCGGGGTCGGCAGGATCGCCTGACCGTCGGTTTCGTTGTAAAGTGACACGTTGCCGGACACGATGGGCATATCCAACGCTGCGACGGCCTTACCAATGCCTTGGATGGCACCGACGAACTGGCCCATGATCTCGGGCTTTTCCGGGTTGCCAAAATTCAGGTTGTCAGTGGTCGCCAGCGGCAATGCCCCGACGGCGGTCAGGTTGCGATAAGCTTCGGCAACAGCTTGCTTGCCGCCTTCTACAGGGTTGGCTCGCACATAGCGCGGGGTAACGTCACTGGTGAAAGCAAGAACTTTGTCGGTGCCGTGTACACGAACCATGCCGGCGCCCAGACCAGGCGTACGCACGGAATCAGCCATAACCATGGTGTCATACTGCTCGTAAACCCATTGCTTGCCCGCATAGTTTGGCGAAGCGAGCAGGGCGCGCAGACCGTCGATCGGGTCGATCTGAGGCACGTCGGCCAGGTCTTCTGCCTGCGGAGTAGCCTCCCACGGGCGGTCATATTCGGGCGCAGTGGACGAGAGCTTGGACAGAACCAGATCAGCTTTGACCTCGCCATTGTGCATGATCAGAAAGCGATCTTCGGCGAGGGTTTCACCGACGATGGCGAAATCCAGGTCCCATTTATCGAAAACGGCGCGAGCTTCGGCCTCAAGCTCGGGTTTGAGAACCATCAACATGCGTTCTTGGGATTCCGACAGCATCATCTCATAGGCTGTCATGTTCTCTTCGCGCTGGGGGACGTTTTCCAGATCAAGCCGCACGCCCAGACCGCCTTTGTCGCCCATTTCCACGGCCGAGCAGGTCAGACCCGCCGCGCCCATATCCTGGATCGAGATCACCGCGCCGGTCTGCATCAGCTCCAGCGTCGCTTCCATCAGGCGTTTTTCGGTGAACGGGTCGCCAACCTGAACGGTGGGGCGCTTTTCCTCGATCGTGTCGTCAAATTCGGCGCTGGCCATGGTGGCTCCGCCCACGCCGTCGCGTCCGGTCTTGGCTCCAAGATAGACAACCGGCATGCCGACGCCCGATGCGGCTGAGTAGAAAATCTTGTCACTGTCAGCCAGCCCGGCTGCGAAGGCATTCACAAGGCAGTTGCCATTATAGGCCGGGTGAAAGCGCACTTCGCCGCCAACGCAAGGCACGCCGAAACAGTTGCCATAGCCGCCGATACCTTCGACCACGCCATTGACCAGCTGACGGGTCTTGTGGTGGCCGGGTTCACCAAAAGACAGCGCGTTCATCGAGGCGATTGGGCGCGCACCCATGGTGAAAACGTCGCGCAGGATACCTCCAACACCTGTGGCCGCACCTTGATAGGGTTCGATGTAAGACGGATGGTTGTGGCTTTCCATCTTGAAGACCACGGCCTGACCATCGCCGATATCGACCACACCTGCATTTTCACCCGGTCCGCAGATCACCTGGGGTCCAGAGGTGGGCAGGGTGCGCAGCCATTTCTTAGAAGATTTGTAGGAACAATGCTCGTTCCACATGGCCGAGAAAATGCCCAACTCGGTAAAGGTTGGCTCGCGCCCGATAATCTCCAGGATCATCTCGTATTCTTCGGGTTTCAACCCGTGCGCGGCAATCAGATCCGGTGTGATGGCGGGCTCTTGCATCGTTTGTCCTGTATCCATGGTGGCCGAGATTGCGGGCCTTGTAGGGCAAGGGCGCGTCTGTGGGAAGGGCCAAGTCAGCGCAGGGTCGAATAACGTAACCGGCATATGCCAATTTCGAGCTTTTCTGCGCTTTGTGTACCCAGAAAAAAAAACGGAACCGCGCCAGTGGCCGGTTCCGTCTATAGTATTTCCTGCCAGACGGCCCAAAAGCCGCGTGGCGTCTGTATCTGGTCTTTAAGCTGGGGTTTCTCCCTTGTTGATCGAGTCCGCCGCAGCGGCCCCAACAGCAGCTTTTTGTTGTTCGGTAAGGTTCTCGGCCTCTTCCAGACCAGGAATTGCTACGCGAACTTCGCGGCGGGCAAAGTCGATGCCATTGGCATTGAACTCGGCCTTCACCCGGTTGAAGATTTCCTTGCGAAGCGTGAACTGCTTGCCCGGCTTGGCCATGAACTTGCCGCGGATGATCATGCCAACATCGTCAAAGTCGAAAACACCTTGCGATTTGAAGGGCTGCAAGAAGCCTTCTTTGTGGGTTTCGTCCGCCATCATCTCGGCGCCGATCTTCTTGAAGATCTTCTTGACCTTGTTGGGATCAGTGTCAAACGGCACGGTGAACTTTAGCTTCATGATCACCCAGTCACGGCTGAAATTGGTCAGCTTTTGAATCTCGCCATAGGGGATCGTGTGAACGGGCCCACGGTGATGGCGGAGCTGCATCGAACGGATCGAGATTTTCTCGACGGTGCCCATGGTGCCGCCGACATCGACATATTCACCCACGCGAAACGCATCGTCGATAAGGAAGAAGACACCGCCGACGATATCTGCCACCAGCTTCTGAGCGCCGAAACCGATCGCAAGACCAAGGACACCAGCACCTGCCAGAAGTGGGGTGATGTTGATGCCCAGCGCGCCCAATGCGAGCAGGCCGAAGATGACCGCAATCGTGACTTGCGCCGTGATCCGCAGCAAGGGAAGAACCGTCGCCAGACGTGAACCGCCTGCGCCGCCACCCTCGCCACCGGCCTCTTCATCCAGCTCTTCTGCCGTTGTCTGTTCCTTGGCAAGACGACGGTTGATCCATAGTGAGACGACCTCGTTCAAGATGTATCCGACAGCGATGATCATCAGGAATTCGATTACCGTACCGCCAACGTCGGTTCCGATCCCGGCAGAGGCGACATGTCGAAGATCAAGCTGCCAGACCCGCGCGATCATAAAGACCACAAACAGGCCGGCCAGCACGCGACCAATCCGGATATAGCTGCGCTTGGCTGATTTATAGGCGCGTTCGGCCAATGGTCCGTCGCCCAACATTGGGGGTTGAAGATGGCGCACTAGGCCACGGATCAGCGTATCAAGCGCTGGTGCGATCAGCAGCCAGAACATCGTCGTGAAATGTGGCCCTTTGCCAAGCAGGGCAAGTGTTCTGGGATCACGCTGTGCGATCAGGAATTCGACCAGGAACCATATCACCACCGAAACGCCGATAGCGAAGTAGGGATAGTAATGAGCGACCTTTTCATCGAATTTGGTGTGGTCCGGATCCGTGCCCAACATCATCTGAGACAACCCTTCGCGCGCGGTCCAAGCGATGATCCCAATGTATATATGGATGCCAGCGTTCAGCCAGAAACCGATACGCGTATCGGCCGGGGTGATACCGTTAAGCAAGTTGAACCGTACGATAAAGAGCGTGAGGCCGATCAATAGAAGAAGGCCAATCAGGTTGCGATGCAGATATTTGGCCCAATGATCGTCTATGTTGACCAATCGGTAATGTGGCTTTTTGGGCGCCAGCACAAAGCGTGAGGCGGCTGCGCCCAGACGCGGAATCCAAATCAGGTAGAAAACGAATGGGGCGGCATAGGTAAGCTGTTCTGTCGTCAGCAAGCCCCGTCCAATCGCCCGGATAACAACATAGAACACAACAAGTCCTGCGATTTCCCGGCAGAATCGGCGGAACAAGTAACGTACCGCGCTCCAAAGATCGGCATCAGAATTCCCATCGGGCTCTTCGTGCCATTTGCGGGTGAGAAACCCAAACAATTTCTCAGCAGCGTATCCGGCCACCAGAACTGCTAGGATCAACCCAAACAGGCCAAACACCCCGGTAGATCCGAATTTCGCTGAGAAATTGCTGAACGCTTCAACCTGGGCGCTGACGATATTTGGCAATGTGGTCAAAACCTGCGTCCAAGAGGTAACCATCTCGGCCCAGATTTCACTGATTTCGGTAAGCGGATCTTCATGGTTTTCGTTTGCTGCCGCCTGCTTTTCTGCAACCGCGTCGAGCCGTTCCAACAAAATGGCGCGAACCTGATCGTCGGACATACGTGCCACCAAGCCATCAACCTGATCGGGCGTCAGGTCCTCTGGAATTGTTACCGTAGACGACGCGGTCCCACTGTCTTGTGCGTGTACTGGTACCGCAAGAAGAATGGCGGAAATCAACGCCAGTAATAGGCGGAGTGGATGGTGCATGAATTTTCCCTCGAACACGAATTTTTGATCTTTTACGGGATCATAGGCGCGGAGGTGGAAATTTCCCAGCAGTTTTCGGCTGTTCGGTGTCACCGATTAAGCCAGGACCAAAAAAAAGGCCGAGCACTAAGCTCGGCCGTAGTCCAACAGGGAGGTATGAAGATGATGAGCGTTACAGCATCACCGCCTTCGAGTGCCCATTTAGGCATCAGTTTGATAACGATCAAGGCGTTTCAGTGTGATAGTCCGTCATGTCCGCTATGACGTTGACGCATAGCTATAGTTTCCCCATTTTCTTCAGGTGTTTACGCTGCGCGATGATCTCGTCCTGCACAAAATCGCGGAAGGCTGCCACGCGTTTGGAATGGCGTAGTTCTTCGGGGTAGGCGAGATAAACAGGAACGTCAGCCGTTTCGATGTCTGAAAGTACCGGCAGCAGATGCGGGAAATCATGCGTGACATAATCGGGCAGCAAGCCAATTCCCAGATTGTGCAGTACGCCCTGCAAGACACCGAAATAGTTGTTCACTGTCAGCAACGACGCCGGGTTATAGGTCATCAGATGCCGTACCATTGCCGCACTGGCCCCTACTTGGGGGGCTGAGGGGGTCTGACAGATAAGTCGATGGCTCGAGATTTCTTCGAGGGAGGCAGGTTGACCGCTTTCCTTTAGATATTCCGGGGTAGCATAAAGCAGCATCTGTACTGTCATCAGGCGCTTGCGCACCAGATCAGCCTGGCTAGGCTCTTTCATACGGATGGCGACATCGGCCTCGCGCATTGGCAGGTCAAGAACGCGTTCCTCAAGCATGAGGTCGATATTTAGGTCCGGGTATTGTTCATACAGCTTTGGCAACCTCGGAGCGAGCCATAGGGTCCCAAAGCCAAATGTGGTTGTGACCCGCAGCACACCAAAGACTTCTTCTTCGCTGTCTCGTATGCGCGCCGCTGCCGCGTCCAGTCGCTTGGACATTGCCGAGGTGGCGTCGAACAGCAGCTCACCCTGTTCGGTCAGAATCAGACCGCGGGCGTGACGATGGAACAACGTCGAATCAAGTGACTCTTCCAATGCCCGAATTTGTCTGCTGACTGCCGATTGAGATAGGTTCAGCTTATCGCCTGCATGTGTCAGGCTGCCCGCATCTGCAACCGCGTGAAATATCCTAAGCTTGTCCCAATCCATCGCCGCAACTTTCGTTATCCTGCCGAACGCCTATATGAAATAGGTGACAACTTCCACATTCAAACGGCGAAATCCTTGCGTTTCAGAGGATAAGCTCTAGGCAGGTCAGTTATTATGACCTAATATGGAAGCAGATGAAGCACACTGATCTGACGAGGGGAGGCGTTTGATGAGTAAGCCACAAATTTCTTTGAACGACCGTTTCGACTTAAGCAAAAACACGGTTCTATTGAACGGCACTCAGGCGCTTGTGCGCCTTATGCTGATGCAAAAGGCGCGCGACACGAAATCGGGTCTGAACACTGCGGGATTGGTGACGGGATACCGCGGATCGCCTCTTGGAGCGGTCGACCAGCAGATGATGCGCGCGCAGAAACAGCTGACAGAAAGCGATGTCACTTTTCAATACGGTCTGAACGAGGATCTTGCGGCAACCGCGCTTTGGGGCAGTCAGCAGGCCGGGTTAAGGGGTGACGGCAAGTTCGATGGCGTCTTTGGTCTGTGGTACGGAAAAGGACCTGGTGTAGATCGGTCAGGCGACGTGATGCGCCATGCCAATATGGCAGGGACGGCGGCACATGGTGGCGTTCTGATGGCCATGGGGGATGATCACACGGGCGAAAGCTCGACCGTTCTGCATCAGTCCGAGTGGTCGCTGGTTGATATGTACATGCCAGTGGTCAGCCCGGCCGGAGTACAGGAGATACTCGACTACGGCGTTTACGGATTCGCGCTCAGTCGGTTCGCCGGTGTCTGGGTCGGCCTCAAGACCATGAAGGACACGATCGAGGTGACCTCGGTCGTTGATGGCAACCCTGATCGCATGAAAGTCTTGGTGCCCGAGTTTGATATGCCCGAAGGAGGGCTGAACATCCGGCTTGGCGATACGCCTCATCTGCAGGAAGAGCGCATTATTGATTACAAGCGTTTTGCGGCTGAAACGTTTTCACGGGCCAACCGGATGGACAAACGTGTCTGGGGCAAACCCGGCGCAAAGATAGGTCTGGTGGCCGCTGGCAAGAACTGGCTGGACCTTACCCACGCGCTTTCCTTGTTGAATATTGATGAGGCCGAGGCCGAGCGCCTTGGCATCACGACCTATAAGGTCGGACAGACGTTCCCTCTGGATATGTCCGGATTTCATGACTGGGCAGAAGGTTTGGACCTGATTGTAATCGTTGAGGAAAAACGTAAACTGATCGAGGTTCAGGTTAAGGAAGCGATCTTTGACGACCGCCGTGGTCGACGAGTCTATGGCTGGTACAAGGGCGGTGCTGGGACGCTGCATCGGGAAGAGCTGTTTCCCACCCGCGGTGCCCTTGATCCGAACATGATCGCTGAAAAACTGGGCGGTATCCTGATTGAAGAAGGCCGTGATACCGACGGGGTCCGCGCAGGTTTGACCAAGCTGACCGAAGCGCGCCGGGCGGACAATGCCGAGGAAATAGCCTCGCGCCTTCCGTATTTCTGTTCTGGATGCCCGCATAACAGTTCGACCAAGGTACCAGACGGAAGCCGGGCCTATGCGGGCATCGGATGCCATTACATGGTTCAGTGGATGGATCGAAGCACATTTGGCTTTACTCAGATGGGTGGCGAAGGGGCAAACTGGATCGGGGAAGAGCCGTTCTCGACCACCAATCATGTGTTCCAGAACCTCGGAGACGGCACCTATAACCATTCCGGTGTTCAGGCGATCCGGGCAGCTTTGTCGGCGGGTACGAACATCACCTTCAAGATTCTGTTCAACGATGCAGTCGCAATGACGGGCGGGCAGGGCAATGAGGGTGATCTGACCGCCGAAAGGATCGCGGCCGAGGTCAAGGCTATGGGCGTCACACATGTCGCGCTGGTCTATGACGAAAAAGAAGATGTAAACTTCAAAGCCTTACCCGCAGGGGTAGAGAGCTTTGAGCGTGCCGAACTGATGACTGTGCAAGAGAAATTCCGCACCTATGAGGGCGTCTCGGTCATCGTCTATGTCCAGACCTGTGCCGCTGAGAAACGCCGTCGCCGTAAACGCGGAACCTTTCCCGACCCGGACAAAAGGGTCTTTATCAATACGGATGTCTGTGAGGGCTGCGGTGACTGCGGCATCCAATCGAACTGTGTTTCGATTGTTCCCAAGGAAACCGAACTTGGCCGGAAGCGCGCGATTGACCAATCGAGCTGTAACAAGGATTTTTCGTGTCTGAGTGGGTTCTGCCCCTCCTTTGTAACGCTGGAAGGCGCGAAGATTCGCAAAGAAGCGACGACCGAACTTGATCTGCCCGATCTTCCGATGCCCGAGCTGCCTGAAATCATGGGCACACATAATGTTGTCATTACCGGCATCGGTGGGACCGGAGTTGTCACGCTGGGGGCGATTCTGGCACAGGCGGCCCAGATTGACGGCAAAGGCGCTGGAATGATGGAGATGGCAGGCTTGGCCCAGAAAGGCGGTGCGGTTCATATTCATTGCCGTATTGCCAACCGGCCAGAAGATATCAGTGCAATACGTGTGGCAACGGGTGAAGCCGACACATTAATCGGTGGGGATTTGGTTGTGTCCGCCGGGGCCAAAACACTTGGCCTGACACGCTTGGGTCAGACCGGAGCGGTGGTCAACAGCCACGAAACCGTTACCGGCGATTTCACGCGCGACACTAAGTTTAGGATTCCTGGTGAGAGGCTGGAACTGGCGCTGCAAGCACGATTGAAAGAAGATGTTTCCCTGTTTGATGCCACTGAGCTTGCGCGCGCAGTGATGGGAGATTCAATCTATTCGAACATGATGGTTTTTGGGGCCGCATGGCAGCGCGGACTGATACCCGTCAGCCTCGATGCGGTGATTGCAGCCATTGATCTGAACGGAACGGCGGTAGAGCGCAACAAAAGAGCCTTTGAAATCGGTCGTTGGGCGGATTTACACCCGGAAAAAGTCGATGAGATTCTACGGCCAAGTTTTTCCGACCTCCCGAAATCACCAGAGCAGGTCATCGCGTTCCGCGCCGATCATCTGACCCAGTATCAAAGCGCTCGTTTGGCGAAACGCTACCGCAAAATCGTTGACTCGTTTGAGGATGCAGAAATTCGTGATGCTGTCGCAAAAGGGTATCATAAGCTGTTGTCTTACAAGGACGAATACGAAGTGGCCCGGTTGTTACTGTCCAGTCGGGAGAAAGCCGCCGCCGAATTTGATGGCGAATTCAAAATGACTTTCCACCTTGCCCCACCGCTGCTTGGTGGCAAAGGACCAGATGGCCGACCCCGCAAACGGAGTTTCGGCGAATGGATGCTGAAGCCGCTGAAATTCATGTCTCGGCTAAAAGTTCTTCGAGGTACTCCGCTGGATATCTTTGGCTATAGTGTCGAACGTCGAATGGAGCGCGCGCTGATCAAGCAATATGAGCGTGATCTCAGAGAGATCACTCCGCTGATTTCCATCCAAACAAAGGATGCCGTAATTGCGTTCGCTAAGTTGCCCTTGGATATCAAAGGTTTTGGACCCGTCCTTAAGGCGAATGAGGCGAGCGCCGCCAAACGCAGAGAGGAATTGTTGACCACGATACGGAACGGAGGACCTGAATTACAGGCCGCCGCCGAGTAATTCGTCACAACCGTGTCACGACAGCTAGGCAAAATTGTTACTTGCATCTAAAATGCAGGTACAAAACCGGAGACTTCCATGCCCTCGCGACGCCATGTTGCACGTGACATTTCTTATGCCTATTCCGCTGAAACCAAAAGCGGACGGATGGTCATCAAGCTTATGGAGAACACCACAGGCCGCCTGCGCCTTATCAGGCGTGCTGATGGGTACGAAAAAGACGTGGCCAACGGGCGAGATTTCTGGTCGGTCATGGTTGAGAGATACGGTTTGTCTCTGGATGTGGTTGGCGGGTCATTGTCTAATATTCCCCGTGATGGCCCTCTGATTCTGATTGCCAATCACCCATATGGAATTCTGGATGGGTTGATGATGGGGCACATGTTGTCCAGTACGCGTGGGGATTTTCGCATTCTGGCCAACCATGTGTTTCGTAAGGCAGAGGATCTGAATCGGGTCGTTCTGCCGATTTCATTCGACGATACAAAAGCTGCGATGAAGCAGAACCTCGAGACCCGCAAGAAAGCTTTGAACTATCTGGGCGAGGGCGGCGCGATTGGCATATTTCCCGGCGGTACCGTCAGCACAGGGGCAAAGCCTTTCTCGTACCCGATGGACCCGGGCTGGCGTGGCTTCACAGCGCGGATGGTTGCCAAATCAGACGCGACAGTTGTGCCGGTCTTTTTTGACGGTCATACCTCACGCCTGTTTCAGATCGCCAGCCATCTGCACAATACATTGCGCATGGGATTGCTAATCAAGGAATTCAAAAAACGCGTTGATACCCCGGTCCAGGTGGTGATCGGAGAGCCCATCGGCCGCGACGTTCTGGACCCGTTGGCCAAGGATACGCGCAAGATGATGGATTTCTTGCGCAAAGCAACGTATGAGCTGTCTCCAAAGCCACTAAAGTCTTATGACTATGGCTATGAATTTGAGGAACGGCATCGCGCCTAAAGGGGCAAATGGCAGTAGGCATTTTTGATTCTGGTTTGGGCGGTCTGACCGTTCTGAACGCCGCGCAGAAACGTCTTCCCGACGTTGATTTCCTGTATTACGCGGACAGCGCACATGCGCCTTACGGGGTGCGTGATGTAGAGAATATCTATGAGCTGACCCGGGGTGCGGTGAACGACCTCTGGAACCGGGGATGTGATCTGGTGATTCTGGCCTGCAATACGGCCAGCGCTGCTGCTTTGCGGCGGATGCAGGAAGAGGGCGTGCCTCAAGGCAAGCGCGTCTTGGGCGTTTTTGTTCCATTGATCGAAGCGCTGACTGAGCGGCAATGGGGTGACAACAGCCCGCCGCGTGAAGTCGCGGTCAAACACGTCGCTTTGTTTGCGACCCCGGCCACCGTATCGAGTCGCGCGTTTCAACGCGAGTTGGCCTTTCGTGCGATTGGCGTAGATGTTGAGGCGCAGGCCTGCGGTGGGGTCGTTGATGCCATCGAGGAAGGCGACATGATCCTGGCCGAAGCGCTGGTTCGAAGCCATGTGGACGCCCTGAAACGCAAGATGCCAGAGCCTCAGGCCGCAATTCTGGGCTGTACGCACTATCCCTTGATGGCTGAGGCGTTTCAGAAGGCCTTAGGACCCGACGTTGAGGTGTTCAGCCAGGGTGATCTGGTTGCCGAAAGTCTGGCAGACTATTTGCAGCGGCACCCGAACATGCAGGGTGCGGCGAAGGGCGGTTATCTGACCACTGGTAAGCCAGGCGTTGTCAGTGATCGCGCCACCCAGTTCCTCCGACGACAAATTACTTTCGAGGCTGTCTGACTTTGGTCAAAGACGCGGCCTGAAAGAATCCGTAATCCCATGACCGTCACAGTGGCGGGCATGAACAGTGGCATAGAGATTCAAGAGGTCCAAGATGACCCACAAAATCGCAATTCTGGGCGCTTCGGGTTATACCGGCGCTGAACTGGTTCGGTTGATCGCCGAGCATCCGAATATGGAAATCGCTGCACTTTCTGCCGAACGGAAAGCCGGACAGTCGATGGCGCAGGTATTTCCACATTTGCGGCACCTGGAATTACCGGTTCTTTGCAAAATTTCAGAAATCGACTTTTCAGGGATCGACCTGTGCTTTTGCGCGCTGCCACATAAAACCAGCCAGGAAGTTATCCGCGATCTGCCGAAGGACCTGAAAATCATCGACCTGTCCGCCGATTTCCGGCTACGCGACCCTGAGGAATATGAAAAATGGTATGGCAACCCTCATGCGGCTTTGGAGCAGCAGGAGGAGGCCGTTTACGGCCTGACCGAGTTTTATCGCGATCAAATTTGCACGGCCCGTTTGGTTGCCGGAACAGGTTGCAACGCCGCTACCGGACAATATGTATTGCGTCCCTTGATTTCGGCCGGTGTCATCGATCTGGATGACATCATTCTGGACCTCAAATGCGCGGTGTCTGGTGCCGGGCGGTCGCTGAAAGAAAACCTGCTGCATGCCGAACTTAGCGAAGGATATAACGCATATGCTGTTGGCGGTACTCATCGGCATTTGGGGGAATTCGATCAAGAATTTTCTGCCCTTGCAGGGCGCCCGGTCCAAGTTCAGTTCACTCCGCATCTAGTTCCGGCAAACCGGGGTATCCTAGCGACTACATATGTCAAAGGTGACCCCACGAGCGTTTATGAAGCGCTTGTGAAAACCTATGAAAGCGAACCATTTATCCAGATGCTGCCATTTGGCGAAACACCCTCGACCCACCATGTGCGCGGCTCAAATTTCTGCCATATCGGCGTGGCCAGCGACCGGATCGAGAGGCGCGCCATTGTGATCGGAGCACTGGATAACCTGACAAAAGGTAGCAGTGGCCAAGCCTTGCAGAACGCTAACCTGATGTTAGGTGAAGCTGAAACTGCGGGTCTGATGATGGCCCCACTTTTCCCATGAGGAACAAATGAAAACGCTCAAGAAACGTCGTCGCGTTCAAATCATCCTTCTGTCAATCGTTGCTTTGGCAGTGTCTACGGCGTTGATCGGATACGCTATGCAGGACGGCATCAATTTCTTCCGCTCGCCCAGTGAAGTAATGGCAGCGCCGCCAAAACCGACTGAAGTATTCCGGATCGGTGGTCTGGTCGAAGAGGGTTCGATCGTGCGGGGGCAAGGGGAAACCGTGCGTTTTGTGGTGACGGACGGTGGCGAAAGTGTGCCGGTCACGTTTACTGGGGTTTTGCCTGATTTGTTCTCGGAAAACCAGGGTATGATTGGTACCGGAAGCTACGTAAACGGAGTCTTTGAAGCCTCAGAAATTCTTGCGAAACACGATGAGACCTATATGCCAAAAGAGGTTGTGGACGCGTTGAAAGAACAAGGTATTTACAAGGAGGCCGGCGAGAGCTGAGCCATAGGCTTTGAGATCGGAATTCGGGCGTTGCGTGGATCGACATGCAGCGCCCTTTCTATTTTAGCTGTATTAACAGAATTGTCCGAGCGTCTGTCTGTCCCAAGTTGGAGAACAGTACATGCAGACGGTTCGGCAGATCGCGGAACAGATAGTTACGCGTGAAGGTGGTTTTGTCGATGACCCCGACGATCCGGGTGGAGCGACAAAATTCGGCGTAACAATCCATACCATGCGCAGATTGCAACTGGACCTGACGCAGGACGGGAACGTTGATGTATCCGATGTAAGGCGGCTGAGCCGGTCGCAGGCCGTTGAAATCTTTATCCGCCACTATTTCTCAAAACCGCGATTACACCTACTGCCTAACATTCTGCAGCCATCTGTTTTCGACATGTACGTGAATTCAGGCGTTCAAGCTGTTAAAATTATGCAATATTTGCTGCGTGAAATGGGGTATCATGTCGTCGTAGATGGCGTTGTGGGCCCGCAGACGGCGCAGGCTTGTAGTGCTGCGTCTGAACCGGACCCTGTCGCGCTGCGGGATGCTTATGGCGTTGCCAGGAGAAACTATTATTTCCGGATAGCGGAACAGCGTCCAGCCTCTCGCAAATATGCTCGGTCCCGGTCTGGGGCAAAAGGTGGCTGGATACGACGCGCCGAGGAATTCCTGTCACCGACCTATCATCTTAGCGACGCAGAGTTTCAAAGGAGGGTTTCTGAATGGGGCTGATCTCAGGAATATTTGCGTTCTTGTTTGGCGAGGGTCGGAATGTCGTGCGTGAAACAACCGAAGTCTTTCGTGAAAATTCTGAGCAGGGCGCTAAACGCGACCTGACGCGACAACAGGGAGTACTGGAACAGTATAGGGCTGAGTTCGAGCGGGTTCAAAAAAGTGCATTTGACCGTTTTATGGATGGGCTCAACCGGCTGCCGCGCCCCGCCATGGCCTTGGGAACATTGGGGCTGTTTATCGCCGCTATGGTCGATCCGCTTTGGTTTGCCGCTCGGATGCAGGGGATTGCGTTGGTACCTGAGCCCTTGTGGTGGTTGTTGGGCGTGGTCGTCTCGTTCTATTTCGGCGCAAGACACCAGACCAAAGTGCAGGATCTGCAGCGTGAAATTTCGGCAACGATGACACGTACTCCGAAAGTTATGGAAAACATCGAAACACTGGCAGAGATGCGGGAACGTTTGATTGGGGTCGCTGATACTGGGACAGATGCAGGCTTGGCCGATGAGGTCCTAAAACCCGATTTCAACCCTGCGCTCGAGGATTGGCGGCGGGGTCGGTCCGCCTGACCCGCGACACTATGTGCGTCCGGCAGAGGCGAAAGTGATTGGTGATTGTCCCTCAACAGGAATATATGCGGGACCATGATTACAGAACTTGGTCACTTCGCGCTGATACTCGCCTTTCTCGTCGCCATCGTTCAGACGGTCATTCCGCTGATAGGGGCGGCGAAACGGTGGACTGGCTGGATGTCCTTTGCAGAAACCGCCGCTATTGCACAGTTTCTGTTAGTCGCCTTCTCTTTCGCGGCGTTGGTCTGGGCCTTTACCACCTCTGATTTCTCATTGCGGGTAGTGGTTGAAAACAGCCATTCCGCCAAACCGATGCTGTATAAAATCAGCGGCACGTGGGGCAACCACGAAGGGTCAATGTTGCTGTGGGTCCTGATCGTCGCAGTTTTCGGGGCCATGGCCGCTTTTTTTGGCGCAGGGTTACCTCCGACGCTCAAAGCGCGCGTGCTGGCGGTTCAGGCGGCCGTAGGGGTGGCGTTTTACGCTTTTATCCTGCTCACCTCGAACCCATTTGACCGTCTGATTGTCGCCCCGTTCGATGGGCGGGATCTCAACCCATTATTGCAAGATCCAGGTTTGGCATTCCACCCGCCGTTTCTGTATCTGGGCTATGTCGGCCTGAGCATGGCATTCAGCTTTGCAGTGGCCGCGCTGATCGAAGGGCGCGTGGATGCCTCTTGGGGGAGGTGGGTGCGTCCCTGGACGCTGGCCGCATGGATTTTTCTGACCATTGGGATCGCGCTTGGATCCTGGTGGGCCTATTACGAGCTGGGCTGGGGCGGGTTCTGGTTCTGGGATCCGGTCGAAAACGCTTCTTTCATGCCGTGGCTATTGGCGGCAGCCCTGTTGCATTCTGCTATCGTGGTCGAAAAGCGTGAAGCGCTGAAGAGCTGGACCATCCTTCTGGCGATTATCGCCTTTGGCTTTTCGCTGATCGGGACGTTCATTGTGCGATCGGGGCTTTTGACTTCGGTACATGCCTTTGCCAATGATCCTGAACGCGGCGTGTTTATCCTGATCATTCTTGTGGTCTTCATTGGCGGTGCGTTGACACTCTATGCGGCACGCGCGCAAGCGATGGAGGCCAAGGGCGTGTTTGGTATGGTCAGCCGCGAAAGCGCCCTGGTGCTGAACAACATTCTATTGGCGGTCAGCTGTTTCGTTGTGTTCTTCGGAACCTTGTGGCCGATGGTGGCCGAGATGGCATTTGATCGCAAACTCTCGGTCGGCGCGCCGTTCTTTAATGCGGCGTTCACACCGTTCATGGTTGCGCTGGGGATTGTATTACCGCTTGGTGCAATGCTTCCGTGGAAACGTGGAAAGCTTGGCAAGGCGGCGCATTCGTTGCGGTTCGCATTCCTTCTGGCGGTTGCGCTTGGCTTGCTCGTTTGGGTCATGCAGACCGGTCGCAGCGCATTGGGACCCGTGGGGCTGTTTCTGGGGGCCTGGATCACATTTGGCGCTATTGTGGACCTTTGGAGCCGTACTGGAAGAAAAAACAACCTGCAGCGTCTGTTCAGACTGCCCGGTGCCGATTGGGGCAAGGCTGCAGCCCATACCGGACTGGGGGTTACGATCTTTGCCATCGCCGGGCTGACCGCATGGGAGGTCGAGGATATCCGCGTTGCGCAGACGGGGCAGCCTTTCGAGGTTGGCCAGTTCACTCTGACACTTGAACAGGTTCGGAATGTCGAGGGGCCCAACTATTTCTCAACCACAGCCGATGTTAAGGTCGAACAGGCCGGTCGAACAATCGCAACACTGCATCCGGAAAAACGCGACTACCCAGTTTCAAGGATGCCAACGACTGAAGCTGCGATTGACTATCGGTTTCTCAGGGATCTTTACGTCGTCATTGGAGATCAGCAGGCAAATGGTGGCTGGGTCGTGCGGACTTATATCAAGCCTTTAGCGAATTGGATTTGGGGCGGGTGCCTACTGATGGCGCTCGGTGGCGTTCTTAGCCTGTGCGACAGGCGTTTTCGCGTTGCGGCAGGCGCGCGCAAGACGCCGACGCAGGGGGTTCCGGCGGAATGAAACGGTTTCTACTGATACTGCTTTTATTGGCAACGCCAAGCATGGCTGTCCAACCTGACGAGGTGCTTGATGATCCGATCCTGGAACAAAGGGCGCGGGATCTGAGTTCCGGCTTGCGCTGTCTGGTTTGCCGCAACGAAAGCATAGACGAAAGCAATGCAGGATTGGCCCGTGACTTGCGCCTGTTATTGCGCGAACGCCTGGTGGCCGGCGATACAGATGGACAGGCGATTGACTTTATCGTTGATCGCTACGGCGAATATGTTTTGCTAAGGCCAACAACGTCAGGATCGAACATCCTTTTGTGGCTGGCCGGTCCGATCATGCTTTTGATCGCTGTGGCGACTGGTTTCAGCTTTTTACGCAAAAGATCGGCGGAACAGGACCGAAGGGAAGGTGACGGCCTCCTTAGCGACGCCGAGAAAGAACGATTACGCGAAATCCTCAAAGATTGACCTTCGGTTCACCTTTTCCTTCATTGGAAATTGAGGCAGGGTCGCAGGCGCAGCGAACCTTGGAGGGGTGGATGGAATACGAAGCGATCCTGTTGGACATTGCGGATGATCTGGCAGTGGTAACTCTGAACCGCCCAGAGAAGTTGAACGCAATGACCGCTCAGTTGCGGGCCGAAGTCACGCACGCGATGAAACACGCTGCCACCCATGCCCGCGCGATTGTTTTGACCGGTAAGGGAAACGCTTTTTGCTCGGGTCAGGATTTAGGTGATGCCTCAAGCACCGGGAAGATTGATCTTGAGCGCACGCTGCGCGACGAATACGAGCCCATGCTTGAAGCAATCTATAATTGCCCGGTTCCAACAATCGCCGCAGTAAATGGCGCTGCTGCGGGGGCAGGGGCCAATCTGGCGCTATGCGCGGATATCGTGATCGCGACGGAGAGTGCTTATTTCCTGCAGGCTTTTGCCCGTATCGGCCTGTTGCCCGACGCTGGAGGCACCTGGTTTATGCCGCGCCAGATGGGGTTCGCCAAAGCCATGGGCGCTGCTCTTTTTGCCGATAAGATCAGTGCTCGACAGGCCGACGACTGGGGCCTGATCTGGGAAGCCGTTCCCGACGCTGAGTTCGAAGCGCATTGGCGCAAGCGGGCCATGTATCTGGCCAAAGGTCCAACCTCAGGGTTTGGCGCCATCAAAAAGGCTATTCGCGGCACCTATGAAAACACTCTGCCGCAACAGCTCGAGGCAGAGGCGCATCTGCAAGGTGAATGTGGCCGCAGCCGAGACTTTTCCGAAGGCGTCGTTGCCTTCATGCAAAAACGCCCCCCGAAATTCGAAGGGCGTTGAGGTTGTCAGGCGCGGCGGCGTTTACGCACGCGCCGTTCCGGAAGGGCGGACTCGCCAGTCCCGTCAGTTGCGGATGAGAACGGGCCCAGCGCGTCCGTGATCTGATCAAGGGTTGGGCGTATACCGGACGGGGCACCGTCAAGCGCAGCTCTCATGTGCCGCAGATGCTCGGGCATTGTGCCGCAACATCCGCCGATAATGCTTGCGCCAGCCTCTCGCGCCATGGTCGCATAATGGCCCATCAGTTCCGGCGTGCCGTCATAATGAATATGTCCATCCACATATTTCGGAATACCGGCATTGCCTTTTGATATCAGCGGCCGTTCCGTACCTTGTGCGACAAATCCAAGGACAGTGCGCAGAATATCAGACGCGCCAGTCCCGCAATTTGCGCCAAAGGCAACCGGCGGGTTAGGGAGCGTTTCAACCAACTGAGCAAAGTCGGCGGATGTGACACCCATCATGGTGCGGCCAGCCGTGTCAAAGCTCATCGTGCCACACCAAGGCATATCGACCAGCGCAAAGGCTTCTGCCGCGGCCCTGAACTCTTCTGGGGCGCTGATGGTTTCGACCCAAAGAACATCGACACCACCGTCCTTCAATGCCTGCGCCTGTTCGTGGAACATTTCCACGGCATCGGCATGGGACAGGGCGCCAACAGGCTGCATGATCTCGCCGGTTGGTCCGACCGATCCCGCGACGATAACCGGACGGTTGGCTTTGTCAGCAACCTCACGGCCAAGTTCTGCGCCTGCGCGGTTCAGTTCAGCGACCCGGTTCTGAGCCTCGTGCAGTTTGAGACGCGCAGATGTCCCGCCGAATGTGTTGGTCAGGAAAAGGTCGCTGCCTGCGTCCACCGAACCCTGATACAGCGCGCGGATTTTATCCGGTGCATCGACGTTCCAAAGCTCGGGCGCGTCGCCCGACTGCAGGCCCATGTTGAATAGGTTTGTACCTGTTGCTCCATCCGCCAAAAGAGTCGTGTTGGAGTCCAGAAGTTTGCTGAGCGCATTTGTCATAAGAATATTCCGAAACTGGCGAGCCGCGCTAAAAATGCGAGACGCCCCGTGTCTCATGACCGGGGCGTCAAATCAAATTCATAAATCTCATGAAGATCATGAATATTGCGGGGAGACCTTAGCTGGTTTCGTTGAGAACCTGTGCTTTGGCCTCGACCAGAAACTCGGCCATTTTTGCGCGGATATCGTCATCCGAAGACAGATCCCCGAGATCGCCGGAAACTTTGCGCACGACATCCTCGTGCCCGGTTTCTTCCAGGTCTGAAATCACAACGGATTTTGCGTATTCATCGGCTTCATTACCGGTTTTGCCCAGTTTTTCGGCCGCCCAAAGGCCAAGCAGTTTGTTGCAACGCGCCTGTGCTTTGAACTGCATTTCTTCATCATGGGCGAATTTTGCTTCGAATGCATTTTCGCGCTCGTCAAACGTAGTCATCAGTTGGACCCCTTGGGTTGGTAGTTCTTTCCTTAATGATATGACGATACGACGATCCGGGTGCAAGGTATTTGCGCTGCGTCAAAGCCTCTCGGTCCTCGGAACTTGCGGGAAGGTGGGGGTTGGACTAAGAGAGCGCCAAGGCGAAGGAACTTTTTCCCTCGCGACAGTCTGGAAAGGTCGCTCATGGCGCGTCGCAAGAAAATTTACGAAGGTAAGGCCAAGATTTTGTATGAAGGCCCTGAACCGGGTACAATCGTGCAGTATTTCAAGGATGACGCCACCGCCTTCAACGCTGAAAAGAAGGACGTGATCGACGGGAAAGGTGTGCTGAACAACCGCCTGAGCGAATACTTCATGAACGGACTGAATCAAATCGGTGTACCGACCCATTTCATCCGTCGCCTGAACATGCGCGAACAGTTGGTCCGCAACTGCGAAATCGTACCGCTTGAAGTTATTGTGCGCAATTTCGCGGCTGGCACGATGTCCAAACGCCTTGGCATTGCCGAGGGGACACAGCTGCCGCGCCCGATAGTAGAATACTGCTACAAGGACGACGCGTTGGGTGATCCTCTTGTCACCGAAGAACATATCGCCGCCTTTGGATGGGCCAGCCAGCAGGACATGGAAGACATTCTTAGCCTCGCATTGCGGGTGAATGACTTCATGAGCGGTGTGATGCTGGCGGTTGGCATTCGTCTGGTCGATTTCAAAATTGAAATCGGTCGCGTCTATGAAGGTGACTTCCAGCGCCTGATCATAGCGGATGAAATCAGCCCAGACAGCTGCCGTCTTTGGGATATCGAAACCGGCCAGAAGCTGGACAAGGACGTGTTCCGCCGCGACTTGGGCAGCCTGACCGACGCCTACTCGGAAGTTGCGCGTCGCCTAGGCGTTCTGCCGAAAAGCAATGTGTCCAAACCGACCTTGATCAACTGATCGAACGCCGAAGAACAACGCAAAAACGCCGCCGATATTGGGCGGCGTTTTTATTTGAGATCGGGTATTTGACAGGGCCGCAGCTTGTCCGGCATTGTTTGTTGAACAAGCGTAATCGGGTGAACAAAAATGGCCGAGCTATTTGATCAGGCAGTATTTTTAAAGTTCCTCGCTGCGCTGCTGGCGATTTTCAACCCGCTATACGGCATCCCGATCTTCCTCAGCATGACCGAGGGGTACAGCCCGCCAGAACGTAAACGCGTTGCAATGGTTGTGACAGCCACGGTTGTGATTGTATCACTGATTTCGGTACTGATCGGCGAAGAAATTCTGGCGCTTTTCGGTATCGACATTCCGTCTTTTCGCATCGCTGGTGGGTTGATCATTCTTGGGGTTGGCATGTCGATGCTGAACGCGTCTGACCGGTCAGAATGCGATCAGAAAGCCGTTAAAGATGGCGCGCAGAAGAAGAACATTGCGGTTGTTCCCCTGGCTATCCCGTTGACGATTGGGCCCGGCACTATCGCGACAACCATTGTGTTCGCGCATAGTTTGCCCGACGGCGCCGAGGTAGTAACATTGGGGGCGGCCGTTTTGATTGCCTGCGCTATTGTCGGGCTGGGATTGTTATTCGCTGACCCTATTTCCAGGTTCTTTGGGCCGACAATGATCAATGTGATCACCCGTGTTATGGCCATCATTTTGGTTGCCGTAGCGGTTGAAATGGTTCTGACAGGGACCTTCAACGCAATAGATACGCATTATCCCGCGCTAAAGGGGTCCGGGTAGGTGCTGACAAGGGTTGTCGAACGCCGACAGTCGCGCTATCCCCGCGCACAACGGAACGGGCCTCAAATACCGGCCCTCAGCTGGAGTTGCAGTAAATGAAAGCACGTGTGCATGTGATGCTGAAAACCGGGGTACTTGACCCGCAGGGTGAAGCGGTGCGCCACGCATTGGGTGCCATGGGTTTTGAACAGGTCGAAGGCGTCCGTCAGGGCAAGGTGATTGATCTTGAACTCGCCGAGGGTGCGACGGAATCGGACGTCACCGAGATGTGCGAAAAACTGTTGGCTAACACGGTCATCGAACGCTACGAGATCGAACTGGTCTGAACCGCTTGCAGGAGGGCTAGCCATGCGCGCAGCTGTCATCGTTTTCCCCGGTTCCAACTGTGATCGGGATCTTGCCGTTGCCTTTGAACAGGCCGGGTTCCAGGTAGACATGGTCTGGCATAAAGATGCCGCTCTGCCCAAGGGCGTGGACATTGTCGGTGTCCCCGGCGGGTTTTCTTATGGAGACTACCTGCGCTGCGGAGCGATTGCCGCACAATCCCCGATCTGCAAGGCCGTGGTCGACCACACCGAGCGGGGCGGATACGCCGTTGGTATCTGTAACGGGTTTCAGATCCTGACCGAGACCGGAATTCTGCCTGGCGCTCTGCTGCGCAATGCGAACCTGAAATATATCTGTCGTACCGTAGGCCTGAAGGTCGCAACCAGCGACAGCGCCTTTACCCAAGGCTATAACGCTGGCGATGTGATCGGCATTCCGATTGCGCATCATGATGGAAACTATTTCGCGGATGAGGCTACATTGTCCACGCTCAGGGATCACGACCGGATCGCATTCACCTATACCGAGAATCCGAACGGCTCGGTTGGCGACATTGCGGGCATTCTGTCTGAAAACCGCCGTGTTCTTGGTATGATGCCGCATCCCGAACGAGCGGCAGACGAAGGGCATGGTGGCACGGATGGAACGGCATTGTTTCGCGCATTGTCGGGCATCGTCGCACCTGCGTGACTTGAGCTTGCATCTTAGCCCGCGTAACTTTCGGGAATGAGTTCCGACACACGCTCTATCTGGTCTGCACTGTTCAAACCGCTCCGCGCTGCGCCTCTTGGCTGGCCTTTACGCGCGGCTGTTCTGGTGCTTTTGCTGGCAACGGTTGCGACGATATGGATAACCAACAGTCTGCTGACGGATCGGTTTATTGAATCCACGCGAAACCGGGCCGAGCTGCGCCTTGCTCTGTATTCCGGGAACCTGCTGAGCGAGCTGCGCAGAAATGCGATTGTGCCGCAGCTGCTGGCGCGGGATCCGACGCTGATCTCGGCGTTGCAATCCAGCGATTTTACACTGTCCACGCAGCGACTTATTTCTTTTGTCGAAGAGATAGGCGCCGCGTCCTTGATGCTTTTAGACCGGGATGGCCGATCTGTTGCCGCAACTGATCGCAACCGGTTGGGCGAGACGCACAGAAACGCGCCGTATTTTGTAGATTCCATTCGGTCAAACTCGACCATCTTCACCGTGATTGAAAAGGAATCCGGTGGTTACAGCTTTATCTATTCGCGCCGGATGGAGGCCTCGTCGGACATCCTTGGTGTCATCGTTGTCGAGGTTGATCTGCAGAAATTCGAACGCGCCTGGGCAGGGATCTCCGATGCTGTTCTGGTCGCTGACAGTACGGGCACCATTATTCTGTCGACTGAACCGCAATGGCGCGGAGTAGAGGAGGGGGCTGCCATGCTGCGGCAGCCGCCGCAAAGTGCCATCCAGCGCGCTATCAGGGCCACGACCGATTGGACGGCTCTGCCCCCCGACGCCTATTTGCAGGGCGAGGCGGTGATCCGCATGGAGACACGCATTCCATTCCGCGGCTGGACCATGACCTCGTTCACCACCTACGCCTCGATCCGTGAGAAGGTAAACAGCGTTCTTGCATTGGAAATCATGGGTTTTGCGATTCTGTTGGCGCTTGCCTTCTATGCGCTCAGCCGTAGGGCCACGTTCAGAATGGCCTTGTTCCAGCGCGAGTCGGCAGAGCTTCGCGCATTGAACGCAAGGCTACAGCGGGAAATCGCTGAGAGGGAACGGGTTGAAAAGACGCTGGAAGTAGCCGAGCAGACGCTGGCCCAAAGCTCGAAACTCGCGGCCCTGGGCGAGATGTCTGCGGCCGTCAGCCACGAGCTGAATCAACCTTTGGCTGCAATGAAGACCTATCTTGCCGGCGCGCGTTTGCTGCTGCGACGGAACCGCCCCGAAGAGGCGCTGGCCAGCTTTGGCCGCATCGACGGTCTGATTGAACGAATGGGCGCAATAACACGCCAGCTCAAGTCCTACGCCCGCAAGGGTGCGGATGCGTTTTCACCAGTTAACCTTGGCGAAGCGCTCGCTTCGTCCCTCTCCATGATGGAGCCGCAACTGCGTCAAAGGCACGTCAAGATTACGCAGATACTGCCGGAAGAAACCGTACTAGTCATGGGCGACCGCATGCGGATCGAACAGGTGATGGTGAACCTCTTGCGTAATGCCTTGGACGCCACCAAGTCTGTATCGGAACCGGATGTTGAAATCATACTGGCCGCGGGTGACCAGGCGGTGCTGACTGTACGCGATAATGGCTATGGGATTGAAGACATCGAAAACCTGTTTGAGCCGTTCTACACGACCAAACAACCCGGCGATGGAGTCGGTCTGGGGCTTGCCATCTCATCCGGTATCGTGAACGACCATGGGGGACGGCTGACCGCGCGCAACAGCCAGCACGGTGGCGCGGTGTTTGAGATGCAACTGCCGATACTTGGAAGCGATGGCCTTGAGGCCGCTGAATAACGAGGAATGAATATGGCACAGGCCATGAAAATCGCCATTGTTGATGACGAACAGGACATGCGCCAGTCGATCAGCCAATGGCTGGCACTGTCGGGATATGACACTGAAACCTTTTCCAGTGCCGAGGATGCACTGAAAGTTCTGGGTCCGGATTATCCGGGTATCGTCATATCGGACATCAAGATGCCTGGTATGGACGGTATCCAGCTGTTGAAAAAGCTGATGGGCGCGGACAGCACCTTGCCGGTCATCATGATTACCGGCCACGGTGACGTGCCAATGGCGGTTGAGGCCATGCGCGTGGGTGCGTTTGATTTCCTCGAAAAGCCGTTTAACCCGGATCGGATGTCCGAACTGGCCAAACGTGCCAGCAATGCCCGCCGGTTGACGCTGGACAATCGGGCCCTGCGCCGCGAGCTGTCCGGTGGCACTCAGATCATGAACAAGCTCATCGGTGCCAGCCCCGTGATGGAGCGCCTGCGCGAGGATATTCTGGATCTGGGGCAGGCTGACGGTCATGTTCTGATCGACGGAGAAACCGGCACCGGGAAAACCCTGGTTGCACATGCGTTGCACGCTGTTGGCAGTCGCGCAGGCAAAAAATTTGTTCTGGTTTCGTGTGCTGCCCTCGAAGAAGAGGCCTTGGGAAAGCGTCTGTTCGGCCCGATGATGCCAGAAGACAGCCAGTTGCCCGCGATTGAGGAAGCCCGGGGTGGAACCCTTGTTCTGGAGGATGTCGAGGCGCTCAGCGATACGCTTCAGGCGAAACTGCTGAGTGTCATGAACGATCAGGGCACGCCTGCTGAAACCCGCATCGTCGCCATTTCCAACCTGCAGGAAGCTGGGAAAACCAGCGAGGACGTTCTGCGCCCTGATCTGTTCTATAGGCTTGCGGCGTTGCGGATCACAATGCCGCCGCTGCGTCAGCGCGGTGAAGACATTCTGACCCTGTTCACACGGCTGAGCGAGCAATTCGCCGAAGAATACGGCTGCGATGCACCTCAGGTCAGTGCGCAAGAGGCGGCTCAGCTTTTGCAAGCGCCGTGGCCCGGAAACGTACGGCAGCTGATAAACATCGCGGAACGTGCCGTGCTGCAATCTCGTCGCGGATCGGGGACGATCGCGTCCCTGTTGATGTCTGATCACGAAGAAATGCAGCCCGTGATGACGACCGAAGGCAAGCCGCTCAAGGAATATGTCGAGGCATTCGAGCGGATGCTGATCGATAATACCATGCGGCGGCATAAGGGGTCGATTGCCTCGGTTATGGATGAACTATGCCTGCCGCGTCGGACATTGAATGAGAAGATGGCCAAATATGGCCTGCAACGTTCCGATTACCTGTGACGGGCTTGAGGCGATGCCTTTGTCGCCCTTTGGGTGATACCAAGTAATGTTTTTAGCTGGATAACGAGATCCCGACCGGTGGTCGGGGTCTTCAATGCAGTTTGCCCATTGTCTTTTCCACAGGACTGCTTTTATTGTAACCAGACGGGCCGGGCGGATTTGACGCCGAAAAGTCCCGATCTTTGAGATTCGCTGCAACGCCACTGGTGGAGACCAGGTCCCACACTGGCAAAGCAGACCGATTGTGCCCCTTAACGGGGTGATTGAACGCCTGAGCCCGCAGAAAAGCGGGCGAAAGGAATAAATGGGCAGGCAGCGGTCGTTCGCGCCTGTCGGAGAAGAACCGCGATGACGCGCGCGCAACGACTGAGTGTACGGGCAGGGGGCCACAGTGCCAGACCCTGCAGCGCGCCGTCTGAAATCGCCCTGACAAGACACCACCCCAAAAGCACCTGTCCTCCTGGACGGGTTAGGACAACGCGTTTGGCGCGGTGCACCAAGGAAACATGGCTAAGAAAATGCTTATCGATGCCACCCACGCGGAAGAAACCCGCGTCGTGGTGGTTGACGGAAACAAGGTCGAGGAATTTGATTTTGAATCCGAAAACAAACGTCAGCTTGCTGGCAACATATATCTAGCAAAAGTTACACGGGTCGAACCCTCGCTGCAGGCAGCTTTTGTTGACTATGGCGGAAATCGCCACGGATTCCTGGCGTTCTCCGAAATTCATCCCGACTATTATCAGATTCCCGTCGCTGATCGCGAAGCTCTGATGGAAGAAGAGCGCGCCTATGCCGAGGCAATGCGTGCGCGTGATGAGGCTGAGGAAACCAAGCCCAAAAGACGCCGTTCGCGCTCGCGGGCCAAGGCCGCCGATATCAAATCGGATGATGCAGTGGAATCGGTCGAGGTCTCGTCCGAACCCACAGGCATGGAAACGATTGACCTGGATGAGAGCGATGAGGCCAATGATCCTTCTGTAGAAGAAGGAACATCTCCGGCCGATCATGTGGCAGAAACTCCGGTAGAAGAGCCGACGGACGAACCGAAGGCGGAAGAAGCAACCGCAGAAACTGAAGACGCGCCTGCGGAAGAAGTCGACCAATCAGATGCTAGCGCTGATCAGGACGGCACGGACAAAGAAGCCGAGGCGCAGGAAAGCACCGCGACTGAGACGGACGCGGATGACGCGGCAAGCGCTGAAGCCAACGCCGAGGACGCCCCTGACGAGGCTGGCGACGACGAAGAAGAAAACACCCGTACGGACGCCACCGCAAAAGACGAGACCATTGAGTCGGTTGCCGACGAAGATGACAGCGAAGACATCCGTCCGCCGCGCAAACCGCGCGCGCGCCGGTACAAGATTCAAGAAGTCGTCAAAGTACGCCAGGTTCTGCTTGTGCAGGTCGTCAAGGAAGAGCGTGGCAACAAAGGTGCAGCTCTGACCACTTATTTGTCACTTGCTGGCCGATATTGTGTTTTGATGCCGAACACCGCGCGGGGCGGCGGCATCAGCCGTAAGATTACCAACGCGCCTGATCGCAAAAAGCTTAAGGAAATTGCGGCTGAGATTGACGTCCCGACAGGGGCGGGTCTTATCATTCGGACCGCCGGGGCGAAACGCACCAAATCCGAAATCAAGCGCGATTACGAATATCTGCAACGTATGTGGGAACAGATCCGCGAGCTGACGTTGAAATCCATCGCGCCTGCGAAGATCTATGAAGAAGGCGACCTGATCAAACGGTCGATCCGCGATCTCTATAATCGCGACATCGACGAGGTTCTGGTCGAAGGCGAAGGCGGATATCGCATCGCCAAGGACTTCATGAAAATGATCATGCCGTCGCACGCCAAGAATGTGCAGCGGTACGAAGACGCGCTGCCATTGTTCGCGCGCTATCAGGTGGAAAGCTATCTGGCGGGGATGTTCAACCCGACGGTACAGCTGAGATCGGGTGGCTATATCGTGATCGGCGTGACCGAAGCGCTTGTGGCGGTCGACGTGAACTCGGGTCGGGCAACCAAAGAAGGCTCGATCGAGGAAACGGCCCTGAAGACCAACCTTGAGGCCGCCGAAGAGGTGGCTCGCCAGTTGCGCCTGCGTGATTTGGCCGGTCTGATCGTCATCGATTTTATCGATATGGACGAGCGGAAGAACAACGCCGCTGTCGAAAAACGCCTGAAAGAAAAACTGAAAACAGACCGTGCGCGCATCCAGGTTGGTCGCATATCTGGTTTTGGTCTGATGGAAATGAGCCGACAGCGCCTGCGTCCCGGTATGTTGGAGGCAACGACACAGCCTTGTCCGGCATGCCATGGCACCGGCCTGATCCGTTCGGATGACAACATGGCGCTAAGCATTCTGCGCCAGATCGAGGAAGAAGGCACGCGCCGTCGCTCACGCGAGGTGCTGGTGCGCTGCCCGGTCAGCATCTCCAACTTCCTGATGAACCAAAAGCGCGAGCATATCGCACAGATTGAAGCGCGCTATGGTCTGTCGGTTCGCATCGAAGGGGATGTGCATCTGGTAAGCCCCGATTTCTCGATGGAGAAGTTCAAGACCGCCAGCCGGATTGTTCCCGAAGCCAGTGCGCCGGTTGTATCGGTTGATGCCACGCTGATGGAAATGGTCGACGCCTCTGAAGAAGAGACCGTCGAGGAAGAAACGCCGCCGACTGAAGATGAAACCAAACCCAAGCGCAAGCGCCGTCGGCGTCGTCGCAAGAAGGGCAATGGTGGTGCCGAGGGGCAGGATTCTAACGGGCAAGAGGCTGATGAAGATACAGTTGAAGCGTCCGAGGAAGCTGTGGAAGAACCTGCAACAGATGCCGTAGTAGCGGTGGAAGAGACGCAGGAAGAAGCGCCTGCCAAGCCTAAACGCCGCCGGGCTCCGCGTCGCAAGAAGAAGGACGCCGAAGATGCCGAGACGATAACCGAACAGGTCGTCGAAGCTGAACCAGAGGCCAAGGTCGAAGCTGAAACGGAAGCTCCGGCAGAAATCGAAACCGTTGAAGCCGAAGCAGCACCGAAACAGGAAACGGTTTCGGAAACTGCCGTGCCGACAGAAGAAACGCCGGAAGCGGAAGAGCCTGTTCAAGAGGTTGTTGCGGTTGAAGCCACTGAGGAACCAGCAGTAGAAATCACAGAGCCTGTGCTGGAAGTGGTTGCGGATGAACCGGAAACGCCATCGGAGCCTGCCAAGCCAAAACGGCGCGGTTGGTGGTCGTTGGGCCAATAACTTGAAAAGGCGGGCCTCAGAGCCCGCCTTTTTCTTTGACAAGCCTCAAACGGACTTCTGGATGGTGTAGACCTGGTGCCCGTCAGATTCTTCCTGTGACAGCAAGCGATGTCCACTTTCCATGCAGAAATGTGGAACATCAATGACTGCAGCGGGATCATCCGCCAGCACTTTCAAGACCGCTCCCGCGGGCATTGACTTGAGCCGTTTACGGGCCTTCAGGACGGGCAGAGGGCACAGCAGCCCCAACGCGTCCAGTGTCTCGGTTTGGTTTGACATGTACCTGAGATATTTCCACTTTCAGACGGTGTCCAGCGTGCAACCACGAGGATGTGACCGAATGGCCCCGTGACGCGGACGACTTCATGACATATGTGCTGAAACATGTTCGGAATTGATATCATTGACGCAGGGCTGTTGCCCGCCATGTTCATCGCATTGCTCGGTGGGTTGATCAGCTTTTTATCGCCCTGCGTGCTGCCGATTGTGCCGCCCTATCTCGCCTATATGAGTGGCGTCACGATCAACGAGATGCAGGATGAGGCCCGTGCACGCAGAAAGGCGACACTTTCGGCGCTGTTCTTTGTCATGGGGCTGTCCACGGTGTTTCTGTTGCTTGGCTTCACGGCTTCGGCGTTTGGGGCGTTCGTGCTGCAAAACCAGGTGCTGTTCGCCAAGATCTCAGGCGCGGTGGTCATCGTTTTTGGCCTGCATTTTCTGAACGTCTTCCGCATCCCATTCCTTGACCGCGAGGCCCGGATCGAAGCCGGAGACAGCGGCGGGTCTGTCTTTGGGGCCTATATTCTGGGTCTGGCCTTCGCCTTTGGCTGGACGCCCTGTATCGGCCCGCAATTGGGTGCGATCCTGTCGCTGGCTGCCTCCGAGGCATCCGTCGCACGTGGGACATTGTTGCTGGGCGTCTATGCAGCGGGTCTTGGCATACCTTTCCTGCTCGCCGCGATGTTCCTGAACCGATCCATGTCGGTGATGAACCGAATAAAGCCCCATATGGCACTGATCGAGAGGATCATGGGTGGCCTGTTGCTGTTTGTTGGTATCATGCTGATCACCGGCCTGTTCACTGAGTTCAGCTGGTGGCTGTTGGAAGCCTTCCCGGCGCTGGCAAACTTTGGGTAACCCTCTTATCTGACTTACTTTGGCTGTAATGCTGCGCTAACCTGCGTCGCAGAAGGTAAGACCATGAGCAGTCAGACAAATCAGCCTCGAGTGAAACGGCGTAGGGTATTCTATATTCCCGGATATGACCCGATCCCCCCACGGCGCTATCGCGAGCTTTACCGCAGTGAAAGCGCAAGACAGGCGGCTATTTCAGGGTATGAAATCTCGGTCTCGCCCAAAACCGGAGAGGGCTTGTATGGATGGCACGTCCATTCGGTTCAGGACGGGGCTGAAGTTCACACAGACGTCGAGGTGCTGGTCTGGTCCGACATCGTACGCTCCAGCATGTCGAACTCGATTGCGGCCACCTATCTGCAGATGCTGCGTACGGCATGGATCTATATCTCGACCGGAGTGTTATGGCGCCTGATGCGATTGCGCAAAGGACCGGTGATAGCCGCTCTTTATCCGATCGTGATGCTGATCGCACAGCTTTTGGTCGCAATGGCTGTGGTCATCGGGTTGACAGTTCTGCTTGCGCCGGTCCTGTCTTTGGTGGCGTTGGTTCTGTCTATTGGTGTTGCCTATGTGCTGATGCTGTGGTTCCGGAAAATCGACAACAAGCTGTTCGTCTATTACCTGATGCACGATTACGCCTATTCAGCGGCTTCAGGCGGTAAAACGCCACCTGAATTGGCCGGACGCCTATCGGAGTTCACAAATGCGATTGCCGCAGCTCTTACCGATGAGACGGATGAGGTTCTGATCGTCGGCCACAGTTCCGGCGCTCATCTGGGTGTCACGGTTCTGGCCGATCTGATCCGATCCGGACGGGTGGGCACAGACGGGCCAGAGCTGTCCTTTCTGACATTGGGGCAGGTGGTTCCCATGGTCTCGTTCCTGCCCAACGCATATGATCTGCGCGCGGACCTGAGGTTTCTTTCGAAATGCGAAGACTTGGCTTGGGTCGACATTTCTGCACCCGGGGACGGCTGCGCATTCGCTCTGTGTGATCCTGTCGCTGTAAGCGGGGTCGCGGATGCCGATCAGCGCTGGCCTTTGGTGTTATCTGCCGCGTTTACGCAAACGCTGTCAGCAGAACGGTGGCGCGCCCTGAGGTGGCGGTTTTTCAGACTGCATTTCCAATATCTCTGCGCCTTTGATCACCCGGACAGGTACGATTATTTCCGCGTGACTGCCGGGCCTCTGTCGCTTGGGCATCGGTTCGCCGATCGCAAACCTTCGGGATCCCGGATTGAGCGATCTGTATCCAAGTATGTATCGGTGCAGCCATGACCCCGCCAAAGCCCACATCGAGGCCAGACAGGGTTTCGCTGTGGCGCTATTTCAGGTTGTTTCGCAAGGACATCCTCTCGGCACAGCCGCAGCGATTGTACCGCGCATGGATGGCCGAGTTTAAGACGCCGTTCTTTCGATCATATTTGACGAACCAACCAGAGCTTGTTGAAACCGTTCTGAAAAAACGCCCCGATGATTTTCCGAAATCAGACCGTATTGGCGAGGGTCTGCGGCCGTTGCTGGGGAATTCGGTCTTTCTGACCAATGGTGAAAACTGGAAACGCCAGCGCCGGGTTATCGACCCGGCGTTTGAGGGCGGGCGCCTGAAAGATACCTATCCGGCCATGGTTCAGGCAGCTGAGGCCTGCGTCGCACGTTTGCGCGGGCAGGCCGGTTCTGTCATCGAGTGCGAAGAGGTTACCAGTCACGTCGCCGCGGATGTGATCTTTCGAACGCTTTTTTCTGTACCGATTGAAGACCGCGTTGCGTCTCAGGTTTTTGAGAAATTCCGAACCTATCAAAGAGAGCAGCCGCTGTTGAATTTGGCGGCGTTTCTGCCGCTGCCCAAATGGATGCCCCGGCTTCATTCCAGAAAAACTCGCAAGACCGCGCGTGAAATCAGGATGCTGATCACCGAAATGACCGCTCAACGCGCGAGGATGATTGAGGCCGGGCAGGCGCCGCATGATCTGGCAACAAAGATCATGACAACGGCTGATCCCAAGACCGGCAAGTGTTTTGACACGCAGGAGATGGTTGATCAGGTGGCGATCTTCTTTCTGGCAGGCCACGAGACCAGCGCTTCTGCGTTGGCTTGGGCATTGTACCTTTTGGCGACCCACCCGGATTGGCAGGACAAGCTGGCGGCCGAGGCGCAAGGGCTGGACCTATCCGATTTTACCTCCGTATCGCTGTTGAAGCTCAGCCGCGACGTGTTTCGCGAAACGCTGCGCCTGTACCCTCCGGTCCCGATGATGGTGCGAGAGGCCACATGCCGCGAAAACTTCAGGGGCCGAGCGATTAAACCGGGCTCGCAGATAGTCATCAGCCCGTGGCACCTGCATCGGCACGAACGTCTGTGGGCAGACCCCGACGGGTTCGACCCGTCTCGCTGGGCCAAGGGCAATGAGGAAAGCTGTCCCAGAGAGGCTTTCATCCCATTCTCTGCCGGGTCGCGCATTTGCATCGGTGCCGGATTTGCAATGGTCGAAGGTCCGTTATTGCTGTCGTCACTACTGCGGAAGTTCAGGTTCGAAATCTCGGACACGCCAGAGCCGGTTCCGGTGGCTCATCTGACCGTCAGATCCAAAGATGGAATTTGGTTGCGCCTGGTTGAGCGCTAACAAACTACCATCGGCATGCTCCATGCTGTATGCGGTTGAAAAACGCGGAATCATTTCGAACGGGAAAGTCATATGTCCAAAACACAACAGCGCGAGCAGATGTCCAACGGTGCCGGTTTTATTGCTGCACTGGACCAAAGTGGCGGCTCGACCCCCAAGGCGCTGGCGCTTTATGGGGTAGACGCGTCAGAATACGGCTCGGACGCAGAGATGTTCGGCGAAATCCAGAAGATGCGCGCGCGTATCATTCTGGCGGATGGCTTCACAAACGACAAAGTCATCGGCGCGATCCTGTTCGAACGCACGCTCAGTGAAGAGATTGATGGCCGTAAAGTCGCAGATTTTCTTTGGAACGTAAAAGGCATTGTTCCGTTTCTGAAGATCGACAAGGGCCTCGAGGATGAGGCCGATGGCGTTCAGGTCATGAAACCGATCCCCGGTCTGGCCGATACTTTGGCTAAAGCCGAAGGCGTTTTCGGCACTAAGGAACGTTCCGTGATCCATGAGGCCAACGCCAAAGGCATCGCAAACGTTGTCGCGCAGCAGTTCGATGTGGCGCGTGAAGTCGTTGCCGCCGGGTTGGTTCCGATTGTCGAGCCCGAGGTGAACATCAACTCGACCACCAAAGCCGAAGCCGAAGCAATTCTAAAATCGGAAATCTTGCAGAACCTAGATCAGTTGGATGATGGTCAGGATGTCATGCTTAAGCTTACCATCCCCAGCCAGGCTAATCTGTATGACGATCTGGCTGACCACCCCAGAGTTTTGCGGGTCGTAGCCCTGTCCGGCGGATATTCGACCGAACAAGCCTGTGATCTGCTGGCGCAGAATAGCAAGATGATTGCGTCTTTCTCTCGTGCGCTGACCGAAGGACTGTCGAAAAAGCAGTCAGATGCCGAATTCAACACGGCCCTAGGCAGCAATATCGATAAGATTTCTCGCGCCTCTGCCTAAGCTGCGCTATTCCGGTTTAGTGAAATCGCGGCGCATCTGCGCCGCTTTTGCCCGCATAGAGCACTCGGTCGCATGATCGTTTACAAGACCCATGGCCTGCATGAATGCAAAAACCGTGGTCGGGCCCACAAACTTCCATCCCCGCTTTTTAAGGTCTTTGGACATGGCAATAGATTCAGCCGAAGTTGAGGCTGTTTGTGGCGCTGGCGGTGAACTGGCCTCATAGCGCCAGACATAAGCTGCAATCGACCCCTCAGCTGCCACCAGCTCCTGGGCGCGCCGGGCGTTGTTGATGACTGCTTCGATCTTTCCGCGATGCCTGACAATGCCTGCATCCAGCAAAAGACGGGTGACATCGGCCTCATCAAACTTCGCTATTGCGTTGTAATCAAAATGTTTAAATGCTTTTCGAAAGTTCTCGCGTTTGGAAAGAATGGTGCGCCAGCTGAGGCCGGACTGAAAGCTTTCAAGGCACAGCTTCTCAAACAAACGCTGATCGTCGCTGACCGGATAGCCCCATTCATTGTCGTGATAGTCGAAAAACTCTGGCGCAGACTGACACCATGCACAACGCGGTTGACCGTCTGGGCCGGTAACTGTTTCGCTCATCACTAAGTTCCCTTTTTGTTCTGGTATGAGCATAGGCATTTTCCAGAGGCCAAATCAAGAACGGAAAGTCAGCCGCGATACCAGTTCAGAATATAAACGCGTATTGCCGAAGCCAATCCAACCTCAGGGTCACGGTTAAAATCAATTTCCGCAGCTAAGGCATTGATTGCCATATCTTTATCAGCTGCAATGGCACGAAAGGATTTCCAAAACTCGTCCTCAAGAGATACCGAGGTTCGATGACCTTTAAGCGTCAATGAGCGTTTGATGGGACGTCCACTCATTTGTCGATCTCGTGCCCATCCAAGTCGCGCCGCGACTTTTCCAGATGTTTTTTACTTGCGTCTTTCTCGGCTTTGTTGCGCCCAAATGACACGGCGTTCTGGTCGGCGCGGGCCTTTTTCTCGGCCCGCGCCTTGTCTTTTCTGTACCGGTTCAGATTGACCGGCTTTGCCATCAGTCCTTGGGCCCAATCATTTGTTCGGGGCGCACAACCGCATCAAAGGTTTCGGCGTCGACAAAGCCAAGCGCGATGGCCTCTTCCTTGAGGGTGGTGCCGTTTTTATGCGCGGTCTTGGCAACAGTCGTTGCGTTGTCGTACCCAATGGTTGGTGCCAGCGCGGTGACCAGCATCAGCGATTCCTTCATCAGCTTTTCGATGCGTGGTTCGTTGGCCTGAATGCCTAGCAACATCCGCTCGGTAAAGCTGTCTGTGGCATCACCAAGCAACTGGATCGACTGCAAAAGATTGTAGGACATCATAGGGTTATAGACGTTCAGTTCGAAATGCCCCTGGCTGCCGGCGAATTTTATGGCGGCATCGTTGCCCATGACATGTGCTGCGACCTGAGTCAGTGCTTCGGCTTGTGTTGGGTTTACCTTGCCTGGCATGATGGACGATCCGGGCTCATTCTCAGGCAGGATCAATTCGCCCAGACCGGAACGCGGTCCAGATCCCAAAAGTCTGATATCATTTGCAATTTTATAGCAGCTGCCAGCAATGGTCGCCAAAGCACCCGATAGGAAAACCATCGCATCATGGGCGGCCAGCGCCTCGAACTTATTCGGAGCGGTAACAAAGGGCAGGCCGGTGATATCTGCCATGTTCGCAGCGACCGCTTCGCTCCACCCGGATTGAGTGTTCAGGCCAGTACCAACAGCAGTTCCGCCCTGGGCAAGCTCGTAAATTCCCGGCATCGCGGCGTTGACCCGTGCGATACCTTGACGAATTTGATGGGCGTAGCCGCCAAATTCCTGACCCAGTGTCAGCGGCGTGGCATCCTGCGTATGGGTCCGGCCGATCTTGATGATGTCTTTGAATTCTTCGGCCTTCTGCTCCAGCCCCGAGGCCAGCTTTTCCAGACCCGGCAGCAGAACGTCCCGAACGCTCATACCTGTGGCGATATGCATGGCCGTCGGGAACGTGTCGTTCGAGGACTGGCCCATGTTGCAATGATCGTTCGGATGAACCGGGTCTTTTGTGCCGATTGTACCACCCAGGATTTCGATAGCCCGGTTCGCAATAACCTCGTTCGAGTTCATGTTCGACTGGGTGCCGGATCCTGTTTGCCAGACGACCAGCGGAAAGTTGTCGTCGAACTTACCTTCAAAAACCTCACCCGCGGCCTGAATCACCGCATCCGCAATCCGCGCGTCCAGTTTCCCTGTCGACTTGTTCTGCATGGCGCAGGCTTTTTTGATCACACCCAATGCCCGCACGATGGCCACAGGCTGTTTTTCCCATCCGATCGGGAAGTTCATAATCGAACGCTGGGTCTGTGCACCCCAATATTTGTCTGCGGGAACTTCCAACGGGCCAAAGCTGTCGGATTCGGTGCGGGTTTGAGACATCGGTCACTCCGTCATGTATACCATTGCATGCCAATTACAGTCAGCAGCGTCGCGGTGCAATCGGCCAGTTGCGCGCACCATAAACTTATGCCTGACAAAGGTATAGGCGCAGAGCTGCGTCATTTTTCTCGTCGCAATCGCCATCACCACCATTGTACGCGCCGGTGGGTGAGCTACTATAGAGTCAGAGCACGCCGGAGGCCGCAATGCGTCTGAATCACCCGACCACATGCCTGAAATTCATTATATATTCCTTTGCCACCGTTCTGTGGGCCTCCTTGGTGGTAAATCCGCTTCATGCGGCAGATATTGAGCCCTTTGTTGGCAGCTACGTTGGGTCTGCCAATGTTGTCGATGCAAACGGGACCGAAACACCTCGTGATATGAGTGTGTCAATCCAGGAATTGAAGAACGGGTTCAATGTTAGTTGGAAGACGACAACTTACAAACTGAATGGCCGCGTCAAGGAACAGGCATTCTCGATTGATTTTCAGACCTCGGACAGATCGGACATCTTTTCCGCGGCCATGAAGCGCAATGTATTCGGCCATGAAGTTCCGCTTGACCCGATGCAGGGGGAACCGTTCGTCTGGGGCCGGATTGAGGGTCAAACTCTGACCGTGTTTTCGTTGTTCATTGCAGAAAATGGCGGCTATGAGCTGCAGCAATATGACAGAACGCTGGCAGAAGGCGGTCTGAACCTGTCATTTTCCCGTTTCCGCAACGGTACCAAATCACGTTCCGTAGAGACGTTCCTGACGAAAGAGTAAGCCCCGCGAACCGCGAGGCTTTCCAGCGCATATACTATTTTCTGAAGCTGTCCAGCGACACGACATCAGCGTCATGCTGTTGCGGTTCTTCTTCGACCTCGATCATCTCATCGTCCATCGGATCAAAGTCATCCTCTTCATCCGGGCTTTCAAAACGCAGGCCAAATTCCACAGAGGGGTCGACAAATGTTTTGATCGAGGCATAGGGGATGTACAAAGGTTCCGGCGCGTCGCCAAAGTTGAGCGTGATGGCAAATCCGCTTTCGCCGACCTCAAGATTTTCGAACCAATGCTGCATCACGACAGTCATCTCTTCCGGATAACGATCATGCAGCCAGTCGGCAATTTCCACGCCGTCACACCTGGTATCAAAGGTAATGAAAAAGTGGTGCGCACCCGGCAGGCCATTTTCTGAAACGCTGGTCAGAACCGTCTTGATCAACCCGCGCATGGCGGTGTGCATCAGGTTCCCATAGTCGATGTCTTGCGACATGTGTCATCCTCAAAAGTGGCTTCCCTCAGCATAAGGGATTCCTTTGGAAACGAAAGGCCGGTTACACGCTGACTGTTCAGAGAAAAAACAGGCCGGTGCCAGCAGCTAGCATAACCATTAGCGTAAGCGCCATGCCGAATTTAAGTTTAAAAATCAACGCTCCGGCGAAGACAGTCAGCACAGCAGCTTTCACATCCAATGAGGTCAATTCAGGCCAGGGCAGGCTGATTGGTCCAAAGGTTTTATTTGGCAGTTCTGAAAACAGCACATTCAGGGCAAACCACACGGATAGGTTGAGAATCACCCCAACCACAGCAGAGGTAATACCTTGCAGGGCCGCCGATAACCGGGGCCGCGCAGCGATGTGGTCAAGATAGGGGGCTGTGAGGAATATCCACAGAAAGCAGGGAACGAATGTTGCCCAAAGTGCAACGATACCTGCGGCGATGGCCAGCATCGATCCGCCCGAGATCTGACCGGTCAGCATAGCGACAAATTGTGTTACCAAAATCAAAGGCCCCGGTGTCGTTTCCGCCAGACCAAGCGCGTCGATCATCTGATCTGTGGATATCCAGTTATACTGATCCACAACGGTCTGCGTCATGTAGGCTAGAACAGCGTAGGCCCCGCCAAATGTCACAACTGCGAGGCGGGCAAAGAACCAGCCAAGATCGCTGAGAAGTTTCTGACCAGAAAGACTTAACAGCCACAACGGGCCAAGCCACAGAACCAACCAGATCGACGCGTTCCGCAGCACTTCGCTTAGGCGCGGGGTGGGGGTGTCGACCGGTCGGGCGGCGACGCCGTTGAAGCTCAGATACCCCCAAAGGGCTGCCGCCGCGATGATCGCGGGGAAGGGGAGGTCGAACAGAAAGATTGCCAGAAACGCGAGGCCCGAGATCGCACGATGTGAGACGTCCGACAGCGCTTTGCGGGACAGGTTTCGCAGGGCCTGTAGCACGATGATGATCACCGTAGCTTTGACGCCGAGAAACGCGGCCTGCACCAGAGGAAGCGCGCCATAGGCCGCGTATAGTGCCACCAATGCTGAGATAATGATCGCACCGGGCAGAACAAACAGGCTGCCTGCGATCATACCGCCCGAGACGCCGCGCAGACGCCAGCCGGAATAGGTTGCAAGCTGCATCGCCTCGGGGCCGGGCAGCAACATGCACAGCGACAGAGCCCGAAGATAGGTTTCTTCGTCCAGCCAGGGACGCCTTTCGACGAGTTCCTGATGCATCAATGATATCTGGGCTGCCGGGCCGCCGAAGGACAGCAATCCAATGCGGCCGAACACTCGGATGAGTTCAGGATATGTTGGTGTGCTCATTTCTCGACTGCCGGCCAATCATGTTTCTCAACAAACCCGTCGCGGGCCCAGAGATACAAGGCATCGTACAGATGCATCCCGGCCTCGATGGCCTGATGGTCGTCTTTATATAGGCGCGAAAGCCCCACCGAGACCGCAAGAAGCCCGGCTGCTTCGGGCGCCAGATCATGCCTGTTCGTATCCGCGGCCCGGACAACTGTCGCAAGCCTGTTCATTGCGGGCGTAGCAAGCTGGAAATCTTTTACCAAAGCATCAAATGTGCAGTTATCCCCACGATGGCTCCAGCGGACGCCCTCAACATCGAACGGGGTGGCGTTAAAGACTTCGGATACCTTTGCCACTTCGGATGGGGCAACAAACAGAAAACGTGCGTTGGGGTCGATGAAACGCCGGATCAACCAGGGGCAAGCAATGCGATCAATCTTAGGCCGATGGCGCGTTACCCAGAGTGAAGGAGACGCTGGTATATCTGCAAATGGGATGCGCGGTGCATCGGGCGTCTCGCGCCAAGCATACATGCCGCCTTCCAGATACTCAGCGGCCACGCCTTCACTCCTCAGCCAGGAAACGACGGCCTGGCTCAGCTTTTTGCCCTTTTGGCAAATGATGATGCAGGGGCGGTTAGCGATGAGCCCCTTCAGCCCATCCAGATCCTTCGCCGGATGACGAACCGAGCCCGGTATCAGATAAGGGTCCTGTTCAAAATCGGTGTCAGTGCAGATGTCCACTAGAACAGGCGCCCGGGACGTTCCGATCAGACGTAACAGTTGTTTCGATGTTATAGCATTAGGCGCAGGCATGGCATGTCTCCTGTGATCGACGGATACATGCGAAACTTGGGCTGTCGCCTCACGGGGCGTTCGCAATCTTACCCCATAGGCTTTGCTACCGCGACAAGCCAGTCGGGGTCAAGATTGCGAGCTCATTTCCTAGGCCCAGTCCAGCCGTTGACCAGTCATGCATACGGGCAGGGTGTCCTTGGGAAACTGACCAAGCTGTTCAAATAAGGAAATGAAGTCAAACTGGTTATACGCCTCGACAATACGACCTTCTTTAATGCGGCCAATCATACTGCCAGAGGCCTGCAGTGGTGCGCCGTTATCGGCGCGTGTTGTACTGACCTGCAATATCGCCGATACCCAATCGCCATTTTCGATGATTTTGGGCAGCTCAACATGGATATCGCCCAGAATGTGGCGAAACGCCATGACCAGATCCCGAAAATCATCGGCCCCCACCTGCATTTCCGGAATCAGTCCTTCGGCTGTCGTTTCCGGCGCGAAATACCGATCAATCGCATCGGTATTTCCGTTTTCCCAAACCTCTGAATACCATTCTCTGAGTATATCTGCGTGTGACATCCCAGCTCTCCTTTTCCTCACGGGCCGAGCATGACGCGAATGAGTGAACAAACTCTGAACGTGAACACAGGCAGAGTTAAACATCAGACATTTAAGGGAAAATGCAGGTTTCTGTTGCCAGGTACCTGCGAACCCCGCCTTACGCTGCTAGGCGCAAGGGCTTAAGTTTCGGTCTTGCTACTGCTTACGCAGCAACTGCAACCGGAGCACGATTGTCATTTGCAATTGTACTGTTTGGGCCGGTACGGTGGCACCCCGCCGAGACAAAGCTAACCCCTTTAGACGTTCGTCGATCCTATTTCGGCCCCGCGATCCTCAAATGAAGGATGTTGGTGGAGCCGCCGGGTACCGCCCCCGGGTCCGATCCGCTTATTACGAGCGCGTTTATGTCCATAGTCCCGAAGGACATCCCTTATATAGGTGAGCCACAAGGGGAAAGCAAACCCCATACTTCAACGAAAAGACGGATTATATAATAACGTCTTAGCTTGGTCGGTTAATGTTTGCCAGGATCAGCCACAGCGCCAATATCAGCTCGATTCCCCCAAATGTCATCGCTTTGATCAAAGGGGGGTGATCCAGAATGACGGAAACAAACCGGCCCAAGGCTGCGCCGGCATAAACAACGCCCAACATCGCATAGGCCATGGGAGTGTTCAGCCAAATGACCGCAATTCCGGTGACAACAAAAAGTCCACCGACCGAAGCTCGCATTTCGCTTAGACCCATCGTGCTGTTCGTGGGTGCCAGATCCAGCGAGGCCGCGGTCCAGGCGGGCGCGAGAAACCCAAAGAGGCCGAAACCGATTGTCAGAACCGCCGCTGCAGCATTCAAAATCGACGTCATTGTACCCTCATTCGGTTGGTTTGCGCCGCTGTTTGGCAACGTCCAGGGCAAGCTTACGGGTATAAGCTTCGAGATCCACCAGTGCTGAATCTACCGCAGCAGCGTCCCGCCGATCCAAAGCATCGGCAATCTGGTTGTGCAACACGATGATCTCTTCTCGGGACCGCGCCGTAAACGTGATCATGTTCATCAAAGGCTGCATCGCCTCGACGGCGCCGGCCAGTTGATAGGACAACACCGGATTGCCGGCCCCATCGACCAATGCCCGGTGAAAGGTCACATCCGAGGCGCAAAAGGCTTCGTCTGTCAGCCCGGGTTGAGCCTGCCGAAATATCTCGGCACGCATCGTCGCCAGATGATCCGCCGTCCTGCGTTCGGCTGACAAAGTAGCGCAGGCGCGTTCCAGCGAATACCGAGCCTCGCAAGCCGTTTCAAAACTGACCGCATTCATGGACAGCAGCAACGTGGATGTGGTGATCTGTTGGGAATACGCATCCTGATAGCTCAGCCGGTTGACAAATGCTCCGCCCGTCGCGCCACGTTGGGTGCGGATCAGGGACTGTGCCGCAAGGCGTTTAAGGGCCTCACGCACGGTTGGTCGGGACACCTGAAACTGGTCGGACAGCTCCGCCTCAGAAGGCAGGCGTTCATCGACAATCAACCGACCTGAAATGATTGCATCGCGGATTGATTGGGCGATCTGAACCGAAAGATCAGCGGGTTTCTTGGGGTCGATTTTCATTTTGAGCAGGACCGCAGGCAAAATTTCATTTGTCTGACATTTAAAAGTCTGACATTTGAATTGCAAGGACTGAGTCGGGAGGGACAAGTGAATCGCGCGGTTCTACGAAATGGATTTTGGTTGGGATTCTACGCTCTGATCCTGTGGGCGTGGTGGATGATGTTCGTGATGAACCGCGCCATGGATCTGGACTGGATCGGTCGTCCCGGAGCAATGGGGCAGGCGATGCGCGCCATGGATCCCAGGATGGACATGTATATGCCCATGGCAGAGTTCGGCCCGCTGTTTTGGATGTGGGCCATCATGATGGCTGCGATGATGTTGCCGACCATTATTCCAACTTTGCGCAGCTATGATGATCTGATCCGCAGTGCAAACGGGACGCGGTCCGGCTGGATTGGTGTCTTGGTGGGTTATTTCGTGGTCTGGGTCGGGTTTGCCGCGCTCATTACCGGGGTGCAACTGGTTCTGCTGTTTGGCGGCGTTGTCGACATGCTGGGCATTGCGAAATCCGGGCTTGTTGCGGGCGGGTTGATGATCGCCGTCGGCGCCTTTCAATTCACCCGCGCCAAAGAGCTGTGCCATGGGGTCTGCCATGCCCCAATGACCTATTTTCTCGGCCATTGGAAAACCGGTTTTTCAGGCGGTTTTCGCATGGGGCTTGGCCTTGGTGCGTTCTGCGTCGGATGCTGCTGGGGCTTTATGGCGCTCGGCTTTGTGGGCGGCGTCATGAGTCTGCTGTGGATGGGTCTGGCGACATTTTTCATGGTTCTCGAAAAACTACCCCAGATCGGTCACGTGATTACACGACCGCTGGGATTTGCTCTTATCGCGGGCGGCTGTGCCTTGCTCGTGTACCCCTTTATCTATGGAGGATAAGCTATTGGCTAAGAACAAAAAACCAGAGGCAGATCGCCTGCCGATCAGCCAACGTATCGACAGCCGCATGCCCAACCCCAAGCGGCGTGAGATGAGCCCGACGAATTGGGCGATCAAGGGAGAGCTGATCCTTAACTGCTCGTGCGATCTGTTCTGCCCCTGTGTCGTATCGCTGGGCGCGCATCCTCCGACCGAGGGTCATTGTCATGCCTGGATGGGAATTGTCATCGATGAAGGCCATTTCGAGGGCGAGGACCTGTCGGGCCTCAATGTTGGCCTTCTAGTCGATATTCCGGGTCGCATGGGTGAGGGGCAGTGGAAAGTTGCCGCCTATGTCGACGAACGGGCCAGCGGTAAGGCCTATAACGGGTTGCTCCAGATATTCAGCGGTCAGGCCGGGGGCACGACCGGCTTGTTTACCATGCTGGTCAGCGAAATTATCGGGGCCGAACGTGCTCCGGTTCAGATCGAACGCGACGGGACCAAGCGCCGCATCATGATTGGTCGGAAAATCCAGGGCGAAATCGAGATGTTGGCGGGCAAAGACCCCGAGCATCCTGTGATGGTCTCAAACTCGAAATACTGGATGGGACCGGACATTATCGTGGCGCGCGGCACCAAATCCAAGGTCCGCGATTACGGTCGGGTCTGGGATTTCGGTGGAAAATCCGCCGAAATCTGCCCAATCGATTGGCAAGGGCCGAAATAATACGAAATCACAAAGGATTACGTGCAATACGTGATCCTAATTTTCAATCGCCAGACACGCCATCGCGGCCTGTTGCACCAGATTCTGACGGGACCGCAGGCTTCGAATTGTGATCTGGCATTATGCCCGAGGAGGCTTAAGTGGCCAATATTTCCTTCTCTCGCCGGTTGCGGCGCACACCTTTTTCTGAAGGGGTCGAAGCCGCAGGCGTAAAGGCATTCACGGTTTATAACCGGATGCTATTGCCAACTGTATTCGACAGCGTCGAGGCTGATTACCGGCACTTGAAAAAGCATGTGCAGGTCTGGGATGTCTCGTGTGAGCGACAGGTCGAACTCAGAGGTCCCGACGCGGCACGCCTTATGCAAATGCTGACGCCACGCGATTTGAGAGGCATGTTGCCCGGCCAATGCTATTACGTCCCTATCGTTGATGAGACCGGTGGCATGCTGAATGATCCGGTTGCGGTGAAACTGTCCGAGGACCGTTGGTGGATCTCAATCGCGGATAGCGATTTGTTGTTATGGGTCAAAGGAATCGCGAACGGCTATCGGTTGGATGTTCTAGTGGATGAGCCCGACGTCTCACCCCTGGCCATACAAGGGCCCATGGCGGATGAGCTGATGTCCCGCGTATTCGGCGAGCGCGTCAAAGACATCCGGTTCTTCAAATTCGACATGTTCGAATTTGCGGGCCGCGATCTGGCCATCGCCAGGTCCGGGTATTCAAAGCAGGGCGGGTTCGAGATTTATGTCGAGGGCAGCGATATCGGAATGACGCTGTGGAATGCGCTGTTTTCGGCAGGCGAGGATTTGAACGTACGCGCAGGTTGTCCCAACCTGATCGAACGCATTGAGGCTGGGTTGCTGTCCTACGGAAACGATATGACCGACGACAACACCCCACATGAATGTGGCCTGGGCAAGTTCTGTAACACACACACGGCGATTGGGTGCATTGGCCGGGACGCGTTGTTGCGGGTCGCAAAAGAAGGGCCGATCCAGCAAATCCGTCCGATTGAAATCGCTGGGCCGGCGGTGGGGGCCTGCGTTGCTCCTTGGTCGGTTTACGCGCAGGGGAAACGGGTCGGTCAAATCACTTCTGCCGCTTGGTCTCCGGATTTCAACACCAATGTTTCCATTGGGATGCTCAAGCTCAGCCATTGGGACGAAGGCACGAAGATAGAGGTCGAAACGCCCGACGGTATGCGTGAGGCGACTGTACGGGAAAAATTCTGGGTCTGATCGAAAACACCGCATCGGGTTCAGAAACAGGTTATTACACGGGGTCGGGGCTTTACTCTGACGTCCAAAACAGGAGGACATTTTGATGTTCAACGCACTGGTGATGGAAAAAGACGAGGAAAGCGGGCTGGCCAGCCCCTCGGTTCAACAGCTTTCGGAAGGGGATTTGCCGCAGGGTGAGGTTACCGTGGCGGTTCAGTATTCAACGGTAAATTATAAGGATGGTCTTTGCCTGTCGCCCAAAGGCGGGGGGCTGGTACGCAGCTATCCGCATGTTCCTGGCATCGACTATGCGGGGACGGTCGAGTCGTCTTCGGATGAGCGATATAAACCGGGTGACAAAGTGGTCCTGACCGGTTGGCGTGTCGGTGAGGCGCATTGGGGTGGGTACTCACAAAAAGCCAATGCCCGTGCCGATTGGTTGGTTCCGCTGCCCGATGGGTTGGAGCCCCGCCAGGCGATGGCCGTCGGAACCGCTGGGTTCACCGCGATGCTGGCGGTTATGGCGCTTGAGGATCATGGGCTGAAACCGGGGCACGGTCCGGTCTTGGTCACGGGCGCGGCAGGTGGTGTCGGCTCGGTCGCGACGGCGATTCTTGCCAATTTGGGATACGAAGTGGCAGCCGTCACCGGACGGCCGGAAACCAGCGATTACCTGAAGTCTTTGGGCGCCACGACCATTGTGCCACGCGAAGAGTTGAACGAGACAACTAAGCGCCCCCTGGAAAGCGAGGCATGGTCTGGCTGTGTGGACGCAGTTGGCGGCGCAATGCTGGCACGCGTTCTGGGGCAGATGAAATACGGTGCCTCGGTCTCGGCCGTGGGGTTGGCTGGCGGCGCGGGCCTTCCGGCAACTGTTATCCCGTTCCTTTTACGCGGTGTGAACCTCTTGGGCATCGACAGCGTAATGCAGCCTTATGAAAATCGGCTGCGGGCCTGGCAGCGGATCGCAACCGACCTTCCGATGGACAAGCTTGAGGCGATGATCCACCCCGCAAAGCTGAGCGATCTGCCCCAATTAGGGGCGGATATCCTGCAAGGTCAGGTTAAAGGTCGTGTTGTCGTAGACGTAAACGCCTGATCCGGAATGAATATGTCTGACCGACCGCATTGATTTGCGGTCGGTTAATTTTGTGGCTGCAGGTTCGGGAAAATCCGGCAAACACCTCTGGTCAATGGCGTAAATACGGATCATCATTGCTATACATCCCAAATTGAATGGCTTATGAGCCATGCAAACAGTACCTGAAGACGGGGAGTGAGCAGAATGTCTGACGATTTCGAACTGGACACAGACGACCTGAAGCGCCGCATGGACGGCGCAATGTCAAACCTCAGAACCGAATTTGCATCGCTGCGCACCGGGCGCGCCTCGGCCTCGATGCTCGAGCCGGTGATGGTCGATGCCTATGGTTCGATGACGCCGATCAACCAGGTGGGAACGGTAAATGTGCCCGAGCCGCGTATGGTAACGGTCAATGTCTGGGATAAAGGGCTGGTCGGCAAAGTGGAAAAAGCGATCCGCGAAAGTGGGCTGGGCATCAACCCTCAGCTTAACGGAACGATCATCATGCTACCGATCCCGGAACTGAACGAAGAACGCCGTCGCGAGTTGGGCAAAGTCGCCGGACAATATGCCGAACACGCGCGCGTTTCGATCCGCAATGTGCGCCGCGACGGGATGGATCAGATCAAGAAGGCCAAGGCCGACGGTATGTCCGAAGATGACCAGAAGTTCTGGGAAAGCGAAGTGCAGGATCTAACCGACCAGATGATCAAGGTAGTAGATGCCGCGCTTGAGACCAAGCAGGCAGAAATCATGCAGGTCTGAGACCGGGTGATGCCCTCTTCCTCGCATACCATGCCCGAAAGAGGGCCCCAGCATGTCGCGATCATCATGGATGGCAATGGTCGCTGGGCGCAGGCCCGCGGGCGACCTCGCCTGTTTGGCCACCACGCCGGGGCAAGACGTGTGCGCGATGTGGTCGAGGCCTGCCCGAGGCTTGGTATCAAATATCTGACTGTTTTTGCGTTTTCGACCGAGAACTGGAAACGCACTCAGGTCGAAGTTGCCGGTCTGATGAGCTTGTTTCGGCGCTATATTATCAAGGAAACCCGGACGCTCCGAGACTCGGGTGTTCGGGTGCGTTTCATCGGTGACAGAGTCAGGTTGGATGCCAAACTGATCGAATTGATGGATACGCTTGAGGCCGAGACCGAGGGAAATGATCTGGTTCACCTGACCATTGCGTTGAACTATGGCGGTCGGGATGAAGTCGCGCGGGCTACCAAACGTCTGGCACAGGATGTCGCTGACGGGCGCTTGCATCCTGATGATGTAGACGAAGAAACGCTGCCGAAATATCTTGACACACATGTTCTTCCCGATCCTGATCTGGTGATCCGAACCAGCGGCGAGGCGCGAATTTCCAATTTTCTGTTATGGCAATCCGCCTATTCGGAATACGAATTCATCGACACGCTCTGGCCAGATTTCACTGCGGCAGAGCTTGAGCGCCTGTGCCTGAGCTATGGCAGCCGCGACCGACGGTTCGGAGCTGTACCGGCATGAGTGACGGGCGCTGGTCCGACCTGACTGCCCGCGTATTATCGGCGGGTGTCCTTGTTGCCGTTGGCGCTGTCGAGGTCTGGCTGGGCGGTCTGTGGTTCGAAGCCTTCATTTCCATTGCTTGCGGGCTGATGACCTGGGAACTGGTCCGTATGATCGACCCGGGCAGGAAAGCTGTTGCGATCCAGCTTGCCATATTGACCGGTTTTGCGGTGGTGCTGAGTTACCATCTTCCGGCACTCTATAAACTTCCCTTCTTGCTTGCTCCGGCACTGGTCGGGGCAGGGCAGGTCAGCCGGTACCGGGGTATCTATACCCTATTTGTGCTGTGGATCGCGGCCGCGGGGCTGGGCTTTATCTCAATCCGGACGAATATGGGGTTTGTCTGGATGGTCTGGCTGATATCGGTCGTCGTTGCTACGGATGTCGCCGGATATTTTGTCGGAAAGGCATTGGGTGGGCCAAAATTCTGGCCACGAGTCAGCCCGAAAAAGACGTGGTCGGGAACAGCAGGAGGCTGGGTAGCGGCTGCCATTGTTGGCTTAGCCTTTGCGGCTTACGGCGGCTTCGGAACTTGGTTCATCGTGATCTCGGTTCTGGCGTCAATGGCCAGCCAGGCCGGCGATATTGTCGAAAGCGCGGCCAAACGAAAATTCGGCGTCAAGGACAGTTCGAACCTGATTCCCGGCCATGGCGGCTTCCTTGATCGATTCGATGGGATGATGGGGGCCGCTCTGTTCGTTCTGCTTGTGGGGTTGATTTTTTCCCCCGGAGCCATGTGATGCGCAAAATCTCTGTTTTTGGCGCGACGGGTTCTATCGGGCAAAACACGATAGATCTGATTGACCGAAATCCATCAGCGTATGATGTTGTCGCCCTGACTGGTGGAGCCAATATCGAACAACTTGCACGTGACGCCAAACGTTTGAAGGCGGATATCGCGATTACAGCCCACCCAGACCGGCTTGAGGACCTGCGAGCGGCCTTGGCCGGTTTCGATGTCGAGGTCGCCGCCGGCGCGAATGCTCTGGCCGAAGCTGCGGCGCGACCGGCTGACTGGGTCATGTCTGCCATCGTTGGGGCTGCGGGGTTGCAACCAGGGCTGACGGCGCTTGAACAAGGCGCGACGCTGGCTTTGGCGAATAAAGAAACGCTTGTCTGCGCGGGTTCTTTGGTTCTGGATACTGCCCGAAAGCACAATGCCCGATTGCTACCGGTGGACAGCGAACATTCTGCCGTTTTTCAGGCTCTGGTCGGTGAAGATATGGCATCGGTCGAGCGTATCATCATCACTGCCAGCGGCGGCGCCTTCCGGGATTGGCCAATGAGCAAATTGGCCTCGGCCACGGTTGAGCAGGCCTCGAGCCACCCGAACTGGAATATGGGGCAGCGGATCACGATTGATAGCGCTTCGATGTTTAACAAGGCGCTCGAGGTGATCGAAACACGCGAATTCTTCGGCATTTCCCCGGATATGATCGAAGTGATCGTCCATCCTGAATCCATCGTTCATGCGATGGTCGGGTTTAACGATGGCGCGGTTATGGCCCATATGGGCGCGCCAGATATGCGCCACGCGATCGGATATGCCCTGAATTGGCCAATACGTCAGACCCTTCCGGTCGAAAGGCTGAACCTTGCAAAGCTGGGACAGTTGCGATTTCACGAACCAGACGAAAACCGATATCCGGCTTTGCGGTTAGCACGCGAAGTCATGGAGCGGGGCGGACTGTCCGGAGCGGTTTTCAACGGAGCCAAAGAATGTGCACTCGACCATTTCATTGCAGGTCGCATTGGTTTCCTTGATATGGCAGACATCGTGGCCGCCGTCTTGGATCGTTTCGATGCACAGGACAACCATATTGACGCCCCAATGACCCTTGATAACGTGCTGCAAACCGACCATCTGGCACGTATATGGGTCGATAACGCCGTTACGCAACGAGCAGGAAAATAAATTGGACGTACTCTCACTGATCCCACAGTTCGGCAATTTGATTTACACCATATTCGCCTTTGTGATCGCGTTATCCGCCATCGTAGCCGTACATGAATACGGGCATTACATTGTTGGCCGTTGGTCCGGCATCTACGCCGAAGTGTTCTCAATCGGTTTCGGTCCCGTACTCTGGAGCCGTATCGACAAAAGAGGAACGCGCTGGCAGATCGCAGCGCTTCCATTCGGCGGGTATGTCAAGTTTCTGGGTGATGCCAATGCAGCATCCGGCAAAGACGAAGCCGCAATGTCTGAAATTTCCGAGCAAAGCCCGGAGGAGCTGCGCCGCACGATGCATGGCGCGCCACTTTGGGCCAGGACGGCAACTGTTGCGGCAGGGCCAATCTTTAATTTCGCAATGTCGATACTGGTCTTTGCCCTAATTTTCTTTACTCAAGGCGCAACCAGAGACCCTCTGACCGTTGGGTCTCTGCATCCTCTGCCCGGGACAGTGCAAGAGCTGCGTGAAGGTGATGAAATCCACGCGATTGCAGGTATTGACCTGCCAGATTTCGAGCAAGAAGGATCGTGGAGCGAGTTCGTAGACTCTTTGCCCGTTGACCCCGTTCTTGATTACACAGTTCTTCGTGACGGTGACACATTGGACGTTTCCGCACCTTGGCTGTTCCCCCCTCTGATACAACAGGTTGTTCCGCGCAGCGCAGCAATGGATATCAGCCTGGCACAAGGGGATGTCATAACAGCGGTTAATGGCGACCCGGTTTATGCCTTTGAACAGCTCAAGGACCATGTGGAAAGCTCTGATGGGCGGCCACTGCTGTTGAATGTCTGGCGTGACGGAGCGGAACTGGAGTTTGCCCTGGCTCCACGCCGCACGGATGAGCCGCAGTCTGATGGTGGTTTTGTAACGCATTGGAGGATCGGGATCGTCGGCGGCATGATGCTAGAACCTGCAACCGAAAGGGCGGGCATCCTGACATCTCTCGGCGGCGGTGTACGACAAACATTGCGTATCATTGACGGGTCTCTTTCAGGTATCTGGCACATGGTGACCGGAGCGATCAGCACCTGCAACATGTCCGGCCCAATCGGAATCGCCGAAACCTCGGGTGCGATGGCCAGCCAGGGTGCGCAGAACTTCATCTTCTTTATCGCTGTTCTGTCAACTGCTGTCGGTTTGCTAAACCTGTTTCCGATTCCGGCTTTGGATGGGGGACACTTGGTATTTTACGCATATGAGGCCATCTCTGGGAAACCACCCAGCGACAAAGCGCTGCGGATTCTGATGGGCATCGGAGTGTCAATCATTCTGGCTCTGATGCTGTTTTCCGTCTCAAATGACCTGTTCTGTTGATTTGGGCGGAGCTTGCACAATCTAGTCGCAATTCCGCCCCAATTCCCTCATAGGATGTGTTCGTTTCATAATTTTGTCTGTCAGAGGCGATCATGGCGAATGCTATCAAAAAATCATATCGCAGCTTTAGCTTCCTGCTTGCGCTGAACTGGGACTCGATCTTGTTTTTCGGCGCGACTGCGTTGGCTATGGGTGGATGCGCTTATCTGATCACCATGTGATTCTGTTCCTTTCTTTTTATTTGCTGAACAGCGGCCCAATGGGCCGCTTTCTGTTTTTCGGCTTTTGACAAGGCCAGACAATCCCGTTACTCAGCTTTAAAGTCTTAAAATTCTGGGTAGAGAAAAATATGACCGACAGGCGAGGCGCAGGCACATCCTGCGGGGGGCAAAAGCCGGTAAACAAGATTTTGTGGCAGGCCCTAACATTCTTTTTCTTATTTGCCACAGTTAGTTTGCTGTCACTGCCGCAGGCTGCTCAGGCGCAAAGCTACACCATCAACTCGTTCGAAGTTGAGGGGAACAGGCGCATCGAGACATCGACAATCATTGCACGTTCGGGAATCGAACCTGGGCAGACGGTGACAGCTGGACAACTCAACGATGCCTTCCAACGGCTGCTTGACAGTGGTGTTTTTGAAACAGTCGATTTGACCCCTCGTGGCAGCACTTTGGTCATCAAAGTTCAGGAATATCCGACGATCAACCAGATCAGCATCGAGGGTAACAAGAGGCTCAAGGATGAGCTGTTGCTCAATGCCGTTTCGTCTCAACCCCGCCGGGTCTTTACGCCTCAGGTCGCTGAAGCTGACGCAGACATGATTGCCGAAATCTATTTGGCTCAAGGACGTGTTGCAGCAACCGTCATCCCCAGAATCATCCGCCGCAGCGACAATCGGGTAGACCTCGTTTTTGAAATCTCCGAAGGTACGACGATCGAGGTTGAGCGCGTAAGCTTTGTTGGCAACCGGGCTTATTCCGACCGGCGTCTGCGCCGTGTGCTTGAAACCAAGCAAGCCAATTTCCTGCGCACGTTCCTGCGGGGCGATACTTTTATCGCTGACCGGATCGAGTTCGACAAACAAGTCATCCGTGATTTCTACTTGTCGCGTGGCTATGTCGATTTCCGCGTCAACAGCGCCAATGTTGAATTCACACGTGAGCGCGACGCGTTTTTCCTGGTGATGAATGTAACTGAAGGTCAGAAATTCTCATTCGGCAAGATCACCACCGTAAGCGAAATACCCGGTGTTGATGCGGCAGAGTATCAGGCCGCACTCAAGATCAAGCCGGGTGTCACCTATTCTCCTTCACTGGTCGAAAACTCTATCGCCAGGCAAGAGCGTTTGGGCATTCGGCAAGGGGTGGACTTTCTGCGGGTTGAGCCGCGCGTCACGCGCAATGCACGTGATCTGACGCTGGATGTTGAATTCGTTCTGACCAAAGGACCGCGTATCTTTGTCGAGCGTATCGACATCGAGGGCAACACCACAACGCTTGACCGCGTGATCCGTCGTCAATTCGACACCGTCGAGGGTGACCCGTTCAACCCGCGTGAAATCCGGCAGGCGGCTGAACGTATCCGGGCATTGGGCTATTTCGCTGTCGCTGACGTTGAACCGCGCGAGGGTTCGACACCCAGCCAAGTGATCGTGGATGTCGACGTCGAAGAACAGCCAACAGGCTCGCTCAGCCTCGGTGGTAGCTACTCGATCTCTGACGGTTTCGGCATTGCGATCGGCCTAAGTGAGTCAAACTTCCTAGGCCGTGGACAGACCGTCGGGGTTACGATTTCGACCGCGCAGGATTCAGAAGAGTACTCCCTGAATTTCACCGAACCCTATCTTTTGGGCCGCAAGCTTCGCTTTGATCTTGGTCTGGGTTTGGCGTCGACCGACTCCAGTTTTGCCAGCTATAATACCGAGCGTGTGTTCTTTAACCCTCAGTTGAGCTATGCGATCGGAGAGCTGTCTTCGTTGCGCGTACGCTATGCCTGGGAAAACAGCGAGATGAAGCAGCAGGACAACGAGGCAAACGGCGCGGTCATCGCCTCTGAGATTGATCAGGGTGAACGCACGACAAGTTCTCTGGGTGTGTCCTATGTATATGACAGCCGCCTTGGTGGGCTTAACCCCAATGCCGGTGTTCTGTTTGAGGTTGGCCTGGATGCCGCTGGGCTGGGTGGGGACAACAAGTTCTACAAAACCAGCGCACGCGGGATTGCCCAAACACGCGTTCTGAGTGAAGAAGTCGTTCTTCGTGCATCGCTTGAAATGGGTGCAATGCACTGGACTGGCAACGATTTCAGCCGGACGTTGGATCGCTTTGTGTTGGGCCCCAATAAATTCCGCGGGTTCGAGCCAGCCGGTTTGGGGCCACGGGATCTGTCAAATGGTCAGGATGACGCTATCGGCGGGAATTACTATTGGGTCGCGCGTCTGGAATCGGACTTTCCTCTGGGCTTGCCCGAAGAATTGGGCCTGCGTGGAGGCGTGTTCTATGATTTCGGTAACCTGTACAATATCGACGATGTAAACACTTCGGGTGCCAACATTGTCGGTGCGGATGGGTCTATCCGTCATGTTCTGGGTGTTGCAGTCCTATGGGAAACACCGTTTGGCCCACTGCGCTTTAACTTTTCGCAAGCGCTCAAGAAAGAGGACTTTGACAAGGAACAGAATTTCGACCTGACCATTCAGGCGAGGTTCTGATCTCGGATGCGAGGTAGTCTTCAAACCTATATGCAGGGCCCCATTCGGGCCCTGTGTCTTTTTCTGACCTTAACCCTGGCAGGACCGGTTACCGGACAGCAGCTTGGCGTGACACAAGCCAGCGTCCTGACAATCTCCAGCGAACGATTGTTTTCTGACTCGGCGTTTGGACGTCGCATTCTCAGTGAGATCGAAGCAGAGGGGACTCTGCTTGCTGCCGAGAACGAGCGGATCGTTGCAGAGCTCAGCGCGGAGGAGAAGGACCTCACCGAAAAGCGCGCCTCTCTGTCTGCTGAAGAATTTCGTCCCCTCGCAGAGGCGTTCGACAGAAAGGTTCAGAACCACCGAGAAGGGCAGCGCGCCAAGCTTGATGCCCTTGCGCGTCGCAGTGAAGATGCACGACAGATGTTTTTTGAACTCGCCCGCCCAGTATTGATCGATCTTTTGCGCGAATCTGGCGCCTCTGTCATTATTCAACGCTCCAGCGTGTTTCTCAGTTCGGATCTGTCCGATGTGACAGATGCCGCCATCACCCGAATTGATACAGCCATTGGTGATGGAACAACACTTGACGAAGGTACAGGCGAATAGGTTTGCTTGCCCTCGGGTCGCGGTGTTGCTAACCACATTGAAAAGAGAAATCCAGAACAGGATATCAGAACTATGAGCACGGACACCAAAAGCGCCGACATTCAGCTGATTCAACGGATATTGCCGCACCGCTATCCGTTTCTGCTGGTCGACAAGGTGGTCGAGATTTCAGGCTTTCAGTCAGCGGTCGGCATCAAGAACGTCACTATGAACGAGCCGCATTTCCAGGGCCATTTTCCTGGTACACCGATTATGCCTGGTGTGACCATTGTTGAAGCAATGGCGCAGACCGCAGGTGTTATGCTTGGCGTTGGGATGGATGTCATCGACAGCGACTTGTTGATCTATTTCATGAATATCGACAAGTGCAAGTTCCGCCGCAAAGTCGTGCCCGGTGACGTGCTCGAGATGCATGTTGAAACTGTGCGCGGCAAGAAGGGTGGCAAGATTTTCAAGTTCTCTGGCAGGGCCACGGTTGATGGAGAGGTCGCAGCCGAAGCTGAGTTCTCAGCCTATGTTGATTGGGACATGGAAAAGACAACATGAGTGGCATTCACCCTAGCGCAATCATCGAAAACGGTGCTCAGATCGGAGAGGGCTGTGTCATCGGCCCTTTTTGTTTTGTTGGTTCAAGGGTGCGGTTGAAAGACCGGGTAGAACTGAAGTCGCATGTTGTTGTTACTGGTGACACCGAGGTGGATGAAGACACCATAATCTTCAATTTTTCGGTCATCGGTGAAATCCCGCAAGACCTTAAGTTCGGCGGTGAAGATACGCGGCTGGAAATTGGCAAACGAAACCGTATCCGTGAACATGTAACAGTGAATTCTGGAACAGACGGCGGTGGCGGTGTAACCCGGATTGGCGATGACTGTTTGCTGATGGCTGGTGTTCACGTGGCTCACGACGTTCAGATTGGCAATCGCGTGATCATGGTGAACCATTCTGGTGCCGCGGGACATTGCATTATCGAAGACGATGTTATCGTCGGCGGGATTTCGGGCTTGCATCAATGGGTTCGTGTGGGCCGAGGGGCGATTATCGGCGCGCTGACGATGGTGCCCAACGACGTGATTCCCTATGGGCTTGTTCAAGCGCCTCGCGGCGAGCTGGACGGCCTGAATCTTGTTGGCCTCAAACGGCGTGGTGTCGCACGAGCTGATATTTCAGCTTTACGCGCAGCGTTTCGCGAATTGTCCGATGGTGACGGAACTTTTATGGACCGCGCCAAGCGCTTGGGTGAAGATGCCGAAAGCGAATATGTCCGCGAAATCGTCAATTTCGTAACCGGCGATTCGGATCGGTCCTTTCTGACACCGAGGAAGTAACATCATGTTGGCACTGATCGCGGGAACAGGTGTGTTGCCGGACGAAGTGGTTTCCTGTCTGGCTGAACGGCCCTTGATCTGCGCGATGGAAGGCTTTGCCCCGGATACTCTGTCTGCTGACATCGTTTTCCCGCTGGAACAGCTTGGATCATTCATCGCGGATCTCAAAACCCGTGGCGTAACTGAAATCTGTATGGCCGGAGCGGTTAAACGTCCCGCCGTTGACCCGTCGCGCATTGATGCCGCGACGATGCCGTTGGTGCCTATTCTGGTGCAGGCGATTCAATCCGGCGATGACGGCGCATTACGGGCTGTCATTGGGATATTCGAAAACTCAGGCCTGAATGTCCGTGCCGCGCATGAGATTGCGCCTGAACTGCTGCCTCCGCTTGGTTGTTTGACAGAAGCACAGCCCTCAGACGCGGATCGCGCAGATGCGGATCGGGCATCCAGTATCCTGCGTGCCATGGGGGCAGCTGATATCGGCCAGGCCTGTGCAGTTTCCAAAGGGCAGGCTTTGGCGATCGAAGGAATTTTTGGCACCGCATGGATGCTCGAGTCTCTGACTCAACGGCCCGATGCGGGGGGTGGGGTGCTTTTCAAGGGTCCAAAGCCTGATCAGGACTTTCGCGCGGATCTGCCAGCTATTGGACCTGAAACCATTTCCAGCGCCGTCGCAGCTGGTTTGTCCGGGATCGTGATCGAAAAGGGCGGGGTGCTTGTATTGCAGCGACAACGTGTAATTGCTGAGTGCGATCGCCTGGGTTTGTTCCTTTATGTGCGTGAGCGAACCAACTGATGCGGGTGTTTCTGGTCGCCGGCGAACCTTCGGGCGATCGATTGGGCGGCGCGTTGATGGAAGGGCTACGTGCCCTTGTCCCAGATGTTACATTCGACGGGGTCGGCGGACCATTGATGCAGGCCCAGGGTCTGAACAGCCGCTTTCCGATGTCCGAATTGTCAGTGATGGGCTTGATCGAGGTATTGCCAAAATTCTTTCACCTCAAGCGCCGGATATCTGAGACAGCGCAGGCCGTTCTGGACACCAAACCTGACGTATTGATCACCATCGACAGTCCGGACTTCTCGTTGCGCGTTGCCAAGTTGGTCAAAGCAGCAAGCGATACTCGAACCGTCCACTATGTGGCCCCCAGCGTTTGGGCCTGGCGACCGGGGCGTGCGGATAAGATGGCCAAGGTCATCGACCATGTGCTGGCGTTGCTTCCGTTTGAGCCGCCCTATATGGAACGCGCCGGGATGGAATGTGATTTTGTTGGCCATCCGGTTGCAAGCGAACCCATCGCGTCTGATCGCGATATCCAGGAGTTTCGCGCCGCCTATGATCTTGGGGATGCTCCGCTGGTTCTTGCCTTGCCGGGGTCGCGCAAGGGTGAGGTTGACCGTCTGGCCCCTGTATTCGGTCAGGCCTTGGGGCAATTCCTAGCCGACCGGCCGGGTACGCGGGTTATTGTTCCGGCGGTTGCACATATGGTCGAGGCCGTAACCGAACATCTGCAGACATGGCCAGGCAATCCCGTCGTGATCGACCCGCGCAATGTTCCGACCGAAGAGGCGGTTCAGCAGAAACGCGCAGCTTTTGCCGCAGCGAACCTTGCTCTGGCGGCATCGGGTACCGTGTCGCTTGAACTTGCAGCCCAGGCAACACCCATGGTGATTGCCTACCGCCTCAGCTGGCTGACCCAGAAACTGGCAGTACGTATGGTCAATCTGGACACGGTTACATTGGTCAATCTTGTCTCGGAAACGCGTTCCATCCCGGAATGCCTGCTGGATGACTGCCTGCCGGACAAGATTGCCGTAGCGCTACGCGAGGTCGCCCTGAAACCTGACGCGCAGCGCAGCGCGATGGATCTGACAATGGAGCGCCTTGGCCGTGGCGGCGACGCCCCTGGTTTCAGAGCTGCAAAGGCCGTGTTGGCCAGAATGCCGTCCTGATGGCCGAGTTCATCCTCTTTGGTTTTTCAGCCTTTCTGGCATTGATACTGACCAATCTGGATAATCTTGCCGCCTTGGTGGCGCTGATCTTGGTGTCAGGGGACAAGCGGGCCGTCTTTGGCTTTCTGTTCGCACAGGGCTTGGTGATTTCGGCGTCCTTGCTGTTCGCCATGGGGATCGAGGGCGTAATACCGGGCTGGGCCGGGTATCTGGGGATGATCCCGCTGACACTGGGCTGTCTGGCCGCCATCCGCCAATGGCGCGGGCAGGGCGTCGACACTCCTGCGCATCTCGAAGCCGGAGCATCAATTTTGGTGACAACCTTACTGTTTACCAGCCTGTCGATGGACACTTTGGCCGTTCTGGCGCCGTTATTGGCGGATTCAACGCCAGGCTTTCGGATCGCCGGAGCCTTCGGCGCAGGGCTTGCCGTGGTAGGATTGGCCACGCTGGCGCTGCTGGGCGCCAAATCTCCGCTCATCAGTGGTCGCATCGTGCGCAAGCTTGAGATGCTTGTTCCTTACGTGATGATCTGCGCTGGCCTTTATATTCTCAGCAACTCGTGGACTGACGCAGTTTAATATCCGCGCCAAATCCAGCCGCCGCCAAAGATGCGGCTGCCTTCGGACGCATAGAAAACACAGGCCTGACCGGGCGACACACCTTCTTCCGGGGTCAGCAACTCGACCTCTGCCGTGGTGTCCGAAAGCGGGCGGATGATGGCCTCACGCGGGGGGCGGGTCGAGCGAACCTTGACCAGGACGTGCCATTCATCGCGTGACTTAAACGGCTCATCGCCCAGCCAGTTGATCTCACGCACCGGAATGGTGCGGGTGGCCAACATCTCTTTGGGGCCAACCACAACCTGTTTCTTGTCGACATCCAGCTTCACCACGTAAAGCGGATCGCTGAGGCCTCCGATACCAAGCCCGCGGCGCTGTCCGATGGTATAATGGATAACCCCGTTATGCTGGGCCAGCACACGACCATCCGCATGAACGATCTCACCCGGTTCCGCCGCGCCGGGGCGCAGCTTTTCGATTACGCTGGCATAGTTGCCGTTGGGCACGAAACAGATGTCCTGACTGTCGGGCTTGTCGGCAACAGCCAGCCCATATTGCGCAGCCATTTCGCGCGTTGCGTCCTTGGAGGGCAGGTGGCCCAGTGGAAAGCGCAGGAAATCCAGCTGTTCCGGGGTCGTCGAGAACAGGAAATAGGATTGATCGCGGTTGGCATCCTCGGCGCTGTGCAATTCCGGCCCGTTGGGGCCTGTCTTGCGCTGAATATAGTGGCCGGTGGCCATGCAATCAGCCTCAAGATCCTTGGCGGTTTCCAGCAGATCCTTGAATTTCACCCGTTCGTTACAGCGAATGCAGGGAACCGGCGTCGCTCCAGCCAGATAGCTGTCGGCGAATTCGTCGATCACGGCGTCTTTGAAGATGTTCTCATAATCCAGAACGTAATGCGGAAACCCGCGTTCCTCGGCCACGCGGCGCGCATCGTGAATGTCGATACCCGCACAGCAGGCCCCCTTTTTGGCCAAGGCAGCACCGTGGTCGTACAGTTGCAGGGTGACGCCGATGACGTCATACCCCTGATCCGCCAAATGCGCGGCCACGACCGAGCTGTCCACGCCTCCGGACATGGCAACAACCACCCGTGTTTCAGACGGGGGCTTGGCAAAGCCAAGAGAGTTCAGCGGTGTCTCGGTGTCGAGGGCCATGACGGTTCCAGTACGGGTTAAGAAAGACCGGCAGAATATAGGAAAATTCTAGATACTCTCAAGGGGCGGTTTCACAACACATTAAGTAGCATGGTGTCAGCTTTGTCGCAGCACGAAGAGGACCGAAAGATGTATTTGCACAAAGTAGAGGGGCCCAGGTCGGTAACCCTGCCGGATGGAACGGTTTTATCCCGGGCTGATCTGCCGCCAAAAGAGACAACCCGCTGGGTGGCATCCCGTAAAGCGATTGTAGTCCGTGGCGTTCTTTACGGATTGATTACGCTTTCGGAAGCCAAAAACCAATATGGCCTCAGCGACGAAGAATTTAATTCCTGGGTTTCTGCGGTCGCAGAACACGGAACGGACGCTTTAAAGGTCACCACGATAAAAAAATATCGACAACCTAAAGGAGAGTGTAAATTAATGATTCAACGGTAACGTCAGATTAACCATTTTTGAGCAGGCTCGATTTTAATTAGTAAATTGAGCTGAATTGGAGCAGTAAATGCGTATACTTCTTGTCGAGGATGATCCAACCACGTCCAAAAGCATCGAACTGATGCTGACACATGCCAATCTGAACGTATATGCGACAGATTTAGGCGAAGAAGGGATCGACCTCGCAAAACTTTACGATTACGACCTGATCCTCCTTGATCTCAACCTTCCGGATATGAACGGGCATGAAGTGCTGCGCCAGTTGCGGGTTGCGCGGGTGGAAACGCCGATCCTGATCCTGTCGGGGGCCGACGATACAGAAAGTAAAATTAAGGGCTTCGGATTTGGTGCTGACGATTATCTGACCAAACCATTCCATAGAGAAGAATTGGTTGCACGTATCCACGCCATTATTCGCCGCTCAAAAGGGCATTCTCAATCCATAATCCACACCGGGCGCGTTGCAGTGAATCTGGATGCGAAAACCGTCGAAGTGGAAGGCAAGGCCGTTCACCTGACCGGCAAAGAATATCAAATGCTCGAACTTCTGAGCCTTCGAAAGGGAACAACCCTGACCAAAGAGATGTTCCTTAACCATCTCTATGGGGGAATGGATGAGCCCGAATTGAAGATCATTGACGTCTTTATCTGCAAATTGCGCAAAAAACTTAGCAATGCCACCGACGGCGTAAATTATATCGAGACCGTCTGGGGCAGGGGATATGTGTTACGCGATCCTCAGAAAAACAGCGTCGACGAACCTCGCATTGCGGTTGGCGCCTAGGCGCGCAAGTTTTACGTCGCCAAGGGTCCGGGGCGACACCCTCGCTCACTGAACAGCACGTCTGGACCTAGCCATGCCCTCGCCCTATCACTGAACTCCAAGAACAGTTGACGGGGCGAAGGCATGAGCAATTCCATTTCTGTATCAGACCTGACGGAAGATCAGGCACGCAATGAACTGGCGCGGCTGGCTGGGCTTTTACATCATGCGAACGCATTGTATCACCAGAAAGACGCCCCCGAGATTTCTGATGCCGACTATGATGCGCTGAAACTCAGAAACTCAGAAATCGAGTTGCGATTTCCGCAACTCAAGCGATCTGACAGCCCATCGGATATCGTTGGTGCCCGCCCCGCCGATGGGTTCTCCAAGATTTCACATGCTGTGCGCATGCTGTCTTTGGGCAACGCTTTTCAAGACGAGGACGTCTCTGATTTCGATCGGTCTGTCCGAAAATACCTAGGATTGGATGACGAGACGGGATTGAGCTATACGGCTGAGCCCAAGATCGACGGTCTCTCCCTTTCGCTTCGGTATGAGAGGGGTAGGCTTGTCCAGGCGGCCACGCGGGGAGACGGAGAAGTCGGGGAAAATGTTACCGCAAATGCGCTAACCATATCGGATATTCCACAGGTAATCACCGGCGCACCAGACATCCTTGAGGTTCGCGGCGAGGTCTATATGTCTCACGACGACTTTGATCGTCTAAATGAGAGCCAGTCCAAGAAAGGCGAAAAAACCTTCGCCAACCCGCGAAATGCCGCCGCAGGATCCCTTCGTCAGTTGGATTCCGCAATTACCCGTTCTCGTCCCCTCAAGTTTTTTGCTTATGCTTGGGGGGAGCTGTCTGAGCCTCTGGCAAGCACCCAATACGAAGCCATACAGCGCCTGAAGGAATTCGGATTTTCAACCAACCCGCTAACCCGTTTATGCGCGGATACAAAGCAGATTCTGGATCACTATCGCAGCATCGAGCTGCAGCGTGCGACGCTTGGATATGACATTGATGGTGTGGTCTACAAGGTAAACGATCTTGCGCTGCAATCACGGCTTGGGTTCCGGTCCAGCACACCCCGCTGGGCAATTGCGCATAAATTTCCGGCCGAGCTTGCCTGGACCCGTCTTGAAGCGATCGACATTCAGGTTGGCCGAACCGGCGCGCTGAGCCCGGTGGCCAGGCTGCACCCGGTTACTGTCGGCGGTGTGGTCGTGTCGAATGCAACGTTGCACAACGAAGATTACATTTCTGGTAAAGACGCAAAAGGCGGCGAGATACGCGAAGGCAAAGACATTCGGATCGGCGACTGGGTTCAGGTTTATCGCGCCGGCGATGTGATCCCGAAGGTTGCCGATGTCGACATTTCGAAACGCCCGGATGATGCCGAAAAGTTCATCTTCCCGGAAAAATGCCCTGAATGTCACAGCGATGCGATCCGCGAGGAAGGTGACGCGGTCCGTCGCTGTACCGGCGGCGTTATCTGCCCTGCGCAAGCCGTTGAGAAATTGAAGCATTTCGTCTCACGCAAGGCCTTTGACATCGAAGGGTTTGGAGCAAAGCAGATTGAGATGTTCTATGATGATCCCGATCTGCCAGTTCGTGCCCCGGCTGATATTTTTACTCTGAAACAACGAGATAGTGCGAACCTGAACAGGCTGGCTAATCGCAAGGGATGGGGGGCGCAAAGCGCCACCAATCTGTGGCAAGCGATTGATGAAAAACGAGTTATTCCACTGGGTCGGTTACTGTTTGCACTGGGCATTCGACATGTCGGCGAGGCAGCGTCGAACCTAATCGCAACGCATTACGGATCATGGGATGAGCTGGAGAAAGCGGTTACCATAGCGCATAGTCAGACCGGGTCAGAATGGGATGAGCTGCTGAACGTTGACGGTGTTGGTGAGGTTATGGCCCGCGCATTGGTTTCAGCCTTCGCCCAACCTGCCGAACGGCAGAGTATCGACGATCTTGTGGCTCAGCTTGATGTCCAAGACGCGAAACGGCCCGATACCTCGGGCAGCCCTGTTGCGGGGAAGACCGTGGTTTTTACGGGAACGCTTGAAAAGATGACCCGCGCCGAGGCCAAGGCTCGTGCCGAGGCATTGGGCGCCAAAGTGTCGGGGTCGGTCAGCAAGAAAACCGATCTTTTGGTTGCAGGACCGGGTGCTGGATCAAAGGCGAAAAAGGCGGCTGAACTTGGGATCGAGACGTTCGACGAAGATGGCTGGTTGCAGCTGATCGACGGCAAATGAGTGGTCGGCCCGAATCTCTGTTCCCGCTGTTTTCGCGGCTGGAAACGCTTGACGGCGTGGGGCCGAAAACGGCTCAGGTCTTGGCGCAGTCAGGTGTCGAGACCCCGCGCGACGTCTTGTTCGGGCTGCCTTATGCGGTGATTGATCGGCGCAGGCGCGATACCATTCAAGGCGTCGATTTGCCCTCGACGCTGACCGTAGAAGTCACCGTTGGCATCCATCGCCCCCCTAGAAACAAGGGCGGTGCGTATCGTGTCCATGTTGAAGACAGCCAGGCTGAATTTCAGTTGGTGTTCTTTCATGCCCGCGGCGATTACTTGCAAAAAGTGCTCCCTCAGGGCGCGCGCAGGGTGATTTCTGGCAAGTTAGAGCTGTTCGACGGGATCGCTCAGATGGTCCACCCGGATCACATGCTGCCGCCAGCGGATGCGAAGGATATCCCTGAGTTTGAACCTGTCTATCATTTGACCCAGGGGCTGACCCAGAAAACTGCCTTCAAGGCGGCGCGCAGCGCGGTTGCACTCTCGCCGGAATTGATGGAATGGATTGATCCCGCGCAGGTCGCAAAAGAGAACTGGCCAGACTGGCTGAGCGCTATACAAGCAGCGCATAATCCGCAGGGTGCGGATGATGTAGCGTCTTTTTCTCCAGCGCATGAGCGTTTGGCCTATGATGAGCTGTTCGCGCATCAACTGACCTTGGCATTGGCCCGCCAACGAGAGCGCAGGGTCAAGGGGATCGCCAGCGCTGGTACGGGCAAGCTGCAATCCCGTGTGTTGTCGAACCTGCCATACAAGCCCACCAACGCCCAACAGCGCGCAATTCAAGAGATCGCAGGGGATATGGCCTCCGATACGCGCATGAACAGATTGCTTCAGGGGGATGTTGGGTCCGGCAAGACTCTGGTTGCGTTCATGGCACTGCTGGTCGCGGTCGAGGCGGGCGGGCAGGGCGTCATGATGGCCCCTACCGAGATACTCGCTCAGCAGCATCTGGAAGGGTTGCGCCCCCTCGCCGAAGAGGCGGGCGTGGTTCTGGAAATCCTGACCGGTCGTGACAAGGGGGCGGATCGGCGTGCCAAGCTGTTGGCGCTTCAACGGGGGGATATTCACATTTTGGTGGGCACTCACGCCGTATTTCAAAGCGATGTCGCGTTTCAGGAATTACGGCTGGCAATCGTCGACGAACAGCACCGATTTGGGGTCCGTCAACGCATGGAGCTTTCGGAAAAAGGCAAGGGAGCAGATGTTCTGGTCATGACCGCAACGCCGATCCCACGCAGTCTGGCCCTGACTCAATACGGTGACATGGACGTGTCCGTACTTGATGAAAAGCCGCCGGGGCGAAAACCTGTCAAAACAGCGGTTGTGAGCACTGAACGGATTCAAGAAGTCGTCTCGCATCTGCAAAAAGCTATTGCTGAGGGCCGTCAGTGCTATTGGGTCTGCCCGCTTGTCGATGAATCCGAAGTATCGGATCTGACCGCTGCCGAGGAACGGTTCAAAAGGCTGCGTGCCATTTTGGGGGACGGGGTCGTAGGGCTGGTTCACGGCCAAATGCCGCCCGCCGACAAAGACGCTGCGATGAAGGCATTTCAGCAGGGGCAAACCAAAGTTCTGGTGGCGACCACGGTAATCGAGGTTGGCGTGAATGTTCCAAATGCCTCGATCATGGTTATCGAAAGGGCCGAGATTTTTGGCCTGGCGCAGCTGCATCAGCTTCGCGGTCGTGTTGGGCGAGGCGAGGCAGATTCGACATGTCTGCTGATGTATCAGCCACCCCTCGGCGAAGGGGGGCGCAAAAGGCTGGAAGTTCTGCGCGAAACCGAAGACGGGTTCAAAATCTCTGAGACAGACCTGCAAATGCGCGGAGCGGGCGATCTGATCGGTACTGCGCAGTCAGGTCTGCCGAAGTTCCGTATCGCCGATTTGGAAAGGCAGGCCGGTTTGATGGCAGTTGCGCAGTCTGACGCAAGGGCTCTGCTGGGCGTGGACGCCAAACTTGAAACGCAAAGGGGCAAGGCGGCTCATGTTCTTTTGTGGCTGATGAAACAGGATCAGGCAATCCGTTTGATATCAGTTGGTTAGACGAAAACAGGAACATTAGTTCACAAATGTTCTCAAAAAGTTCTTTACCAAGACAGCAAAATATGAGAACAAAAGGTCAACAAAGGATTAAAACCCTGACCGGAGGAACCCATATGCTGACCCAGATCAAGACCACCCTAAATCGTTCCCAGTCGACGCTGCTGCAGGACGCAGCAGGTGCGGTTGCACTGGTGGTCATACTTATGGTCGCACTTCATCTTCCCGGAACGTATTAAGTCTTTCTGCCTGCGATCTCATGCCGATCACGCCGCGCTTGTCATCCCCATTTCAATCAAGGGTGACCTGCCTGTCCCAATACCCTTGAAGGGCCATGCCTCGGCCCCGCGCGGATATCCGGACCCCACATGAGAAACGCATTACCTGCCGCCGCCCTTTCCGCCCGAAAGGTGCGGCGGTTTTTTTTAGAGCTGACCGGTTTTCATAATTTCCAACAACGCCGACAGAACCGAGTTCACTGCGACCGATGCCAGGATCATCCCCATGACACGGCTGATGATGGCGGCGCCTGAATGGCCGATCAGCCGAATGATCGGCTCGGCCAGCAACATCAGGACAAAGGCAATCGCAACAACCGACAGCATGACCAAAGCCGTGATCCCCTGATCAGCAACACTGTACCTGTTGTTATCGGTCAAGATGACGATGGCCAGCATCGCACCTGGTGAGGCAAGCGAGGGGACGGCAAGAGGAAAGATCGCTGGGTTGTGTTTGTGGAGTTCGTCTTTGATGTCGTCCTTGGCGGCGCGCTGTTCGACTTCCTGTTTGGGCTCGCCAAAAATCATGGTCAGCGCGAACAGGAAAAGGATAATGCCGCCGGCGACTTGAAAAGAGTTCAGGCCGATATCCAGTGCCTCGATCAGCAGTTGCCCGAAGACCAGGAAAAACAACAGAATCCCGGCGCTGATAAGCGAGGCCACAAGCGCCATTTTGCGGCGTGTGGCGGCCCCAAGCCCTGCAGTAACAGCGATGAAGACCGGGATTGTTCCAATAGGATCAATAACAACCCAAAGCGTGACAAAATGCTCAAGTAAACCGTTCAAAACTGAAATTCCCTTCGTTTATTCCGAAAGGCTATAACGTTTTGCCCGTCAAAACCATGTTTAGGCGCAATTTGCACGTTCCGCCTGTTCAAACGCCTCTGCGGTTGCATCAAGAACCAGCAGGATCGAGGCATGGCGGTTCTTATATTCCCGTGCGGGCATCAAAACCTCTAGCCCATCAAATGGGGCCTCGGGTGCCGATCCATCCTTTTTCAGCATCGCGGACAGTTGCTCGCGCGCCTTTTCGACCTGGGCACGCGTTGTTCCGACGATTGCCCCGCCAACAACCGAAGCGGAGGCCTGTCCCAAAGCGCAGGCTTTCACGTCCTGACCGAACTCTGAAATTCTGCCATCCTGAACTTTGACATCAACCGTGATGGTCGACCCGCATAGGGGCGAGCGTTTTTTCACCGTAGCGTCAGCGTCATCAAGCCGGCTTAGATGTGGAATGTCAGCAGCAAGGGCCAGAATTCGGCCAGAGTATAGCTTTATCAGGTCATTCTCGCCGGACATGGCTTTCCCTCGTTGAATGTTCCCAATACATAGTGGCCATCCACCGGGATGCAAAAGGTTTTTGTCATGTCTTCCTCAGTCGCGTTCGATGCATCGAGTTTGAAATTCAACGAGGCCGGGCTGATTCCAGCCATCGCTCAGGACGAAAATACGGGCGAGGTATTGATGATGGCCTGGATGAACCAGAGCGCCATTGAAAAGACGCTTGAAACCAGACGCGTTACCTTTTGGTCCCGCTCGCGCCAGTCATTCTGGATCAAGGGCGAAAGCTCGGGCCATGTGCAGGAATTGGTTGATCTCCGCGTGGATTGCGACCGGGATTGCCTGCTTGTCCTTGTGCGCCAGACCGGTCCGGCCTGCCACACCAACCGTCGATCTTGTTTCTACACAGCGGTCAGAGACGGGGATGAGGTCGAAATCATGCACCCCATGACCTAATTGGTCAAAGCCCCACCATCGCCCGAATATCTTCGGGCGTCGCACCTTCCTCGCGGAACTTGGCAATGGCGCGCGCATCGTCGCGTTTGGCCAGCCGTTTGCCGGCCTGATCGCGGATCAGGCGGTGATGCAGGTAGATCGGTGTCGGCAAACTCAACAGCGTCTGCAGCAGAACGTGGATACGTGTGGCTTCGAACAGATCCTGACCACGAACCACATGCGTTATCTTCTGAGAAGCGTCATCCAGAACGACCGACAGATGATATGACGTCCCCATATCCCGACGCGCCAGAACGACATCCCCGATCGTGTCCAACATCTCGGCCTGGGTGAACCGGACTTTACCGGATTCCGCGCCCGGGCCTTCTCCGATCTCTTGAAACGATGCGGTGTTATTATCGTTCTGAAACAGACTTTTAGCTTGTTCTACAGCTGCCGCCATATCCAACCGCAACGGAACATCCAGAGGGCGCGGTTGCTCCGTTGAACCCTGTTGTTCCCAGCGTACACGACAGGTCCCCGGATAGATAAGCCCGTCTGGTCCGTGAAGTGGTACCCCTTCCTGAGGGGCGCTGGCCGCGTTGGCGATGTCTTTTCGGTTGCAGCTGCACGGGTACAGCAGCCCCCGCGACCACAGATCGTCTAGCGCGGCATCATAGATTGCGGTTCGCGTGGATTGGCACAGCACCGGTTCAGGCCAAGACAGGCCAAGCCAATGCAAATCATCGTAAATCTGGGTTTCCCATGCCGGGCGCGAGCGAGATCGGTCGATGTCCTCGATTCTCAGCAAAAACAGCCCATTATTCGACTTTGCAAAATCATGGGCCAACATCGCCGAATAAGCGTGGCCGAGATGCAGCGGTCCTGTAGGTGATGGTGCAAATCTGGTTACTAAAGTCACACTTTTTCAACAATATAAACGTCAGACTTCATGTCCATTCCCGGAAGGTGCGGGCCATATTCCCGGAACAGCAATCGTGCTGCGCCCATATCCAGCCACTCACTTAGGCGAACGGTATAGCTGTGATCTTCAAGCGTCTGATCATTATAAGAAAAAGCTAAAAGACCGTGTGATGGCAATGCGTTTATCAGCATATCCAATGTCTCTGGCGGTGCGGCGCCGACGCCGATGACTCCGATCGCTGTGATTACTTTATATGCGCCAGCTTGCAGAGGGTTGGGATCTGTGATGTCGAAACTGGTTAGGTTGCGATAAACCCCCTTTGCCAGAGCGCCCTCTAACATCTGCGGGGTGGGGTCTATTCCATCGACGACCTCAAATCCTACCGCGTTCAGTGCGACACCCGACAGACCGGTACCGCAGCCATAGTCCAGAATTGGGGTTTTGGGCTCTGGCAGTTGCGACCAGAGAGCCCGGGCGATACGTCCCGGGGTCGCATAACCGTTTGACCCAACCTCATCATCATAAGACGAGGCCCATTTTTGATAATGTGCTTTGGTCGCCTGAGGCGAATCCAGCCCATAGACATCCTTTAGGAATTTATCGCTCATACCGATATGTTAGGACGTCGGGGCCGGACCCGTCCAGTCACCAATGCGCCAACCACTTGGTCCATTCTTCCTTGGCCCGGTCAGTATAGGCCTTGTAGCGGTCTTTTCGGCCACGCCGACCGCCTTTTAACCCATCGACAGGACGGAACAGACCGAAATTCACGTTCATGGGCTGGAATGTCTTTGCCTCGGCACCGCCAGTAATGTGGTGGATCAAAGCGCCCATGGCACTGTCCTGCGGAACTTCGGGAACGGTACGGCCCAACATCTCGGCAGCAGCCAGACGTCCGGCCAAAAGACCCATCGCGGCGCTTTCCACATAACCTTCGACACCGGTAATCTGACCAGCGAACCTGATATTGGGCTTTGATTTCAGCCGCATCTGGGAATCCAGCAATGTCGGAGAATTGATGAACGTATTGCGATGAATACCGCCCAGCCGCGCAAAACTGGCATTCTCCAACCCAGGAATCATGCGGAATACATCGGTTTGGGCTCCGTATTTCATCTTGGTCTGAAAACCGACGATATTGAACAATGTTCCCAGGGCGTTATCCCGGCGCAGTTGAACCACCGCGTGAGGCTTTACCTCGGGCTGATGCGGGTTCGTCAGGCCGACCGGCTTCATCGGTCCGTGGCGCAACGTTTCACGACCGCGCTCGGACATAACCTCTATCGGAAGACAGCCATCGAAATAGCCTGCGGTCTCTCCTTCATGGAACTCGGTCTTGTCGGCGGCCAGCAGGGCGTCGATGAAGGCGTCGTACTGTTCTCGGTCCATCGGACAATTCAGGTAAGCGGTGCGTTCTTCTTCGGTCTCACCCTTGTCATACCGAGATTGCATCCAAGCTTTGCTCATGTCGATGCTGTCTGCATAGACAATTGGTGCAATGGCATCAAAGAACGCCAACGACTCGGCGCCGGTTTCCGCGCGGATTGCTTCTCCCAATCCAGCAGACGTCAGAGGGCCGGTGGCAAATATCCATTGGCCGTCAGAGGGCAGGGCGGTCACTTCTTCGCCAGTGATTTCGACAAGGGGGTGAGCCTTTAACTTGGCCGTCACAGATTCCGCAAACGGATCGCGATCCACAGCCAATGCGCCCCCGGCCGGCAGTCGGTGCGCATCTGCCGTTTTCAAGATCAACCCTTCGGCCTCGCGCATTTCCCAATGCAGCAGTCCAACGGCGTTCTGTTCGTCATCATCCGACCGGAATGAGTTCGAGCAGACCATCTCGGCCAAGTTGCCGGTCTGATGCGCAAAAGTTCCGACTTTTGGGCGCATTTCGTGAATCACGACCTCGACGCCCATTTCCGCCGCCTGCCAGGCAGCCTCGGACCCGGCCATGCCGCCGCCCACGATATGCAATTTCTGTGTCATAAGCTGCCACATAGGGCACAGAAGATCGCAACGCAACACAGCAGCGATGGCGCACGGGAAATCATGTTTTCAAGGGATTTTTGGGGTCGCCGATGCGGGAATGTCTGCGCCAGTGAGAGAAACCAGCTCGGAGGGACCTTCCGCCCACGGCGACCCAAAAAGTGTTCAAGGCCTTAGCCTCGTCTCAGCATTGCCACAGTAACGCCCATTTGAAAAGTCCAAAAATGGCGACATTGCGGAAAAATATGCATGACAAATTCCTTATTGGCTCCAATTTGGATCTCTTTTTCCGATAAATGCAGATATTCCTTCTTCGGTATCCCGATGCATCATATTCTGAGCCATTACCTCGCCGGTATAGGAATAGGCCTGATCCAATGGCATATCCAACTGGCGGTAGAAGGCCTGTTTTCCGACTTTCAATGCAGATCCCAGTTTTGAGGCAAGCTGCTCGGCCAGTGAAACAGCCTCATGCTCCAACAGCATTTCTGGCACCACGCGATTGACAAGACCCAGCTCAGCAGCTCGTGACGCCGGAATGAAATCCCCGGTCGTCAACATCTCGAAGGCGTGTTTGCGTGGAATGTTTCGGCTAAGAGCAACCATTGGGGTCGAACAGAACAGCCCGATATTCACACCGTTTACGCCAAACCGCGTCCCTTCGGCAGCTACAGCAAGATCGCAGGTTGCAACCAACTGGCATCCGGCCGCCGTAGCAATGCCGTGCACCTGGGCAATAACCGGCTGCGGAAGCGACTGAATCGAAAGCATCATTTTCGCACAGCGATTGAAAAGGTCCTGAAAATAGGCTTTGCCGCCGTCTTCAGATTGGCGCCCTGCTGTCATCTGTTTCAGATCATGACCCGCACAAAAAGCTTTGCCTTTACCAGAAAGGATCACCGCCCGGATGGAACTGTCTTCGCGCAGAGCATCAAGTTCAGTCTGTAGCGCAGCCAGCATTTCGTCACTTAGGGCGTTGAGCCGGTCTGGCGCATTCATTGTAAGCCTAGCCACGGCGTCTGCGTCATTTCGTTCCAGAATTCCCATCTTGCCCTCCGATCTGATGTGAGGCCAACTCTAGGTCGGCAAATCCAGGAGGGGAAGTATGTCATTGGCAATGAATCGGGAGGAACTGGAGGATTATATGAGCCAAATCTTCCCCCAGGTCAGTCAGGATTATTCGGTCCAGGATCTGACCGAAGCGTCCATCGTCATGAGACTTGCCGTTGGCGACCGTCATTTGCGCCCCGGTGGGACTGTCTCGGGGCCGTCTATGTTTGGATTAGCTGATGTAAGCGTTTACGCACTGATCCTGGCGCGCAGGGGCCAGCAGTCTCTGGCCGTGACAACCGGTTGTTCAATGGACTTCATGCGTAAACCGGATGGAAATGCAGATTTGATTGCGCGCTGTACCTTGCTGAAGCTAGGAAAAACCCTTGCCGTAGGTGACGTTCTAATATTTTCGGAAGGGTCAGACAAACCCGTCGCTCGCGCAACGATGACCTATTCTTTACCACCAGAGGGGTCAGCTGCGGCAGCTTTTGGGTGAAAAAATGGCCGGGATAAACCCGGCCAAGGAAAAGGTCCCATATTGAGACTGGGGATTACCTAGCTCTGCCAAAAAGGGCGTTCGATCTCTCGTCTGGCCTGATAATTAGTCAGGCCCACATCCTTCAGCAGCCTGTCATCGAGATTGGACAAGTTAATTCGGCTGCGGCGTTGCCGCTCCCATTTTGTGACCGTCGCCGCAAACCGCACGGCCAGTGCGGCAATCAGCGGCAGCCGGGGGCTGTCGTTAAGCGCTATCAGGGCGGGGTTGTGCATTGCGCGTGTCATCTTGGGGTTCCTTTCTAATTGTATTGACACAAACGTAATATGTTCGGTATGAACATTTGATACATTCATAATTGTGCTGCAATCAAAGGAAGAATTGTAATGGATACAATTTGGCCAGAGTCACTGCCTAAATCCAAAGGGCCAAAATATACACTGGTCGCCGATACAATTCGAAAAGCTATAGATAACAATCTTTTGGAAGTCGGTACAAAGCTGCCGCCGGTGCGGGAACTTGCCTATAGGTTACAAATCACACCGGGCACCGTTGCGCGCGCCTATACGATACTCACAGACGAAGGTCTGCTCAGCGCCGAAGTAGGACGTGGTACATTTGTGGCCCCGCCCAAGGCGCCTCTGCTCGATGATGTCTGGGCTCGGCAACTTCATCTCAGAGATGACAAATATGAAGCCAATGTCAGCCTGTTCAGCCCGAGGCTTGCCGATATGGGGCAGGTGGCCCTGATCCGCGAATGTATGCAGAAAGTGGCACAATCCGATCCACGCCTGTTTATGAACTATCCAACCCGCGATGCGTATAAACCTATGCGACAGGCTGTTGTAGATTGGCTTTCCGATTTGCCATTGGGACCAATTTCGCAGGACGATATCGTTCTGACCCACGGCGGACAAAACGGTCTTTGCCTTGTATTTCAGACAATATTACGTGGACCAAAGCCGATTGTTCTGGTCGAAGATCTGTCATATGCAGGGTTCCGACGCGCCGGTGAGTTGATGCGTGCAGAGGTCATTGGCGTAAAGATGGACAAATGGGGCGTGGATCCCAACGCTATGGAGCATGTCCTTCGCCAGTCGGCGGCGCAGGCCATATGTGTCTCACCCGAGGTTCAAAATCCGACCGGCTCACATACACCACTGGAACGCCGCAAAGAAGTTGTGGAAATCGCGCGGCGGTTTGGCGTCCAGATAATCGAGGACGACTGCTACCGCATGGGTGATGCAAGAGCGCCCAGCTATCGCGCCCTGGCGCCGGAAAGGGGATGGCATGTGTCGTCGATCTCGAAGATTTTGACGCCCGCACTGCGTGTCGGGTTTGCCATAGCGCCGCGCGAGCGCAGCGTTGATCTGCGCCGTTCAGCGGAATATGGCTATTTTGGCCTTGCTCAGCCGCTTGCCGAACTGGCGCGGCTGATGTTGTCTGATCCGCGGACGCGCCAAATCGCAAAAGATGTCCGGACCCGGATGGGGGAATATGTGCGCGTGGCCGTAAACGCCCTGGGTGGGTTCGACCTGAACTGGGCCTCAGATGTACCTTTTGTCTGGCTGAACTTGCCTTCTGGTTGGCGAGCGGCTGCGTTCAGCCGCGCAGCCGAGCGAGAGGGAATTCAACTGCGGTCTGCCGATGAGTTTGCTTTGCGTGACGGGCGCGCGCCCAATGCGGTGCGCATTGCCATGAACGGGCATGTATCGTTGGATCAATTCGAGGACGCAATGCAGCGTCTCAGGCGTCTGCTGGATAATCCACCCGAACAGATTTCGGTGTAAGGGGACGCTTAATGGATATTCGGGAAATGCGGGGCAGGGGATTTGTCGTCACACCGATGCTCAAAAGTGACTTCGAAGACCTGCACCTTGCAGCCAGCGATCCGTTGATTTGGGCCGGGCATCCCGCCAAATCCCGCCATCAGAAAGAAGTTTTCGCCCCTTATTTCGATTTTCTGTTGAGCGCAGGTGGGTCAGTGACAGTACGCGAAGAGGCGACAGGCCGGGTCATAGGGTGCTCTCGCTATTATGAGCCTCCCGAAGTTCCCGGGGGCATCGGCATCGGATACAGCTTTATCACCCGTGATCACTGGGGCGGAGCCAGCAATCGGACGATCAAATCGCTGATGGTAAATCAGGTGTTCGGCGAACTTGATGAGGTCTGGTTTCATATCGACCCAACCAACTTGCGATCACAAAAAGGGACCGCGAAACTTGGGGCGCGGTACGTTGATACCCGGCAACTTGTTCTTGGTACCGGGGCTGGGCAGTGGATGCGTTGGGTATTGACGGAAAAAGATTGGCAAAAACATGGGGTAAAATAATACCTATTTTGTAATACATTGTTTTTGCTAAGTTAAAACTGATTTGCGTGTATTGACCCGCCTTTCGCGTGGGTTTAAACCCCATCCATCGAATTCGGACCGCTCCGTATGGGGGCGGTCTTTCACATCAAACAGGACTATCCTGCCATGAAAACCTTTTCTGCAACACCTGCAGACATCGACAAGAAATGGATCCTGATCGACGCCGAGGGCGTTGTTCTGGGCCGTCTTGCTTCGATCGTCGCCATGCGTCTGCGTGGCAAGCACAAAGCGTCGTTCACCCCGAACATGGACATGGGCGACAATGTCATCGTGATCAACGCTGACAAAATCCAGATGACCGGCAAGAAGCGCGAAGAGAACTTCTACTGGCACACTGGCCACCCGGGCGGCATCAAGTCGCGCACCAAGCAGCAGATCCTTGAAGGCAAGCACCCCGAGCGCGTCGTGACCCAAGCGGTCAAGCGCATGCTGCCGGGCAACCGTCTGGCACGTCAGCAGATGACCAATCTGCGCGTTTATGCCGGTGCCGAGCATCCCCATGAGGCGCAAGCGCCCGAAGTTCTGGATGTTGCATCCATGAACAAGAAAAACACCCGGAGCTAATGACCATGGCTGATCAGATCAATACTCTCGAAGAGCTGAGCGCCGTTGCAGGCGTTGAGGTTGTGGCCGAAGAAGTCATCGTGCGTGAACCCGTACGTGACGAGCTGGGTCGTTCTTATGCCACCGGCAAGCGTAAAGACGCTGTTGCCCGCGTTTGGATCAAGCCGGGTTCCGGCAAGGTCACCGTGAACGGCAAGGACCAGGACAAGTATTTTGCGCGTCCCGTTCTGCAGCTGATCCTGCGCCAGCCGTTTCAGGTTGCCGGTGTTGAAGGTGAATTCGACGTTGTTGCAACCGTCAAAGGCGGTGGCCTGACCGGTCAGGCCGGTGCGGTCAAGCACGGCATCTCGAAAGCGCTGCAACTGTACGATCCGTCGCTGCGTGGTGCTCTGAAAGCTGCTGGCTTCCTGACCCGCGACAGCCGCGTTGTGGAACGTAAGAAATACGGTAAGCGCAAAGCGCGTCGTTCGTTCCAGTTCTCGAAGCGTTAATTCGCTGGCACGAACCTTCAAGACTGTTTCAAACGGCCGCACAATGTTGCGGCCGTTTTTCTTTTGTTGATTGGGATTTGGTTTGCCGAATCTGTTTTCGAACTCAGCCAGCTGCTTTGGTTTCGATCAGCGGGGCCAGAATCTGGAACATGAAATCAGACAGAACCCTGTTGCCGTCGGCATTCAGATGACCATCGTATCTGAAATACAGATCTTTACCTGTGGAGCTGTATTCTTCGGTGAGGTAGGGCAACGCTTCGTGCCACTGAAATCCTTGCTCGGCCACCACACCCTCCATCAGGCGGTCGGGTAGGCCGGGATCAACCTCGGGATCAGAAGATGTTTTTGCGGCCTGGAGAACCTGAAACAACTGTGGGACAGACACGACCACAAGCTCGGATCCCTGCGACTGCGTGAAGGTGGCCATGCGGGTAAACACCTGCTTTGTCGTCTCGACTTTGGCCTGAAACAGCTCGCTCATCGGGGTGGTGAAAAACGCCTTTCGCGGCGTCATCAGGTACAGTTGGGTATAGCTCTGATCGTTGGCCATCAGCATTCGCTTTAACATCGTGACCGAGTGCAGCGAGGATTTCTTGATATTCCCGGACCCCACAACCGAGCTGACATCGCTGTAAGCGACATCAACGCCATCAACGGTCCGAATAGGCTCATTTGCAAACATATCGTTGGGAAGAAAGGTCACCAGCACAATATCGGGGTTATATTTTTCGCTTAACCGCTCAAGATACAGCGCCTGTTGAGATGTGTTATATCCCGGCACGCCTGCGTTGATCAGCTGCACAGACATGCCTTCATCCAGGAATTTCTGGGCCAAAAGTTCAGGCCAGATATCGCCCAGCTCGTTTGAAGCGCCGAAGGTAAATGAATCCCCCAGCAGCAGGATCTTGATGGTGCTTCCATCGTCTGCGGCATTGGCTGGAAAACGCGTTTCACGAAACCCGTTTTCGTCGACTTTATACTCGACCGTGAACTCTGGTGCATTGATGGCGACGACAGTGTTTGGCCTGTTCGTATGCCCGACGACCGGGTCCTTCAATCCAAGTGGACCACCCTCTGGATATGTTGTCAGAACGCCTTGTGGTGACAGCCAACGGATGCCCAGCTCCACACCAGCAAGAAGCGTTGCAGAGATCATCACGATGATCAGAAAGTTCAGAATTTTTGACCGCATTTTTTATCTAACTACCTAGAATACCATTTACTGAATTGGTCCCGTTTTCGTGGTAATGACGAGGACGCACAAAACACATTTCTGAATGTTGAGATTAACAGCCCGCACACGTCAAGCGTGAGACGAAAAGAAAGTCACTCCAGCACGGATTTGTCAGTCCGTTTCACGTCCTAAAGCCTGTTGAGCCAAAGCAAGGAATTTCTGCCGAGTCTGGTCGATTTTTCGTTTATTCAGGCTTGGGAACCACCTGCGAACTGGGATCGCCTGCTTATTTCCGAAACTGTCTATCCAGACCCATCGTCCTGAGCCGTCGGCCAGCGTCTGATAGACGATGTTGCCGGGGTTCTGGTTACTGACCAAAACGTTCTCTTTGACCAAAATATCAAAATGCGCGTTCAACGAATCCAAGTGATGCGGCTTAAGGCGACGGCTTTGGACCAAGCCAATAAGGCTGGGCGATAGCTGTCCGTCAGGCTCGGAAATCCGCTCGTACATAAGCGCCAGACCCAGGTCCGTCTGAACCACACCTCGCACCTCACATACGGGGATAGGGGCAGCGGATTTCTGGTGACGCACCATAAGATCAAACGACTCGTGAAACTCGCGCAGAAATCCTTTGAACGCCGTCGAGCGTCGAAACATCCGATCAAACCAGGTATCCGTCACAAGATGAGCTTCGTCATCTATCGTCTGAGGTTGCGGGATCTTCAGCAGAGTGTCCGGCAGATCAGGGTGTTGATAGACAAATTGCCGATTACCCTGCGCGATGATCTTACGATCTTTCAACGACAACAGATTTTCGATTCGAGTTTTTTCCATTTGGCTTAACTATAGCGGTTTTGCATTGGAACCAATTATCCGCAGGTGGATAGCTCAAAACAAAATGAAAAAGCCGTCCGTATTGGAACGGACGGCTCGTGGTTTCTAACGCCTGAATGCTGATCAAACTCTGTTTTTCAGTCGTTACTCTTCGTGGACCAGCTTCCAAGCACCGTTTTCAACAACGCTCACAAACACAGTATCGGCACCTTGGTGGTCGTCCGGCGAAAACGAGATGTGGTTTCCAACCAGTTCGTCGTTGTAGTCGAGTGTCTCCATCGCAGCGATAAAACTGTCATGAGTCAGATCGGGGCCGGCGGCGTCCAGCGCCTTAACCATCATTTCAGCCGCAGAATAGCCCAACATCGCAAATCCAACGGGGTCTTCGCCTGTTGCAGCCTTATACTCTTCGATGAAGGCTGCAGGGGCCGGTTGATCCGCGCGGGCCCACAAGTCCAGCCATGAGGCGGCGGCATAAAAACCATCCGTCACGCCACCCGGCACCTGGGCAACGACGGTCAGGAAGCTGGCTGATGTTCCCAAGAATTTCATATCCGTTAGACCCATCTTTTTGGCGGTGCCAACCACAGTGATCGCCTGCCGAACCCCAAGGGCCATGGTGACGATGTCGCAGCCTTCATCTCTGAGCTTGCTCAGAGAGCCCACGAAATCGGTCTCATCGGGCTTGTGGGTGGTTTCTGTGCCAAAACCGATCCCAGCCTCTTCGGCACCCGCCTTGCTGCCTTCCAGAATCTCCTCGCCGAAATCGGTGGGCAGATACATGGTGCAGACTGTTTGCGATCCGAATTCGCTGGCCAGATAGTTCACGCCGACACGCGCCTGATCGAAATAGGTGGAAAAGGACGTGAATTTGTTGCGCACCGGGTCTTGCAGCATTTTCTGCGACGATGTCAGAGGCGCGACATTCGGAATGCCCTTGGGATCCAGCAGTTTGAATCCGGCCAGGTTCATCGGCGTACCCAGAGATTGCAACATCGCAAACACCTTGTCGCGGTTCAGCAGCTTGTTGTAGCCCTGCATCGCGCGCGGCATCTGATAGCCATTATCCTCAACCACAAAACGGATGGTCCGACCGTGAACACCACCTGCAGCGTTTACGCGGTCGAACACCACATTGGCGCCTTTGGTGGCTGGGACACCAACGGCGGCGAAGATACCGCTCAGATCATTGACCGACCCGATTACGATCTCATCATCCGTAACACCCTGTGTCTGAGCGCTGGAGAGTGTCGCGACAGCCGTCAAAACTGTGGCAGCGGACAGCCGTTTAATCAGATTCCTCATTATAATCCTCCCTTTGGATAACGTTTTGTCTAATTGTACATGTCTTCGATAAGATGTTCGTGTTTCTTTTCCACAAAGCTGCGCTTGAGCTTCATTGTGGCCGTCAGTTCGTCATCATCTGCCGTCAGCAGAACATCTATCAGGCGGAAATCCTTGATCTGCTCAACCCGTGCGAAATCCTTGTTTGCGGCACCAACTTCGTCTTTGATCTGGTCCCGAACCTCGGCGGAGGCACAAAGAGAGGCGAAATTCGAGAAGGGAACCTTTCGATCCTGCGCAAATTTCTCCACGTTTTCCTGATCAATCATGATTAGTGCAGTCAGGAACTTGCGCTTATCGCCAATTACAACTGCGTCCGAGATAAAGGGGCTGAACTTGAGACGGCTTTCAATCTCGGCCGGGGCTATATTTTTGCCGCCCGCCGTGATGATAAGATCTTTGAGGCGACCCGTAATGGTCACGAAACCGTCTTGGTCGATCTCGCCCATATCACCAGTACGCAACCAACCATCGGCAGTGAAAGTCTCGGCTGTTTTGGCGTTGTTTCGCCAGTAACCCTGAAAGATGTTCAACCCTTTAAGCTGAATCTCTCCGCCTTCGGAAATACGGACGTCATTGACCGGCACAGCCTTTCCAATGGTTCCGATCCTGTTGTTTCCAAGTGTATTCAATGTCGCCAGGCCCGATGTTTCGGTCATACCAAAACCTTCGACCAGAGGTACACCAATGGCCCAGTACCATTTCAGCAAGTCCGCCGAAATCGGAGCGGCGCCGCTTCCACCGCGCCGCATATTGTCCAACCCCAGCATCCGGCGCAGGTTACGCAGAACCAAACGGTCCCAAAGCCAGTACTGCGCGGCAACACTGGCCGGGACCGGCTTGCCCGCCAGGATATATTCGGCACGTGCCAGACCCGCCTTTACCGCCATTCCAAAGGCCGCGCGCCCGGTCGAGGTTGCATCCTGGGCCATGATCTGAACCTGAGAATAGATCTTTTCCCATACACGCGGGACCGCCGTAAACGTCGAAGGAGAAACCTCTTGCAGATTTGCGAAAACAGTCTCGGGGCTTTCGGCAAAGTTGACGACAGATTTCGTTGCCAGCGGGAAATATATGGAAACATCACGCTCGAGGATGTGGCAGAGCGGCAAAAAGCACAGCTGTTCATCTGTTTCCAATGCGGGCAAGGAATGGGCGCCGGCTTCGATTGCGGCCAGGATGTTCTCGTGGCTCAGCATTGCGCCTTTTGGCATGCCGGTCGTGCCGGACGTATAGACAAGAAGGGCGGTATCCTGCGGGGATGCAAGCGCGATTTCGGCGTCAAAGCGGTTCGGCTCTTCACGCTCGGTTTGCTGACCTAGCTCATAAAGATCGCCGATCAACATGCAGCGGTCATGGTCCAGGTCATGCAGACCTTCATCCTCAAGGATGATAACCTTCAAAAGATTGGAAAGATCACCTTCGACCTCAAGGAACTTGTCCAACTGCTCTTCATTTTCGACCACCAGAAAACGGCTGTCACTGTCATTGATCAGATATTTCAGTTGCGCGGCCGAATCCGTCGTATAGATGCCCGAGGCGATCCCCCCGGCGCCCTGAATGCCCATATCGAACCAAGCCCATTCTTTTCGGTCCTCGGACAGGATCGATACGACCTCACCGCGTTTCAAACCGAGCTTTTGCAGGGCGAGGCCTATCCATTTCGCGTGCTGCCAGTAATCTGCCCAGGAATAGGATTTCCAGATACCTAAATCCTTTTCACGATGCGCCGTACGCGCGCCCAAATCGGCACAACGCTTTTGAAATAGTTGCCCGATGGTTGTGCATTCATCTACATAGACCGGTCGCTGACCGGGATTTGCGTTGTACTGAACACCGTTGATCATGATCTGAGAGGGCAGGGTGCTTATATTCATGCTGCTCACCTCCACGTCTTCTTGCGTTTCCAGCGACGGTTTTCACGCGAACCTTCTTCCTGCACGCCCAGATAGAAATTCTGGATGTCTTCTGACTGCATCAGCTCATCCGCGGGGCCATCCATGACGATGCGCCCGACCTCCATGACATAGCCGTGATGCGCCAGTTCCAGCGCAGCATTGGCGTTCTGTTCAACCAGCATCATCGTCATGTTCTGTTCATCATTCAGGCGCTTCAGGATTCCGAAAATCTCTTGCACAAGCAAAGGAGACAGGCCCAGCGAGGGCTCGTCCAGTAACATGATCCTTGGATTTGCCATCAACCCCCTCCCGATTGCCAACATCTGTTGTTGGCCGCCGGATAAGGTCCCCGCCTCTTGATTGCGGCGTTCTTTCAGGATCGGGAAGTATGAAAAAACCAGATCGCGATCATGATCAATTTGCCCCCGGTCCGACGAGGTATAGGCCCCGAGACTCAGGTTCTCCTCCACGGTCAAAAGGGGAAATACTTCGCGCCCTTCGGGTACGTGGACGACGCCTTTCTGCACGACTTTATGCGGCTCGGCCCCTTGAATTTCGACCCCGTTAAAGCTGATCTTGCCCTTTTCCGGGTCCATTACGCCGGACACGGTTTTCATCAAAGTAGTCTTGCCGGCCCCATTAGCCCCAAGGATCGACACGATTTTACCCGGATGCACATCCAGCGACACGCCCCGGATTGCCATGATTGGCCCGTAAAAACTTTCGACATTGCGAATGGTCAGGATCGGATCGCTCATGAAACTTTCCCCAGATAGGCCTCAACCACTGCCGGGTGTGACTGTACCTGCGCAGGGGTTCCCAGTGCGAGCATAGCCCCATCCGCCATTGCAAGGACCCGATCCGAGACGCCCGAGACCAAAGCCATGTCATGTTCGACCATCAGCACCGTAATCCCCATCTGCCGCCGGATATCATCTATCCACCAGCGCATATCGGTCGTTTCCTCGACCGACAGCCCCGAGGCCGGTTCATCCAGCAGTAACAACTTGGGATCGGTGGCCAGGGCCCGGGCAACTTCAACCACTTTGCGCACACCGTAAGGTAGGCCTGATATCATCTTGTCGCGATAGGCCTGCAGATCAAGAAAATCGATGATTTCTTCAACCTTTTCACGGTTTTCGATCTCTTGCCGCCGGGCCGACGGCAGGAACAGCACCTCGGATAAAAGTTTTGTCTTGCGGTGCCGATGACGCCCGACCAGCAGGTTCTGCAAAACAGTGGCGTGTTCGAACAGTTCGATATTCTGAAACGTCCGCGCAACACTAAAAGCTGCAACGCCTGACGGTTTCACCTGCAGCAAGTTATGCCCGTCATACCGGATTGAACCCTCTATTGGTTCATAAAAGCGCGAGATCAGATTGAAAACGGTCGATTTACCCGCGCCATTGGGGCCGACTATGGCAAAAACCTCGCCGTCTTCGACCGAAAAGGACAGGTCGTTCACAGCCGTGACGCCACCAAATTTCAAGGTGACATTCTTAAATTCAAGCAGGCTCATCTCAGACGCTCCGTCTTGAGATAGGATTTCTGACGTTTGAACATGTCCTTGCGATAGAAGGGAAACAGTTCGAACCATGTCCGGATCTTCAGCCAACGTCCATACATCCCCATGGGTTCGAACAGGATAAAGGCAATCAGGATCATGCCGAAGATACCAAATTCCAATCCCGGAATTGCGACGGTGCTGCCCCCGAAAACTGCGCCGACATACTCTTTTGCGATCGACAAAAATTGCGGCAGAAACCCAATGACGACAGCACCCAGGAATGCCCCGTGGATTGAGCCCAGACCACCGATCACGATCATCATCAGCAACTGAATTGAGATTAGGACGCTGAATGTCTCGTTATTGAACGCGCCCGAGAACATCCCCATCAGAGCACCCGCCCAGCCGGTCACAGCGCAGGACAGGGCAAATGAGATCATCTTGGTCTGCGCAATATCAACACCCATCGCCTGGGCCGAGACCTCAGAATCTCGCACGGCGATGAAACTGCGCCCAAGCGGTGCGCGCAGCAGGTTGATATAGCCCAGAGTGACCAGAACCGCGACTGCAAGCACCAGCCAGAAGAATTGGACCGGCGTAGCCCAGCGATCGACCATGAATCCAAATATCTCGACCCCGCCGATATATTTACCGGCGACCCCGCCGGTGATCGGCTCGGCCAGGACAATCACGTCATCCATCAGGATCGACAGGGCCATGGTAAAGATTGCCAGGTAGATACCGTGAAGGCGCAGGGCCGGGATAGCAACGGTCACCCCTGCTATCCCGGTCAGGATACCGGCGATCGGGAAGGCCAGCAGGAATGGCAAGCCTGCCTCAATCAAGATGATATTCGCATAGCACCCAAAGGCCAGAAAAGCCGCATGCCCAAGGCTGACCTGTCCGGTATGGCCGGTCAGTATCATCAACCCAAGACCTGCAATCGCCCAGATCAGAACATTTGTCAGCTCACCCAGATAGAATGCGTCCAACCACCACGGAGCAGCGATCACGACGCCTAGAAGGATCAGGTATAGGCTCAGTTGATACCGGTCTTTCCAAGGCCGGATATCTTGCATGTAACTGGTCTTGAAAATGATCCGCATCGCTTAAACCTTTTTGACCCTAACTTGGCTGAACAGCCCATTGGGGCGAAAGATCAGGACAGCCAACAACAGCGCATAAGGTGCAATCTGACTGTACCCAGCAGCGATATACCGACTGGCAAACGGTTCGATTACGCCAACGATCAAACCTCCGGCCAATGCTCCAGGTAAACTTCCGAATCCGCCAATGACCGCAGCGGCGAAGGCCTTAATGCCCAGAAGTCCGGTTGCCGGGTCCACGGATCCTTTGGCGGCAAACAAAATGCCTGCGATACCCGCAACCATGCCGGCCAACGCCCAGATGAAACCCTGCACGCGTTTTACCGGGATTCCCATATAATAGGCCGCCAGCTGATTTTGTGAGGCACCCTGCATTGCAAGCCCAAGCTTGGTGCGACTGAAGAACTGGTACAGCCCCCAGGTCAGCAGAAGGGTAACGACAATAACCGCCACGTCCTCCATCCCCAGTACAAGGCCACCAAAACGCACTTCTTTTCCGGCCAGTGGATTCTGCAGCGTCTGCGGTTCGTGCCCCCAAATCAGACCAGCGACAAATCGGATTACAAAGCCCAGGGCGATGGTCAGAATGACCACAGCCGTCTGGCTTTCCCCGAAAAGTCGCCGAATGATCAACCGGTCCAGTAAGTACCCCAGCACGCCCATGATCCCCAACGAGATCGGCAAGGCCAGCCAAAAAGGCAGCCCCATATATTCGGCATTTGTAAGCCCGATGGTAACAAAGGCGCCCAGCATCATGAGGTCACCCTGTGCGAAGTTCACTGCCTCAGTCGCCTTGTAAATCAGAACAAATCCGAGCGCGATCAGCCCATAGACACAGCCATTCGCCAGCCCGCTAATCAGCAGCTGCGCATTATCCAAACTCACCTCCCTATACCGGTTGCTCCGGGTTCATTTAGATCCCGGGCCTCCTCCTTAGCCCGGGGTTTGTACTACTATGGCGTGATAATTACCTTTCCGTCACTCTTTTGCAGTGCATCAACCAGTCCGGACATAACATTTTTTAATGTAAGCTTTTCTGAAACATCTGTTTTCCAACGCCTGTCCGCAAAACGGGCCTGAACCTCGGCAACGACACGTACCACATCTTCGCGAGGCGTCGCTGTCATCCATTGTGTCAGCCAAAACCCTTCGATTTTCTTACCCATAAAGATGAGCTGTCCCGTCTGCGTTAGTTTGGGCAGTTCAGGGCTGAGCTTGCCATAACACACCCAGCGCGCACCTTTCGGCATCGCACAGAAAATCTGTTCGGAAATCTGGTCGGCGACGGCATCCAAAAAGACCCGAGGTTTAAGCTGTTTGCTAAGCGCTGCGAATTTCTGCAGCATGTCGGGGTCTGATGTTACCAGCACGTCATGCGCGCCCAGCTCTTTCAGTGCAGCAACGGTCTCAGCGCGTCTCACGATCGCAATCGGCTTGAGCCCAAGATCGCGACCGAGGCTGCACATAAGCTTGCCCAACTGACTGGTTGCGGCAGATACGATAAAAGCATCTCCGGCCTGACGCGCCAGATCGACCATCGCCATGGCCGTCATCGGGTTCACAATCTGTGCTGACCCATCGTCATCCGAGATATCCGGGCGCAGTGGAATACACATTTGTGCATCGGTCAGAGCGTACTCGGCCCAGGCACCGGAATGAGTGGCCATGAATGCCACGCGCTGTCCCTGCAAACCCTCGGCACCGGCACCGGTGGCGACGACGTCTCCACATCCCTCAAATCCGGCCGGAGATCCCTTTACCCTAGGCTGCCCGTATTCACCCTTGATAAAATGCAGGTCGGACGGATTAACCGATGATGCCCTCAGGCGGATCAGAACCTGTCCTGCGCCCGGCTCGGGCACAGGCATTTCCGTTTCGGCCAGCCAATCAGACGCATTTTGGATGCTGGGACTAGTGGCTTTGCCCGAATACCCATCATGAGTTTGAACGATCGCAAACATGGAAGAGGGAAGGGGGGTCATGAACGTACCTTTTCTGAACGATTGGAAACTGTCGGGTCCTGCTTGACTGCATCGAACCAACTATTTCGAAAATAATGGCCATGATCGACATCAACCGTGGCATATGTGTTCAGATCAGCCAAGCAAATGGCCAAAGGCGCGTCAATCGAACTATTCTTTGACGTAGGGAAAGACCGCCTGTTTCGGCGGTCTTTCTAATTCTTACTGACCAGTCAACAGGGCCTGAAGTTCCTGAATTTTCAGCGCGATTGTTGCAGGTGAGGCTTTGATATCATCGAGAATACCAACCGCTTTTACCTTCAGTTCTTCTGCCAGTGTGCTTTCCTGAACTGAGGCCACCATGGCGTCATAGTCAAAGTTATCAACACTCATAGCGCCGCTCTCAACCCAGGAATTCAGCAGCTCTTGCCCCTGGTTGGTGAGGGCAGCGACCTCTTCTCCAGCCTGATCAGCCAGCTCAGTCGCTGTTTCACCAGCTTGAGTGGCTAAGTCAGACGCGGCTTCGCTGGACTGTTCGACGATTTCAGCCGCCTGTTCCGTAACGGAAGACGCAGCTTCGCCAGCCTGTTCGGTAACCGATTCTACGGCTTCGGACACGGCGTTTCCGGTTTCTTCAGCGGCGGCTTGCGGCTGTTCGACCGGAGCGGCAGGTTGATTCAGATAGTAATAGATTGCGGCGCCAACGCCGGCGACGACGACCCCTAGCAAGATTATACGCGACATGGGATTCTCCTTTGAAATATGTGTCGCCGAGATGGGGGGAAACTAGCGGACTGGAAAGGGGAATTCGTGGAACATCCTCTCAGAACAAGGGATTGAGCCAGTGTACGCCGATCTGGGCCGATCCCATGGCAATAACACGCCAACGTTGAACAACCAGTGGCCGAGATGCCATTGTTGTCAACCGACCCACAGGGTCGCACAAATGCCTGTTCAGCAGGGAAGCACAGAAACTAAGAATTCTCGTAGGAACGCGCGCAAAGCGAATAAGGCGACAAAGGCCTGCATTTCAGGTGCTTGAGCTAAATTCCGGAAAGCTGGTTACCAATCATGCGCTGAATGGCTGATGGCGGAGAGACAGGGATTCGAACCCTGGGTGGGCTTGCACCCACAACGGTTTTCGAGACCGCCCCGTTCGACCACTCCGGCACCTCTCCGCGGGGGTCTGTGAGGGGGGGATTTAGTGATGAACACCCGGGGGTGCAAGCAGAAAGTTTCATAATTTATCAATCCCAGGATTTTCCGTTGCCAGATGCCGCAAAACCCCTAGGCTTCTGTACATGAGACATTTTACGCACCACATCACCACCGCCCTTTCGCTGTTTCTTTTCACAGTATTCATGCTGCCAATCCCGGCATCCGCTGCCGGGCGCGATAGGATCGAGGCATTCTTGACCACGACCGGTTTCGACGTTGCCCTTGAAAGTATTGCTCTGGCCTCGGCCTCGGCACCTCAGATGTTGGGTTTTGACCCCGATGGATTCGGGTCGGACTGGGCGCGGCTGACCGAAGAAGTTTTCGATACCAAAGACATGCATGAAACTGCAGTTTCGATTTTAGAGCAGACGCTCAGCGATCAGGCGCTGAATCACGCGGTAGAATTCTATGCATCAGATCTGGGTCAAAGACTGGTCTCTGCTGAAAACGCTTCCCATCTGATCGAGGATGACGAAGCGAAACAACAGCAGGGGCAAGAGATAGTCGCTCACCTTGTCCGGGAAGGCTCTCAACGTGTTGAGAGTCTAAAAAGGATGAACACTGCCATCGACTCAAGCGGTACTTCTTTGCGCGCCCTTCAGGAAATACAAATCCGGTTCCTCCTCGCCGCCAGCGCTTCAGGTGTGATCGAACTGCAGTTGGATGCAGATGAATTGCGCGCAATGATGAAACAGAACGAAACCGGGATGCGACAGGCCTTACAGCTCTCCGCACTTGCCGGTGCTGCTTATACCTATCAGGATTTCTCGGATGCGGATGTCATCACCTATGTCGAAGCGTTGGAACAGCCTCTAATGCAGGAAGTCTACGAACTTTTGAACGCCATTCAGTATGAGATAATGGCTATGAAATTCGAAGTCCTGGCAACCAAAATGGCCGAGCTTCACCCCGCACAGGACATCTGATGCGCATTCTGATCGTTTTTGCCCTGATCTTCTGGGCCACATCATCCGGCGCCGTGGAAAAAGCGGATCGGCTGGCGCAGGCAATGCGTCTGGAGAACCTGATCGAAATTCTCCTGTCCGAAGGCGGAAAGATGAGCCAAGAGATGGACGCCACTTTGTTGGATGGCAACGGTGGTGCTCTGTTCGAAACTCGGGTCGAGGCGATTTATGATCCCGATTGGATGTATGATCAGTTGGTCCAGGGATTCCGGCAAAGCCTGGATGAAGTGCATTTGGAACGCGCCATCGCCTTTTTTGAAAGCGATCTTGGCCAGACCATCGTTTCCCTTGAGAATTCCGCACGGCTTGCATTTGTTGATCCGGCAATCGAAGACTTGGCAAAACAGGCCTATTTCGAAAACACCAAAGCCAGCATGCAGTTCAAACTGGTCGAAGAGTACATACTGGCCAACGACCTGATCCAACAGAACGTGCGGAGCGCTTTGAGCGCGGATTACAACTTTTTCAGGGGGATAAATGACGGCCAGGTTCTCGATAACAGCGACCTTCTGGACAACCTTCTGCTGCAAAAGGACGGGATCGAGCAAGAGACAGAAACCTGGCTGTATTCCTTTCTGTTGATGGCCTATAACCCTCTGAGCAACGCCCAGATGCGCAAGAACATCGCGTTTTCTCGAACGGATACAGGGCAAGCGCTGAACAGCTCACTGTTCGAGAGCTTCGACAGTATGTATGATCAGATCTATTACGATCTGGGAAAGGCGGTTGCGGCTGTCTTACAGGGCTCTGATCTTTAGTCGCCATTTCATGTTGACTTTCCCCTGCAATCTTTGGATAAGCGCCCATCCCGGCCGGAATCTCCGCGCCGGGTATCGTTATTGTTGACCCAAGGGGCTGATCCATGGGTCATTCACACAGCCCGAAAAGGGCGCGCTGTTCGAGGTGGCTGAGGCCGAAAACACCCGCAAGGGGACCACAGAACGCGGGTTAGACAAAGGAAAGACGCATGTTTGCGGTCCTCAAGACTGGCGGCAAGCAGTACAAGGTTCAGGCGGGTGATATCCTCCGTGTTGAAAAATTGGCTGCCGACGCAGGTGAAAAAGTTCAATTCAACGATGTTCTGATGCTGGGCGGTGACGCTCCGGTTGTTGGTGCACCGTTTGTAGATGGTGCAGCCGTTCAGGCCGACGTGATCGAACAGATCAAGGGTGACAAGGTCATCAACTTCGTCAAGCGCCGTCGTAAGCACAGCTCGAAGCGTACCGTTGGCCACCGTCAGAAGCTGACTCTGGTCAAGATCACCGACATCCTGTCGTCGGGCGCTGACAAGTCGGGCATCAAAGCTGCAACCGGTTCTGCACCGGCAGGCGAAGCTGCACCCGCAGCAAAAAAGCCCGCCAAGAAAGCAGAAGCCAAAGCAGAGGCACCCGCCGCTGTTGCTGCTGCAGACGATCTGACCGCGCTGAACGGTGTCGGCCCAGCCGCTGCCAAAAAGCTGAACGAGGCCGGTATCGAGAGCTTTGCCGCTCTGGCCGCCTTGTCGGACGAGCAGATTGCTGCTATCGAAACGGTCAAAGTGAAGCCCGAATGGGTTGAGCAGGCCAAAGAGCTTGCTAAAGGCTAAGGAGAGAGAGAATGGCACATAAAAAAGCTGGCGGTTCCTCCCGTAACGGTCGCGACTCAGCTGGTCGCCGCCTTGGCGTGAAACTGTATGGTGGCCAGGCCGCCATTTCAGGCAACATCATCGTGCGTCAGCGCGGCACCAAGTTCTGGCCGGGCGAAGGCGTAGGCATTGGCAAAGATCACACCATCTTTGCAACTGTTGATGGCGCTGTGAAGTTCCACAAAGGCCTCAAAAACCGCACCTTTATTTCGGTCCTGCCAGTGGCGGAGGCCGCAGAGTAAGCCGAAACCCATAAGGTTTGAAAATTCTTGGGGGACCGGCAGAAAATGCCGGTCCCTTTTCTCGTTTTAACGCAGGTTCGATCAAACAGTCCGATGACAGTCGCAACCACCAGTTTCCTGATCTTTGCCGCCAGTCAGGTCGGCACGCCGGGACCGGCCAATATGGTCCTGCTGGGAACCGGTGCGCGTTACGGGTTTCGGGCAGCGCTGCCTTTTGTGGGCGGCGTCATTCTGGGCAAGCAGCTAATCATCTGGCCGGTGGGCTTTGGATTGCTGCAATTGGCGGATCAGGCGCCGGCGGTGTTTGCTGTTCTGAAATACGCCTCGGCGGCCTATATCATGTGGCTGGCCTGGAAGATCGCCAACACGCGGCTGTCCCGGCAAGAGGCTGATGGCGCAGCGCCAGGGTTTCTGGCTGGATTGATTGTTCATCCGCTCAATCCCAAGGCCTGGGCCATGATCGTTGCGGGGTTCACGGGGTTTGTCGCCATCGGAACACCAACTTTTGAGGCAACGCTCGCAATCGCGGCTTGTTTGTTGATTTGTCAGGTGATTCTTCACCCAATCTGGACATTTGCCGGGGATAGAATTGCCCACGCGGTTGAAGGTCGGCCGATGGAAAAATATCTGATGTGGACGTTAGCAGGTCTCACTGTTGCGTCTGTACTTTTTGTGTTGTTCGGAGGAGGAACGCACCTATGAAACTTGAGACGATCATAAACCAGCCGGTCATAGAAACCGAGCGGTTCGATCTGCGCCCTCTGCGCCGGTCGGATCTGGGTCTCATCGAACATTATGCCGGAGATGAGCGGGTTGCGCGTATGACGACAAGGATTGCGCATCCTTTGCCGCCCGGCGCGGTTGAGGCCTTTGTGACCCGGTCCATGGCCGAAGACCGCAGCGAGGATGTCTGGGCGATGGACGCGACCAAGGATGGCGGTCCGGAGCTGATAGGCCTAATCTCTCTGGAACGCCTGGATCGCAACCAATCCGAGGTCGGCTATTGGGTGGCTCCTGTCTATTGGAACACCGGGATCGCATCTCTGGCGGTCGAAGCACTGGTTGTCGCCAATCCGCTTGAAAACACGTCGATGTTCGCAAGCGTATTTCAGGACAATCCAGCCTCAGCCAGGGTGCTGACGCATTGTGGTTTCGAATACCTGGGTGATGCCGAAATCTATTCAGTGGCGCGTGATGCGAACGTGCCCACTTGGACATACAGTAAAAAACTCTGACTTGTGGCCGGTGGGGCCTTTGCAGTAGGGGACAGTCATGAAATTTCTCGATCTTGCAAAGGTCTACATCCGGTCCGGGGCCGGCGGTGGCGGCTGCGTCAGTTTTCGGCGCGAAAAGTACATTGAATACGGCGGTCCCGATGGCGGCGACGGCGGTAAAGGTGGCTCTGTCTGGGTCGAAGTTGTGGATGGGTTGAATACCCTGATCGACTTTCGCTACCAGCAGCATTTCTTTGCCAAGAACGGTCAGCCTGGCCGAGGGCAGCAGCGCACCGGAAAAGATGGTGATGACATCATTCTGCGCGTCCCGGTCGGCACTGAGATCCTGGACGAAGACGAAGAAACCGTCATCTGCGATCTGACAGAGGTGGGCCAAAGGGTCCTTCTGGCCAAGGGCGGCAATGGCGGTTTTGGCAACCTGCACTTCAAATCGGCCACCAACCAGGCCCCTCGTCGGGCTAATCCGGGTCAGGCAGGTATCGACCGCACGATCTGGCTGCGCCTGAAACTGATTGCCGATGTCGGCCTGTTGGGGATGCCTAATGCTGGCAAATCGACCTTTCTTGCTGCGACATCGAACGCACGCCCCAAAATTGCCGATTACCCCTTTACCACCTTGCACCCCAATTTGGGCGTGGTGGGTGTCGACAATGTGGAATTCGTGGTGGCCGACATCCCCGGTCTGATCGAGGGCGCACATGAAGGACGCGGGATCGGAGACCGCTTTCTGGGCCACGTCGAACGCTGCGCGGTATTGCTGCATCTGGTCGATGGCACTTCCGAGACAGTGGCCGAAGACTACCGTACGATCATTCACGAGCTCGAAGCCTATGGTGGAGAATTGGCCGATAAGCCTCGCATCACTGTGCTGAACAAGGTCGACGCCTTGGATGACGAGGAACGAGAGTCGGCAAAATCCGAGCTAGAAGGGGCCGTTGGTGGCTCTGTGATGGCCATGTCAGGTGTCGCGCATCTTGGCGTAACCGACGTCCTGCGGGCCTTGCGAAGTCAGATCGACGATGACCGCGTGCGCCAGAAACCCGCCGAGGAGGAACTGCCTTGGCAACCCTGACCGCAGCCAAACGCCTAGTGGTCAAGATCGGATCCGCCTTGCTGGTGGATCGGAACACAGGGTTGTTGCGCTCGGACTGGTTACATTCGCTTGCTCAGGACGTCGCATGGCTGAAGGGGCAGGGGACCGACGTCATTCTGGTCTCATCGGGGTCAATCGCGTTGGGGCGTGGCGTTTTGGGTCTGCCCATGGCCACGCTTCCGTTGGAACAGTCTCAAGCCGCCGCCGCTGTCGGGCAAATCCGGCTGGCCCGCGCCTATGAAGAAGCGCTGACGCCTCACAAGATTACCACTGCACAAGTGCTCGTTACGCTGGAGGATAGCGCGGATCGTCGCCGCTATCTGAATTCACGCGCCACCTTGGAAACGCTGCTGGGGCTTGGAGTCGTTCCGATTGTCAACGAAAACGATACAGTGGCCACGGATGAGATCCGGTATGGAGACAATGATCGTCTGGCCGCTCAGATCGCCGTCACAGTTGGTGCGGATCAGCTGATCCTGCTGTCAGATGTTGATGGGTTCTATTCGGCCAATCCAAATGAGGATGCCTCGGCCAGGCGGTATGACGTCATCGAAGACATCACGCCCGAGATTGAGGCGATGGCGGGTGATGCCGGTTCCGGCCTATCAAAGGGCGGGATGAAGACCAAACTGTTGGCGGGAAAAATGGCCACGGCTGCTGGTTGCGACATGGCGATCACCGAAGGCTCCCCTCTGAACCCGTTGAAAACGCTTGAAAACGGCGCGAACTGTACATGGTTCATCGCGACAGTTGACCCGCATGCCGCACGCAAACGCTGGATTTCAGCGATGAAACCCCGGGGTGAGATAGTTGTAGACGCGGGGGCCGCGCGGGCGCTGAGCAATGGCAAAAGCCTGTTGCCAGCAGGAATAGTCGAAGTGTCCGGAGATTTCGGGCGCGGTGATCCTGTTTCGATCATGGACCCACAGGCGCGACGGCTTGCGCAGGGGCTCAGCCGCTATACCGCGCAAGAAGCAGACGCTATCAAGGGGCGCAAATCGACCGAGATCGAAGCCACTCTAGGCTATCCTGGCCGCGCGGTGTTGATCCACCGCGATGATCTGGCTGTTTGACAACACTGACTGAAAGGCACCTGAGATGAAGGATTTCGACAGCATCCCCGACCTGATGACCGATCTTGGGAAACGCGCCAAGGCCGCCGCTGCCGAGCTGGCATTTGCAAGCGCCGAGCGTAAACACGCAGCCCTGATTGGGGCCGCCGAGGCTGTTTGGGCCAATCGTGAAAAGATCATTGCGGCCAATAAGAAAGATATGGAATTCGGGCGCGACAAAGGGTTGAGCCCGGCGATGATGGATCGCCTGATGCTGGATGAGGCCCGCATTCAGGGCATGGTCGACGGGCTGCGCGCCGTTGCAGAGCAGGCCGATCCTGTTGGTGAGGTTCTGACCGAATGGGACATGCCCTCGGGCCTGAACATTCAGCGCGTGCGCACGCCTCTGGGCGTGATCGGCGTGATCTATGAGAGCCGCCCGAATGTCACGGCGGATGCGGGGGCGTTGTGCCTGAAATCCGGGAACGCGGTCATCCTGCGCGGTGGATCAGAAGGCTTTCATTCCTCGTCAGCCATCCATGCCTGTTTGGTTCAGGGTCTGAAATCGGCGAACCTGCCCGAGGATGCCGTTCAGCTTATCCCAACCCGCGACCGGGCGGCGGTTCAGGAACTGCTGACCATGACCGATTATGTCGACGTAATCGTTCCCCGTGGGGGCAAAGGGCTGGTCGGGCTAGTCCAGCGCGAGGCCCGGGTCCCGGTATTTGCCCATCTGGAAGGCATTGTGCATATCTATATCGACAAGGCCGCTGATCCGCAAAAGACGCTCGATGTGGTTTTAAACGCCAAAACCCGTCGTACCGGAATCTGCGGTGCTGCCGAATGTCTGCTGATCCATCGGGATATCGCTGAAACGCTCGGACGGGATGTCATATCGGCGCTGTTGGCCGCAGGTGTCGAAGTACACGCCGAAGGTACTTTGGCCGTTGATGGCACTATCGCGGCCACTTCTGATGACTGGGGCAAAGAGTTTCTGGATAGTATCATCGCGGCCAAGCCGGTGGCTGATATCGACTCCGCCATTGCGCATATCCGCAGGTTTGGGTCGAACCATACGGATTGCATCATGACCGAGGATCCCGCTGCAGCTGCCCGTTTCTTTGAACGGCTTGATAGCGCGATCCTGATGCATAACGCCTCAACCCAATTCGCCGATGGCGGTGAGTTTGGCATGGGGGCCGAGATCGGCATCGCCACCGGAAAGATGCACGCGCGCGGCCCCGTAGGTGCGGCTCAACTGACCAGTTTTCAGTATCTGGTGCGCGGTTCAGGGACTGTTCGGTCTTAAAACCGGATTTCGACGCGGGTTGAGGCCGTATCGGTCGCGACCCGCCGTCCAATCGACGATGCGGATTCAGGCAGCAGCGCAAATTGAACCTGCGCAGGGGTGACCTTGTTGGTAAACCGTCCGCTGGGCAGGTTCTTCCATAGCTCGGCTTCCAGCTTCAATTTGTCCGCGGTCCCTGTCACAGACCAGTTCTTCCCGTCGTTTACGATCGTTACATCCCCGCCAAATGGCATCGCGCTTTCGCAGCACATCAACGCCAGAAAGGCCAGTTTCACCTGATTACGCGGTACCGCTTCGGTCAGGTTCCAGTTGACGCGAACACGACCTGCGCGTTCGACATCATTCAACAGCTCTAAAACCTCGGCCCGCCCAAGGGGATGATCGCTGGCCGACCCAAAAGCGACCCTGAAAAAGCGGATACGTGCGCCGGCGCTGCCGACACTTCCCGCGATCAGTTCCATCTCGGGGCCTTGCACCGCGCCAACCATTTCAAGCAGCTCCAAGCCGTTGGTGATCGCCCCGATCGGGCTGATCAGATCGTGGCAGATCCGCGAGCCGATCAGTTCGGCCAGGTTGACGTCCAAGTCGCTCATGCGTACCTCCTGCTGTATCTGCCACCGGACCGGAGCCCCTTGATGACAGATCTGAATGCCATTCTTGCACCGGGCATGTATGTCCGCCACCCCGATTTCCCCGATTGGGGCGTTGGACAGGTACAATCCAACATCGCAGGTAAGATCACCGTAAACTTCCGCGAGCAGGGAAAAGTGGTAATCGACGGGACACGCATCGCCCTGATGCCGGTCTTTGATCCGTGAAACTGGTTTAAGAAAGGTTAACGTTTGATCGAAGCGCTCTATGTTGCCATTCCCCTGAAACCTGCGGTATCAGCGCGGAAACAACACGGAACCTCTGATGCCGGACGCAGGCCCTTCTTTCACCGTCAAACTCGCCGAAAATGACACCGAATTGCAGGCTGCACAGCGGTTACGCTATGACGTGTTCATACGTGAACTGGGCGGCGGTGGAGAAATGGTCGACCACGATGCCGGGCTGGAGCGCGACAGGTTCGATCCCTATTTCGATCATATGTTGGCGATTGACGATCAATCTGGAAAAGTTGTTGGCGTTTACAGGCTGTTACCAGGTGATCGTGCTTCTGAAATCGGACAGTTCTATTCCGAAGATGAATACGATCTTTCCATCTTGAAACAAGGCGGACGCAAGCTGTTGGAGTTGGGACGTTCATGTCTACATCCCGATTATCGCGGCGGCACAGCAATGTATCACCTGTGGAATGGCTTGGCCGCCTATGTCGCCGAGCGCGAGATTGAGGTCTTGTTCGGCGTCGCCAGTTTCCACGGCACCGATCCTCAAGCTCTGGCTCAGCCTTTGTCCATGTTACATCACAATCACCTTGCGCCTCCGGACCTTCGGGTTCGGGCTCAGCCCGAAGTGTTCCAGCCCATGGATATGCTGGATAGCGATAAACTGGATCGGCGCGCAGCGATGGTGCAGGTTCCAGCACTGATAAAAGCATACCTGCGTCTCGGCGGGTTTGTGGGCGAGGGTGCCTTTATCGACCATATGTTCAATACCACCGATGTTTGCCTTATCCTCGACACGGCGCGGATGAATGAGCGACAACGGCGCATCTATGGCGGAGCGTAACGTGATGAGTGACGCCTCTTGGCACAGTGAAGACGCACCTGACCCAATCAATCTGGGGGTCTGCGGATGGCTATTGGTCTTCCTTCGGGGTTTACCACTTGCTGTATTTGTATTCAGCGGGCTGATTGTCCTGCTGATCCTTCGCATGATCGAGCGCCCGCTCTATGGGGTTCACCGTCCGGTCACGCCCTTCATCACGCAGTTCGTATGCCGTAATGCGTTCCGGATTCTCGGGATTAGCTACCGTACAACCGGCGAGCTTATGACCCAGCGTGGTGCGGTTGTTGCGAACCATTCCTCGTGGCTTGATATTTTTGCGCTGAATGCCCGTAAAAGAATCTATTTTGTCTCGAAGGCCGAGGTAGCCAAATGGCCCGGTATAGGCTGGCTGGCGCGAGCGACAGGTACTGTTTTCATCGAGCGCGACCGCAAGAAGGCACGCGAACAGACACTTCTGTTTCAGGAGCGCCTGACAACCGGTCACAAGCTTCTGTTTTTTCCAGAGGGTACGTCGACCGACGGTCTACGAATTTTACCATTTAAAACAACACTTTTTGCAGCATTCTTCACCGAAGATCTACGCGATTTCATGTATGTTCAACCGGTGTCGGTCGTTTACCATGCACCTAAGGGTGAGCCTGACCGGTTTTATGGCTGGTGGGGTGACATGGATTTTGCACCGCATCTGTTAAAAACTTTGGGAGCACGTCGCCAAGGTGGCGTAGAGCTAATTTATCATTCGCCAGCCAAGGTCAGCGACTTTGAGAACCGAAAGGCCCTGGCCGCCTATTGCGAAGATACCGTGCGTCAGGCGCACAGCCTTGCGCGGCTTGAAAAATAGGGCGATTGGCCCTTGCACTGCCTGAAAACCTGCCGTATACGCGCGCCATTCAAACCCGCAGGCGGGGTTTGGGCTTTATAAGGGAGACATCCTTATCTGGCCCGCCGGTTGGAGCATCCGCTTCTTTCACCCCCGCCGAGGCGTAAACCGGAAAAAGGAAATAAAGCATGGCTCTTCCCGAGTTCTCCATGCGTCAGCTGTTGGAAGCTGGCGTTCACTTTGGTCACCAGACACAGCGTTGGAATCCCCGCATGGGCCCGTTCATCTACGGCTCGCGCAATGGCATCCACATCATGGACCTGACCCAGACCGTTCCGATGCTGGACCAGGCTCTGCAGGCTGTTCGTGACACTGTTGCCAAGGGCGGCCGCATTCTGTTCGTAGGCACCAAGCGTCAGGCCGCAGGCCCAATCGCCGAAGCAGCTGAAAAGTCAGCCCAGTACTACATGAACCACCGCTGGCTGGGCGGCACCCTGACCAACTGGAAAACCGTTTCCCAGTCGATCAACCGTCTGAACCAGATTGACGAAGCCATGGAATCGGGCGCCGAAGGCCTGACCAAGAAAGAGCGTCTGGGCATGGAACGTGACCAGGGCAAACTGCAGGCTTCGTTGGGCGGTATCCGCGAAATGGGCGGCGTCCCGGACCTGCTGTTCGTCATCGACGTCAAAAAAGAAGCACTGGCCATCGCCGAAGCCAACAAGCTGGGTATCCCGGTCGTGGCAGTTGTCGACACCAACTGCTCGCCCGATGGTGTCGATTACATCATCCCTGGCAACGATGACGCAGCCCGCGCGATCTCGCTGTACTGCGATCTGGCAGCACGTGCCGCTCTGGACGGCATGACCGCTCAGATGGGTGCAGCAGGCGTTGATCTTGGCGCATTCGAAGAAGCACCGGTTGAAGAAGTCGTTGCGGAAGAAGCACCCGCAGCAGCAGAAACACCTGCCGAAGCGTAAGCTGCCCGTCACGTAAATGACATCTGGGGCAGGGTATGACCTGCCCCAATTCCGTTTGAATTGAGGAGAGCCAAAAGATGGCAATCACAGCAGCAATGGTAAAAGAACTGCGCGACACCACTGGCGCAGGCATGATGGACGCGAAAAAAGCGCTGACCGAAACCGGCGGCAACATGGACGAAGCCGTTGATTGGCTGCGCACCAAAGGCTTGGCCAAAGCGGCCAAGAAATCGGGTCGTACCGCGGCGGAAGGTCTGGTTGCCGTTCACGTAAACGGCAACAATGGTGTTGCAGTTGAAGTGAACTCGGAAACCGACTTCGTCGGGAAAAACGCCGAATTCCAGGAAATGGTTGGTAAGATCGCATATGCCGCAGAAGGCGTCGACAATGTCGAAGCTCTGCTGGCAGCTGATCTGGGTGGCAAAACCGTTGCGGAAACGCTGACCGACAAGATCGCCACCATCGGTGAGAACATGTCGGTGCGCCGTATGTCAAAACTGTCGGGCGACACTGTTGTATCTTACGTCCATAACGCAGCCACCAACGGCATGGGCAAGATCGGCGTTCTGGTCGCTCTGACCGGCGGTGACGAAGCCATCGGCAAGCAGATTGCGATGCATATCGCGGCTGTGAACCCGGCAGCTCTGTCCGAGGCAGACATGGACCCGGCGATCGTCGAAAAAGAAAAGCAGGTCCAGATGGACATCGCGCGCGAATCCGGCAAGCCGGAGCAGGTCATCGAAAAGATGATCGTTGGTCGCATGAAGAAGTTCGTCGCTGAATCGACCCTGTTGAACCAGCAGTTCGTTGTAAACCCTGACCTGACCGTTGAGGCCGCTGCCAAAGAAGCAGGCGCGACTGTCACCGGATTCGTGCGTCTGGAAGTTGGCGAAGGCATCGTTGTCGAAAAAGAAGACTTTGCTGCTGAAGTTGCAAAAGCAGTTCAGGGCTAAGCATCACAGGCCCTGAACAGGGCCTGTATCGATCAGAGAAACCGGGTACGCCATGCGTATCCGGTTTTTCTTTGCCCTTAGTGTAGAAATGATGCCAAGAAACGAAAAAGGACGCCGAAAGCGTCCACAAGTTAAACCTAGTTTGAATGAGGGGCCCCGCAAAGATGGGGATGGACGAGGCCCCCCAAAATTCCGACAAAGAGACGCGGACAAATAGGCGCCCTATTGTCAGAGCGATCGGAGAGCTTTGTTATTGCAAAGATCCGACCAAATGTTCCCAGGCTAAAGCCACCACTCACGGAACAATACCACTTTGCAACTTTAGCGTTAGATTCGGAAAGTCATGTTTTCCTTACCCTAGGTAAATTGACGCATATTCGCGTCACTCCCTGAGTCAAACCCCAACGATGAACATCTGATTTTGAAGAGATGCTTTCAAAACTGCCTGCGCCGTTGTCTCGACTACGAGGGCCTCGCGCGCCAGACGCAGATGCTTTTCGACAGTGGCCGAAGTCAGCCCCATCAGAATCGCAATGTCCTGAGTTGTTTTGCCGTCGCCGACCCACTCAAGCGCCTCACGCTGACGTTTTGTCAGGGCGCGATTTGGTGCGTTATAGGGCAGGGTGAGGATTTTCAGATGAGCAACGTTGTTCATCAGAAGAATATCCTGGCCAAATTCCTCCCAGACAGCGTCCACATCGTCTTGTGTACGCGATCCATGCGCTGAAAGCGAAATTGCCCCTTTCGACCGAACCGAAACCGAGTCGAAACTGACCGTATAGCCGGCGACGACACCTTTGGTTTTGTTGAACTCGATGACGTCTCGCTCTTTTGCGGTCAGGGTGCCATCAGTCATCAGATCCTGGGCGATCCTCCAGCTTGCGGCCCCTTCATTATGCAAAGCCCATTTCAGCATTGGAGCATGGAAATACAACCCGCCTCCCAGAAACCCATCCAGGTAATCTTTGCTGTGATTGGTCAGGATTACAAAATCCTCGGGATCCCCCAGCGACGTTTCGGTGCGATATCGCGTATATCCGTACAGCAAACGATCGAACCCATATTCTGCCATTTGCCGGCAATGGGCATCCCAGAGCTCTTCCAGGGTTTTGGTATAGCTGAGGAAATTCAGATACTCAGAAAGCTTCATAGCGATCATTCACCCTGTAAATGGGACCGCAACGCATCCAGCGCCAGCACATATCCCTGCGGGCCCAATCCGCAAATCATGCCTACAGCCACACGTGAGATATAGGATCGGTGTCGAAACTCCTCACGCGCGTGGATATTAGACAAATGAACCTCGATGACCGGCAGCTCAACCGAGGCGATTGCGTCCATCAGGGCAATCGAGCTGTGCGTATAGGCACCTGCGTTCAAAACAATGCCGTCCTGCACACCTTTGGCGGCATGAATGGCATCAATCAACGCGCCTTCGTGGTTGGATTGGAAATGAATCACTTCCATCCCGATAGACTTACCGTGTTCGAGGCACATATCCTCGACCATTTGCAGCGTTGTGCTTCCGTAAACCTCGGGCTGTCGCGTGCCCAGCAGATTGAGGTTCGGACCATTCAGAATAAGAGCTTTATGCATTGTTATACTGTCCCCATAACAAGGTTCTTAAACGTGAACAGGTAGAGATGTCCACCGAACCTGGATCATGCGTCAGAACCGCGGCCATTAGGACACGAGGCTATGCCATGGTCACGACAATCTTCCCAAGGGCCTTTCGGCTGGCCAAAAGCTCTAGCGCTTCTTGCGCTTGGTCCAGAGGGAACTGCGCGCTGATCTGTGGTTTGATCTGACCTTTGGCATATAACCCGAACAAATCTTTCATGTTTTTGCCATGTCCCTTCGGGTCGCGAAACACCGAGGCGCCCCAGAAAACACCGACAATTTGACAACCCTTAAGCAGAGGGAGGTTCAATGGTATCTGAGGGATTCCGGCTGGGAAACCGATGACCAGGAATCGCCCCTTCCACCCCAAGCTGCGCAGCGCTGGCTCTGAATAGGCACCGCCAACGGCATCGTAGACGACATCAACGCCCTGACTACCGGCTAAGGCCTTGATGTCCGATCCAAAGGCCTTCTGCGCCGGTTTGTCCATGTCGCGCGCGTAAATGATCGTTTCGTCCGCCCCGATCTGACGACAGAAATCTGCTTTGTCCTGCGATGAGACTGCCGCAATAACCCGAGCCCCCATGGCATTAGCTAGCTCAATCGCAGCCGTACCAACTCCGCCTGCTGCACCCAGAATCAGGACCGTTTCCCTTTGTTGCAGCGCAGCGCGGTCCTTCAGTGCGTGATATGAGGTGCCATAGGTGAAGATAAAGCTCGCCGCGTCTTCAAATGGCATTGAGCTCGGGAATTTAACAGCTGTCGCCGCTTTGACCGCCAGATGTGTGGCAAAACCTCCGTGTCCGGTCAGGGCCAGCACACGGTCGCCAACGTTAAAGCCCGAAACACCTTCGCCCAACCCGATAACCTCGCCAGCGATCTCACCTCCGGGGGCAAACGGTCTTGGTGGCTTTATCTGATACAGGTCGCGTATCATCAGTGTATCCGGGAAATTAACGCCTGCGGCCCGCACGCGAACAAGCAATTCGCCCTTGCCCGGCGACGGATCGGGCAGGGTGGTCAGTTCCAATGTCTCCGGCCCGCCCGGAGCGACGCTGAGTAAGGCTTGCATGTTTACGCTAATGTCCCTGTTATTCGGTAAGGAGGAACTTTTGGCCTACTGTTCTGAGTTGTCAAGAAACCACCCGGCACAACCGGGTTAGGCGTTACTCTTGACCGACAAATGAGACAGTTTGCCAAAATCAAAAACCGAGGAGCAGGTCATGACCCCCGAAACTCTTTTCTCATTGCAGGGCAAAACCGCTCTGGTCACGGGTGGGGCCACCGGAATTGGCCGAATGGCGGCCGAGGCGCTGGTCCGGGCGGGTGCACGTGTACTGTTGGCATCTCGTAAAGGTGACGCGTGCGAGGCGGTCGCGGCCGAATTGAACGCACTGGGCGCCACAGGAACCGCCGAAGGGTTTGCCGGTGATGTCGGATCAAAAGAGGGTGTCGGCAATCTGGTGGCCGAAGTGCTCAAGCGCACGGACCGGCTGGATATCCTCATGAACAATGCCGGTGTTTCCTGGGGCGCACCGATGGGTCAGTTTCCCTACGAAGCCTGGGAAAAAGTCATGTCGATCAATGTGACAGGAATATTCGAACTGACCCAAAAACTGTTGCCGATTCTGATGTCTTCCGGGACTGCCGAAGATCCATCCCGCATCGTCAATGTTGGATCGGTTATGGGCGAAGTTCCTATGGGCGACGGTGCGTATAGCTACTCTGCCTCAAAGGCGGCTGTGCTGCATCTAACCAAAATCATGGCCAAAGAACTTGCTCCGCATCACATCACCGTCAATGCGCTGGCACCTGGACCCTTTGTCTCTCGGATGACGGCATTTGCCACATCTGACGAAGGGACGCGCAAGAAAGTCGGCAAATCCGTGCCCTTGGGTCGCGTTGGACGTGACGAGGATATCGCAGGCTGTATGCTGTTCCTGTGCGGTCTGGGCGGCAGCTATGTCACAGGCGCGGTGATCCCGGTTTCGGGCGGGATCAATGTTGTCACCGCCGGCAACATCTTTGCTGAAGCACTCTGAAGCATCGGCCAAGGGGAGCCACGAAATGGACAACGCAATTCTGGATCTGAAACGCGTCGATGCCTATCTCGGCACGCATCTCAAAAGGTATCGGGGTCCGTTGGAGGCGAAAAAATTCGAGGTTGGCCAATCAAACCCAACTTTTGAGTTAAAAACGCCTGAGAATTCCTATGTCCTGCGCCGCAAGCCGCCGGGAGTGTTGCTGAAATCCGCCCATGCCGTTGACCGCGAGTTCAGGGTTCAAAGTGCTCTGGCCGACAGCGATGTGCCTGTACCCAAAATGCTGCTGCTTTGCGAGGATGATGACGTCATCGGGTCGGCGTTTTATGTGATGGAGCATCTCGATGGCAGGACTTTTCTTGAACCCACAATGCTTGGTGAAAGAACCGAAACCCGCACGGCAATTATCGACGAGATGAACCGCGTTCTGGCGGCGCTGCATAAGGTCGACATCGATTCTGTTGGTCTGTCCGACTATGGCCCGCCGGGAAGCTATTTTGAGCGTCAGATCGGGCGGTGGACGAAACAATTTCGGGCGTCCGAAACCACTCAGATTCCGGATATGGATGCCTTGATCGAGGCTTTGACCAACGCAACCCCCAAGGATGATGGTCAGAGAACGCTGGTTCACGGCGATTACCGCATCGACAATCTGATGTTCGAAAAGCAGGGCACACGCTGTCTGGGCGTACTGGATTGGGAATTGTCGACAATCGGGCATCCCTTTGCCGATCTCGCAGCCGTTATCATGCAATGGCAGATGCCACCTGGAAAAGAGGGGCGGGGTCTGGCTGGCATAGACCGGTCCTCGCTCGGCCTGCCATCCGATCAGGCTTTCATTGATCAATACTGCGAGCGCCGCGACCTTCCTGGAATTGATAACTTTGGTTTCTATCTGGCGTTCAATTTCTTCCGAATGGCCGCGATCTTGCAGGGTGTTTATAAGCGGGCGCTTGACGGAAACGCCTCTGATCCGAAAAGAGCTCAGATTTTTGGTAGTTACGTTCCTAAGTTTGCACAACGAGGGCTGACTGCATTGGGCCGAGGGTGAAACCACCTAGGGCGTATGAAATCTCGACAATTCAAGCTCAAGGTTGGCCAGGCTGTTTTTGCCAAAGAACATCTCAGTATCAACAAACATGCTGGGGACACCGAAAACACCTCGCTTGACCATAGCCTTGGTTTGGTTTTTCAGGTTTTGCTTTACGTTCAGATTGGTCATGGCCTCGCGCAGTTTTCGTATAGGCAAGCCGTTATCCTGAAGAATGTCGCAAAGGACACCCAGATCATCCACTTTTTGGCCGTGCACCCAAATAGCATCAAATATGGACGCTATATATCTGTTTTCCCATGGTTTACCGGATGCTAACAAAGCCCCGCGCATGGCGAATTTGGTGTTCATCGGGAAATGTGGGCTCATATGAAAGCTCAACCCACGGTGACGCGCAAAGCGATGGAGATCGCGGGTCAAATAGGCCGTCTTCTGCCGGTTCTCTGAAAAAGCCTTAAACGGGCTTTGGTTATTGGTGGCTTTGAAAACAGTGGCCAGCAGAACCGGAACATATGTAACACCGACTTCGTGCTTTGCAGCGATATCAGATATCATCTTCTGCGCGAGGAAGGCGTTCGGACTACAAAAATCATAAACAAATTCTATATGTTGCGGCATATTTCTCCTCCATCAGGCGAGAGTCGAACCGGACACGAATCTATCTGCGACCACATTAGCAGGCAAAACCCTTTTGGCGTACAGGGACATCGTTGGATTGAGGTGATTTAGCTGTCCTTTTTCCGCTTAACCCCGCAATATCCGGGAAAGATACGTTAATTTCTCAAAGTTGAGCACACACAGATGAAGTTCGAACAAGCCCGGCTAGATCGTATTTGCGATTGGATGCAATCCTATGTGGATGATCGCAAATATGCCGGAAGCTCATTCTTGATGATGCATCAGGGCAGGGAGGTTCTGTTTCATTCCTGCGGGCTTAGAAGCGTTGAGAACAATCTGCCATTCGAGCGGGATACCGTCGTTCGCATCTATTCGATGACCAAGCCGATAACCACTGCGGCCCTGATGATCCTTGTCGAACGAGGTGAGGTTCACCTCGGCGCTCAAGTGTCTGAATATATATCTGATTTCACCGCAACACAGGCGCTGGTACCCGGCGCCACAAGGTTGGATCAGATCGAACCTGCACCTGCACCAACGCTTCATCAGCTGCTGACCCATACAAGTGGCCTGAGCTATCCTTTCAACCCCGGAATCCTGGCATCGGCAATGGACGAACTTGATCTTGTTTTCGGCCCTAAAGAAGGGTCTTTAGCCGAAAGAGTATCTTTGCTGTCCACTTTGCCTTTCGCCTTTCAGCCGGGAACGCAATGGGAATATTCGGTGGGGATAGACGTTATTGGTCGCGTGATAGAAGTTATTTCTAGCCAATCTCTGGAGCATTTCCTTGCGGAAGAGATTTTCAAACCTCTTGGCATGTCCCAGACCGGGTTCAGGGTTCCGGCGGGAGCAGGGGATCGGTTTGCCTCGCTCTATACGCCTTTGGCGGGCAATGCGATGGCTCTAAACGAAGCCCGTACGGGTGAGCAGACATTGCGTCTGGTCGACAATGCCGAAGCATCGCCCTTTGAATCGGCAACAATGTACTCTGGGGGCGGAGGGTTGGTTTCAACCATTGATGACTTTGCTAGATTTTCAGAGATGCTCCGAAATCGCGGAAGGTTCGGTGATCAACAGATTCTTGCACCAAAAACTGTAGAATTCATGCTTCACAACCACTTACCCGGCGATATTGCCTCGATGGGACCGCAGAGTTTTGCGGAACAACCCATGGAGGGCATGGGCTTTGGCCTTGGTGGCGCTGTCATCATTAACCCCGGCAGAACCTGTGTTCCGAGCAGCATGGGGGATTTCAGCTGGGGTGGTATGGCATCGACCTTCTTTTGGGTTGATCGTCAGAACGATTTTACAGCGATTTTTTTCACCCAACTGTCACCATCCAGCTCTTATCCCTCCCGCGCAGAATTGAAGGCGCTCACCCTCGGGTCAATCATTGAATGACATTCGGCGCGCTGATACCCATTCGCCAAGATTAATCGGAGTACCGCATATGACCGAAGCAGAGAGAGTTCTTCTGGATCTTCTGGACGTTGAAAGACTGGAAGTGGACCTGTTTCGGGGAACAGGGTCGGGCGGCGAAACACCTATGCGGATTTTCGGCGGTCAGGTCATCGCACAAGCACTAGCCGCCGCATATCGCACCGTCGACAACCGCCTATGTCATTCCCTGCACGCCTATTTCATCCGCCCAGGCGACCCAAGCATTCCCGTAATTTATCAAGTTGATAGGGCCCGTGACGGAGGTTCCTTCACGACGCGCCGTGTGGTTGCAATTCAGCATGGTAAGCAGATTTTAAACATGTCCGCCTCATTCCACATTCAGGACGAAGGTTGGGATCATCAGCACGACATGCCTGAGATGGAAACGCCCGAATCCTACCCATCGAGATCAGAGCTCAAGAAGAAATATCTGGACAAAGTATCGCCCAGCTTTCGCGGAGAACTAACACGCGAGCGCCCGATCGAAGTCCGCGAGGTCGGCCATCTGGATCCTTTCAACCCAGAGAAATCGGATGACCGCAACCAGATCTGGTTCCGGATGGGGGCCGCGGCCAATGCCGATGCGGTCACGCAGCATCTGTTGCTGGCCTATGCTTCAGATATGTATCTCATGAGCTCGGGAATGCGCCCGCACGGCCTAAGCTGGTTTACTGGTGAGGTGAACGGCGCCAGCCTGGACCATGCGATTTGGTTTCACGCGCCGCTCAAGTTCGAGAATTGGCATCTGTATTCCATGGATTCGCCATGGAGCGGACGAGGGCGCAACTTCAACCGTGGATCAATCTATTCCGAAGATGGCGTTCTGGTCGCATCAGTTGCCCAGGAAGGCCTGATGAGGCGCCCTCAGAACAAAAGTTAAGTCTCTTCAATAAACATTTGATTTAACTTCTGCATTCCTGAAATCCACCTGTCATAATCTCCGGATTTATGGCGAATGTAGTCCAGAACCTGTGGATGCGGCAGTACCAGAAATTGCTCAGAAGATATTGCCTTTACGCAAGCCTCGGCAACATCTTCAGGTTCCAACATTCCGTCAATCGAAGCCACGGAAGTTTCGTGCCCGCGCGTCATATCGGACCGTACGGCTTGTGGGCAAAGTACCGAGACCCGCAAACCTTTGTGCCCATATGTAAGCGACAACCATTCAGCAAACCCAACGGCTGCGTGCTTTGTGACACCATATGGAGCTGCACCTGGCTGGTTCAGCAATCCAGCGGCTGAGGCCGTTGTCATGATATAGCCGCCGCCACGTTCGAGCATTCTGGGCACCAGATGCCGCGCGGTCCAAACATGTGACATCACGTTGATTTTCCAGATGCGATCCCAGTCTTCATCCGGAACCTCCAAACCACCAATCGTCAATATCCCGGCATTTGCACAATACAGATCGATAGGGCCAACCGAGCTTTCTACAGCTTCGATCAACTCGGCTGTATTAGCCTCAAGCGAAACATCACAATGGAATGAATGGCCGCCAATCTCTTTTGCGACAGCGTCTGCGCCGGTTTTGTTGATATCAGCGCAGACAACCGTGGCACCTTCACGAGCAAATCGCTGTGCCAAACCTTTTCCGATGCCATCAGCGGCACCGGTCACAACAACGATCTTTCCGTTCAATTCCATTCGATCCTCATGATGCAGTAGGTGTCAGGAACAGATCGTAAGGTATTGTGAGGATTTGAAAAGTTTCCCAAGCGCATTGGCATTAATTTACCATAATACCAATTACACGTATTCTGGAAACTTAGTAAAACGCCTGCAATCCCGTCTGTGCACGCCCGAGGATCAACGCGTGAACATCATGCGTCCCCTCGTAGGTGTTGACCGTTTCTAGGTTCACCATATGTCGGATGACCTGAAACTCTAGCGAAATGCCGTTGCCGCCGTGCATGTCACGCGCATGACGTGAAATATCCAGGGCTTTGCCGCAATTGTTGCGCTTAATGATCGATATCATCTCGGGCGCGGCTTCGGCCTTGTCCATCAGTCGCCCGACACGCAGGCTTGCCTGAAGACCCAGAGCAATTTCTGTCTGCATATCCGCCAATTTGCGCTGGAAAAGCTGCGTCTGCGCCAATGGCTTGTCAAATTGTTTCCGGTCCAACCCATATTGGCGCGCCGCATGCCAACAGCTTTCGGCAGCGCCCATAACACCCCAGCTGATTCCGTAGCGTGCGCGGTTAAGACATCCAAACGGGCCTTTCAGGCCCTGAACATGAGGCAGCAAAGCATCCTCGGTGACTTCGACACCCTCCAGCACAATTTCACCGGTGATCGAGGCGCGTAGGCTCAGCTTGTTCTGGATTTTCGGCGCGCTCAGACCTTTGAGGCCTTTTTCAAGGACAAAACCACGGATCTTTCCGTCATGTGCATCAGATTTGGCCCAAACAACAAACACATCCGCAATCGGGGCGTTCGATATCCACATCTTGCTGCCAGATAGACGATATCCACCGTCGATCTTTTCCGCACGCGTTTTCATACCTGCCGGATCAGAGCCCGCATCAGGTTCGGTCAGACCAAAACATCCGATCCATTCGCCGCTGGCCAGTTTCGGAAGGTATTTCCGGCGCTGCTCCTCGCTGCCATAGGCATAGATCGGATACATCACCAACGAGCTTTGTACAGACATCATCGAGCGATAGCCCGAATCCACGCGTTCCACTTCTCGGGCGACAAGGCCGTAAGAGACATATCCGCCCCCTAGCCCGCCGTATTCTTCCGGGATCGTAGTGCCCAGCAGACCCATTTCACCCATTTCACGAAAAATCTCGGGGTCAGTTTCTTCGTTCTGAAATGCTTCTGTCACCCGCGGCTGAAGCTTTTCCTGCGCATAGGCTTGCGCACTGGCCGCAATCATACGTTCGTCTTCGTCTAGCTGGTCTGACAGGCGGAACGGATCATCCCAGGCGAACTGGCCCATGTCAGGCACATCTTTGGCGCGTAATGTCGGCTTGGTGTCAGGGGCATTCATGGTGCGTCTCCGCTTTGTCAGCTTCGCGGCAAACTAACCCGTCGGCCCGTCAAAAAACAGTAAGAGTTTCGCATCCACCCTTGAGTAAAACTCATAGCTTGCATCCGCCTGCCCCACGCGTTCAACCCAGCGCGTATCCCGCACCGCGAACAGTGCGAACCGGATCATCTCCACCATACTGCGTTAGTGCTTTGCGTAAGCGGCCGATATGAACGTCGACCGTTCGTGTATCGACATAAATATCCCGCCCCCAGACGCGATCCAATAGCTGTTCTCGGCTCCAGACGCGGCCCGGCTTTTCCATGAATGTGCTCAGCAAGCGAAATTCGGTTGGGCCAAGCTTTAGTGGTTTGCTGTCGCGGCTGACCTTATGAGTTTCAGAATCCAAAACGATGTCTGCGAATTCCAGCCTAATTCCTACAGTCGCAGGCCGGACACGCCGCAACTGGGTGCGTACCCGGGCCATAAGCTCGACAATCGAATAGGGTTTGACCACATAGTCATCAGCCCCGGTTTCCAGACCTCGTACTTTGTCGATTTCTTCCGACCGGGCCGACAACATGATAATTGGAATCGACCGCGTGTCGGAGCGGGTTTTCAGCCGGCGGCAAACCTCGATCCCGCTGAGATTGGGCATCATCCAGTCCAGTACGATAATGTCCGGACTGTCTTCATCGACCAGCAACATGGCCTCTTCACCATTGGCTGCTTTGGATACGCGAAAGCCTTCTGCCTCGAGATTATAGGCCAGGACTTCGCGCTGAGCCGGCTCATCCTCGACAACCAGAACGGTCGGTTGATCAGCGGACATTCTCAAATCTCCTAGACGGATTGCGATGTAAAATCGGCTTTGGGACGCGCTTCTGTCGGGCGCTCTCCGGTCACCAGATAAACGACCTGCTCGGCAATCGCCGTCACATGATCGCCCATACGTTCTATATTCTTGGCGATGAAATGCAGGTGCATACAGGATGAGATGTTGCGTGGGTCTTCTGCCATGAAAGTCAGGAATTCTCGGAACAGACCATTATACATCTGGTCGACTTCCTCATCACGTTCGATGACATCCGCCGCCAGCTCAGCGTCGCGCTGGACATAGGCGTCCAAAGCGTCCCTGAGCATCCGCTCGACCTCACGTGCCATACGTCGCAAGGCGGCGGCACTGCCATTGATCTCACTGGTATTGACCAGGACCGTCGTGCGTTTGGCTATGTTCTTTGAATAGTCGCCGATACGTTCCAGGTTGGCGGAAACCTTCAATACCGATAGGACCAGACGAAGATCGCTTGCTGTTGGCGCACGCAGCGCGATCAAACGCGCCGTTTCTTCGTTGATCAGCTCTTCCAACGCATCAATGGCCTTGTCGCCCTGACGCACCTCTTGCGCGAGTTCGACATCGCGCGACTCAAGCGACCGTGCCGCGCTCATGATTGCGGCTTCGACGAGGCCGCCCATTTTCATGATATGCGCCTGAATGGCTTCCAGATCCCGGTCGAAGGCGGATGCGATATGTTGTTCTGTCATCTCTGAATACCTATGTTCAGCCGATACGGCCGGTGATGTAGCTTTCGGTGCGGGGATCTTCTGGGTTGGTGAAAATCTGTCCGGTTTCACCAAACTCGACAAGGTTGCCCAAATGGAAAAACGCGGTCTTCTGGCTGACGCGAGCGGCCTGCTGCATCGAGTGGGTAACGATCACCACCGAGTATCGCGACCGCAATTCGTCGATCAGTTCCTCGACCTGCGCAGTCGCAATCGGATCAAGGGCCGAGCACGGCTCGTCCATCAGCAGAACCTCAGGTTCCGTAGCCACCGCACGGGCGATGCACAGGCGCTGTTGCTGACCGCCGGACAGGCCGGTTCCGGGGGCATCCAGACGGTCTTTGACCTCATCCCAGATGGCGCCGCGGCGCAGTGATTTCTCAACAATCTCGTCCAGTTCAGCTTTGTTTCTGGCCAACCCGTGGATACGCGGGCCGTAGGCCACATTGTCATAGATCGACTTGGGAAACGGGTTCGGTTTCTGGAACACCATGCCGACCTTGGCACGCAGCTGAACCGGGTCGACGCGTTTGTCATAGATATCTTCGCCATCCAGCAGGATATCGCCCTCGACACGGCAGATGTCGATCGTGTCGTTCATCCGGTTCAGGCAGCGCAGGAAGGTGGATTTTCCGCAACCCGAGGGACCAATAAAGGCGGTGACGGTCTTGTCTTCGATCCTGACGTCGACGTCTTTGATGGCGTGATTTTCACCGTAATAAACCTGAACCTTGTTCGCGGCGATCTTGATGTCTTTGGCGTCCACGGTTCTCTCCACTCGTGTCATATCGTTCATAATTGACCCCATTTACCAGCGGCGTTCAAAGCGACGGCGCAGGATGACTGCGATTGCATTCATTGTTACCAGGAAAAGCAGAAGGATAATGATGCCCCCCCATGCGCGTTCGTAAAAGGCCGGGTCGGCGCGCTTGGACCATTCGTAAATCTGTGCTGGCATGGCCGAGTTCGGAGACAGAAAACCGTCCACTATTCCATCCGGCGGGTTCGAGGCGATAAAGCCCACCATCCCGATCAGCAGCAACGGCGCAGTTTCACCAAGCGCCTGCGCCAGGCCAATAATAGTACCCGTCAGGATGCCAGGTGCGGCCAGTGGCAACACATGATGAAACACTGCCTGCATTTTCGAGGCCCCTACCCCCAGCGCGGCGTCCCGGATCGACGGCGGCACCGCCTTTAGCGACGCGCGGGTCGAAATGATGATCGTCGGCAGCGTCATCAGCGTCAGAACCAGACCACCCACCAGCGGGGCCGAGGTCGGCAGGTGCATATAGTTGATGAACACGGCCAGGCCCAGAATACCAAATACAATCGAAGGAACGGCCGCCAGATTCGAGATGTTCACCTCGATGATATCGGTAAACCGGTTCTGAGGCGCGAATTCTTCCAGATAGATCGAGGCGGCGACCCCGATCGGTAAGGCCAGTGCCAACACGACCAGCATCATGAACAGAGAACCCAGCATGGATACTCCGATCCCGGCAGCCTCGGGCCGCTGATCGGAGGCGTCCGCCCCGAAGATAAAGTCAGGGTTGAACGCCTTGTACAGCACACCAGCAGCACGCAACTGATCCACGAAGTCCAGCTGTGCGACAGAGATGCTTTTGTCATTTGCGATGGACTGGCGTGTCACACGGCCCTTCAGATAGCCATCAACGCGGCTGTTCACCAAAAAGCGGAAGCTGACCGACGTACCGATCTCATCCGGGTTCGAAATGACGTAGTTGCGCAGGTCCGCCTGTGCGGATTTGGACAGGATTTGCCCCATCTCTTTGGGCGACAGATCGGACTGGATGCCCAGTTTCTGCACCTCAACCTCCAGTGCGGAGGCGATCAAAGGCGCGTATCCGAAGGTCGAAACCTTGCTGATATCCGCGATGTCACGGTTGCCCTTTTTGTCGAGCTTGTCTTCCTTCAGCTCAACCGTCAGCTCTAGGAAGCTTTGCTGAAAAGCGCCCGTACCGGCGGTGACGATATTAGTCACCAACACAATCAACATCACAAGACCGATACCAATGGCCGCGATACCGTACAATTTGAACCGGGTTTCGGCCGCATTGCGACGCTTGGTTTGTGTGTCCTGATTGAACAGCGAAGCCCCTTTGTGTTTAGCGGCAGATGCTGCGTCTTGTTTTTGGGACATGTCAGTCATTCATACTGCTCCCGGTATTTGCGCACGATATAGAGGGCGAAGATGTTCAGCCCCAGCGTGATGATGAACAGGGTCAGACCCAGGGCAAAGGCCACAAGAGTCTCCGGGCTTGCGAAATCAGTATCCCCGGTCAGCTGGCTGACGATCCTAGTGGTGATTGTGGTCATGGCTTCGAAAGGGTTTCCTGAGAATTTGGCAATCGCACCGGCGGCCATCACGACAATCATCGTCTCACCGATTGCGCGGCTGGCGGCCAACAAGATTGCCCCTACGATCCCGGGCAAAGCTGCCGGCAGGACGACCTGCCTGACAGTTTCGGAATGCGTTGCGCCTAGGCCTAGCGATCCGTCTCGCATCGACTGGGGCACCGCGTTGATGATGTCGTCAGAAAGTGACGACACGAACGGGATGAGCATGATGCCCATGACCAGACCCGCCGTGAGTACAGCGTTCGAACTGGCCATCCAACCAACGCCCAAAGCTCCCCCCTGCCCGAACACAGATACCAGTGCCGGACCGACCGTCAGCAGCGCGAAAAGACCGTAAACGATGGTTGGGATACCGGCGAGGATTTCCAGCAAAGGCTTGGCCACAGACCTTGCCACGCTCGAGGCATATTCGGAAAGATAGATCGCAGCGTACAGCCCAATCGGAACCGCAACCAGCAACGCGATCAGAGAAATATACAAAGTCCCCCACAGCAGTGGGAGGATCGACAGTTCACTTCCGCCCCGGAAGTTCGGGGCCCAGGTGCTTCCAAAGAAAAAGTCTTTCCACGAATGAAGTTCGAAGAAATTCATCGTTTCAAAAAACATGGACAGGACGATGCCGACTGTGGTCAGAACTGCGATCGAAGCGGCCAGCAGCAGCAGCGCCAGAATGCCTTGTTCGACAACATTTCGGGCGCGAAATTCTTTATGAGTGCGGATATAGGCAAATGAGGCCCCGATCAGCGTCACAACCAAAACCGCGATCTGCATCGCAATGTTTCCGCTTGCGCTCATCGAGCGATATTTCTGCGCCGCCAGCAGAATGGGTGCGGTTACCTCTTGCGTAATGATCTGGCCAGCCTCTTTCAGTCTCGCGGTCACATCGGCAAAATCCTCATGCGCGCTGCGGGCAAAGTCTTCGGTCATGGTGCCTGCGGCAACCGCGCCGTCCAGGCCGTTGGCGACCCGGCGCACTTCGCTCATCAGCAAGCCGCGGGTCGACCCCTCGGGGATTGCCGAGTCCGGCAGCAACCCAGAGGCAGAATTGCTAACGATCAAGGGCTGCACCAGCAACCAGGTGACCAACAAAACGAACCCCGGTATCAGAGCCGTCAGTGCGACGTTATAGCCGTAATAGGATGGAAGAGAGTGCAGATTGCGCAGGTTTCCGTCCGCGCTGGCCATCGCGCGGGACCGGCCCGCAAAATAGCCAAGAACAGCAATCGCCAGCAAAATGAGCAGCAGCCAGGTTAGTGCCATGAGAACTCCGTCAAGCGGCAGGAGTGGATTTAAGAAAACCGGGGCGTAGACACCGCCCCGGTTCAGTCGTGTGAAAGCTTAGGAACCGCCGCCCAAAGTGGTTTCGCTGGCTACGATTTCCTGAACCTTGACCAGCTCTGGGTCTGATACGAGACCGTATGCAGCCAGAGGGCCATCGGGGCCTGCAACCTCGTCAGCGACGAAGAACTCTGCATATTCTTTCAGCCCGGGGATAACGCCGATATGCGCTTTTTTCACATAGAAAAACAGCGGGCGCGATACCGGGTATTCGCCAGTTGCGATGGATTCGGTCGAAGGCACGATGCCTGCCATGGTCGCAACCTGCAGTTTGTCGGTGTTGTTTTCGTAGAACGCCAGACCAAAGACGCCGATGCCGTCTTTGTTGCTGTCGATACGCGCCAGGGTCTCGGTATAGTCACCGTCGATGTCGACCGAAACGCCATCCGTACGCAGAGCGATACAGGCTTTTTCAGCGGCTTTCTTGTCGTCGCCATTTGTGGCTTTGTAGACATCAAAGTCACCCAGATGCTCACAACCGGCCAGGATCACCTTGTCTTCGAACACTTCACGCGTGCCGTGCTTGGTGCCGGGGATGAAGGCTGCAATCGGCTGCGCTGGGAATGCAGGGTTCACGTCGGCCCAGGTCTTGTTGGGATTGTCGACCAGCTGGCCATCAACCACGATCTGAGCGGACAGAGCTTTGTACCAATCTTCCGGCGTGAACTCGAACGAGTTGCCGTTGATGTCGGATGCGAAAACGATGCCGTCATAGCCGATCTGAACTTCGATGATGTCGGTGACGCCGTTTTCGGCACAGGCTTTGATCTCTTTTTCACGGATCTGGCGCGAAGCGTTCGCTACGTCGATGGTGTTTTCGCCAACACCTTCACAGAACCGCTTGAGGCCGGCCGAAGATCCGCCCGATTCAACAACCGGGGTCTGGAAGTCAAAGTTTTCGCCAAAGGCTTCTGCAACGATCGAAGCATAGGGCAGAACGGTGGAAGAACCAGCAACCTGAACTTGATCACGCGCGGTGGCCGCAGTGGCCGAAACAGCAGCGATAGCCAGAACCGAAGCCGACAGTTTTACAAAGGACATTTCAGTCTCCTTGAGAAATATGTTTCTGGATCATCCTCATGATGATCTTGGCCGAACCTCTAAAAGTCGTGCGTAAGTCTTTTGTGACAAGTGTGTAACGGTTTCATGACATGTTTGGATTTTCAGCCGATACGCCACAGAACATATGCTGTGAAAGAAACAAAACAGATCCGACAACTGGCTTGATCCAAGCGATCAGCGCGGCAAAATCACTGTAAAAACAGTGCCTTTTCCAAGATCGCTTTCCACCCGCAATCTGCCGCGATGGCGGTTTAGAATATGTTTTACAATCGCCAGGCCCAACCCGGTTCCACCCAGTTGCCGTGACCTATGACTGTCCGCGCGATAGAATCGTTCGGTCAAACGCGATACATGCTTCGGGTCGATTCCAGGTCCCCTATCCACGATCTGAACGCGAACACCGGGACCACGCATAGCAGTATCGTGATCCGAAGATTTGACGCGAACTTCTACCCGACCACCGCTGCCGCCGTATTTAATTCCGTTCTCGATCAGGTTGGTGAATACTTGGAGCAACTGGTCGCTGTCGCCAACTAGCATTATTTTGTCTTCGGGCGCATCCAGGCTCAGCACTACATCCGCGTCATCTGCCAACGGGCGCAGAGAATTGAGGGTCGATTTAAGAAGTGCTGTCAGCTCAAGTTGTTCTTTCGGGCGAACCCGCTCTTCGCTTTCGACGCGGTTCAAAGACAGAAGATCACCGACAAGCCGGTTCATTCGATTTGCCTCGTCGTTCATGATCTGAAGAAAACGATCCCGGGCAGCCTCGTCATCTCGGGCCGGACCGCGCAAGGTTTCAATAAAGCCCATTAATGCCGTCAGCGGGGTCCGCAATTCATGGCTGACATTCGCGACGAAATCACGTCGCATCTGATTTGCTTGCTCAACATGCGTAACGTCCTGAAATACAGCAAGCAACGCACCGCCGGATACTGCACCGACCCCATTCATATACCGGCACTGAACTTCGAAAGTTGTATCCTGGGCACCGTCATTGGACAGGTGCCGAGTGTTGGACGTTCCCTTCGTGCGCAGGCTTTGTTCAATCGCTTCGATAACCTGCGGCTGTCTGAGGATGGTCGCGAAATGCCGCTGCAGGATATTCTGGCCCAACAACGTCTTTGCTTCGGTATTGACCGCAATAATCCGTTCCGTCTGGTCAACCATCAGCGCGGGCATCGGGATGGCAGTTACAATTTCTTCAAGTTGGTCGTTGGTCATAAAGGGGCAGTTCTCTTAGCAACGCAGTTGGACGCTAGGATAGCTCTCGCATTGTATCGCGAAAATGACGCATGTTTTCTTGATAATGCAAGGCGCTGAAGGTCAGTTTCTGGGCGGTTGCAGCGTCGATCTCGCGCACCACTTTGCCCGGTGATCCCATGACCAGAGAGTTATCCGGTATCTCTTTTCCTTCGGTCACCAAAGCCCCTGCCCCGATCAGACAGTTTTTGCCGATCTTGGCACCGTTCAACACGATGGCCCCCATTCCGATCAGGGTATTATCCCCGATCGTACAGCCATGCAGCATGACCTTATGCCCAATCGTGCAGTTCTTCCCGATGGTCAGAGGATACCCCGCATCAATATGCATCACGCAGTTTTCCTGAACATTGCTGCCCTCACCAACCCGGATTTCTTCATGATCAGCGCGAATCGTGCAGCCGAACCAGACCGAGGCCCCCTGCTCGAGCACGACTTTGCCGATCAGATTGGCGTCTGGGGCGACCCAGGTGTCCTCGTGGATTTCCGGTACATCAGAGCCAAGGGCATAGATGGTCATGACTGATCCTCGAATTCGTTTTGCAGCGTACGGACATGATCCTGAAGCTTGGGTTGCTGGATACGCCGCATTCGCTCGGCACTGACGATGGTTTTCAGCTTTTCTTCGGTCTCGTCCAGATCGTCATTGACCAGCACATAGTCGTAATATCCCCAATGACTGATCTCATCCCAGCTTTTGAGCATCCGCTTGGAAATAACCTCTTCACTGTCCTGACCGCGGCTTTCCAATCGGCGGCGCAATTCGGGGATCGACGGTGGCAGGATGAAAATCGACAGGGCGTGTTTGCCCAGATCCGAGTTCCTAATCTGCACCTCGCCCTGCCAGTCGACATCGAACAGAACGTCCTTGCCGTCATTGATGGACTCGCGAACTGGCCCAGCCGGAGAGCCGTAGAAATTGCCAAACACATGGGCATGTTCCAGCATCTGTCCCTCGGACACCTGCTGTCGAAAGGTATCTTCTGTCAGGAAATAATACTCACGCCCATGTTCTTCCCCAGGCCGGGGCGCGCGTGTTGTGGCCGAAACCGAGAACTCCAGATCCGTGTCCCATTGCATCAGACGCTTGGCCAACGTGGATTTCCCTGCGCCCGAAGGCGAGGACAGAATGATTAATAGGCCGCGTCGATCCGCCATCAGGGCGCTCCTGTCATTATTCTACGTTCTGCACTTGCTCGCGCATCTGATCTATTACCGCCTTCAACTCAAGCCCAACCGATGTCAAATCGGCGCTTTGTGCCTTGGAACACAGCGTATTGGCCTCGCGGTTGAACTCTTGCATCAGAAAATCAAGCTTGCGCCCCACGGCAGCATCCTGTGCAAGCAAATCGCGTGCGGCAGTGACATGGGCTTTCAGCCTGTCAATTTCTTCCGTTATATCCGACTTGACTGCGATCAGAGCCAGCTCCTGTGCAACCCGATCCGGATCCGCGCCTTGCGCATTATCCATCACGCGCTGCAGGTTTTCTTGTAAGTTTTCAGCGATTTTATCCCGGCGCTCTTCAGCGAGCTTGGCGGCTTGCTCCGTAAGGCTTGAAACCTGCGATAGCTGCGCCTCAAGCACATCGGCCAGGGCCCGGCCTTCGGATTCACGCATCTTAATGAAATCGCTCAGCAAATCGTCAAACGCGCCGATCAGATGTTTGACCAAGGGGGCCGGGTCATCCGCATCCCCACCGGTTTCCAACATGCCTTTGACAGCAATAAGCTCGGCCGCCGTCGACGGGGCCAGCGCTAGTCCCCGTTCTTCTGCCATCGTCTGCGTTCGCGCCAGAGCATCCAGAGCAGCGGCCATCGCAACTGGATTCAGCACAAGATCGGCTGTCGTTTCCTCGCGGCTCAGCTTGAGCGAAAGCGTCACATTCCCCCGGCCCAGGCTTTTCGAAATCCGCGAACGAAGCGCGGCTTCGAGCCCGGTGAGCCATTCAGGCACCCGCAGACGCATATCCAGCCCTTTGCCGTTTACGCTGCGCAACTCCCAGGTCCAGCTATGTGGACCATGTGTTCCCTTGCCCGAGGCAAATCCGGTCATGGATCTGATCATGCCTATCTTCTCCGCTTTGCCCGCCCAGTGTTCTTGTCCGCACCTAATGCCATCCTCGTGTGCAGGGCAAGAGTTTGCTGAGAATGACAGCGTCGGACAGAGGTTAACCATTCATTAAAGAATTACTCCAAAATTGACTCAACCCGTGCCAATCTCGTCTAGGCAAGTACCGACAAGGCGCAAAAGCTCCCGGTATCTTGCATTTTATGAAAATGACGGTCGATTGCAGTTAGGGTGATGAAAATGAAGATCTTTTTCGGTAACGGTTCCGGGACTAAATTTGGAAAGATCGTCGCAATGGATCGTTTTGACAGTGGGCGCAGTCTATCGCCCATACAACAGGCCGAAGCGTACTGGACAGCCTTGCTGCCCGGCGATGGTGTTCCTATGCGATCTCAGATCGACCCGCGCGGGCTTGAGAATATCCTGCCTAACACCTTCATCCTTGAACGCATTGCACCCGGTCTGGCCCGGTTTCGTCTGGCCGGCAGTCACTTGAACACACTGGCGGGTATGGAGGTTCGGGGAATGCCTCTGACCGCTTTTTTCGAACCCAGCGCGCGAACTCAGGTTAACGAAATCCTTGAACAGGTTTTTGCCGGTCCTGCCATTGCTGAACTTGAATTGGCCTCGACCGGTGGGTTTGGGCGCACGGATCTTCAGGCGCGAATGATCCTTTTACCGCTGAAAAGCGAATTGGGCGATGTCAGCCGTGTTCTGGGCGTCATGGTCAGTGTCGGGGCGATTGGGGCAACCCCCCGGCGCTTTGATGTAAGCCATCATAAACTGCGTGCTGTGTCAGAAATACAGGCGCCTCAACAACCGGTTCAGCCTGTTGTCGAAGGATTTGCCGAAGAACAACAAGAGTTCAAACGTCCCGGATTTCACCTTCGATTGGTCGTATCACGGGATAAGTAACGAGTAACGCGTATTAAATGTAAAGAAGGCGGGCCTATTAGACCCGCCTTTTTAAAACCGTCTGACCAAGTGGTTAGGAGGCTGCGCGTTTGCCGCGGTTCCGGCGCAGATCTGTCAGTTCTTCCGCAACAAGGAAGGCCAGTTCCAACGACTGCGACGCGTTCAAACGTGGATCGCAGGCAGTGTGGTAACGGTCTGACAGATCTTCTTCTGTTACAGCGCGTACACCTCCAGTGCATTCGGTCACGTCTAGCCCGGTCATCTCAAAATGCACACCGCCGGGGATCGTGCCCTCGGCCTGATGCACACCAAAGAAGTCGCGAACTTCGCGCAGCACGGAATCAAAGGGCCGGGTCTTATAGCCGGTGGCCGATTTGATCGTATTGCCGTGCATAGGGTCACAGACCCAGGTCACCTTGGCGCCCTCTTCCTTGACGGCTTTGACCAAACGCGGCAGATGCTCTCCCGCCTTGCCTGCACCAAACCGCGCGATCAGGGTCAGACGCCCTTCTTCGTTTTCCGGGTTCAGTTTGGCCATCAGAACTTTGAGGTCTTCGGCAGATGTCGTCGGACCGCATTTCAGACCGATCGGGTTCAGAACGCCGGAACAGAATTCAACATGCGCGCCATCAGGCTGACGGGTGCGGTCGCCAATCCAGATCATGTGGCCGGACCCGGCCAACCAGTTGCCCGATGTAGAATCAAGACGGGTTAGCGCCTCTTCGTATTCAAGCAGCAGACCTTCGTGGCTGGTATAGAATTCAACCGACGAGAATTCATGCGTTGTGTCCGCGGTGATGCCCGCAGCCCCCATGAAATCAATCGAATCCTGAATTCGGTCAGCAATTTCAGAGTATTTCTGAACATCCTGGCCATCGGCAAAGCCGAGTGTCCACGAATGCACATGGCTCATATCGGCGAAACCACCGGTCGAAAAGGCGCGCAACAAGTTCAATGTTGCCGCTGCCTGCGTATAGGCTTGCAACATCTTGGACGGATTCGGAATCCGCGCCTCGGGCGTGAAATCCAGCTCGTTGATGATATCGCCGCGATAGCTGGGCAGCTCAATGCCATCCACCACCTCTGTCGGTGCGCTGCGCGGTTTGGCGAACTGTCCAGCCATACGGCCCACTTTGACCACCGGCACCTTTGCGCCATAAGTCAGAACCATGGCCATCTGCAGCATCACCTTAAAGGTGTCGCGGATCGCATCCGCGCTGAATTGTTCAAAGCTTTCAGCACAGTCGCCGCCCTGCAGCAGGAAAGCCTCACCCCGCCCCGCAGCACCAAGATGTTGCTTGAGCCGACGTGCCTCACCTGCAAACACCAGCGGCGGATACTGCGAAAGCTGAGCCTCGACTTTTGCCAGCGCGGCTGCGTCGGTATAGTCTGGCATCTGAACCCGGGGCTTGTTGCGCCAGTTCGTTTTTTGCCATTCGGTCATAGCTTTGATCTCCGCTGAAGTATTCAAGTCGCCTCTATACAAAAACGTTTGGTGAGAGGCCATATACGATTTGGACCTCTTGACGTCGCAAACAAGCTTTGATCATGGTGGCGGTCAAATCTGTCGCCGGACGTAGGGTCAAACGGCGCCGAATCAAGGACACCTCGCCATGCAAGAGCAACGCCAAGTTGTCACGGTGGAAACCACTGCGGCCAGCCCTCGTCATTTCGTGTTTGTCCTGTTGGACAAATTCTCGCTGCTGTGTTTTGCCTCTGCGCTGGATAGCCTGCGCATCGCAAACCGAATGGCCGACAAAGAGCTTTACAGTTGGAGTCTGTCTGGAGAAGGCGGCGAGACAATCAGATGTTCCGCAGGAACCGAGTTCAAACTGGACGCTGATCTAGCCGAGCTGCAGCGCGATGACGTCGTGCTGATCTGTGGCGGTGTCGATGTTCAAGCCGCTACCACCAAGAAAATTCTGAATTGGGTCCGCCGCGAAGCGCGCCGGGGATTGCGTATCGGTGGGCTGTGTACCGCGGCTTACACCCTAGCCAAGGCGGGTTTGCTGGATGGCAAGCGTGCGACGATCCACTGGGAAAACTCGGACAGTTTCACCGAAGAATTTGATGAGGTCGAACTGACCAAATCCGTATTCCAGATTGACGGAAACCGGATGACAACAGCCGGTGGTACTTCCTCTATCGACCTGATGCTGAAAATCATCGCCGAGGATTTTGGCGAAGATCTTGCGAACGCGGTGGCCGATCAGTTGATCTATTCCTCGATCCGCACCGATCAGGACACACAGCGTTTGTCGACCCCAACACGGATTGGGGTACGCCATCCCAAGCTGAGCCAGGTCATCCTGATGATGGAGAAAAACATCGAAGAGCCGATCTCGCCTTCGATTCTGGCCAAAGAGGTCGGCATGTCCACACGGCAGCTAGAGCGTCTGTTTCGCCGTTACCTCAGCCGGTCGCCTAAACGCTATTATATGGAGCTGCGCCTGCATAAGGCCCGGAACCTGCTGATGCAGACCGACATGAGCGTGATCAACGTGGCGCTGGCATGCGGGTTTGCCTCGCCTAGCCATTTCTCGAAATGCTACCGGGCGCATTATAACACCACGCCCTATCGTGAGCGCGGTGCGCAAAGCGGGCGCTTGTCTGTTTAATCGCTGGGGGTCATGCGAAAGACAGCGCCCTGCCCGACGGAAATAAACCAGATTGATCCATCCGGTGCCTCGACAATGTCGCGGACGCGTTCCGTCTGAGGGCCCTTGATCTGCTCGACCTCAGTCAATGGAGTGCCTTCAAGCCGAGCAATGTAGTCGAATTTGAGCGACCCGACGAATAGATCACCCTTCCATTCGGGCCAAAGCTTGCCTGAATAAATCAAAAGGCCGGATGGGGCGATGGAAGGGTCCCAATAGAATTCAGGCTGCACCATCCCCGGTTTTGCCGTCCCCTCGCCGATTGTTTGCCCGGAATAGTGCTTGCCATAGGAAATCACCGGCCAGCCATAGTTCCGCCCCGGCCGGATTAGGTTCACTTCATCACCGCCCTTGGCTCCATGTTCCGATACCCATAGGCGCCCCCGTGCATCCAGCCCTGCACCTTGGGGATTCCGGTGGCCATAAGACAATATCTCAGGCTGAATTCCGGGTTGTCCGACAAATGGATTATCAGCCGGCACCGAGCCGTCCCGGTTCACACGGATCACCGAGCCGTTGTGACTCGATTGATCCTGGGCGGTCGGGCGATCACCACGATCGCCGATAGTGACAAGTAATGTCCCCTCCTTTGCTTCGACAATACGAGAGCCAAAATGACGCCCAGAATCCCAACCATTTTCAGCTTCGAAAATCGTGCGCAGATCGGTCAGCTCTGATCCGTCTTCGGACAGGCGCGCAATCGCAAGTGCAGTGCCTGCCCCCTTTGGTTGAGGCTTGGAATAGGTCAGGAAAACCTCACGGCTTTGCGAAAAATCCCTGGCAACGGTTACGTCCAGCAAACCGCCCTGCCCCTTTGCAACCACATTGGGAGTGCCTTTGACGCGAGCTATGTTTCCCTCCGACACGAACAGAAGATCACCGTCGCGCTCAGTTACCAGAAAGGACATGTCAGGCAGGATGCCGATTGCCCAGGGCGTATCGAGCCCCTTCACCATCGCCGTCACACGCGCCGATCCGGAGTTGGTAGTTAGCGATTCTGCCCCTGCCAACCCTGAAACAACAGAAAAGATGAAGATCAAAGCTAGTCTAAACATCTCGTTCTCCTTACCGAAAACACCGCGCCGGGCACATCTGAACAACTAGAACTGTGCGCCACAAAAACACGTTTGCGTTAGGACTTTTCTTTTTCGAACAGCTTGCCTAGGGTCGTGCCCAGAACGAATACGTTCACAACTGGGAGTAACCATATGAAAAAGCTGCTTACAGCAACTGCAGCAACCGCCCTTCTTTCGGGCGCAGCTATGGCCGAAGACGTCACATTGGGTGTTCTGTTCGGCTTTACCGGACCGATTGAATCGCTGGCACCCGCTATGGGTTCAGGCGCCGAGATGGCGATGGCCGAAGTCACCGAATCCGGCAAATTGCTGGATGGCTCTACCGTCACTGCATCGCGCGCTGATACCGGCTGTATCGACAACGGCCTGTCCACCTCGAACGGTGAACGCATGATTGCCGACGGCGTTGCCGGCATCATTGGCGGTGACTGCTCTGGCGTGACCGGAGCGATCCTGCAGAATGTCGCGATCCCGAACGGGATGGTCATGATCTCGCCCTCGGCCACCTCGCCCGGTCTGTCGACCATGGAGGATAACGGCCTGTTCTTCCGCACCGCCCCGTCGGATGCACGTGAAGGTCAGGTGATGGCAGATATCCTGAATGATCGCGGGATCACTTCAATCGCACTGACCTACACCAACAACGACTATGGCAAGGGTCTGGCAGACGCGATCCAGTCCTCGTTCGAGGCATCGGGCGGCGAAGTCACAATCGTGGCAGCGCATGAGGATGGCAAAGCGGACTACTCGGCCGAAGTTGGCGCGCTGGCCTCGGCCGGTGGCGACATTCTGGTTGTAGCCGGGTATCTCGATCAGGGCGGATTGGGCATCATTCAGTCGGCGCTGGACAGCGGTGCATTCGACACGTTCGGCTTGCCCGGCGGCATGATCGGTGACTCGCTGCCCGCAAATGTCGGCCCCGACCTGAACGGCTCGTTCGGTCAGATCGCCGGTTCAGGTGGTGAAGGTGCTGAAAAGTACTTTGCCATGGCCGAAGCCGCCGGTTTTGACGGATCGTCGCCCTATTCGCCTGAAAGCTATGACGCCGCAGCGCTGTTCATGCTGGCGATGCAGGCCGCTGGTTCGACCAACCCGGCCGACTACGGCAGCAAGATCCTAGATGTTGCCAACGCTCCAGGAGAGAAGATCTATCCGGGTGAGCTGGCCAAAGGTTTGGAACTGTTGGCCGCTGGTCAGGACATCGACTATGTCGGCGCGTCCGGCGTTGAGCTGATCGGCCCCGGCGAAAGCGCAGGTTCGTATCGCGAGATCGAAGTCACCGACGGCGAAAACAAGACCGTCAACTTCCGTTGATTTTGACCTGAGAAGACCTGAAAATAAGCAGCCCGGACCTTGTGTCCGGGCTGCTTCAGTGAAAAAAGACCGCACCTCTTCAATGAGGGTGTGAAAACAAGAACGCCGAAAACGGCGGCTAGGGGAAAAGATGATCGTCGTCGAGGACGTGCATAAGCATTTCGGCGGGTTTCATGCGGTGGATGGGGCATCGCTGGAAATCCAGAAGGGTTCGATCACCGGCCTGATTGGGCCGAACGGGGCCGGAAAGACAACTCTGTTCAACGTGATCGCGGGTGTGCTCCCGCCCACCTCTGGACGCGTGTTCATGGATGGCGAGGACATAACCGGCTTGCCACCACACGATCTGTTTCACAAAGGTCTGCTGCGCACTTTTCAGATCGCGCATGAGTTTTCCTCGATGAGTTGCCGAGAGAACCTGATGATGGTGCCCGGAGCGCAATCCGGGGAATCGCTGTGGAACACCTGGTTCGGCCGCAAACGCATCGCCAATGAAGAGCGCGCGTTAAAGGCCAAGGCCGATGAGGTGCTGGAGTTTCTTACCATCGAACATCTGGCCGATCACAAGGCCGGTCAGGTCTCGGGCGGGCAGAAAAAACTGCTGGAACTTGGCCGCACCATGATGGTCGACGCCAAGATCGTATTTCTGGACGAGGTCGGCGCGGGTGTGAACCGCACCCTGCTGATGACCATCGCCGACACAATCCTGCGCCTGAACAAGGAACGCGGCTATACGTTTGTAGTCATCGAACACGACATGGATTTCATCGGCAAAATCTGCGACCCGGTCATTTGTATGGCCGAGGGCAAGGTTCTGGCCCAGGGCACTCTGGACGAGATCAAAGCCAATGAGCATGTGATCGAAGCCTATCTGGGCACCGGCCTCAAGAACAAAGACAAGCTGGAGGCCGGGGCATGAGCGATAATCCTTATCAGGATGACCACGGCAACAAGGATGCCTCGATCACCAATACACACGGCATGGGCACAATGACGCCCGCACATCGCAAAAGCGGAAAGACGCACCGCGTCGAAGGTGGCCCATTCCTGATCGGCGACACCATGACCGGAGGCTACGGCAAGGGCCCGGATATCCTGCATGATTGCACGATTTCAGTCGATGCCGGTGAAATCGCTGTAATCGTTGGCCCCAACGGCGCCGGTAAATCCACTGCAATGAAGGCCGTGTTTGGGATGCTGGATGTTCGCGCGGGATCTGTGCGACTGGACGGAGAAGACATCACCAACCTGTCGCCCCAGGATCGGGTGATCAAGGGGATGGGCTTTGTTCCGCAGACCTCGAACATCTTCACTTCGATGACGGTCGAAGAAAACCTTGAGATGGGCGCGTTCATCCGTCGTGACGACTTTTCAGACACGATGGAACAGGTCTATGACCTCTTTCCCATTCTCCGTGACAAACGCAACCAAGCCGCCGGAGAGCTGTCGGGCGGTCAGCGCCAACAGGTTGCCGTGGGCCGCGCGCTGATGACCCAGCCCAAAGTGCTGATGTTGGACGAACCCACCGCCGGTGTTTCACCCATCGTGATGGATGAGCTGTTCGACCGGATTATCGAGGTTTCCCGCACCGGACTGCCGATCCTGATGGTGGAACAGAACGCCCGTCAGGCTTTGGAGATCGCGGACAAGGGATATGTGCTGGTTCAAGGGCGGAATGCCTATACCGGTACGGGCAAGGAACTGCTGGCCGATCCAGAGGTTCGTAAGAGTTTCTTGGGGGGGTGAGCACAGTGCAAATTTTGAGCTCAACATCCCGTTCACTTGATTGGCATAGGTCTGCCGTGGTTCAAAAGCCAAGGAACCAGATCGTTAGGATTACTGCCATGGCTTGCGCAATCAGTCTAACAGACAATTTTGCGTTGGCCGAAGCAGCAAACACTTTACCTCAGGTATTCGAAATAGAATGTGATTGGTCTAACGACCATTCGCTTGAAAGTGCCGGCACGCTTTCTGGGACACCCACACTCGCTTATTCGTCGTCTTCCAAACCCATCAAACTTGACACCGCCATTCAGAACAACCCAATCGAGCAAATTGGGGTTGGCGGGGCACGGCATTTTCTGGTCCCTTCAATGGGGCCAATTGCAGGATTGACCATAACGGTGTTTCCTGATGGCCGAAGCGTACGTACACAGATTTACAACGCGCTCGGTGATCTCTCAGTTCAATCCAGCATCGGTACATGTGAGGTCATTGAATAATGGATTTCCTCAACGCCCTAGTGGCGCTCTCCAACTTCGTCCTCGTTCCTGCAATCGCCTATGGCAGCCAGTTGGCGCTGGGCGCTCTGGGGGTCACTCTGATCTATGGCATCCTGCGGTTCTCGAACTTTGCCCATGGCGACACGATGGCCTTTGGTGCGATGATCGCCGTGCTGGTCACATGGGGCCTGCAGGCCGCCGGGGTCAGTTTCGGGCCGTTACCGACTGCTCTGCTGGCCCTGCCCTTTGCCATTCTGGGCTGTATCGTTCTGGTTCTGATCACGGATCGGCTGGTTTACCGTTTCTACCGGGAACAAAAGGCCAAACCGGTCATTCTGGTGATCGTCTCGATGGGCGTGATGTTCATCATGAACGGGCTGGTGCGGTTCATAATCGGGCCGGATGATCAAAGGTTCTCGGACGGTGAGCGGTTCATCGTTTCAGCGCGGGAATTCAAGGCAATGACCGGGCTGCGTGAGGGGTTGGCGATCAAGACCTCTCAGGGCATCACCGTGGTTGTGGCCGTAGTCGCCGTGGCACTTTTGTTCTGGTTTTTGAACAAAACCCGCACCGGCAAGTCGATGCGCGCGTATTCGGATAACGAGGATCTGGCGCTGCTGTCCGGCATCAACCCTGAACGTGTGGTGATGATCACTTGGATCCTTGTCGCGGCGCTGGCGACAACTGCGGGTGTGCTTTACGGGTTGGACAAGAGCTTTAAGCCCTTTGTCTATTTCCAGCTTCTGCTGCCGATCTTCGCTTCGGCGATCGTCGGCGGCCTCGGCAACCCGCTGGGCGCTATCGCGGGCGGGTTCATCATCGCGTTTTCCGAGGTGACGATCACCTATGCATGGAAAAAGGTGCTGACCTATCTGGCACCGGAACATCTGGAGCCATCGGGATTGGTCCAATTCCTTTCCACCGATTACAAATTCGCGGTCAGCTTTGTTATCTTGCTTATCGTGCTTCTGTTTAAGCCCACAGGTCTGTTTAAGGGGAAAGCGGTATGACCGAGACTGTCAAAAATACGCTGCTTTTCGTGGTTGTTGGCGGCCTGATCCTGTTGACCGGATTCACGCAAAGCTGGAATTCGGCGATCCTGATCCTGAACATGGGGTTGATCTCGGCCATCATGGCGCTTGGGGTGAACTTGCAATGGGGCTTTGCGGGCCTGTTTAACGTTGGTGTTATGGGCTTTGTTGCGCTGGGCGGGCTGGCGGTTGTGCTTGTCTCAACCCCGCCGACACCCGGCGCGTGGTCATCCGGAGGATACGGGATCGTCCTTGCGTTGCTGTTGGGGGCTGCGACCGTCGTTGCGGCGGTTGTGGTGGCAACAAAAATACCGAGGGGCCGTGTGCAGACGATTGCCATCGTCGCGATTCTGATCGCCGGGTTTTTCATTTACCGTGCGGTGTTTGACCCCAGCGTTGCTGGTGTCGAAGCCATTGACCCAGCCGTTGCGGGCAACCTTGGCGGGTTGAATCTGCCAGTTCTGTTGGCCTGGCCCGCGGGTGGCGTGCTAGCCGCCGGTGCCGCGTGGCTGATCGGCAAAACAGCCCTTGGCCTGCGCTCGGACTATCTGGCGATTGCGACGCTTGGGATTGCCGAAATCATCATCGCAATCATGAAAAACGAGGACTGGCTGGCCCGAGGTGTCAAGAATGTCTACGGCATCCCACGCCCTTCGCCCGTGGTCGGCTATGAGGTTGAGCTACAGCAGGATCCTTCCTTCATTGCCCGTGCCGATTGGTTTGGGCTGGACCCTGTCATCGCCTCGACCCTGTCGGTCAAGCTGGGCTATTCCCTGCTGTTCATGGTTGTTCTTCTGATCCTGCTGTGGATGGCCCAGATGGCGCTGCGCAGCCCTTGGGGCCGCATGATGCGCGCCATCCGTGACAACGAGGTTGCAGCCGAGGCGATGGGTAAAGATGTCACCCGCCGCCATTTGCAAATCTTCGTTCTGGGCTCTGCCATCTGCGGTATCGCGGGCGCGATGATGACAACGCTGGACGGGCAGTTGACGCCGGGTACCTACAACCCTCTGCGCTTTACATTTCTGGTCTGGGTCATGGTGATCGTGGGCGGATCGGGCAATAACTTTGGTGCTGTGCTGGGCGCGTTCCTCATCTGGTTCCTGTGGGTCCAGGTCGAACCGATTGGGTTGTGGATTATGAACCTGATCACGTCCGGAATGCCCGATGGCAGTGCGCTCAAGACGCATCTGATCGACAGCGCGGCCCATATGCGACTGTTCACGATGGGGTTGATTCTGCTGATTGTTCTTAGATTCAGTCCAAGAGGGCTGATCCCCGAGAAATAGGGCCACAGAACCTCCAATATATGGAACCGCGTCAAGAAATTGGTGCGGTTTCTTGCTTTTGAGTGAGGAACTTACTAGAGCAACTCATCGGCCTGACAAGTTTCACAGTCGTGTTCACCAAATATTTGCCTTTGTGCAGACTACTACCATTTGCCCGCAGGGAATAGAAAACACCGATGAAAACCACTCTTACAAAGACACTCATTCTGTTGCCGGTTCTTGCCTCTTTGACCGCATGTATTCCGTCACCAAAAGATCTGGAAACCACTCCGGTCAAAGTCCAGACCCCCAAGGGCGTGGTGACATGCCAGCTCTACCGGCAGAACCGCGTGGACTGGGACCGGGCAATCGACTTTCCGGCAACAAAAATGTCCGTCCCCGAGGCTGATGCATATTGCAGACAAGAAGGCCAACGCCGCCTGAAGTGACCGTTGTGTGGCCGGGCAATCAGCCCGGCCCGCCATTCAACGATTACGAAATAACCCGCCCAGAATGCCTCGGACGATCCTGCGCCCGGTTGTTCCCTTAAGCTCTTTAATGACGGCCTCGCTCATGGCGGTGGCAAAGGTGTCTTTCTTTCGCACGATCCGCGAAGAAGACCGCGTTACTTTGCTACCTGAGTATCGGCGAGCCGTGGCAAATTCGCGTTCTGCAATCGATTGAGACTCAAGCTGTTCTTCTGCCTCGGCTGCGGCCTGTGCTGCGGCATCAGTCCGCGCCTGGAGTATCTCAAAGGCTGATCTGCGATCTATGCGGGTTTCGTATTTGCCTTTCATCGGAGACGCATTCATTACCATTTGCCGTTCGGCAGCGGTAATCGGCCCCAACTGTGACCCAGGGGGACGGATCAAAGTGCGTTCGACGATGCCCGGAACCCCTTTCTTTTGCAGCATGGATGTAACCGCCTCGCCCACGCCAACCTCACGGATGGCGGCCTCTGTATCAAAGTTCGGATTCTCGCGGTAGGTTTCGGCCGCAAGGCGAAGGTTTTTCCTGTCTCGGGCGGTGAAGGCTCGCAAAGCATGCTGTACCCGGTTACCCAACTGACCCAGAATGTCTTCTGGGATGTCTGCCGGGTTTTGCGAGATGAAATAGACCCCTACGCCCTTTGATCGGATAAGGCGGGCGACCTGCTCGACCTTGTCCACAAGAACTTTGGGCGCGTCTTCGAACAACAGATGCGCTTCGTCAAAGAAAAATACCAGCTTGGGTTTGTCCGGATCGCCGACTTCGGGCAACTCTTCAAACAGTTCGCTCAGCAGCCATAACAAGAACGTCGCATACAGACGAGGTGATCCCATCAGCTTGTCAGAGGCCAGGATGTTCACCATGCCATTCCCGTTGACATCGGTGCGCATAAGATCGGCCAGTTCCAGGGCAGGTTCGCCAAACAGATTGGTGCCCCCTTGATTTTCAAGAACCAACAACCGTCGCTGGATGGCACCGATCGAGGCGGTTGAGACATTCCCATAGCGCAGCGAAAGATTTGCTCTGTTCTCTCCGATCCAGACCAACAGGGCTTGCAGATCTTTCATATCCAACAGGGGCATACCTTCTTCATCGGCAACCCGAAATGCAATGTTTACAATGCCTTCTTGTGCTTCGCTCAGGTCCATCAGCCTGGACAACAACAAAGGTCCCATCTCGGATACTGTGGTTCGAACCGGATGGCCTTGCTGACCGAACAGATCCCAGAAAGTGACCGGGCAAGCGGCATATTCGTAATCCGTGAATCCGATGGTTTCGGCACGCTTCTGAAATGCCCCATGTAGCTTGTGACTTTCACTGCCCGCCAGCGCCAAACCAGACAGATCACCTTTGACGTCAGACAGAAACACCGGCACCCCGGCCTTGGAAAACCCCTCGGCCAGGATCTGAAGCGTCACGGTCTTGCCAGTGCCGGTCGCACCGGCGATCAGGCCGTGGCGGTTGGCGTATTTCAACGACAACGTCTGCGGTTGGCTGTAATCTGCGCCACCACCGCCAAGAAATATGTTCTCACTCATATGCTTAAGGCCCTGTTTCCTACCGATCTCTGCCCAGCATACAAAGTTAACCTTTGGCTGCGATAGTTTTCTGGTTGTTCGTGTATGAGAATTGCGCGGTCAACAAACTTCCTCCCTGTCGACTGGCCGCGCGTTCACGCGCGGCCCTTTTTCCACCATAGCTTCATAATTAAATTTTCAGGTTAGCAGTTGACCACCGCGCCGCCCTCTCGTAACGTCTGCTCATAAATAAGTCGGCCGGTCCGACGGGGAGAAAAATTCATGAAAGGGAGCCGCTCCACCGGCTCCCTTTTATCTTGGCCACACGTGTTGTCCACGGGGCCTCAGGCGAGATTCCGATCACTTCTGTCTTTTTACGCTGCATAATGCCTGACACTGCGCGCAAGTGGTGCTAGACCCGGCGAAAAGCCACATCAACAATCACGAGGCAATTATGTTCAGGACACCGATAAAGCTTGTTGCGGCAGCTTTTCTTTTCAACGGCGCCGCCCTGGCGCAAGAGACCACCGACACGACAGAACCTGCCACCGAATCCCCTACGACCGAGCAGGTGGACAATGGACTCGACCTGGGGCAACCGGTCGATGAAACCGTCAAGGTTGGACAGCGCTATGACAAAGAAAAATTCGGCGACTGGAGCTTGAACTGTTTGAAGATGAACGCGGGCAAAGATCTGTGTTCTCTGCTGCAGGTCATAAATGGCCCGCAAGATGTGCCTATGGCTGAGTTTTCCATGTTCCGCCTACCCGAAGGTGGTTCGGCCGTAGCCGGAGCAAATATCTTGGTTCCGCTTGAAACACTGTTGCAAGCGCAGCTGACCCTCTCAATCGACGGGGCGCCTGCCAAACGCTACAACTATTCGTTTTGTAACCCTGTTGGCTGCGTTGCCCAAATCGGCCTGACTCAAGGGGATATCGACGCAATGAAGCAGGGCAGCAAGGCGACTTTGACCATCGTTCCAGCGCCCGCGCCGGATCAGGTGATCGAACTTGACCTATCTTTGACCGGGTTTACTGCAGGCTACGACATTGTTGATGTCGCAACCAACTGAAGACAACATTTCGAGAAAGCCGTTTAACCCAACGGCTTTCTCAAACCCGCTTCAAGGCAAGTACTGCGTTCAGACCTCCGAAAGCGAAAGCGTTGCTTAGCGCAACCTCGACTTTCGCATCGCGTGCCTCGTTGGGCACAACGTCCAAAGCACATTCCGGATCTGGTTCTTCGTAGCCAATCGTCGGTGCAATCACCCCATCTCGCAGGGCCATGATACAGGCCAAAAGCTCTACCGCGCCGGTTCCGCCAATCAAGTGACCATGCATCGACTTGGTGGATGAGATCAAAAGTTCGTCCGCATGCGGGCCGAAAACGCCAGCTACAGCGGCACATTCCGTTTTGTCATTGGCCGCAGTACCTGTGCCATGGGCGTTGATATAACCCACCTGATTGGCATTCAGGCCAGCATCAGACAACGCCCCTGACATCGCACGGGCAGCGCCCTGCTTGCTGGGCATTACAATGTCTGATGCATCCGAGGTCATCGCGAAACCAACAACTTCGCACAAAATTTCTGCCCCACGCGCCTTCGCGTGTTCGTATTCCTCGAACACGAAGATGCCCGCTCCCTCTCCTTGCACCATACCGTTTCGGTTGGCGCTAAAGGGACGACAGGCATCCTTGGACATCACCCGAAGCCCTTCCCAGGCCTTGACGCCACCAAAGCACAACATGGATTCTGAGCCGCCGGTGATCATCGCAGGGGCCGCCCCGCTGCGCACCATCTGAAAGGCTTGCGCCATCGCATGGTTCGATGAGGCACAAGCAGTCGATACGGTAAAGCTGGGACCTTTGAGGTTATGTTCCATCGATACGTGGCTTGCCGCCGCGTTGTTCATAAGTTTAGGAACAACAAATGGATGAACCCTGTTCTTCCCGTCCTCATAGACTGAACGGTAGTTGTCGTCCCAGGTCGAAACGCCACCACCTGCTGTTCCCAGAACCACGCCAGATCGTGCAGCCAACTCGCCGTGGAATTCGATCCCGGACTGATCTATGGCCTCTTTGGCCGCGGTCAGGGTAAACTGTGTAAACCTGTCATACAGAGTCATCTGTTGGCGGTTGAACCGACCCTCGGCTTCGAACCCCCGGACCTGCCCACCGATCTTGATCGCCAACCTGTCGACGTCTCGAAATTCAAGTTCCGAAATGCCACAACGGCCTTCCCGCATCGCCTCAAGCGTATCTGGAACTGAATGACCAAGCGAATTGATCGTGCCTGCCCCGGTTATTACTACCCGTTTCATTTGCTTGGGTCAGACCTTTTCTGCCACAAGCTTTTCGATCCCAGCAATGATCGCGGCGACATTTGAGATGTCAAAGTCACTGGCCGTTGGTTCATTGGCATTGAACGGAACGGTAATGTCGAACTCTTCTTCGATGGCAAAGATACTCTCGACCAGCCCAAGGCTGTCGATCCCCAGATCTTCGAGCGTACTTTCGGGCGTCACATCCGAAGGCTCCAACACGGCTTGTTCGGCAATGATGGCAATGACGCGGTCGGTGATGCTCATATCGATCCTCTGATTATCACGTTGAATGTGATTTAATCGCTCGGAGGCTGTTTGGAAACAGCCTTTTTCAACGCCTCCACGTCACGAAGCATCCGCGGCAATCTGCGCTGCGCCTTATAGACATCAGTAAAGGTTTCCATCTTCACAGCCGGGTAGCCCATCAACACACGACCGGCAGGTACGTTTGACAGGATTTTGGTACCACCGCCGACAATCACCCCGTCGCCAACGAAAATATTGTCCGAAACGCCTGACTGCCCACCCAGAACCACGTTATTGCCAAGCTCAACTGAACCGGAAATACCAGACTGACCACACAGCAGACAGTCATTACCAACGCGCGTGTTGTGGCCGATATGGACCTGATTATCCAGTTTTGTGCCATTCCCGATGCGAGTATTACGAATGGTCCCGTTGTCGATCGTACAATTCGCACCGATCTCGACATCGTCGCCAATTTCCACAGAACCAAGCGAATGAATGCGCAGCCAGCTTTGCGCGCTGGCGTCTCCTGCATCCCCCAAGGTCTTGCGCGCGTTCTCTACCCCCGAAACTTCGGGCGTAACAAAACTGAACCCGTCGCTACCGATCCTTGCCCCTGGTTGCGCGATAAAACGATCCCCGATCTGCACACGGGCACCAATGCTGACCATTTCGCGCAGAACGGCGTCTTCGCCCAACACAGCATCCATGCCTATGACGCAATGCGGTCCGATATTCGCCCCTCTGCCGACCCGGGCCCGTGCACCAATGACTGCCAGAGGGCCGATTGAGACCCCATCTGCCACATCCGCAGTCGGGTCGATGACTGCAGAAGGGTGAACCCCGGATCCAAAGCCCTGCCCTTTATCCAGCATGGAGGTGATCCCGGCCATCGCCATCCGCGGTCGCCGAACGAATATTGCTGCCTTAAGCCCCAACGCCTGCCAGTCAGCACCTTCCCAAAGGATGGCGACCTGCGCCGAACCCGATCCCAGATCCTCGGCATATTTCGGCGACATCGCCATCGCCAGATCAGTGGCAGTTGCATCCGACGGTTCAGCAGCAGCATGTACGACCAGGCTGGCATCGCCCTGGAACTCAGCGTCAAGGGCATCTGCGATTTGTTGAACTGTATATTTCATGTGGGGCTTCCCGGAACTAGGACCTGCCCCCGGTGATTACCCCTGAACGTCCGGCAGGGCCACCCCTGCTTTCTGCAGAGCATTCCAGATTTTCTGATCACGGCCATAGACGTCGCGTCGGTACTGTACCTCACCTTTCGGGCCAATAAAGGCAGTGCGGTAAATCAAGTGGACAGGAACATGCTGCTCAAGTTTCACAGTGGTCTCTTTTCCAGTCGCGAGAATCCGATGGAAAAATGCCTTTGGGTTTTCTTCTTGCTTCGCCAACAGTGCGTAAGCGAATTCGAAAGGCTGAGCCAATCTGATACAACCATGCGAGAAGGCACGAGATTCCCGAGCAAACAAACTTTTCTGCGGTGTATCATGCAGATAGATGTTGTGCTTGTTGGGGAACATGAACTTCACCAGCCCCAGGGCATTGCTTTTGCTGGGCGGTTGGCGCATCGCAAAAGGAAAGTTGCTTGCGGTGAACTGAGTGAAATCTACTGCCCCGCGATTGACCTGGCGACCACTGCGATCGGTAATCTGAATATGCCCAACGGCATTTGGGTTGGACTGCAGCTGCGGCAGGTATTCCTTGGTGATGATCGAGCGTGGGACATACCAGCTGGGGTTAATGACCATATGTTCCATCTTGTCGGAAAACTCGGGGCTCCGACGATCATGGGTGTTCTTGCCGATCACAGCGCGGGTTTCAAAGGTAATAAAGCCGTCATCAACAATCTTGGCTGAGAAATCAGCCTGATTGACCAGAATGTGGCGTTCACCGCGCTCGCGCGGCAACCAGCGCTCACGCTCCAGCGCGACATAGACGGCCTTCAGACGATCCGAAGCAGTGCGGTTCAATTCAGTAATTGTGCCCGGACCCGCGACGCCATCTGCGGCAAGACCATGTGCGATTTGAAACCGTTGAACACCTGCCAGCAAGGCATCGTCAAAAACAGGGCTGGCTGTTGGGTTCATAAAACCCATTTCAACCAATCTGTTACGCATCGCTATTACGGCGGGTCCCGTATCTCCCAGCTCTAGCTTTGCTTGTGGAACAGTAGTTCCCCAACCGCCTTGGCGAACCAATTCTTCCAGCGCAAGTTTCTGCTTCATCAAAGCCCGGTACTGGGTCGAGCTTGGCGCCAACTGATCGAAATAGGCTGCATCCTCCGAGGTCGTCAGTCCACGCAGATGCCCTGCTGTCGAGGTCGGCTCGACCTTCCTGACTAATCCATCGTCTATATCGGATGGTCGTAAAAGGCCTGTCCTCATGTCCTGAGCATAGGCTGCAAAAACGCGTGTCAACTCGACCTCGACGGCCCCAAGCTCACGCGCTGATTTTGCTGATTGAAGTCGGTCAACCAAGCCCTGCGCATCATAGGCGTTCGCGGGTAGCCCGTGTAATTCGACCGCAGAAAGCCCCTCAATCAACCGTTGACGACGTTCAGCATGTGCAGCCGTGTCGCCAACCCAAACAGGCACGAATCCTCTTTCACGGTAGAAATCGGCAATCTCAGACCCGGAAGGTGCAAATTCGGCAACCGCCATCTGGAATGCGGTGTCAGGCTTGGCCTCAGTGTTCGCCATCGCCGAAGACGTTAGAAAACATGCGGCCAAAGCAATACCGGTGCTTGCACGAAGAACAGAGAACATTTGGAGCCCTTGAATTTTCAATATAATACGCCGTTTCAGGCAATGCCGAACAATTATGGTTTTGCTTGAAACCCATTGTCTATTCACAAATGCATCAATTTCGTGCTTATACCCAAGCGTGATGCTTGTTTGCATCGGACAGATTTCGGCGACGGCCTAAGACGTTGGATCTTTGCCATTTTGCACCACCTGCGCAAAAAACTGCCGAAAATTCCCCCTTGAAAAGATGAATTTGAAAGACTTCTTGGCCGCCCTTCACGAGTGTGTCATAAATCCCTCATCTGGGATGGGAATAAATTAATACAGCGCGCGTAACATCGTGTGCAGGCAGGAACAGTACGGGACGAAACACAAAATGACGACGAGCAGTTCCTCGGGTTTGACCCGGCGTGCTTTATTGGGCGCATTCGCAGCTACAGCAGTTGTAGCAACTCCAACCTACTCCAATGCAGCAGGATTCCTTCGTGGCGGTGGTGATATTCGCCGTATTCGCATGTATTCCGGACGCACTGGCGAGCGGATCGATATGATCTATTGGGTTGACGGTAAATACATCAAAGACGCGGTCAAAGAAGTGAACCACTTCATGCGCGATTGGCGCACCGACCAGGCCAAAGATATGGACCTCCGCACGATCGACATCATGGCGGCGTCGCATAATCTGTTGGATGTCAACGAACCCTATATGCTGCTGTCGGGCTATCGCTCGCCGCAGACCAACGCGATGCTGCGGTCACGGTCGCGCCGTGTTGCCAAGAATTCGTTGCACATGAAAGGCCAGGCAGCCGACCTCCGCCTGTCATCTCGTTCGGTCTCGCAAATGGCCAAAGCGGCGATGTCTTGCCGTGCTGGTGGTGTTGGCAAATACCACCGCTCGAACTTCGTGCATATGGATTGCGGTGTAGTAAGAAGCTGGGGCGGTTGATCCGCCCCGCCCGTCGTCAAGAGAAGTTTGTCGGTCACGTAACCGTTTGAATGAGCAGATTTATCTGCCATTGTGGAGGTGCCATTCTACTCAGGCAGCCTCATAAATCCTGCGCAAACCGGCTGTTGCAGGTGATCTTCAATACGAGCCCAAATATTCAAGAAATGGCGCACCTGAGAGGATTCGAACCTCTGGCCTCTGCCTTCGGAGGGCAGCGCTCTATCCAGCTGAGCTACAGGTGCCTGAGCCGTTAGCTAACCTTGTTCCGGGCCGGGTGCAACTGAAAATCGACCCGGATCAAACAGGTTTCACGCGAACAGATCATGCGCAAGTTCAAGCGCTTCGATCAGGGTATCGACCTCATCTTTCGAGTTATAGAGACCAAAACTGGCGCGGCATGTCGCGGTGACTCCGAGGAAATCCATCAATGGTCCAGCACAATGGTGCCCGGCCCGAACGGCGACGCCCTTCTTATCCAAAATCGTCGAAATGTCATGCGCGTGGCCTGCACCGTCCAAAGTGAAGCTAAAGATCGCCGCTTTGTCCGGCCGTGTCCCCTGAAGCTGAATCCAGTTCAGCCCTGCAAACCTCTGCATCGCATAGTCTCTGATCCCGGCCTCATGAACAGCAACGTTGTCCATCCCCAAATCCATCAGATAGTCCAGAGCGACGCCCAGTCCGATGGTTTGCACGATACCAGGAGTTCCCGCCTCGAATTTCATCGGTGGATCATTGTAGATCACCTGATCCTTGCTGACCTCTTTGATCATGTCACCGCCACCGATAAACGGGCGCATTTCGGCCATCCGGTCAGATTTGATGTAAATCGCTCCCGATCCCGATGGGCCATAAAGCTTATGCCCGGTGATGGCGTAGAAATCGCAGCCGATATCCTGGACATCGACCGGCATATGCACGGCGCCTTGACTGCCATCCACCAGCACCGGGACGCCTTTGGCATGGGCGCCTTCGGTGATGGCTTTGACATCCACAACCGTGCCCAACACGTTCGAACAATGGGTCACCGCGACCAGCTTGGTTTTTGGACCGATGGCATCAATGACAGCTTGCGGATCAAGCCCACCATCCGCATCCACATCCACCCATTTCAGCACTACTCCCTGACGCTCGCGCAGGAAATGCCAGGGTACGATGTTTGCATGATGCTCCATCACACTCAGGACGATCTCGTCCCCGGCCTGAAGACGCGGCATCGCCCAGCCATAGGCGACCAGATTGATGCCTTCGGTCGTGCCCGAGTTCAGAACAATCTCATCTTCATCCGTTACGCCCAGAAATCGGGCAATAGTTCCACGAACGGATTCGTATTTCTCGGTCGCCAGATTGGACAGATAGTGCAGCCCGCGATGCACATTTGCATATTCTTCGGTATAAGCCCGCGTCACAGCGTCAATGACAACCTGTGGCTTCTGAGCTGATGCTCCATTGTCCAGATAGGTCAGCGGCTTGCCGTTTACCTCTCGGGACAGGATCGGAAAGTCAGCGCGAATTTTCTGCAGATCGAACATCGTATTTTTCTTCCCTAGACCGGGCCGTTGGGTGTGAACATGAGGACAAATGAGATTGAAATCAGTGCGGATAACAGAATGACCCCAAAAGATTTCAGCATCGAGTTGAACTTATGAGCTTCATTCAGGAAATGCATTGAGACGTAAAGGCTGACAAGTGCGGTCGCCAGCAAAAACATGACCATCATAAATGGAACAACCATCGAAACGATCAGCGTCACCGACATCGCTGCGATCTGAAGGAATTGCAGCCAGATCGTCAGGATCAGGATATCTTTGAATGTCGCAACGCCCCCGATAGTACGACCAACAAAAAGAAGAGCCACCACGCTGAGCAGCATCGCGCCTGACGAACGTAGAAGGTTCAGAATAACAGGATCAGAAACGGGAAGCGGTTCACCCTGCGGGACAGGGACCATCTGTTCGATACCAATTTGGATGGCACCGTTCAGAACGACAGCCAGAAAGAATGCCAGCCAGACAACTTCACGCCCGGGACGCAGATCCAGCAACCGTCTTGCCGCTTCGGCAGGGTTGGTCAGGGTCAGAACAGCAATCTGACTCAGCACAGCCGGATTCATTCCGCATACCTTTGCGCTTGCCTAAGGCCCGAAAACCAGAACCACAGGAATACGACGAACCAGACCAACCCGACAGTGGTCATGGTTGTCCCCGGACCGATGAAACCAGCGACAAGGCCGTTCAGCAAAATCAACGGCGTCGAGGATAGCAACGCCCAGAACAGAGCCAACCTTGCGCCATAGGCAGTCCCCTTTCCGCCGAACAGACGCGCCGCACCGTGGGACACGAAGGCCAGAAGGTAAAAGAACAGCGGCAAGATAATGACAGTTCCAAGCAAGGCACCGCCCAACAGCATGTTAAGTTCGAGGTCTTCGAGATGCGCCCGCCGGGACAAACGTGGCAGTTGCGCAATGAATGCCACCACGCAGAACGCCATTACAAAGACCAAAGCGCGGTCCTCACGTTCGCCCAAATCCAGAAGCCGGCTTACAACCCGGCCTGGTCCACGGTATGTGGCCACTATATCCGACGTTACCGGCATCAGCTTCGCCGCGAAAGCCAGCCTTCAAGGCGGTCAACCATAGCCTCCGCAAGGCCTTCATCCTCGATCTCTTCCACAGCCTCGGCTAGGAACGACAAAGTCAGCAAATTTGTTGCCTCTTTGACGGGCACACCCCGAGACCGCAGGTAGAACAGAGCCGTTTCATCAAGCGCACCTGATGTCGAACCGTGCGAACAGACTACGTCATCGGCATAGATCTCAAGCTCGGGCTTGGCGAGGAACTGACTATCATCATCCAGCAGCAAAGACTGGCTGATCTGATACCCGTCTGTTTTCTGGGCGCCCTCTTTCACAAGGATCTTGCCCTGAAACACGCCGGTCGCGCCGTTCCGCAGCACCTTCTTGAACACCTGGCGGCTTTCGCAACCAACCGCGTCATGGGTGACAAACACCGTGTCGTCATGGTGAAAATCGCCATCTCCGACGCAGGCACCGGCCACGTGCGCCACCGCATCATCGCCGGTCAATTCGATCACCTGTTCGTTCCGGGTCAGAACACCGTTCATAGTCAGGGTGAAGGATTTGTAGACAGATTTGGCACCCAACCGTGTAAACATATGCGTCGCCGCACGACGCTCGTGGTCACGACCCTGGGCCCGCACATGGTGCAGCGAGCCACCATCGGCAATGTCAATTTCCATACATTTGTTGAAACGCGATGCCGCCGGCCCGTTTTCGAGAATGGTAACCTCGGCGTCAGTTTCGACCCGTACTACGTGATGCAGGATCGCATCCGAATCCTCGGACGCATGGCGATAGATCAGGCTGATCGGTTTCGATGGCTTACCGGTCACATGGATGGCCACTCCGTCTGATGCAAATGCGGTGTTCAATGCGGCCAGAGGGCGCTGAACCGGGACTTGTCCATTTGCTTCAAGAACGCCGTACAAGTCTTTGGCCCAATGGATATCTTTGCAGCAAATATCTTCAAGCCGGTCGATCGAAACACCTTCGAGTGTCAGATCATCGGACTCTTCGGGATTGAACACTCCGTCAACGAAGACAATCTTCAAGCGGTCGAATTCATCGAACATTTGCGGCTCGTCCGACTCGAACAGCGCCGCATGCGCTGCATCAGCCGATACGAGCGTATCGGGTTGGGTGTATTTCCAGTATTCGTCGCGCCGGCTGGGCAAGCCCATTTGACGCACACGGGCAATCGCGTCCTCGCGCGCAGCGCGAGTACATCCGGCATCGGGCAACGACAGGACGGCCAACCGCTCCTCCGTCGCAGTCTGTTTTGCTTGGGGCAACGCCATCAGTTCACCTCGGCCAGAATGTCGGCATAACCGTTGTTTTCAACCTCAAGTGCCAACTCGGGACCGCCAGTTTTTACAATCCGCCCATCGGCCATGATATGCACGACATCAGGTTTGATGTGGTCCAGAAGGCGCTGATAATGCGTGATAACAAGGAAACCACGCGCTTCGTCGCGCAGCGCGTTCACGCCCTCGGCAACCAGTTTCATCGCGTCTACATCCAAACCGGAATCTGTCTCGTCCAGAATGCACATTTTGGGCTCGAGCATGGCCATTTGCAGTATTTCGTTGCGCTTTTTCTCACCGCCAGAAAAGCCAACATTCACAGGGCGCTTCAGCATATCCGCATCGATCTTTAACGATTTGGCCTTGGCGCGCACCTCTTTCAGGAAATCGGCTGCTGAAAGCTCTTCTTCCCCGCGGGCCTTGCGCTGTGAGTTCACAGCGGTGCGCAGAAAGGTCATGTTGCCAACGCCCGGGATTTCAACCGGATATTGGAACGCCAGGAAAACACCGGCTGCTGCGCGCTCTTCCGGTTCCATCTCGAACAGGTTCTCACCACCAAGGGTCGCCGAGCCTTCGGTCACTTCATACCCATCCCGACCGGACAGCACATAGCTGAGCGTCGATTTGCCCGAGCCATTTGGCCCCATGATCGCATGTACCTTGCCAGCCTCAACCTTCAGGTCGACACCTTTGAGGATTTGCTTGTCTTCTTCTTCAAGTTTGACGTGCAGGTTTTTGATTTCCAGCATGTTTATTTCCTTTGGCGTATCGCAAGAGGGTCATGCCCCCTGTATGTTCTGAATTCAGGGAAAGTCGGGATTAACCCACAGATCCTTCGAGACTGATGGCCACCAACTGCTGGGCCTCCATCGCAAATTCCATTGGCAGTGCCTGTAGCACGTCCTTGCAGAACCCGTTGACAACAAGGGCCACGGCCTCTTCCTCGTCCATTCCGCGCTGACGGCAATAGAACAGCTGATCATCATCGACCTTCGACGTCGTCGCTTCATGCTCGACGCGCGATGAGTTGTTCTTGACCTCGATATAGGGCACCGTATGCGCCCCGCATTTGTCGCCGATCAGCAAGCTGTCACACTGGGTGTAATTGCGGCTGTCCTTGGCTTTTGGATGCATCGAGACCAACCCGCGATAGGTGTTCTGCGCCTTGCCCGCGCTGATCCCTTTCGAAACGATCCGAGACTTGGTGTTCTTGCCGAGGTGGATCATCTTGGTGCCAGTGTCGGCCTGCTGATAGTTATTGGCAATCGCGATCGAATAGAACTCACCTTGGCTTTCATTGCCGCGCAGGATGCAGGACGGGTATTTCCATGTCACGGCAGAGCCGGTCTCCACCTGCGTCCACATCACCTTGGACCGGTCGCCGCGGCAATCCGCGCGCTTGGTCACAAAGTTATAGATGCCGCCCTTGCCATTCTCATCCCCGGGGTACCAGTTCTGAACGGTCGAGTATTTTACCTCGGCATCTTCCTCGATGATGATTTCGACCACGGCAGCATGCAGCTGCGCAGTGTCGCGCTGAGGCGCAGTACAGCCTTCCAAGTAGCTGACATAGCTGCCTTTATCGGCGATGATCAGGGTGCGTTCAAACTGACCGGTGTTCTCCGCATTGATGCGGAAATAGGTGCTCAGCTCCATCGGGCAGCGTACGCCCGGCGGGATGTAGACAAATGACCCGTCCGAGAACACGGCCGAGTTCAGCGTGGCATAGAAATTATCGGATACCGGAACCACAGTGCCCAGGTATTTCTTGACCAGCTCGGGGTGTTCCCTGATCGCTTCAGAAATCGAACAGAAGATCACACCTGCCTTTTTCAGTTCGGCCTGAAAAGTTGTGCCAACGGACACCGAGTCGAACACCGCATCCACGGCCACCTTGCGGCCCTCAGCAGGCATATCCTCGGCGCCTTCGACGCCAGCCAGAATCATCTGTTCTTTCAGTGGGATACCGAGCTTTTCGTAAGTGGCCAGCAGCTTCGGATCCACTTCATCCAGCGATTTCGGCTTTACCTCCATCGATTTCGGACGGGCATAGTAATACTGGTTCTGAAAGTCGATTTCGGGATAGCTGACCATCGCCCATTTCGGCTCTTCCATCTTGGTCCAGCGTTCGAACGCGGCCAGACGCCATTCGGTCATCCATTCCGGTTCTTCATTCTTGTCCGAGATCAGACGGACGATATCGGGGTTCACGCCTTTTGGGGCGTATTCCATCTCAATATCGGTGTTCCAGCCGTATTTATAGGTTCCGGCCTCGCGCACCGCATCAACGGTTTCCTGATCGACACCTTCTTTTACCTGAGTCTGGTCCAAAGCGGCCATGACTTATCCTCCGTCAGATCACGCGGCACGCGCGCGATGCTTTTTCTCTTTTTCCAGCCACGTATCCGCGAAACGCAGCACATCATCTTCTGTCGTCCAAGGGCCGAGCGATACGCGAATTGCGCTGGCTGCCGTTACCTCGTCATATCCCATTGCCGTCAGAACTCGGCTGGTCTTTACCTTGCCACTTGAACAGGCCGAACCTGCGCTGATCGCAAATCCAGCCAGATCCATCTGCATAACCTGCGTCTCCCCTTTCCATCCGGGAGTTGCAAAACACAAAGTGTTGGGGAGTCGCTCCTGATCTTTCCCGACAAAAATAGTCGCTTTCGATCCGGCCTCAAGTGCGTTCTCTAGAATATTTCTAAATTTAGCAACATTTTCCCAAACACCGTTAGCCAGATCTTTCACTGCGGCCTCGGCAGCGGCACCAAAACCCGCGATTCCAACAACGTTTTCCGTCCCGGAGCGCCGGCCCATTTCCTGCCCGCCACCAACCGCAAGCGGGTTGATGTCCAGCCCTTGTTTTAGGATCAGAGCGCCAACACCCTTAGGACCGCCGATTTTATGCGCCGAAAGAACCGCCATATCCGCATCGCTCCAGGCGAAGGAAAAGGGAATACGGCCAACAGCCTGTGTAATATCCAGCAACAACCAATCGGCGCGCCGTGCGCCATAGGGCCACTGACCTTCGACCTTTTTCGGTGGCAAGGTAACGATACCTGTTTCCGAATTCGCCAACCCCATTGCTAAGATGTGACCAGGACCGAACGGGCGTTCGTTGCAGTTCGATAGATCAAGATGCGACCAAAGCGCGTCATGCGCCGTTGCATCGACGAACACATCGCAATTATTCGGTCTATTCTGCAGGACCCGAGCCGCTTCGGTCGCACCAGAGGTGAAAATAACTTCCTGCGGTCGGCACCCGACAGCTTCGGCCACCTGCGCCCGTGCACGCTCGACCATGGCCTTTGCCGCTCGTCCTTCAGCGTGAACCGAGGAAGGGTTACCGATCTGATCCATTGACGTGATCATCGCATCGCGCGCTTCGGGGCGAATTGGCGTTGTGGCGTTATGATCCAGATAAACACGATTCATGGATGCACCTTTTGGCAGCCAAAGGGACTTGGACAAAGCAAATTCATCTTACTCGTCCACGACCGCAAACAGATTAGGAACAGCCGGACAGGGCGCCAAGTCGTTCCTGATCACATCAGAAAGCCGCGTTTGATGCAGAAACACATAAACATGGGCACTCAGCCCTTCCCACAATCGGTTGGTCAGCGATTGCGCACGACTGCCCGATGAGGCCCCCGAAGCCCCTGCCCCTTTTTTCAACGCGTCTACAGTTTCGTCGACGGCGGACAGAATTTCGACTACACGGATTTCCGACGCAGGGCGCGCCAACCGATAACCTCCGCCTGGACCGCGCACTGACGAGACAAGCTCGGCCCGGCGCAGCTTTACGAACAGCTGTTCAAGATAAGGCAACGAGATGTCCTGCCGTTCGGAAATTTCGCTCAGCGTTACCAGTCCGTCAGAAGACTGAAGAGCGATATCAGCCAAGGCCACCATCGCGTAACGACCCTTGGTCGAAAGCTTCATTCTCATTCCCTTATGGCAGTTAACGCGCGAAATCATTGACGCCGCCGCTGCCAGTGCGTATCTCCGACTGACAGCGCCCTTGCGCCGACTATCACAATTAGAACCGTTCTAAGGTGTCCGACGATTATCGTCAAGTATTTCCGGACACCCAGAAGAAAAAGACAGGACCTATGCACACATGCCCGAGGTGATTTTTCCCGGACCCGAAGGCCGCCTGGAAGGCCGCTACCACCCGCAAAAGGAAAAAGACGCACCGATCGCCATCGTGTTGCACCCGCATCCTCAATTTGGCGGGACCATGAACAACAAGGTGGTCTATAATCTGCACTATGCGTTCTACAACATGGGTTTCACTGTCTTGCGGTTCAACTTCCGCGGTGTTGGCCGCAGCCAGGGAGAATATGACCAGGGCGTAGGCGAGCTGAGTGATGCGGCATCGGCACTGGACTACCTGCAGTCGATGAACAACAATTCGAAACACTGCTGGGTCGCAGGGTTCTCGTTCGGAGCCTGGATCGGGATGCAACTGCTTATGCGCCGCCCTGAGATTACCGGTTTCATCAGCGTTTCTCCGCCAGCCAACATGTATGATTTCTCGTTCCTGGCGCCCTGCCCCTCTTCGGGTCTGATTATCAACGGATCCTCTGATCGGGTAGCCCCGCCTGCAGACACCACTGCATTGGTTAACAAGCTGCATGAACAGAAGGGCATCACAATCACCCATAACGAAGTTGAGGGTGCTGACCACTTCTTTCAGGATCGCCACATGGATACGCTGATCACTGATGTAAGTGACTATGTGAAACGGCGGCTGACAGAGAACACGCGCTAATGTCCGACACGATCATCAGGCTTGCTTCCAAGCTGGCCGAAGACACAATGAAAGTGATGGACGAAACCGGTAACGACCGCTTCTTCATGGAAGTTGGCGAAGTGATCGGGGCGTCCTCACAAACATTGGAAGAAGCATTCCTGACCGAGATCCGTGTCCGGATGGCCGAACGTAAGGCCCGCAAGTTTGTCGTCGAGAAATTGACCGAACATCGGTCAAAACTGAAAGCTATAGAAAAACAATGACGCAAAGACTGTCCGCGCAAATCGACTTTCTTAAACGCGCGGACAGGTTGAAATCTGTCAATCGTGCCAACGCCTTGTTGGATCAGTCTCGCCCAGAGAACGCGGCTGAGCATAGTTGGCAACTGGCGCTTTGGGCCCTGGTTTTGGAACCGGTTGCCGGGCCAGACGTGAATATCGACCGCGTGATCAAAATGCTACTGCTGCATGATCTGGTCGAAATCATCGTAGGCGATCACCCGATTCACCTGAAAACAGATTGGAAAGCACTGGAATTGGCGGAACAAACAGCTGCTGAAGAGCTGTTTGGCATGCTGCCTGCTGATCAGGCCACGACGTTTCTGGCTCTTTGGCAAGAATTCGAGGCCGACACCACTCCGGACGCGAAATTCGCCAAGATTCTGGATCGGTCGCAACCGATGTTTCAGGTGCTGTGTGCAGAACGGCCAAACCCAGAGCATTTAGCTGTCGTGAATGACAACCTGAAACAAGGTCGCGCTGCCTATCTGCAACAAGCTTTCCCGGACGCATATAATCTTGCCCAAGCACTGCTGAATGGAGGCAAACTCGAAACCTCCGAGCTTTCTTTGCGTTTGGGTTTCTTGTCCGAAACTGACCAACTCAAATCGGTTCAGCGCGCATCGCGTCTGCTCTATGATAACCGGTTTGAGAATTCAGCCGAACATTCCTGGCACATCATGCTTTTTGCCTGGGTCCTGTCCGAATATGCAGCCCCTTCCGTTTCTGTAAACCGCGCCCTCAGGATGCTTTTGCTGCACGACATTGTTGAAATTGACGCGGGTGATCACCCAATTCATGGGCAGGTCGACCACGCGGCACAAGCCGCCGAGGAACTTGCTGCGGCGCAAAGGTTGTTTGGAATGCTCCCAGAGGTCCAAAATCAAGAATTCATGTCGATCTGGCAGGAGTTTGAACAGGCCGAAAGCCCCGATGCCTGTTTCGCCAAAGCGATTGATCGCTTCCAAACCCCGCTTGGCAACCTCGAGACAGGAGGCGGTTCCTGGATTGATTACAACGTCACATACGAACAAATCCAAAGCCGTGTCGGCACGGTGATTATTCCCGGTGCACCAGCCCTGTGGGCATGGCTGGATCCGTTGCTTCGGGGTTACTTTTCTGAGACTGCAGAAGGCTGAAAACACAGCGGAAAAAGGAGCATAACACCCCTTTTTCCTGTATTCGGCAGTCGCTTAAACCGATGTACCAATCAATCGCTCAACATTTCGGGCTGCTTTTGTTTCGACGGACCCCCCGCCAGCAAGCCACCCAAGCGCAACAACAAGTGCCGAAAGAGCGATGACGTATTTTGCAAATTTCGTCATGGCGATACTCATAAAATAAACACGATAAAACGCGGACAAAGTATCACATTGCCGAAAATCCACATAGTCGGGTAATCCTGACCCCTGACGGATGCCAGTAAACTCCTGCTATCGCTTGCGGGTAACGGTCATTTCGTGCTCAACCCAATGCAACCTTATTGAATGCGAGACCCCCGTGCCCAAAGCATATCTTCTACTGCTGTTGGCAGTTGTTGCCGAAACGATTGGTACAACTGCACTTCAGGCCAGCCAGCAATTCAGCCGGTTCTGGCCGTCAGTGCTTGTGGTTGTTGGCTATGGAATTGCCTTTTATCTGATGGCCCTCACGCTCAAATACATGCCGGTTGGTATCGTCTATGCAATCTGGTCCGGCCTTGGAATCGTGCTGATTGCCATCATCGGTTTCATTGTCTTTGGTCAGAGGTTGGATTTACCCGGGATCGCTGGACTCAGCATGATTTTGGGTGGAATACTAATCATACACCTCTTTTCCGGTACAGCAGGACACTGACGATCGGTTAGGGCTGGCATATTTCGCCGAGCCGCGTTATGCGCGCGTCAACTTCCCGTTCAAAGGCTGACCTCTCATGGACCTGCGCAATATCGCAATCATCGCTCACGTGGACCACGGCAAAACAACGCTGGTCGATGAGCTGCTAAAACAATCCGGTGCGTTCCGGGAAAATCAGGCTGTCGCAGAACGCGCCATGGACAGCAATGACCTCGAGCGTGAGCGTGGTATCACCATCCTTGCAAAGGCCACTTCGGTGGAGTGGAAAGGCACGCGGATCAATATTGTCGACACGCCGGGCCACGCCGATTTCGGCGGCGAGGTTGAACGCATCCTCAGCATGGTCGACGGCGTTGTCCTGCTGGTCGATGCTGCCGAAGGTCCAATGCCGCAGACCAAATTCGTGACCTCCAAGGCGCTGGCGCTGGGTCTGCGTCCGATTGTGGTGCTGAACAAAGTCGACAAACCCGACGCCGAACCAGACCGTGCGCTGGACGAATGCTTTGATCTGTTCGCAAACCTCGGTGCGGATGACGATCAGCTTGATTTCCCTTCAATGTACGCCTCAGGCCGGTCGGGCTGGGCAGATATGGAGCTGGAAGGACCCCGCAAGGATCTGTCAGCACTGTTCGACCTGATCGTTGACCACGTCCCTGCTCCCAAACAGATCGAACGCAAGGACGAACCCTTCCGGATGCTTGCCACGACACTGGGCAGCGACCCGTTCATCGGCCGCATTCTGACTGGCCGTGTCGAAAGTGGTACGCTCAAGGCAGGTGACACCCTCAAGGCGCTCAGCCGGGACGGAACACTTATCGAGAACTTTCGCGCCTCAAAAATCCTGGCTTTCCGCGGTCTGGGGCAGCAACCCATTGATGTGGCCGAGGCGGGCGATATCGTCACCATCGCAGGTATGAGCAAAGCGACCGTGGCAGATTCGCTTGTTGCCCCACAGGTCGAAGACGCTCTGCCGGCGCAGCCGATCGACCCGCCGACCATCACAGTGACCTTTGGTATCAACGATTCGCCCCTTGCCGGCCGAGACGGTAAAAAGGTTCAGTCCCGTGTCATTCGCGACCGTTTGATGAAAGAAGCAGAATCAAACGTCGCCATTCGCATTACCGACACTCCGGGCGGTGAGGCCTTCGAAGTTGCGGGACGCGGCGAATTGCAGATGGGTGTTCTGATCGAAAACATGCGCCGCGAAGGGTTCGAGCTGAGTATCTCTCGCCCACAGGTCCTGTTCCGCGAAGAAGACGGTCAGCGCCTGGAGCCCATCGAAGAAGTCACCATTGACGTGGACGACGAGTATTCCGGCTCGGTCATTGAAAAGATAACAGGTGTCCGCAAAGGTGAACTGGCCGAGATGCGGCCTGCTGGTACAGGTAAAACCCGCATCATCGCCCATGTGCCGTCACGCGGGTTGATCGGTTATCACGGTGAATTCCTGACAGATACACGCGGTACTGGCGTTTTGAACCGTGTGTTCCACGACTGGGCACCGCATAAAGGACAAATTCCGGGCCGCCGCGCAGGCGTTCTGATCTCGATGGAGAACGGACAAGCAGTTGCCTATGCCCTTTGGAACCTCGAAGAGCGTGGCCGCATGTTTGTTGGCCCTCAGACCGATGTATATCAGGGTATGGTTATCGGCGAGCATTCGCGCGACAACGATCTTGAGGTTAACCCGCTGAAGGGGAAAAAGCTGACCAACGTCCGGGCCAGCGGATCGGATGACGCTGTGCGCCTGACACCCCATATTCAGTTCTCGTTGGAAGAGGCGATCGCCTATATCGACGATGACGAACTTGTCGAAGTGACCCCGAACGCAATCCGTCTGCGCAAACGCTTTCTGGATCCGCACGAGCGCAAGCGTATGGCAAGATCTGCCTGATCATTGCAGTGATGCAGTTCACAGATTGGAAACAATAACACAATCGTGACATATTTGCGCACACGCGTATTAAGGCCCATCCTGGAAGGCTCGCTCTCAAAGCGGGCCTTCTTTTTGTTTTACCTACACTTTCCTCTTTAAGTTGTTTCACTTTTAACATTCACAATTTTAGGAAACTTGTAATTCTGGCTCAAAAGGGATGTATTTGTGTCCAAAGTATGGCACCTGTTTGCCTGCCAAGTTTTGAGTAATGAGTATCAAGGAGTAGCGCCATGCGCATTAAGTCTCGCTTACTTTCAATAGTATTTGTTTCAGCAACATTCCCAGTTATTTCAGCTGTATCCGCTTCAGCTTCAGACATGTGTACAATACGAACAGCCAAACAGTCGGTATCGACTGAAACGCTTTGTGCATGTTCTGTCGTAGACGCCCGGATGCTGCGCTATTTGCAGCGACGCTCAGATTTCGAGGACATCTTGTCCCGTACATTGGAGAGTTGCCCAGCTTTTGCAGCAGTTCTGACTGACTTTCCAACCGCATCTATTCTCGGAAATGAGCAACGATCAGGAGACGGCGCTGCTGATGAAAATGGCGGTGGTGGTTCCGGCGGCGGCGGTGGCGGCGGCGGTGGTACCGGCGGCGGCGGTGGCGGCGGCGGCGGCGGTGATACCCGCGGCGGCGGTGGCGGCAATGGTGACGGCAACGATGATGACGACGGTGGTGACGGCGGCGACGGTGGTGACGGCGGCGAAGGTGGCGACGGCGGCGAAGGTGGCGACGGCGGCGAAGGTGGTGACGGCGGCGAAGGTGGCGACGGCGGCGAAGGTGGCGACGGCGGCGACGGCGGCGAAGGTGGTGACGGCGGTGACGGCGGCGAAGGCGGTGACGGCGGCGAAGGTGGCGACGGCGGCGAAGGTGGTGACGGCGGCGAAGGTGGCGACGGCGGCGAAGGTGGTGACGGCGGCGAAGGTGGTGACGGTGGACCCAAGGGCAACCGTTCTGGCCATAGCGACGGAACCAATCCAGGCGGCCAATCTCAGAACCCGAACGGTACCAACAATCCGGGCAACCCTAAGTAAGCTAATTTAGTACTACAGAAAATGGCGAAGCTGCTGCTTCGCCATTTTTGCATTCTAACCAGCTGAGATTAGCTTTCCTCAGCTTCTGCCGAAGACCCCGACCCATTTACTGGGCCGCCGAGGGTCCTGCATCCGCAGAAACAGATATCGCGTCGCCGACCAGGGTTTGATGCGGTTGGTCAAGTTATCCAGAACCAGATCGCCACTGGCCGAGCGATAAACCAAAACCGCATGAGAATTTCGCTGCGTATCCAGTACAGTTGCGATCAAAAGTTTGCTCGGATCGACGCCCGCACGGATAAGATCCCTTTTCTTCAGCAGAGCAAAGTCTTCGCAATCCCCACCGCGCGAAGTCGGCAGTGCCCAACGTTCCCGAGTTCTATATTGGGCTTGGTCAGTAACCGAGCGGGTGGTTGCGTTTACCTGCCGGTTGACCTTTTTGATGATCTGCATCTCTTGCTGGCTCGACATTGAATTCGAAGCCTTGCTGGAACATGCCCAAGAGTATTGACGGCACAGTTGCCGCGCTCCAGACGGCGGGGGCGAAGATGCGACTGTGCGGATGAAGTTGCCTTCCCGCGCTTGCGCATCTGGTGCCATAACCGAGGAGCCCAACGCCAATGCGAGGATTCCTAAAGTTCTACCAAAACCAGTCCAGATCCGCGCATTAACGGCCCTAAATTCCGTACCCATGGTCGCCATGCCTGTCCCTCGATCCGTGTTTTCCCTGCGATTGCCGCAAAACAGGACCATATTCCGTTTTCCGAAACTATCGGTAAACACGCCTAATTGTGCAATCTGTCTCAAATCTTGCAACTAAAAGAGGCGGAATTCCGTCATTGAAAATGGCATTTTTGGGTAAGAATCTGGCGCTGCTCGCCACATTCGAAACACGAACCCCTTGGCAGGCCCGACATCAAGACCCGCTAACTACTTGTAAATAAAAAATTTATGGGACTTCAGGTCGACGCTTGCCGCAACGTCATAATTGGGCGGCCATCTTTTGGCTGAAAACCGCCCAATGAATAAGCTGACAGGGGTATTAAATCCTTGATCGCACGGGGTGATTCTAATCTGTGATCTCTACGACCACCAATTCCCGCTCACTTGCACCACGCGCGTGATCCAGTGCTTGCTGATATTCCACCGAATTATAACACTCTACAGCGGCTTCCAATGAGGGGAATTTGGCGACAACGTTGCGCGGCCGTTCTTTGCCTTCCAACTGCACGTATCGCGCAGCACGCGCGATAAACGCACCACCGTGTTTGGCAATCGCTGGCCCGGCGAGCTCGGCATATTTTCCATAGGATTCGGCGTCAGTAACACTGACATGTGCAATCCAAAGTGCGGACATTTTGTTAACCTCCAAGAATATTCTCTGCAGCCTTGATCGCGGCATCAGCATTCGAAGCGTCCTTGCCACCACCTTGCGCCATGTCAGGGCGTCCACCGCCACCTTTTCCACCAAGTTCAGCAACCGCCGCCCGAACCAGATCCACGGCCGAGATTGCATCCGTCAGATCAGCTGTGACACCGGCCGCGACGGCTGCTTTGCCGCCCGTATCCGCTATCAGCAACACAGCACCCGATCCAAGTCGGCTTTTGTGTTCGTCGATCAGCGCGGGTAAGTCCTTGCCAGATACGCCAGTAAGGGACTGAGCCAGGAACGCTATACCATTTACCGTTTTGGCCTCAGCGCTACCGCCCTGCCCTGAACCACCAGCCATCGCGAGATCGCGGCGCAGCTGCGCAACTTCATTTTGAAGGGATTTACGTTCATCCAACAGAGCTTTGACACGAGATACAACGTCATCCGGTTGTGCTTTCAGTTCAGATGCGATCTGCCCCAAACGTTGGTCCTGGTCGGTCAGGTAAACCAGGGCTTCATCACCGGTAAGCGCTTCGATCCGCCGGACACCGGCACTGCTGGCGCTATCCCCCAATACAACAAGCGCGCCAATATCACCGGTCTGGCGAACATGCGTTCCACCACACAGTTCGATCGACCAAGTCTCACCATCCTGGCCTTTGCCGGTTGGCGCTTTGCCCATCGAAACCACGCGAACTTCGTCGCCGTATTTCTCACCGAAAAGGGCCTGCGCACCCAGTTCCCGGGCATCATCCGGTGTCATGATCCGGGTCTCGACGTTCGAGTTCTGGCGGATGAAAGCGTTGACCGAGCGTTCAACTTGCCGAATTTCCTCGGGGCTCATCGCCTTCGCGTGGCTAAAGTCGAATCGCAGCCGGTCAGCCGCATTCAAAGAACCGCGCTGCGCAACGTGGTCACCCAATGTTTCCCGCAATGCTTCGTGCAGCAAATGTGTGGCCGAATGGTTGGCCCGGATGGCGGTGCGGCGAACATGGTCTACCTCAAGCTCAACTGCGTCTCCCTTGGACAAGGTACCGTGATCGACCGTGACCCGATGCGCATAGATTTTGCCATCCGCAAATTTCCGGGTGTCCTCGACCCGCGCGACATCATCACGCTCTTCCAGACGACGAATTTCGCCGGTGTCTCCTATCTGACCACCGGATTCACCATAAAACGGGGTTTGGTTCACAACGACCCAGCCGGAACAACCTGTCTCGATCTTGTCGACCAAAGCGCCATCCACGACCATTGCCGCGACCTGTCCTTCAGCCTTTTCTGTATCGTATCCAAGAAAATCCGTAGCGCCCGCGATATCCAGAACGTCAAACCAAACGGCTTGGTCCGCTGCTTCCCCTGATCCAGCCCAGGCAGCGCGTGCCTTGGCCTTTTGCTCGGCCATCGCCGTATCAAACCCGTCGGTATCAACCGTCCGGCCTTTTTCACGCAGTGCATCTTGTGTCAGATCAAGCGGAAAACCGTATGTATCATACAGCTTGAAAGCGGCCTCTCCAGACAGTGCCGCACCCTCTGGCAGGTCAGAGACCTCGTCATCCAACAACTTCAGGCCGCGATCCAATGTTTGCTTAAAGCGGGTTTCTTCCAGCAACAGCGTCTCTTCGATCAGCGACTGAGCCTGGCCAAGTTCGGTGTACTGAGCACCCATCAGTTGGACCAATGTCGGCACCAGCTTATACATCACCGGATCCTTCGCACCCAACAGATGCGCATGCCGCATCGCACGACGCATGATCCGCCGCAGCACATAGCCGCGCCCGTCATTACTGGGCATTACCCCGTCTGCAATCAGGAACGAGGTCGACCGCAGGTGATCCGCAATCACGCGGTGATGTACGTTTTGATCCCCATAGGGATCGACATTTGTGGCACTCGCCGAGGCCTCGATCAGGGTCTTGAACAGATCGGTGTCATAATTGTCATGGCTTCCTTGCAATAGGGCACCAATCCGCTCCAGCCCCATCCCGGTGTCGATAGACTGCATGTCGAGCTCGACCATCGAGCCGTCCTCGAACTGTTCGTTCTGCATGAAAACTATGTTCCAGATCTCGATGAACCGGTCACCGTCTTCCTCAGGCGAACCCGGAGGGCCGCCCCAGATATGATCCCCGTGGTCGTAGAAAATCTCGGTGCAGGGACCGCACGGGCCGGTCGGGCCCATCTGCCAGAAATTGTCATTGGTTGCGATACGGATGATCCGATCTTCGGGGACGCCCACCTTCTTCCACATCTCGAACGCCTCGTCATCGGTGTGGTAAACCGTTGTCAGAAGGCGGTTTTTATCGACTCCGAATTCCTTGGTGATCAATTCCCATGCGAATGGAATTGCTTCGGGCTTGAAGTAATCGCCGAACGAAAAATTGCCCAACATCTCAAAGAATGTGTGGTGACGCGCAGTATAGCCGACATTGTCCAAGTCGTTGTGCTTGCCACCGGCCCGAACACATTTCTGTGCTGTCGTCGCGCGCTGATAGTCACGGGTTTCGACCCCGGTGAACAGGTTTTTGAACTGCACCATACCCGAGTTGACGAACATCAATGTCGGGTCGTTGCGTGGCACAAGGGGACTGGATGCCACTACTTCGTGCCCCTGTTTGGCAAAGTAGTTCAAAAAGGTCGATCGGATTTCGTTCAACGTTGACATAGGGCTCTCTCGGCGCGCGATCAGTTTGTTTCAAAAAGGGTTTATCCGCCTCCCCCGGGATAGTCCACAGGCGAGCGTCGCAGAACGGAACAAGGCGGCCCCGACGGACCGCCTTGTTCGGAATATGGTTCGTTCTTAGGAAAGAGCAGCGAAAATCGCTTTCTTCCCGAACCACTTATGCCTCGAGGATATCATCCTCTTCCGCGCCGGGCGGCACATCGAATTCCAGCCCATGTGCCGCGCGAATCTTGTCCTCGATCTCAAACGCGATGCGGTTGTTGTCGCGCAGATACTGCTTGGCATTCTCACGCCCCTGCCCGATCCGCTCATCACCATAGCTGAACCATGAGCCCGACTTCTCGACCACACCGGCCTTGACGCCCAGATCCAGCAGCTCGCCCATTTTACTGATGCCTTCGCCATACATGATGTCGAATTCAACTTGCTTGAAGGGCGGTGCCACTTTGTTTTTAACGACCTTCACACGGGTCTGGTTGCCAACAACCTCATCCCGGTCCTTGATCGCACCGATCCGACGAATATCCAAACGGACCGAGCTGTAGAATTTCAGGGCGTTACCACCGGTGGTGGTTTCCGGGCTGCCGAACATCACGCCGATTTTCATCCGGATTTGGTTGATGAAGATCACCATACAGTTCGAGCGGCTGATCGAACCCGTCAGTTTACGCATTGCCTGGCTCATCAGCCGGGCCTGCACACCAACGCTGCTGTCGCCCATATCGCCTTCGAGTTCAGATTTCGGCGTCAGCGCCGCGACCGAGTCAACCACGACCATGTTCACGGCGCCCGAACGGACCAGCGTATCGGTAATCTCAAGCGCCTGTTCGCCAGTGTCGGGTTGCGAAATCAGCAACTCGTCCAGATCGACGCCCAGTTTGCGCGCATATTGCGGGTCCAACGCATGTTCCGCATCGACAAATGCGCATACACCGCCATGTTTCTGCTGTTCTGCGATGCAGTGCAGTGTCAGCGTAGTTTTGCCTGAACTTTCCGGGCCATAGATTTCAACGATCCGGCCCATCGGCAGGCCGCCGATTCCCAGAGCGATATCCAGACCCAGCGATCCGGTCGAACTGGCGTCGATGTCCTGCTTGGAATCCTCGCCCAGCTTCATGATCGAGCCTTTGCCGAACTGCCGTTCGATCTGTGCCAGCGCGCTGTCGAGCGCCTTTTGCTTATCTGCGTTTTTCTTGTCGCTCATCGTCAGAAGATCCGCCATTGTCCTGTCGCCTTCCCTTTTGTCACACCCTTGAACGGGCGGCAATCGCTGCTTTGTTCGCCTCTTGTTCCTTATGGGACCAAAAAGAGAACATTTCAACTAAAACTTACATTACTTACTGTTCTGTAATTGTATTAAAGAGTCGTTTACGCCAATCTGAGCTGGAGATAATTACTGCCGATGGACGAATAAATGCTTGTTTTTTATGAAGAACGCCTTGCGTTTCTGGCTGTCCCAAAAACCGGCAGCACCGCTTATCATACGGCTTTGCGGGACCGTGCCGATCTGGTTGTCACCGATCCGCCAGATCTGAAACACGTACCTGTCCGCCGGTATGATCGGTTTTTCCAGAACATTTTCCGTAAAATGTACGATACTGAGATGGAAATCATGGCGGTTGTTCGTGAACCGGTCGATTGGCTGGGCAGTTGGTACAGGTTTCGCGGCCGCCAAGAGCGTCTTGACCACCCGCATTCAACACATGACCTGAGCTTTGATGATTTCATCCAGGCCTATATGCGCACACCCCGACCTGAATTTGCCGATGTCGGCAGTCAGAGCCAATTTTTTCGCACCCGCAACAACGGGCGTGGCGCCACCCATGTCTTCAAATATGAAAACCAGGACAAAATTCTCGATTTCCTGCAAAACCGCTTGAATATGGATATCCGGCTGCAACGCGAAAACGTGTCACCCACACGAGACCTAACACTGGGCGCAGAGACATTGACCAAGTTCCGCAACACACACTCCGCGGAATTCGATTGCCACGCCTCGGCACTTTGAAACCCTAATTGATCTGCTGAAAAACAGCTTCGGTCAGTTGGTTTAGTGAAAATGGTTTGGGCAGGAAAGTTGAATCGGAAATCTCTGGTCCGGAATCGCCAAACGCACCCTCTGTGTATCCAGACATGAATATGACCCGGACATCTGGCCTGTTCTGCTTAGCCATACGAACCCAGGTCGGACCATCCAATCCGGGCATGACCACATCGGTGACGAATGCGTCAACATTCAATGTGCCATCTTCGAGAAGCCTCAGAGCCTCTTCTCCCGAATCGGCCTCGAGCACAGTGTAGCCTTTCAACCTCAATGCGCGGGTAGCAAAGGCCCGAACCGGGGCTTCGTCTTCGACCAGCAGCACGACACCCTCACCCTGGCGAACCGTTGGATTCTCAGGGGATTGCACAGGCGCTGCCTCGGTTTTTTTGGGGGCTGTTGAAACCGGCAGGTACATAATAAACTCGGTCCCTCTCCCCTGAATGCTGTCGACAAAAATATAACCGCCGGTTTGCTTTACAATTCCGTAGACAGTCGACAGGCCCAAACCTGTCCCCTCACCCGTGCGTTTGGTTGTAAAGAAAGGCTCGAACACTTTCTGTAGCTTATCGGGGGCAATCCCCGTTCCGCTATCAATGACTTTGACGGTGACGTATTCACCAGGTTGTACCGTAGCGCGATCCCTTGTGAAGCGTTCTGTCAGCACGACCACTTCGGTTTCGATCCTGACCTCACCACCTTCAGGCATTGCATCGCGGGCATTTACGACAAGGTTCATCAACACCTGCTCTAGCTGGCGTTTATCCGCACGAACCGCTTTCAGAACGGGATCGTGGCTGAGTGTCAGCTTAATCTTTTCTCCGACCAGACGATTTAGCAGATGAATAAGGTCTGAGATCGTATCTCTGAGATCCAGAATTTCCGGCTGCAAAGTCTGTTTGCGCGAAAAGGCCAGCAGTTGGCTCACCAAAGCTGCAGCACGGTTTGCGTTCTGATTGATTTGTACAAGATCCCCGTAGTCAGGGTCATTCTGGTCGTGCCGCAAAAGCAGAAGATCGCAATGTCCGGAAATCGCCGTTAGCAAATTGTTGAAATCATGCGCTACACCCCCAGCCAGTTGGCCAACGGCTTGCATTTTTTGTCCCTGCACAAATTGCGCCTCTAAAGTCTTGAGTTCGGTAGCATCATTCAGAACCGCAATCAGTCTGACTTCTCCCTCGCTCAGCACACGTTTCAATGTGACCTGTACGAATATCTCGCGGTCTTCCCGTGTCAGCCTCAGGAATTCAGATCGTGAAACGGCGCCCTCATTTGAAGCCAGCGTCAGCCAGTCCAGAACCGGATACCCCAGACCATGCATGATATGCACAACATTGGATTCTCCGGGCTCTATGTTTCCGACAAGACGCGTTGCCAGCCTGTTGGCCTCAAGGATGCTCCCGTCGGGAGACAGGGTCATTACCGGGACCGGAAGATCCACAAATGACGCGCCAATTCCACTTTCCTGTGCACGATCAAGCGGTAGAACAAGCAAATCGCGCGTGGTTCCCGACCGAGACAGTTCGGCCATCGTAGCCGGAATTGGCCCCTGTGCCGTCTGTACCTGCACAACCTCACCCAATTCGGGCTGCGCGCCAGTCAGAACCTGTGCAAGGTTGTCGGGTCGTTGCCCCAGGATTTGTTCCGCCGCCCCGTTGATCCGCAGCAATGCTCCGTTTCTGCCTTCAGTCAAAATGGGCACAGGCACAGCATCCCACTGACCTGTTCCATCCAGATGAAACCGCCAAAAGAAAAAGTTTTTCCCAACACCGAGAACAGAAATCGGTACGGTTGTCTCTAAAGTGACAACGTCTTCTCTTGCACGGCCATGGATCTCGGCCAAAGACTGTAGGCGCAGCAAAATTGCCGACGGGTTCGCAAAAATAGACTTTAGACCTTCATCCAGCCGGTTGCCGGGAAAAACATGGAGCTGAGCCCGGGCATGAGAATTGCAAATCAGAACATCACCCTGTGCATTGGCAATCGCGCAGGGGTACAGCTCTTCTTCGGCAAAAACCTCCATAACCCTAAGCTCACGACGTACCGAGTCGTCGGAAATCAGCGCCCTCGCCACGACCAACAGTGATGCAGCAAGCAAAGACACACCTGCCACCACAAGGCCGAGATTCCAGGCTTGGGGAATGATTTCTGCCAGCGGCAGCAGTGACAGCAACACCCCTATCGCAACCAATGGTGCTAGACGCAAACCGCTTGGTGAATTTCGTAACTTTGGGTCAGAATAGAAATCTGCGGTATCGGACATTAAATACTCAACTTGCCGGGCTAGGTGTAACCCAACGCAAAAGGGTTAACGCCCACTTAACCAACAAAGTGAGCAATTCTCCTTTAGGTTGCTATTTGTCCGCCGACTACCGCGTCAAGTGTGACGTGAAAAACCCGTCAGTACCGTGTGATACATACCACGTTTTGCGAAACGTCTCGGTCCATTCGGAGTGCGCGGCCACGAACGCATCGATCACTGCACCGTTTTCGACCTCGAGCATGGAACAGGTTGCATAGGCAAGAACACCCGCTGGCCCCACCAAAGGCGCGACATCATCAAGGATCGTCCGCTGCGTTTCCGTAAGCCGGTTCAGTCCTTCTTGTGTAAGAGACCATTTTCCCGCCGGGGCGCGACGCCAGGATCCGCTGCCTGAACAGGGGGCATCCGTCAGCACAATGTCGAATGGGGCCTGCGCAGAGATCTCGTCATTGGTCAGGAGCGTTATCTGTGCACCCGCTCTTTCGGCCCGGGCGGGCAAATCACGCATTCGCGCCGCATTAACGTCATGCGCGAAAACATCTACACCGTGATGCGCGGCCAAGGACAAGGCTTTGCCGCCGCCGCCGGAACAATAGTCCAGAACCCGTATTCCGGGGTTTAGGTCCAATGATTCAACGACGGCCTGGCTCGCCGCATCCTGCAGTTCGACCAACCCATCAGTATAGGCGCGGCTTCCTGAGATTTTCCGCTCGCCCTCGACAACTTCGAGTGCGGTCGAACAAGCGGGATGTGGCCTCGCTTGGATGCCGTCCGCCAGCAAGACCGAGACCGCCTGATCGACACTCGACTTAATCAGATTGACCCGCAAATGAACCGGGGCCCGAGCTCGCAATGCCTCGGCCACTGGAAGGGTCAAATCACCCAAAGACTCTTGAAAGGTTGGCCAAAGCCATTCCGGTATGTCGTATTTCTGGGCGTCGGATTCACATGGTTTAGCCTGTTCGTGTTCTTCCAAACTGGCCGGAGCGTACCCTTCGCCATTGAATATCTGATCCAGATCGACTTCTTGCATGCGCATCGCGCCGATCATCAACCCCCGACCGGTTTCCACCCCACCTGCCGCCGCAAATGACCTTTTGCACCGCAAAGCACCAAACACGTGGTCGCGAATAGCAGCCCTGTCTTTGGAACCGGCGAAACGGCTGCGCCGCGCCCAACCGGTCAGGGCCTTTTCGACCGGGGCACCCGAAAGAATCTGATCAAGAATTTCGATGGAGGCCTGAACACGTGCGGCGGGGGTCATTTCATTCTCCGTTATAGTGCAGGGCAAAAACGCAAAGCGGCGCCCTCACCGGGGCGCCGCAGTTCAGGTTCCGGCAATTTACATCACTCGATAATTCGGGCTTTCGCGTGTGATTTGCACGTCATGCACATGGCTCTCCTTCAGGCCAGCCCCTGTGATTCTGACGAAGTTGCAGTTCTTTCGCATCTCTTCGACCGTGGCGCAGCCGGTATAACCCATGGCTGCGCGCAGGCCGCCGACCAGTTGATGCACAACCGCGCTGGCCGAGCCCTTGTAAGGCACCTGCCCTTCGATCCCTTCGGGCACCAGCTTGTCGCTGGCGGCATCCTTCTGGAAATAGCGATCCGCAGAGCCACGTGCCATCGCGCCTAGGCTGCCCATGCCGCGATAAGATTTGAACGACCGGCCCTGATACAGGATCACTTCGCCCGGGCTTTCATCTGTTCCGGCGATCATTGAGCCAACCATGGCACAGGACGCACCCGCAGCAATCGCCTTGGCAAAATCGCCCGAGAATTTGATACCACCATCTGCGATAACCGGCACATCGCCGGCGGCCGCGGCGCAATCCAAGATCGCAGTCAGCTGCGGCACGCCCACACCGGCAACCATCCGCGTAGTACAGATCGAACCCGGCCCTATCCCCACCTTGATGGCATCCGCGCCTGCGTCGATCAGCGCCTTGGTTGCGTCCCCAGTGGCGACGTTACCGGCAATGATCTGCACCTCGTTCGACAGGGTCTTGACCCGCTTCACCGCGTCCAGCACCCCTTGAGAATGCCCATGAGCGGTGTCTACAACGATAATGTCGACACCGGAATCCACCAGTTGTTCGGATCGTTCGAAACCAGAGTCACCAACCGACGTCGCTGCCGCGACTCGCAACCGGCCCAGCCGATCCTTGCAGGCCGTTGGGTTCAGCACCGCCTGTTCGGTATCTTTCAAAGTCAGCAGACCCGTCAGCTTGCCCGCCCCGTCCACAACCAGAAGCTTTTCGATCCGACGCGCGCGCATCAGGCTTTTGGCCTCTTCCAGATCGGCGGGTTCCTGAAGCATCGCCAGATTGTCCGAGGTCATCATCGCGTGAACCGGCGTATCATCCGAAGTCGCAAAACGCATATCACGGTTGGTCAGAATACCGACCACGCGGCCTTCTTCGTCCACCACGGGAAAGCCGGTGAAGTTATAACGCTGCACCAACGCGTTGGCGTCCGCCAGCGTCTGATCCACCCGCAGTGTCACCGGGTTGTAAACAATACCGGATTCAAATCTCTTGACCCGCCGAACCTCTCGGGCCTGTTCTTCGATCGACAGGTTCTTGTGCACCACGCCGATGCCGCCCGCCTGCGCCATGGCGATGGCCATGCGCGCCTCGGTCACCGTGTCCATCGCCGAGCTGAGCAGCGGGATGTTCATGGTGATTTCCCGCGTCACGCGCGTGGTCGTATCCGCCGTGGCCGGCAGCACAGAAGATGCGCCCGGAACCAGAAGAACGTCGTCAAAGGTGAGTGCCTCACGAATCTGCATTTGTTAACCCCATGCAAAAGCCCGTTTGACGGTGACCCTATTGCATGGATTGCATCTAAGGAAAAGCCCCCGACATAAACTAGTTTTTACCTGCTGGTCGGTGCTGCGGCAAAAAACGACGCAACGCACACAAAACGTGCCGCTGAATGGCCTTTCCCTTTGCGTACAAAACCATATCTTGCCCGACATAGGCGCGAATATAAAAGGCAGGCCAATCATGACCACCGACCCTCTTGTTGTCTTTACCCCATCGGGCAAACGCGGGCACTTTCCCGTAGGCACTCCGGTTCTGACTGCGGCACGGCAACTGGGTGTGGATCTGGATTCCGTTTGCGGTGGACGCGGGATTTGTTCGAAATGCCAGATCACACCAAGCTATGGCGAGTTTCCCAAGCACGGCGTGACCGTAGCCGACGGTGCACTAAGCGAATGGAACGCGGTTGAACAGCGCTATGACGACAAGCGCGGATTGAAACCCGGCCGCCGTCTTGGATGTCAGGCCACGGTTCAGGGGGATGTGGTGATCGACGTGCCACCAGAAAGCCAGGTGCACCGTCAGGTCGTACGCAAGGCCGCCACAGCACGCACCATCACAATGGATCCGGCCACCCGGCTGTATTTTGTTGCGGTAGAAGAACCCGACATGCATTCACCAACCGGCGATCTGGAACGTCTGGAACGCGCGCTGCGCGAGCAATGGAACGTCGACGCCGTAACCGCTGATCTTTCCTTGTTGTCCAAACTGCAGCCTATATTGCGCAAGGGTAAGTGGGAGGTCACCGTTGCGGTGCATAAAGGTCACAAGGACGATGTCGCACGGATCGTGGAAATCTGGCCTGGATTGCACGAGAACGGACTTTTCGGTCTGGCCATCGACCTCGGCTCTACCACGATTGCAGCTCACCTGACCGATCTGGACACAGGCGAGGTCAAGGCATCTTCGGGCCTTATGAACCCCCAAATCCGCTTTGGCGAAGACCTGATGAGCCGCGTGTCCTATTCGATGATGAACCCCGGCGGCGACAAAGAGATGACCCGAGCCGTTCGAGAAGCGATAAACGATCTGACAACATCCATCGCGGATGAGGCCGGGATTGACGCCAACCTGATTGTCGAAACGGTGTTCGTCTGTAACCCGGTCATGCACCATCTGCTGCTTGGGCTGGATCCGGTCGAGCTGGGCCAAGCGCCCTTTGCCTTGGCTACGTCCGAAAGCATGTCTTTGCCCGCGCGCGAAATGAATCTGACCAACATGAACCCACGTGCGCAGGTCTACATCCTGCCCTGCATTGCGGGTCATGTGGGTGCGGATTGTGCGGCGGTTGCCTTGTCGGAAGAGCCCGGTAAATCCGAAGATCTGGTTCTGATCGTCGATGTCGGTACGAACGCCGAAATTCTGCTGGGCAATACCAGCCGGGTTCTGGCGTGCTCCTCACCGACTGGTCCGGCCTTTGAAGGCGCGCAGATCAGCTCTGGTCAGCGTGCCGCCCCCGGTGCGATTGAACGGATCGAGATTGATCCTGTCACTAAAGAACCCCGTTTTCGCGTCATCGGGTCCGAGAAATGGTCGGATGAAGAGGGTTTTGATCAAGACATCGCAACCACTGGCATCAGCGGCATCTGTGGATCAGGCATTATTGAAGCGGTGGCGGAAATGCGTATGGCGGGTTTGCTGGATGAAAGCGGCCTGATCGGATCCGCAGAACAAACGGGCACATCACGCAACGTCCCCGAGGGGCGCACCCATTCCTATCTGATCCACGACGCAAGCGCCGAAGGCGGCCCACGTATCACAGTCACTCAGGGCGATATTCGCGCGATTCAACTGGCAAAATCCGCGCTTTATGCAGGCGCGCGGCTTTTGATGGACGAAATGAACGTGGATACTGTCGACCGCATTGTTCTTGCTGGTGCCTTCGGCGCGCATATCTCGACCAAACATGCCATGGTTCTGGGAATGATCCCAGATGCGCCCTTGAACAAGGTCTCAAGCGCGGGCAACGCCGCCGGTACAGGTGCCCGGATCGCACTGTGCAATATCGGATCGCGGAGTGAAATTGAACGCGTAGTACGCGAAATCACCAAGGTTGAAACTGCCATCGAGCCCAAGTTTCAGGATCATTTCGTGGCAGCGAACGCGATCCCCCACAAGACGGATCCATTCCCGGAATTGGCAAAAGTGACGACCCTGCCCGCGCCCTCGTTCAACACCGGTGGTGGAGATCAGGAAAACTCTGGCCGCCGCCGTCGCCGGAGGTCATAGTCGCGGCAACCACGGAGGGGTACGATGCAGTCGGTGAATGAGGAACAGGCAGAATACTGGGGAAAATCCGAATCCGGAGCCAAATGGCTGACATATCAGGATCAGTTGGATCAACTGATGGCTTCGGTTCTGGACCTTGTGCTGGAGAATGCCCAGCTTAAACTAGGAATGCATGTGCTCGACATCGGCTGTGGCACTGGCGAAAGCTCTCTTGCAGCCGCGCGATTGGTCGGGCCGGATGGCGATGTTCTGGCCGCCGATATATCGCAAGCGTTTCTTGATCGTGCCAGCGCCCGAGCCTCGGAAAACGGGCTGAGCAACATCAGCTTCCAACATGCTGACGCGCAGATATTCGGGTTTCCTGCCAATCAGTTGGACTCCGCGATTTCACGGTTCGGCGTGATGTTCTTTGACGATACGGTTGCTGCATTCGCCAATATCGCCCGCGCACTTAAACCCGGCGGGCAGATGACCTTTGCAGCTTGGGGGCCATTGGATGACAACCCGTGGTTCAAAATACCCCATATTGCTGCGGTAAAACGCCTTGGGCAGCCGCCTCGGGTAGATCGTTATGCGCCGGGTCCGCTGGCGTTTCACGATCTGGATCACGTCACCGGCATGATGCAACAGGCGGGGCTGTCGGACATTCAGGCCCAAGCCATCTCCCTAAACCTGCCCGGCGCTGGCGGGTCAGAGGAAATAGCCGCCTTGTGCACCCGCGTCGGCCCCGCCGCGCGAACCATCGCGCATTTCGAAGGCACCGAACAGGACGCAGCAGCAATCCAGCACGAGGTCTGTCAGGAATTCGCCCAGTTCACATCCGAAACCGGCCTGCACATCCCGGCGGTGATAAACCTGTACCAAGCGCGTCGATCGAACTGAATGGAGCGGGTAGCGGGAATCGAACCCGCGCGTTCAGCTTGGGAAGCTGACAGGCTACCATTACATCATACCCGCCGCTGCTAGCTGAATATCACTGGTACAAGATCAGGTTCAAGCGGTTTTGATCCAAACCGTCAGGCTATTTGCGACGGCGAAGACAAAAAAGGCCGGATCAAAAGACCCGGCCAGCATGTTGTTTTATAACGCTTATGCGCGACGGCGACGGCCACCGCCGCGACGACCACCTCCAGTTCCTTCGGCACCGGCTTCGCTGGGGGCTTTGTTGAATTTGATCCAAGCCCCGCCATGCGGATCGTTATTGGTCAGCAAGTTGGCGGCGCGGATGGCCTCCATCTCTTTACCGGCGCGCGGCAAGGTCGAACCCAGGCCAAACAGCTGGCAGAAGGTCTCATCATCCATGTCCGCAGGCAGGATGATGCCCTTTGCTTCAACTTCAGCCTTCTTCTCGGCCAGTTTCTTGGGACCAACCGGCAGAGCCACCGGGTTCATGATCGCTGAGGTCATGCCGGCGCCCATAGCCATTGGCAGGAAGGCGTTGTTGATACCATGGCGGTTCGGCAGACCGAACGAGACATTGGACGCCCCGCAAGTGGTGTTCACGCCCAGTTCCTCACGCAAACGACGAACCAGAGCAAACACCTGCTGACCGGCAGTTGCCATTGCGCCGATAGGCATCACCAGCGGATCGACCACGATGTCATGGGCCGGGATGCCGAAATCAGCGGCCCGTTCGACAATCTTTTTGGCCACTTCGAACCGCACATCGGGATCTTCCGAAATCCCCGTATCGTCATTTGAGATCGCCACCACAGGGACATTGTATTTCTTGACCAGCGGCAGAACCAGCTCCAGACGATCTTCTTCACCCGTGACCGAATTCAACAGAGGACGGCCCTCTGCCGCCTCAAGACCCGCTTCCAGAGCTCCCGGAACCGATGAATCGATACACAGCGGCACTTCGACCAGCCCCTGCACCATTTCAACGATCTTACGCATCAGCGGCGGTTCGGTCTCGTTCGGGTTGGGGTTCGAGTTGTAGACAACGCCCGCGTTGATATCCAGAACGGTCGCGCCAGCAGCTACCTGCGCGATGGCGTCCTTTTCAACGGTCGAAAAATCGCCTGCTTCCAGTTCCGCCGCCAGTTTCTTGCGGCCTGTCGGGTTAATCCGCTCACCGATCACGCAGAACGGTTCGTCAAAGCCCAGGACGGCGGTTTTTGTTTTTGATTCTACGACTGTACGGGTCATGTCCGATCCTTAGGAGTTTACAGGCTTTGCCGAAGCGCCGCCGTTGTTGATGGCCCAGTTGGCGTTTGTCTTGATGCCACCAAGCGGGAAGAAGTGTACGTTTGTGATATTGAAATCAGGGTTGGCTGCTTTGTGGTTGGCCAATTCGGTGATCACATCCGTGGGCTCATAAGGCAGCAGCAGCTTGGACACATCCATAGCGCGCTTTTGCAGGACCTTCAGTGACGGGCCAACGCCGCAAGCGATGGCGAATTTGATCAGCGTTTGCAGCTTGGCCGGACCGGCGATGCCGATATGAACCGGAATGTCGATCCCCGCCTCTTTCAGGCTGTCGGCCCAGGCGATGATCGGTTTGGCGTCAAAGGCAAACTGAGTGGCCAGCGCCATTTCGGCATCTGTGGTCTCAGAGAACTTCTGTTTCCAGCGTAGCGCGTCATCGACATTCTTGGTCGAGCCGTCGGGATCGATGTCCTTGTTGCCCTCGGGGTGGCCAGCGACGTGCAGACGCTTGAAGCCCGCTTTGTCGAACATGCCGGATTCCAGCAGCTGCATCGAGCTGTCGAAATCACCATGAGGATTCGCGACACCACCGGCCAGCAGCAGCGCCTGATCCACACCTGCTTCACCCTGGTACATGGAAATCCAGTTTTCCAGCGTCGCCGTGTCTTTAATGATCCGCGCCGGGAAATGCGGCATAACAGGATAGCCGTCCGCCGCGATGCGCTTGGCGGTCTTGACCATGTCTTCGATCGGAGTGCCTTCGATATGGGCAATATAGACGCGTGTGCCTTCAGGCAACAAAGCGCGAAAATCCTCGACCTTCTCGGCGGTGCGCGGCATCACCTCAATCGAATAGCCCTGCAGGAAGGCTTCGACGGTTGGACTTACCGGACCGTTTTCGGCGGCATCACGTTTCTTGAAGTTCAGCAAAGCCATAGCGGCCTCCCATATAGATTTCGAGCTCATGCCCAACCGTCATTGGCGATCAGAGCCTTGATACGGTCCTGATCATATTCCGTTTCCAAACGCACAGCCTGCTGTTCGGCAATTTCGGACGGATCGCCCTCAACCGCAAAAGGCACGGCCTTGCGCCATTCGGCCAGATAGGCATCGCTGTCCTTGGCGTTCACCTTCATGGCGGCGCGGTCAATGGCTTGCTCGAACCGTTCTTCCAACTGCCGTTTTGCGCCCCGGCGGCCCTTGCCGACGATGACTTGGGCGGGAATGTCGCGCCAGTATACGATGGTGACGTCAGGCATCTGCTTTGATTCCTCCTAACCAGATGGACCGGTTCTAAACTTCAATGTGGTCGCAGGTCGGTCGATTTTCGACACAAGGCGCATTTCAAACGACGTTTTCACCTACAACGGGTTACACGGCTTGTAACGAATTGTTCCTGTAAACCTCACCTCAAAATTCTCATCACTTTAATGAGTATCTTGCACGAACCAAAAGGCCGACCTATGGTCGGGGTAACTCGTAAATCGGAGGGCGTTGAAGATGGCGCCCAAGCGTCCCAAAGGTGCGGGCGCGTTCCCGAAGGCGGTCGAAAGCCCCGCGCCGGCAAGACCCGATCCTGATGCGCTTTATGCCGCGCTGGATTTGGGAACAAATAGCTGTCGCATGTTAATTGCCCAGCCCAAGGGCAGCGGGTTTCATGTGGTGGACAGTTTTTCTAAATCCGTGCAGTTGGGCGCGGGCTTAGAGCGGACGGGGCGTTTGTCTCGGTCGTCGATGGCGCGCACCATTCAGGCGTTGCGCATTTGCCAGCAAAAGCTGAAACGCAACAAGGTCAAGCGGATGCGTCTAGTCGCAACCGAGGCTTGTCGCCGTGCAAAAAATTCACGTGAATTCATTCGCCAGGTAAAGGGTGAAACAGGGTTGACGCTTGAGATCATCCAGCCCGAGGAAGAAGCGCGCCTGGCCGTAATATCCTGTGCCCCGCTGGTGTCCACTAAGACAGAACAGTTGTTGGTTGTGGATATTGGCGGCGGTTCGACAGAGCTTGTCTGGATCGACATATCCTCGCTTCCGCGTCGGGATCGCCCGGCGGCGATTATGCGTCTGCATAATGGATTTCATACAACAGACAGCCCGTTTCCTGCAGCCAAGGTTGTGGATTGGATCAGTGTTCCCCTCGGCGTTGCGACGCTGCGCGATCAGTTCCATGATGTCGAAGATGATGCGGCGCGGTTTGCTTTGATGAGCTGGTTTTTCGAAGAAAACCTGGCCGATTTTGCGCCTTATAAGGATGAGCAAGCCCGCGAAGGTTTTCAGATCGTCGGCACCAGTGGCACGGTTACGACAGTCGCAGCCTCACATCTGGGATTGAAGCGGTATGACCGGACCAAGGTAGACGGTTTGCGCATGACAAGCGATCAGATTGACAAAGTGATACGCGGGTATCTAGAACTCGGCCCACTGGGGCGGCGGAGAGATCCGCGTATCGGCGATGACCGCCAGGCCCTGATCATGTCCGGCTCGGCCATATTGCAGGCTTTGTTACGATGTTGGCCAACCGACCGTCTTTCAGTGGCGGACCGGGGGCTGCGCGAAGGCCTGCTTTATGCGCAGATGAGCGCGGACGGTGTATTGGAAGACGGACCGTTCTGATGGCGAAGACACCTACTGGCAAAAACAATTCAGGCCGCGGGCAGCGCGACCTGAAGGTTAAGGTCAAAACCGCCCGCGGGCGCAAAATCAGCTCGACCCGGTGGTTGGAACGTCAGCTGAATGACCCCTATGTCAAGCGCGCGCAGGTCGAAGGCTATCGAGGGCGGGCGGCGTTCAAGATATTGGAACTGGACGATAAATTCCGCTTCCTGGTTCCAGGTGCGCGCATCGTCGATCTGGGTTGCGCCCCAGGCGGCTGGCTGCAGGTTGCGGTCCAGCGCGTTAATGCATTGGGTGAGAAAAGCGGTAAGAAAATCGGCACTGTTCTGGGTGTCGACATACAAGAGGTCGAACCGGTGGCCGGGTCCGAGGTTCACCAGTTGGACTTTATGGAGGACGATGCCGACCAGAAGGTCAAAGACTGGTTGGGTGGCAAAGCTGACGTGGTGATGTCAGATATGGCTGCTGCGTCCTCGGGGCATAAACAAACCGACCATTTGCGGATCATGGCCTTGTGCGAAACCGCCGCCTATTTCGCCTTTGATGTGCTTGAACAGGGCGGCACGTTTGTCGCCAAGGTTCTGGCCGGAGGGGCCGAAGGGGATCTGCAGAAGATACTGAAACAGAAGTTTGACAAGGTAGCGCATGTTAAACCACCGGCATCCCGCGCCGACAGTTCGGAAAAATTCGTTGTGGCAACAGGATTTCGCGGCTGAAGTTAATCTGCGAAGTCAGCCAGAGAACGCGCAAGGCGCTGTTCACGCAGCGAAGATATTGCGTTTCCTTGCAACAACAATGCTTCACCGTGACTGATATCCGTCGCCGGTTTGGCCCGTAATTCTTCAATCCGCCGGGTCAGCGACGATGGATTTTGCGATTTCGCGCTTTCGGGCAGTTTGGTCATGAGGCCTCACCTTGATGCGTATGGGGTCACAGTCCATGCAGTTTGGGTAAGAAACGTGCCGATTTCATGACGTAAACCGGGCTTTGAATTGCTATTTTACAGCCCCAGCCACCCTGCCCTTCAGGTTTGTCCGTTACTTTGATCCTGCAAATCCATCAGCGCGCCGTTGAATTCAGCGCCCAGAATCAGGATGGCCGCGCATAGATACAGGAAAATCAACGCAGCCATCGCCCCAGCAAGGCCAGCATAAGTAGCGCTGTACGAGGCGAACTGTCCGATATAGATCGAAAAGCCCCAACCGCCCAACGCCCACAGAGCGAGTGTCAGAACAACGCCCGGAAGGATTTGCCACAGCCGATGGCGGCGCGTCGGCAGCACAAGATGTGCAACGATAACCGTGCCCGCAGGAACCGCGACAGTAAAGGTCCAGCGCAATCGATCCACAGACAACCAGTCTGACACGTTAACATCCGTCTTTTCGGACACGAGGCGCGTGTAGACCGGCAAGACGACTTCGACGGCGGCGATGGCCAGAATGGCCGCCCCGCCAACAATCACCAATCCCAGGCACAGCAAGCGTGTCTTCCAGAATGGCCAGGCGTCATGATCATGATAGGCCTGGTTCATGGCCGCCCGCACCGCAACTACGCCGTTTGAGGCAAAGAAAATGGCCAGCAAACCGCCCAGGGTGATTACCCCCGAACCTGATTCCGCCAGGACCGAGCGCAACTCTCCCACAATCGGGCCGGCGACATCTTTTGGCCAGGCGCCAAAGATCAGTTCGATCAGCTCGTCCGTGACATAATCCTGAGACAGCGTACCAGCCAGTGCCACAGTGAACAGAACAAACGGAAACAGGGCCAGCATCAGGGACATGGCAACGTGGCTGCTCATGACCATGCCGTTTTTGGCCCCAAATCGACCCAAGGCCAGCCAAAGGGCTCGAATTACTCTTCCAGTTAGGGGAATCAAACTTGTCGTCATCCGAAAACTCTACCCTGACTGTATTCGAACCAGAACCGGCAAAACCCGACTGGACGCAATTAACCAACTCCAAATGTTTGGTTGCATTGCATAATCCCTTTGTCCCGTGCAGGATCGAAACGGAACCTACACAAAGCCGGGCGAAAAATGCCAACCAGCGACCAGAACCCAAGCATACCGAACAGGTTGCGCCTTTCGGTTGTCCGCGACACCGCGATTGTCGTGTCACTGATCGTATTGGGGCTTTATGCAGGTTCCGCTTTTCTGATCCCGCTGACCATGGCCTTGCTGATCAACGTCCTGATCATCGCGCTGAGTGACCGGGTTATTGCGCTGACCAAAGCTCCGGTCTGGTTGGCTAACCTGGCTGGAGTGACCGTGGTTTTGGTCGGGTTGTTCATGATCATGTATATTCTGGGCAATCAGGCGACGCAGTTTGCACGCTCGATCAATACATACGAAAGCCAGTTCGACGAGGCCGTTAACCGCATAAACGACCTTGTGGGCAACGATATCACGGCCTTCATCCGGGACAATCTGGTCAACATTGATATGTCTTTCGTCGCCCGGATGTTGCTGGGCAGCGCGACGTCCTTGCTGAACCAGTTTTTCCTCATCAGCCTTTACGTTGCCTTCCTGATGGCCGAACGTCTGGCGTTCCGCAAAAAGATCCGTATGGCCGCCGGTGACCCTAAAACCGGTGCCGAGTTCGCTTTGGTTCTGGACGCGATTTCCTTTAGTCTGCAGCGTTATGTCGGAGTGAAGACCTTTATCAGCCTGATAACGGCTGGAATCAGCTATGTGGTCTTCAAAACCCTTGGTCTTGAGTATTCCGAGACATGGGCCGTGCTGACCTTTGCCTTGAATTTCATACCCTCGATTGGGTCAATTATTGCGGTTCTGTTTCCAGCGGCGATTGCACTGGTTCAATTTGAAAGTATCGGGCCGTTTCTGATCATAGTTTTCGGCTGTGGCACACTTCAGTTCATGATCGGTAATTTTCTGGACCCGGCCATGCTGGGCCGATCGCTGAACATGTCGACATTTCTGGTCATTCTGGCACTTATGTTCTGGACCACGGTCTGGGGTCTGATCGGAGCCTTCCTGAGCGTTCCGCTGACCGTCTGCATCCTGATCATCTTCAGCCATATACCCGCATTGCGCCCGATCGCAATTTTGATGTCCCTGAATGGTGAACTCGGCGACGAAGGGCCGCCATCGGGGAATACAGTCTGAACAGGCCAATCCCCAATGCAACTTGAAACACTAAGGAAAATGCCAGGATCGAATCCTCCATGCTGACACTCTTTGTTTCCCTCTTTGTCCTATGTTTGTACCTGACTGCCGCGGTCTTTTCGATACGCGCGGCTCAAACAGCGCGCACACCGCAGGGTGCCGTGGGATGGGTGGTGTTTTTGATCTCGGCGCCGATAGCTGGCGTACCGCTGTACTTGTTTCTGGGACATCATCGTTTTCGCGGGTATCGCCTGGCCCGAAAGCACGCTGAGACTGTTGTCGAAGGGATAAAAAGCTTTGCGGATTTTTCGCGCCCAGATCCGGGCATGATCACGATCAATCCGCTCCCTTTCGAAGAGCTTGCGCATCTTCCCATATCACGCGGCAACGGTGCAGATTTGCTTGTCGATGGGCAGGCAACCTTTGACGCTATCTTTCAGGCTATCGACGCGGCTCAGGACTATGTGCTTGTCCAGTTCTACATCGTGCGTGATGACGGATTGGGGCGGCAACTGCAAAGCAAACTGATCGCTGCCGCAGAGCGCGGCGTGCTAGTTCGCTTTATGACCGACGCCGTAGGCAGTTATGGCCTACCGACAAGCTACATCACGTCGCTGCGCGCGGCGGGAATTCACGTTGCCGGTCAGCATGAAAAGCGTCATCCAGGACAGCGATTTCAGCTAAACTATCGCAATCACAGGAAAACGGTGATCATAGACGGTGAAATCGGCTTTATCGGCGGCCACAATGTCGGCGACGAATATCTCGGTCAGTCCGCAAAGTTCGGACATTGGCGGGACACACACATAAGGCTGACTGGACATATCGTGCGCCAACTACAACTGATCTTTACAGAGGACTGGTACTGGGCGCATCAAGAAGACCTGATAGATCAACTGGCCTGGGCGGGTCAGGAATCTGATCAGGACATGAACGCCCTTCTCGTCGCCACAGGTCCGGGGGACGAAACCGAAACCGGCGCCATGATGTTCTTTTCTGCAATCACGGAAGCAAAGGAACGATTGTGGATCGCATCCCCCTATTTCGTTCCTGATATCGACATCATGACCGCACTACGCCACGCTGCAATGCGCGGGGTAGATGTTCGCATTCTGGTTCCCGACGTGATTGATCACCGCTTGCCTTGGCTGGCGGCCTTTGCCTATTTCGACGAGATCAGGGAATGCGGCGCGCGGGTCTACCGGTACACTGATGGATTCATGCATCAAAAAGTATTTCTGGTGGACGACACTCTGACCGCTGTTGGCACCACCAATCTGGACAATCGTTCTTTCCGCCTGAATTTTGAGGCGATGGCCCTGTTCTTTGACAAGGACGCGGCCCATGCGGTTCACAACATGCTGCTGATGGACTTTGAATCCAGCTATGAGCTGGACAAAACCTTGCCCGAACAACCGGCCTATATTCGGTTCGGCTCGCCTCTGGCGCGGTTGTTCGCACCAATCCTTTAAAGGATCGACTCTTCCTGCAGCACCCGCGACATGACCGCGACCAAAAAGGCTGTGGACAGCCCAAATGCCAAAAGCCCGGTGACCGAGGCAAAGGCACCAAAAATGCGCAGCCCGTCGTCCAGAACAATGTCGCCGTAGCCCAGCGTTGTGAACGTAACCAGAGAGAAATACAGCGCCGAGTTCCAGTCCGCCAGAACATCCCCAAAGACCCAGACAATCGCCCAAAGCCAGACCTGAAAGGTATGGATCATCACGATAAAAATCAGCGCGATAGTCAGCGGGCTTGCAATGGTGACGAACCTTTTGCTTTTTTCCAGTTTGATCGACATCACCCGGATGATCTGCATGCACCAGGTCAGCAGGGCAATTTCGATCAAAAAGCAGATACCCAAATAAACGCTTCCCCAGATAATCTGCTCGGATAAGGTCACCGGCGCCCATCCCCTCTGTTTTTAAGTCTCGTCACAATCGCTTCAAATGCAGGATTGGGCAACCCTGCGTCTGCGACGAATGGAAACGATAGCGCCATTGAACTGGACACCGCTTCGGTCGGCTGCAAATTGTGAGTGGCAGAATACAGGGCGCCTATGAATGCTGCTTACAATAACTGATGTCCAAAAATCATATGCAAACGGTCGACCGATTTTGAACGGAGTATCTCTGTCGTTAGACCATGGCCAAACGCTTGCCCTAACCGGGGAAAGTGGCAGTGGCAAAAGCACGCTTCTAAATCTCGCAGGTGCGCTGGACATATTCGATGCGGGCGAAATCTCACTGGGCGGAACCAACCTGTCCACACTAGACGATACCGGGCGCGCAGCCCTTCGGCGCGAGCGTGTGGCGCTGGTATTCCAACAGTTCAATCTGATCCCGTCGTTGACGGTCGGCCAAAACCTGTCCTTCCATGCCAGGCTTGCCAGTAAACATGATCCGGACTGGTGCGATCATCTTGCTGACAAACTGGGATTGCGGGACCTGCTGGACCGCTTTCCCGAGAACCTGTCAGGCGGCCAGCAGCAACGCGTTGCCATCGGGCGCGCGCTTGCGCCGCGCCCCAGTCTTTTGCTCGCGGATGAACCAACAGGAAATCTGGATGAGGTCGCAAGTACCAATGTATTGGATTTGATGCTTGCGCTGGTCGCCGAAACCAGCGCAGCCCTGCTTTTGGTGACACATTCGCAGGACATAGCAGCCCGTCTGGACCAACAGGTTCGCCTGTCCGGCGGTCATATCTCGTGACTTTGGCCATCACACAGGCGTTGGTGTCGCACTGGCGTGCCCATTGGCTTCAGCTGTTAACCTTGTTGACCGGCATTGCGCTTGCGACCGGGCTGTGGTCGGCAGTTCAAGCCATAAATTCCGAGGCGCGGGCAAGCTATCAACGGGCCAATGATCAACTCTCATTTGGTCAATACGATGAATTGCTCGCCACCTCGGGGAATTTGACGATCGACCATTATGTCAGCTTGCGTCGGGCTGGCTGGCAGATCGCCGCGGTGCTTGAGGGGCGTTGGCGCCATAGCGGTCACAATCTGCAGGTCATGGGGGTCGACATGGTCGCCTTTCCACCCCTGCCCGCCCTCAGCCGTCTGGAACAAAGCGATACGCCGCCTGATCCCGCAGACATGCTGACCGCGCCCGGCAGGATACTGGTCGCGCCGGAACTGGCCCAGATTCTGCAGCAGGCCAGCAACCTGCCCCCGATCCTGTCCAGCGACGCGCTGCCACCGGATCTGGTCTTTACCGATATTGGCGTTGCCGAACAGCTGCTTGACAAAAAGGGGCAGATTTCACGTCTGGTCGTCTTGCCAGAGCAGCCCCGAGCGATCCCATCGCTTGAGCAGATCGCCCCCGATCTGACACGCGTTGCAGCCTCGACCAGATTGGACACGGCGCAACTGACAGAGAGCTTCCACCTCAACCTGTCTGCCTTTGCTCTTTTGTCCTTTGCCGTCGGGCTGTTCATCGTCCATGGCACCGTCGGGCTGGCCTTTGCACAGCGCCGAGCAATTATCAGAACAATACGTGCGCTGGGCGTTCCGATGCGTCAGATCGTATGGATCATTCTGGCCGAGCTTTCGCTGCTGGCCCTGATTGGAGGGGGCGCCGGTCTGGTACTGGGTTTCCTGCTGGCCGGGTCCTTGCTGCCCGACGTGGCATCGACCCTACGCGGGTTGTATGGTGCACCAGTTGAAGGTCAGCTTTCGCTTCAACTGCACTGGGTTCTCGCGGGCTTGGCCATGGCCCTGTTCGGAACGCTATTGGCCAGCTCTCAGGCTTTGTTCCGATTGGCTCGGCTGCCGCTGTTATCCAGCCCGGGTCCGCAGGCCTGGCGGGGGGATGACACTGCAACCAAAAGATTGGCTCTGATCGGAGTATTCCTGATTGGGTTGGGGATCGTTTCAATCTTTGTGGCCGACGGTTTGGTCGCAGGGTTCGTGCTGGTTGCCGGAATCCTGACGGGTTCTGCGTTGATTTTACCGTTTCTCTTGCTGATCGCAGTAACCGGACTTCAGAAGCTACAGAACGGCCCAGTCAGACAATGGGTATTCGCCGACATGCAGGCGCAACTGCCCGGTCTCTCTTTGGCCCTGATAGCATTGATGTTGGCATTGGCCGCAAATATCGGCGTTGGAACCATGGTGTCGAGTTTCCGGCTGACATTTACTGGGTGGCTTGACCAACGACTGACATCGGAACTGTATATAACCGCAGCCGACGAACAACAGGCGCAGGACATCAAGAAATGGCTGCTGCCTCAGGTCGACGCCGTTTTGCCGATCCGAAACGTCGAGCTGGCGCACGGAAGCGGCCCCTTGTTTCTTTACGGGGTGGTGAACAATCCGGTTTATCAAGAAAACTGGCCGCTGATCGCCTCAGTGCCCGGAGTATGGGATCAGGTGATGTCCGGAACCGCCGTTCTGATCAACGAACAGCTTGCGCGCAGATCCAATTTGTGGCCCGGAGATCAAATCACGCTCCGCCCGGGTCACAAGCTGGTCATTGCAGGGGTCTATTCTGATTATGGCAATCCAACCGGACAAGCCATCGTGTCGATGGAGCTTTTGGAAGACATCGCACCCAATACCGAGGAACGGCGATATGGCGTTCGCATGCCCCCTGATCAGGCCAGCGATGTTGCCGAAAGGCTTCGGGCGGAATTTGACCTTCCTCCGCAGGCAGTCGTTCATCAAGCAGACATGAAGGCCCGATCCACGGAAATCTTCGAAGACACATTTGTGGTGACCTCTGCGCTGAATATCCTGACGCTCGGGGTTGCTGGATTTGCAATTCTGACCAGCCTGCTGACGCTTTGGACGCAACGGCTTCCACAGATCGCACCGGTCTGGGCGCTTGGCCTGACGCGGGCGCAGCTGGCGCGGTTTGAACTGACGCAGAGCGTGCTTCTCGCCTCTCTGACCGCCGCGCTGGCCTTGCCGCTTGGGTTGGTTCTGGCCTGGACGTTGCTGACGGTCATCAATGTCGAGGCGTTTGGCTGGCGGTTACCAATGTACCTATTCCCAAGCGACTGGTTCTATCTATTTCTTCTGACCTTACTGGCCGCTGTTATCGCCGCTGCGGTTCCAGCCATTCGGTTGCTGCGCATCCCGCCTGCCGAGTTGTTAAGAGTGTTTGCCAATGAACGCTAAAGTCTGGTTCCTAATTCTGGCCCTGCTATTGCCCGCCCAACTTCGGGCGCAGGGCTTTGCCGGTCTTGGAGGTGAGGCCGACGGGTTCGACGTCCCCCAGCTTGGGTATCAGTTGAGCTTTCCGCAGGATCACGGTCCCCATCCCACTTTCAAGATCGAATGGTGGTATCTGACCGCGAACCTGAAAGGAGAAGACGGGCGCGATTACGGAGTACAATGGACTTTGTTCCGCTCGGCGCTGAAACCCTATGAAGAGCAATCCTGGCAAAGTCCGCAGTTGTGGTTGGGCCATGCCGCCTTGACCACCCCTGTTGCCCATTACTTTGCTGAACGCCTGTCGCGGGGCGGTATCGGTCAGGCCGGGGTAACCGCCACCCCATTCGAAGCCTGGATCGACGAATGGTACATGCGCGGACCCGACTTTAATGCGCTGAAGATTAGGGCCAACGGTTCTGAGTTCGGATACGATCTGTCAATGCGCGCAACGGGGCCTTTGGTCTTTCACGGGGATGCCGGGTATTCGGTCAAGTCTACGCAGGGGCAGGCAAGTCATTACTATTCACAGCCGTTTTTCGACCTGACAGGCACAGTGCATCTGCCGGATGGGGATGTTGCGGTATCCGGACAGGGTTGGCTGGATCGGGAATGGTCCTCGCAGCCCTTGGCCGAGGATCAAAGCGGATGGGATTGGTTCTCGCTCAGCTTTGAAGGCGGCGACAAGCTGATGGCCTTTCGCCTGCGCGGAGAGGCTGAGGATTTCACCTCTGCAACGTGGATCGGCAAGGATGGCGAAACCACCGCGCTTGCCGATGGCTCTGTTTCATTTGAACCGCTTCAGACCGCTCATGTCGCTGACCGGGATATCCCGATTGAATGGCGTGTTACACTCCCCGCCCGCGGGGTGGATATTGTCGTCAGCGCCCTGACACCCAAAGCCTGGATGGCAACCCGCTTTGCCTATTGGGAGGGGCCCGTTACGGTCTCAGGCAGCCATTCAGGCCGTGGCTATCTTGAAATGACCGGGTATTAGATCATCGCACCACGTAGACCGAGACTGTCGAATGCCGCACGACGCGCGCAGCATTCGGACCCAGCAGGTAATCCTTGAAGTCCGGCTTATGCGCCCCAATGACGATCAGGTCAGATCCGGCGCTTTCTGCGGTTTTCAGGATCTCCTGATAGGCCGTGCCCGTGGCCACGACATGGCGGATCTTTTCATTGCGCTCACTGCCCAATGTTGATGCGCACAGCTCGGTCAGTTGTTTTTGCGCCTCAGCCAAAGCCTTTTCATGGAAATCCGCCTGGAAAAAGCCGGACACCCAGCTTTCTCCAAAATCGGGCAGAACACTGACCACATCCAGCTGCGCCCCCTCTAAATCGGCCAATGCAGCGGCCTTTTGAAGGACCGGGCCATCAATTTTGCCATTGCTGATATCAACAGCACACAGAACAGAACGTGTCATGCGGGCACCCCTTGTCTGGCGGCACGGCCGCGTTGCAGGAAGGCGATCAGACCCAACAGGATCATCGCCGGGATATAGACCAGTTGCTTGGGTGGCTGGCTTGACGGCAGGCTGACCGAGGTCAGGCGCACGGCCTCATCCCCGTAATAGTCGAAGATGCTCAGATCATCGGCAACAGGCGCGCCGAACAGCGGCTCTTCCAGCTTGATCAGACCGTCCTCTTCGATCAGCAGTAGACCCATCGCATCAACCCGTGCAGGACCGCCGTCTTCGTCGCCAACAGAGACGACAACCGTGGTATCCACCATCTCAAGCGTGTCGAAATCCGGGCCGCTGATGACCAGACGCACCTCGGTTCCGGGCGGTGTTTCCCCGATCGTTTCGGTGAATGCAGCCGGTTCAACGGTCTGATATGGCGGTGAAATCCTGTCCATAAAATAATCCGGACGGAATAGTGCGAAAGCAACCGCGACCAAGGCAACGCTCTCATAGATCCGGCTGCGGGTCAGGAAGTAGCCCATCGTGCCCGCCGTAAAGACAAGGATCGCTATCGTCGCAAATATCGCAACGATTATCCCTTCGACCCAGGTCACATCAATCAACAGAAGGTCTGTGTTGAAGATGAAGACAAACGGCAACGCGACCGTGCGCAGGCTATAGAAGAAGGCGATGAATCCGGTCTTGATCGCATCGCCCCCCGATACAGCCGCAGCCGCGAAACTGGCCAGCCCCACGGGCGGTGTCACATCCGCCATGATGCCAAAGTAGAAGACGAACAGATGCACCGCGATCAGCGGCACAATCAGCCCGCTCTGCGCGCCCAGCTCCACGACCACACCGGCCATCAAAGAACTGACGACGATATAGTTCGCAGTGGTCGGCAGGCCCATGCCCAGGATCAGGCTGAGGATACCGACCATGATCAGCATCAGGATCAGATTGCCACCCGACAGGAACTCGACCAGATCGGCCATCACCTGGCCCACACCGGTCAGGGTCACGGTACCAACGATCACACCCGCCGTGGCCGTCGCCAGCGCGATACCGATCATGTTGCGCGCGCCGTCGATCATGCCCTGCCACAGATCCGCGACACCGTCGATGAACGCGTTGTAGAGGTTGCTTTGCCCCCGGAACATCGCCTTCAGCGGTTTCTGCGTCAGCAGGATCACAAACAGCAAGGACGTGGCCCAAAAGGCCGAAAGACCGGGCGATTTCTGTTCAATCATCAGGAAATAGACCAGCACGATGATCGGCAGAAGGTAGTGCAGGCCCGCCTTGTAGATCTCGCTAATGACCGGCAGCGTCACCTCTTTGGCATTCGGGTCATCGGGTTCCAGATCGGGCACCTGTGCGGCCAGGTACAGCAGCGCCACGTAAATTGCGCAGATGATCAGGCTGAGGACCAGACCGGCCGAGTTCGGCATCCAATTTGTCACTGCTTCCACAGGGAATTGAGAGCCATAGCAGAGCCCAGCAAAGACAATGAAGAACGAGAACATACCAACCACGGTACGTGCCAGTTTCACTTCGCGGTCGCCCAACGTGGGCATGTTCCGCTTTACGGCTTCGAGATGCACGATATAGACCAAAGCAATGTACGAGATCGCCGCTGGCAGGAAGGCGTGGGTGATCACCTCGACATAGGAAATTCCCACATATTCTACCATCAAGAAGGCTGCAGCGCCCATGACGGGTGGCATGATCTGCCCGTTCACCGAAGAGGCAACCTCGACCGAACCTGCCTGTTCGCTGCTGAACCCAACGCGTTTCATCAATGGAATGGTGAAGGTACCAGTGGTCACAACGTTTGCGATGGACGAGCCCGAGATCAGGCCGGTCGCAGCTGAGCCCACAACCGCCGCCTTGGCGGGGCCGCCGCGCAGGTGACCCAGCGCGCCAAAGGCCATCTTGATGAAATAGTTCCCTGCCCCGGCCTTATCCAACAAGGCGCCAAACAGAACAAACAGGAATACAAACTTGGTCGAAACACCCAAGGCGATACCGAACACGCCCTCGGAGGTGATCCACATATGGCTCATCGCCTTTTTCAGGCTGGCGCCCTTCCAGCGGATGACTTCGGGCACCCATTCGGATGATCCAAAGAAGACATAGGCCAAAAAGATCGTCGCAATAATCGCCATCGCCGGGCCAAGCGCGCGGCGCGCGGCCTCGAACAACAGTAATAGCCCACCCAGGGCGATCCATTTGTCTGTATCGTCTGCCAGCCCTCCGGCATCAACGATCTTGGTGTAGAAGAAATATCCGTACAGCGCCACAAAAGCGCCCAGAAGGCCCATGATCCAATCATGCACAGGGATATAATCCCGTGGGCTGGATTTCAGCGCCGGATAGGCTGCAAAGGCCAGAAACATCGCAAAGGCCAGGTGAAACTGACGCGAATTGTTAACCACGCTGCCGGGCAACACATAGTTCGCCAGAGGCGAAGCAAGTACGACCTGAAAGATCGACCAGATCGCCGCCACGATCGCAAGGAAAACGCCTACATTCCCAACCGGATTACGCCCTCCGGCATCTGAAGATGCGACCAGATCCTGTAGTTCTTCTTCGGATAGCGGGCGGTTCGATTGTGTCTCGGAACTCATGAAAATGTCTCCCCGTCGTGGCCATTTGCGGCCTTCTGCATCACCCGCTTGATACGGGTTTTGTGCGGGGCGCCCGACGGGCACCCCGCGTCAGGTCTGGCTTATTGAATCCAGCCTTTTTCTTTATAGTACTTCTCGGCACCCGGATGCAGCGGAGCCGACAAGCCGTCCGCGATCATCTCTTCGGGCTTAAGGTTGGCAAATGCCGGGTGAAGCTTTTTGAAGTCATCGAAGTTCTCGAAAACCGAGCTGACAACCGCATAAACCGCATCATCCGACACGTCCGCCGAAGTCACGAAGGTCGCGCCAACGCCGAATGTCGCGGTATCACCATCCGACCCGCGGTACATGCCGCCGGGAATGGTAGCAGTACGGTAGAACGAGTTGTCGTTGACCAGCTTGTCCACGGCCTCGCCGCTGACATTGACCAGAACCGAGTCGCAAGCCGTGGTGGCTTCTTGAATCGAGCCCGAGGGGTGACCCACGGTATAGACCATTGCGTCAATCTGGTTGTCGCAAAGCGCCGCAGACTGTTCCGCCGCCTTCAACTCGGTCGCCAGTTCGAAATCGTCAGTGGACCAGCCCATTTCGCCCAGCAGAACCTCCATGGTGCCACGCTGACCGGAACCGGGGTTACCGATATTTACGCGCTTGCCTTTCAGGTCTTCGAAATTGGTCACACCGGAATCGGCACGGGCCACAACGGTAAACGGTTCGGGGTGAACCGAGAAGACGGCGCGCAGGTTTTCAAACGGGCCCGCCTCTTCGAATTTCGAGCTGCCGTTATAGGCATGGTACTGCCAGTCGGACTGCGCAACACCAAACTCCAGCTCGCCTTCGCGAATGGTGTTGATGTTGTACACGGAACCGCCGGTCGATTCGACCGAGCAGCGCACACCATGTTCCTTACGCCCTTTGTTGACCAGACGACAGATTGCACCGCCAGTTGGGTAATACACCCCGGTCACGCCACCTGTGCCGATCGTGATAAACTCTTCGGCATAGGCCGCAGGCGCCATCAGAGCCGCCGTGACAACCGCGCCGAGGCTAAGCTTGCTGCTGTTTTTCATAAGTGAACTCCCATTATTTTTCTGGTGGGAGACACATCAAAGCGCCGGATAAATGGCCCTGCGATATGCAACAACGCCCGCTATGCAGCAGGCATATCTTTGATTTTTCAGAATCTCCCAACCCGTAAGAGGTTTCATTCTGAGCATTAGCTTGTCAAGGCCAGCAGGTCACCAAAGCAGGCGTATCCTCAGATTTGACAAGCCCTCCTGAATTTTCCCCGCCTTTGACGCTTTTCTTGCGCATCTGCCCCGCAGTGACCGCAAACAAATCCAATTATGCGCTTTTGACATCGGGAATTCTGACCAGAACGCGAACGTGTGAGTTGGGAATGCGAGCAATTAGAACTGCCGAAAAGAAAAAACAGAAGGCAGGTTCCCCTAACCCTCTGTTTTTACTTTGGTACCCAAGGCCGGACTCGAACCGGCACGGTATCACTACCGGGGGATTTTGAATCCCCTGCGTCTACCATTCCGCCACTTGGGCCACGGACACTGAATTAGCGTTCAAAATCGAGAAGGTCCAGAGGCAAAAAACACCCTGATTGAGGAATGTTCCAGCCTGCAAGGTTGACGGCCTGCGGGGCGCATGATTTGGCTTACCCAACACATGTACAGGGAAATTGCACCTGATGCTGCGACCTCTTTATGACTGGACCATTCGCCTGGCAGAACACCCGAATGCCTTGTGGGCGCTGGCTATTGTTTCCTTCATCGAAAGCTCTTTCTTTCCGATACCGCCGGACGTTCTGATGATCCCCATGATCCTTGCCCGACCCTCCCGGGCCTGGCTGATTGCTTCTGTTGCACTGGTAGCTTCGGTTTTGGGCGGTATGTTAGGCTATGCAATCGGCGCGTTCTTTTATGAAAGCCTCGGTCAGCCCATCCTTGAATACATGGGCAAAGCCCACGCCATGGAAGAGTTCAACACACGGTTCAATGACTTTGGTTTCTGGGCTGTTCTGGCCGCTGGGGTTACGCCTTTTCCCTATAAGGTCATCACCATCATGTCCGGCTGGACAGGGATGCCTCTGGGCACCTTCATTGCCACCTCGATTCTGGCCCGAGCGATACGGTTTTTCATTGTCGCAGGTTTGCTTTGGGGCTTCGGAGAGCCGATCCGCAGCTTTATAGAAAAGCGGCTGGGCCTTATGTTTACCCTGTTCATCATCCTTCTGTTCGGCGGGTTCCTAGCGGTGAGATTCCTATGACAAGACGAAATTTACTGGTCCTGGTTGCCACGTTTGGATCTGTAGCATTGCTGCTTGGAGCCTTTGCGTTTCAGTATCTCGGCGGGCTTCCACCCTGCAAAATGTGCATCTGGCAACGCTATCCGCATGCTGTCGCCATCCTGATCGGTGCTGCGGCGCTTGCGCTACCTCGGCTGGCGATCCTCCCTCTTTTAGGCGTCATGGCGGCGCTGACCACTGCGGTCATTGGTGTCTATCACGCTGGTGTAGAACGCGGTTTGTGGGAAGGTCCGTCAAGCTGCACATCAAGCAGCATCGGCGGTCTGTCGGCAGAAGAACTGCTGGATCAGATCATGTCGGCACCACTGGTACGCTGTGATGATATTCCATGGGAGTTATTTGGTGTTTCCATGGCCGGATGGAATGCCGCTTTGTCTTTCGTTCTGGTTCTGCTCTGGTTCGCCGCGTGGCGTGAAGGCCGTTAGAGCTCGTCCAGTTCCGCATCCCAATAGAGAAAGTCGATCCAACTGTCATGCAGGTGGTTCGGTGGGAATTTTCGTCCAACGTTGCGCAAAGCCTCGGCATCTGGCTGCCGCGGAGGCTTGCGCAATGTCATTCCTGCTTGCCGCAGTGATTTAGACCCTTTGCGCAAGTTACATGGGCTACAGGCCGCAACAACGTTCTGCCAGCTTGTCACCCCGCCCGCCGCGCGCGGGATCACGTGATCAAAGGTCAGATCCCCACGGCTGCCACAGTATTGGCAGCGGAATTCATCCCTCAGAAATAAATTAAAGCGCGTGAAGGCCACGCGCTTTCTGGGTTTTACATAATCTTTCAGCACAACGACCGAGGGTATTCGTATTTCGGTGCTCGGGCTTCGGACAACTTCGTCATATTCGGCGACGATATCCACCCTGTCCAGCCAGGCAGCTTTTATGGCCTCCTGCCACGGCCAGAGCGATAGTGGATAGTAGGACAAGGGGCGGTAATCGGCGTTCAAAACCAATGCCGGATGATGCTTGAGCGCACCGGGTTCCCTGACAAATTCGGTCCTGAAGTCTCCGTCCATATCAGAATCGCTCCACGCTCTGCTCTGCCTATTTTGACATCAGAGCGGAGAACCCCCGCCCCGGCCTTAGCTTTACTATATATCGTGTTAAAGCTCTGACAAGCCCTGAGTTTCCACAATATCTCGGGGATTGAGTATTCCGAATCCGTAACAGGCCGATGACAGTTATCCACAGGTTGCACCAATTCGATCGCCGGGCTATGGCGGGTAATGTCCTGGTTCATCCGCTTCAATAAACCATTCGATGTATTGCCACAGTTCACGGATCGCGCGAATGCGGAGTCTCCGCGCAGGACGCTGTCGGATTTCATTGATCTGCCGGATGTGTATCCGGCCGGGCGATTGGACCGCGATAGCGAAGGTTTGATGCTGTTGACCGACAATGGTCGCCTGCAGGCGCAGATAGCCGATCCCAAGCATAAAATGGCTAAGACCTATTGGGTGCAGGTCGAAGGGGAGCCAGACGCCTCCGCCCTAAAAGCCCTGCGCGATGGTGTTGAGCTGAAGGAGGGCTTGACCCGCCCTGCCAAGGCGCGATTGATGGATCAGCCCGAGGCATTATGGCCGCGCGACCCGCCGATTAGAGTGCGGCAGACGGTGTCGGATTGTTGGGTCGAACTGGTCCTTCGAGAAGGTCGAAACAGGCAAGTGCGCCGGATGACGGCGGCCGTTGGGCACCCGACCCTTCGACTGATCCGCGCCCGGATAGGCGACTGGACATTGGACGGGCTTGAGCCGGGGCAATGGGATAGCCTATCTATGCCTGCCCTCGCACCATCTTCTTCGCGCAAACGGGACCGGCGCCCACGTCGGTGACCGAAACGCCTATTTGTGATAGGATAGCGGAATGAAGGTATCACCTGACATTCCGCAGCCAACCGGCCTTTTAGAAGCGTCACTTTATGTCGACGACCTGGATGCTGCAGAGCATTTCTATGGGGACGTTCTGGCGCTTGAGCAAATCCAGCGTGTCGCCAACCGGCATGTGTTCTACAAGGTGGGTGGTTCAGTGTTGCTGCTATTCAATGCGGCAGAGACCGAAAAACCTCCGGGCAACCCGCGCCTGCCTGTTCCCGCCCATGGCGCCCAAGGTCCGGGTCATGCCTGCTTTGGCATGGCGCGCGCGCAAATCGCGGTGATGCGAAAACATCTTATAGACTGGAACGTGCCCGTAGACGCTGAATTTGAATGGCCGAACGGAGTACTGTCTTTATACGTTCGCGACCCGTCCGGGAATTCCATCGAATTCGCCGAGCCTTCCTTATGGGACTAGGATCACCGCAGCGGTTTCTTGTCACCTCCCGTGATCCGATAGATTAGACTTTCAGTCACTCCGACCTTGCCCAGCACCGCCTGAAATGTTGCCATGTGCGGTGTGGCAAAATGCGCCTCGAGCGCGGCCTGACTTTCCCATTCTTCGTAAACCCGAAACCGATTGGCATGACCCAGAATCTGGCTGAATTCATAGACCGTGCAGCCTGCTTCCTTCACCGTCTCGGCAACCATTTCCTGCGCAGCTTTTCTGGCAGCCTCGGCACCTTCCGGCGTAATTTCGATAGTTCCGGTTACGATCAGCATGGTATCTCCAATCTCAGATCAATCCGTTTGGTAATCCTGTCGACCGGCGTGCCGTCACGAAGGGGCACACCAAAATCAACCGAGTAATCTTGGAATCCCATCTTCTCGTAATAGTTCAGGCCCATCCGGTTATCGGCCCTTATTGTCGCGCTGATGGAACCGAGCCCAACCCCTACGGCAAATTTGGCGGTTTCTTCAAACAAGGCACGCCCTGCCCCCTTCAATACCGGTTCGCGGCGGGTGAAGGTTGCAATGTCAGCGCAATCGTCGGGAAGTGCGTCATTCACCCCGAGCCATTGAAACCCGGAAACCTCACCTTGCGCATCCAGCGCCACGTGGCAGCATATCTTATCCTGCCCCTCCAGATAACTCTGCGCAAACTGCGCCTCGGAGAAAGGGGTTTCATTCGCAGTCGTACCACCAATGGCGATGATCTGGTTGAGCAAATCGCAAGCTGCTGCGACATCCTCGGGCATCATGGGGCGGACCGCAATCATTGCTTAAAGGCTCAGCTTGTCACGCATGAATGCCAGTGCGACGCTAAGACCATCCGGGGCAATACCGTGGCCGGTGCCCTTCATGACATGGGCATAGACCTCTTTGAACTCAGCCGCTTGCAGGGCCTCGGCGGCTTCGGGCAATGATTGTGGCGGCACGACGTCATCGGCGTCGCCATGTACCAGTAGGACCGGCATGCGGCTGACTGTTTCATCCGGCAGCAGATCGGGTTCCAGAAGGCGTCCTGAAATGGCTACTATCCCGGCCACTGGGTCCTCGCGGCGCGGGGCGACATGCAGGCTCATCATCGTGCCTTGCGAAAATCCGAACAGAACCACCTGCTCGGGCAGAACGTCTTCGTCCACCATCAACGCATCGAGGAAAGCGTCGAAGTCATCCGCCGCCATTTCCATCCCGCGGCGCGATTCTTCTTCGGAAGAGCCATCAATCCACGGGATCGGGAACCACTGAAAGCCATTGGGCATACCCGGGATCTGCTCGGGCGCGTCAGGGGCAACGAACAGCGTGTCCGGCAAGTGCTCGCCCAACACATCGGCCAGCCCCAGCAAGTCGGCCCCGTTGGCGCCATAGCCATGCACGAACACCACGACCGAGCGCGTATCGCCCGAAACCGGCTCTTTTCGGAGCGCATTCAAAACCCGTGTCATCTGATCCCTTCTCGTTCTTTTGCGACCCGGTAATAGGCCCACAACACCCGCGCTGCAACCGACCGCCAGGGTGACCACGCTTCGGCCATCCGGCGCAGTTCTTTATCCGTAGGGCGCTTGGGTAAATCATAGAGGATGCGCGCGGCCTCTTGCAGCGCAAGGTCGCCCGGTGCAATCACATCGGCACGGCCCAGAGAAAATATCGCGTAAATCTCGGCAGTCCAGACGCCTATGCCTGAAATTTCGGTCAGGATCGCCACAACATCCTCATCAGGTGCGTCGCGTAACGCCTTGTAATCAATACGAGCCTCCGCAAGCGCTCGGGCATATCCGATCTTTTGGCGGCTAAGGCCCACCGCACGCAAATCCTCATCGGTGGCCCACATGATTTTGCGTGGGCCCGTCAGTTTTGCATCTTGCAGTCGTTTCCAGATTGCGTTCGCCGAGGCCACACTGACCTGTTGGCTGACAATCGCACTTAGCAGCTGGGCAAACCCGTCAGGCTTACGGCGCAGCGGCAAAGGCCCGGTCTGGTCCATCGCATAGGCCATGCGCGGACAGGTCTCGGCCAGCCACTTGGCCCCCTCGGCCACGCAATCGGGGGTTTCAATGATACGTCCGACGGACATGCGCGCTCCGGCAAATTGGTCAGCAGCACGTTAGGGTGCTTTGTCGCAGATGCAACCGTCTTGTATGACCCTGCTTTCATCGCTACGCATTGGCGCATGACAATGACACTCACGATCCCGGATAACAGTCAGGCCAAGCGTAATGTCGCTGTTCTGGTCGCAGCTCAGGCCATTCTGGGATCGCAGATGCCGATGATCTTTATTGTTGGCGGTCTGGCCGGGCAGTCGCTGGCCACCAATGCCTGTCTAGCAACCCTGCCCATCTCGTTGATCGTGCTGGGGTCAATGCTGGCGGCAACACCGATTTCGGCCATAATGCAACGCTGGGGACGGCGCGCAGGGTTTCTGGTTGGGGCAACGGCAGGTGCCTGCGGGGGGCTGGTTGGGGCCTACGGTTTGTATCTGGCCTCGTTCCCGGTCTTCCTGGCGGGCAGTCTGCTGACCGGAATCTATATGAGCGCGCACGGATTCTATCGCTTTGCCGCCGCGGACACAGCCTCGGACGCCTTTCGCCCTAAGGCAATCTCATACGTCATGGCCGGCGGTCTGGCCGCCGCGCTCATTGGCCCCCAAATCGTTAAGCTGACCTCAACCGCCTATGTGATCCCATTCCTGGGCACCTATCTGGCGGTGATTGTGCTCAACATTCTGGGTTCGGTCTTGTTTTTCTTTCTGGACATCCCCACGCCTGCAAAAGCCGCTGAGGGGGCCCCGACCGGACGCACCCGGCTTGAGATGCTAAAGACGCCGCGCATCGCCGTGGCCATCATCTGCGCAATGGTTTCTTATGCGTTGATGAATCTGGTCATGACATCCACTCCGCTGGCAGTGGTTGGTTGTGGCTACACAGCCAATGACGCGGCAGATGTGGTCTCTTTTCACGTTCTCGCCATGTACATCCCCAGTTTCTTCACCGGCCAGTTGATTGCCCGTTTTGGCGTCGAAAAGATCGTAGCTCTTGGTCTGGCAATCCTTGCCGGTGCTGGCGTTGTCGCCTTGCAAGGGGTTGAGCTCGAAAACTTCTTCATCGCTCTGATCTTGCTGGGCGTCGGTTGGAATTTTGGCTTTATTGGCGCGACCACCATGTTGGCGGCATCGCATGACATCAACGAGCGTGGCCGTATGCAGGGTCTGAACGACCTGCTGGTATTCGGTGGCGTCACACTGGCTTCACTTGCTTCGGGTGGGTTAATGAACTGCTCTGGCGGCTCACCGGTTGAAGGCTGGACCGCGGTAAACCTTGCCATGGTTCCATTGTTGACTCTGGCCGGGGGCGCATTGCTTTGGTTGGTTCTGCGCCCGTCCGATCCCGAAACGGTCTGAGGTCTACCAGCGACCCCGGACCACCTTCCACATCAGGGAAACCCGGCGCCGAACCTCACCCTGCATCAAATTCCCTGCGGCCACGCGATCTGGCTGAGCAATCGCCTTGCGCAACACCCATTCAGATTGCCAACCCGCCAAAAGCGCCGGGCGCGCCTCTGGTGAAATCGCCAGACGCTGTCCCTGTGCGCGCCGCAACCGGTTCAGAGCCTTTTGCGCCAGATCGCGCACTGCATCGGGTGTTCCATCCAACAAAGGAATACGCCCGCGCGCCTCAAGATCCGGGATTGCGCGCAACCAGTTCGCCACGCCAACGGCATAGCCGAACTCTCGTAACACAGGCTCATCGGCCTCACCCAAAGATTGCGCCGACGCCACCATCAAACTGGCCGAGCTGTGATTTAGGTAGGCCTCGAAATGGGCCTCGTCCTCGAAAGGATCGCGATAGATATCCCAGCGCCTTACGGCCACGTATTCATCCAGCATCACCGCCAGATGTGGGGAAAGAACCTGCGATAACGGCGTCACGACCTCATGTCGACGCACAGTCGGACCTTCAGCAATTTCCTGCAATGCATCGCGCCACCATTGCAGGCGCATTTCGGCAATCATCGCCTCTTGCGTGACCCAGGGCGCTCGGGCGACCTCGACATTCAGGGCATAGATCGGAAACAGAACCGAACGTGCGGCAACCGGCGCGGCCATCGCCGCCATGAACCGGTCCGGATCGGCGCGATGCACCAATGCAGCACAAGCCTTCAGATCGTCATTGAACTGCACCGTCACTCGGCCACCACCGCCCGAGGACGGCAATCCCGTACAAGCTTCCATTGGATCGCATCCAATAGGGCCTCAAACGACGCATCCACTATGTTCGCGCTGACCCCGACAGTTGACCAGCGCCGCCCCTGCCCATCTTCGCTGTCGATGATGACCCGCGTCACGGCCTCGGTTCCGCCTTGGGTGATCCGCACCTTGAAATCGACCAGATGCATGTCGTCCAATATCCGCGAATATTGCCCCAGATCCTTGGCCAGAGCCTTGGCCAAAGCGTTCACCGGACCCCGGTCGCTGCCATCTTCGTCCAGAGATTCACTGACCGACAGCTTCTTTTCCCCGTCGACCTTCACCACGACAACCGCCTCGGACAGGCTGACCATCTTGTCATACTTGTTCTTCCGCCGCTCAACCGTGACCTTATAGCGTTTGACCTCGAAAAAAGCGGGCAACTGGCCCAGCTCATCGCGCGCCAACAGCTCAAAACTGGCCTGGGCGGTGTCATAAGAATAGCCTTCGGCCTCGCGCTGCTTGATCCGGTCAAGAATGCGCCCCAGCGCCGGATCACCACTTTCCACGCTCAGGCCGGCCTCAGTCAGGCGTTTACGCAGATTCGACTGCCCCGCCTGGTTCGACATCGGGATGATCCGTGCATTGCCGACAGTCGCCGGATCGACATGTTCGTATGTCGACGGATCCTTCAGGATCGCGCTGGCATGCAGCCCCGCCTTATGCGCAAAAGCAGACGCCCCCACATAGGCCGCCTGCTTGCTGGGCACCCGGTTCAGGATTTCGTCCAACATACGGCTGACCCGAGTCAGACCCGCCAAGGCCTCGACGCTGACCCCAATATCAAACTGCGACACATAAGGTTCTTTCAGCAGCAAAGTGGGGATCAAAGCCGTCAGATTTGCATTCCCGCAGCGTTCGCCCAACCCGTTCAGGGTTCCCTGAACCTGACGCACGCCCGCATCCACAGCAGCGAGCGAGCACGCAATCGCGTTTTCCGTGTCATTATGAGTATGAATGCCCAAACGATCACCTGGCAAACCTGCGGCAATCACCTCGGATACAACCCGCGACACTTCACCGGGCAATGCGCCCCCATTGGTGTCACACAGAACAACCCAGCGAGCTCCGGCCTCTAAAGCGGCCTTGCAAACCTGGACCGCATATCCGGGATTGTCTCTGTAGCCGTCAAAGAAATGCTCAGCGTCAAAAAGCGCCTCACGCCCCTGCGCCACGATATGCGCAACCGAGGCGCGCACGTTCTCGACATTCTCCTCCAGAGCGATCCCCAGCGCCTGGGTCACATGGTAATCATGCGACTTGCCCACAAGACACACTGCCTTCGTGCCAGCGTTCATCACCGCCGCAAGAACATCGTCATTCTCAGCCGACCGACCCGCGCGTTTGGTCATCCCAAAAGCGGTCAACCGCGCCGCAGTTTTCGGCGCGGCATCAAAAAACGCACTGTCAGTCGGGTTCGCACCGGGCCAACCACCTTCGATGTAATCCACACCCAACTCGTCCAGCGCCTGCGCGATCTGCACCTTCTCAGCGGTCGAGAACTGCACGCCCTGCGTCTGCTGCCCATCGCGCAAGGTGGTGTCGTAGAGGTAGAGGCGAGTTTTTGTCATAACACTCCCTCCAACTTGGTGAGGTCAAAGCCGGTACCAGGAACCAACTCTACACCTTCTTTGCTCATCCGCACTTCAAGGCCAGCGGCCACATATACTGCTTTCAGGCGATCCACCTCTGAGAAATCCTTGCTCTGCATCGCCCCGGCCCGCGCTTCTGCAAGTCTATCCGCATACGACCCTAAATCCACTGAGGCCAGATCGGCCCATGCACCCATTTCGGGCATCAACAGACCCATAACCTGGGCGCCAGCCAACAGGCTTGCATGGTCACCTTCGGACGCCAGCCGGTATAGCTCGGTGATGGCGCCCGCTGTGTTCAGATCATCGCTCAGCGCAGCGATGACCGCGGGCGCCGCGCTGGCGGCGGGCTCGATGCCTGATGTCAGCGCCCGCCACTTGCGCAGCGTTGCCTCGGCTTCACGTGCCTTTTTCTCTGTCCAGTCCATCGGTTTGCGATAATGCGTCTGCAAAAAGACAAAGCGGATCACCTCACCGGGCACACCCTGCTCCAGAAGATCGTGCACGGTAAAGAAGTTGCCCAGCGATTTGGACATTTTCTTGCCTTCGACCTGCAACATCTCATTGTGCAGCCAAACGCGCGCAAACTCGCTATGCGGGTGGGCGCATTTGCTCTGGGCGATCTCGTTTTCATGGTGCGGGAACATCAAATCGTTGCCACCACCATGAATGTCAAAGCTCTCACCCAACAGCTCATAGCTCATGGCCGAGCATTCGATATGCCAACCCGGACGCCCTCGGCCCCAAGGAGACTCCCACCCGGGCAACTCGTCGGTAGACGGCTTCCACAGAACGAAATCCATCGGGTTCTTCTTATACGGCGCAACTTCGACCCGGGCACCCGCGATCATGTCATCCACGGACCGACCGGACAGGGCTCCGTACTGCTCTTTCCAACTGTCCACCGCGAACAGAACATGCCCTTCGGCCGCATAGGCGTGACCCTTGGCAATCAGATCCTCGATCATCGCGACCATCTGCGCGATGAATTCAGTGGCGCGCGGCATATGATCGGGCTGTAGCGCGCCAAGCTCACCCATGTCGCGCAGATACCAGCCGATGGTCTCATCTGACCGTTCCTTCACCAACTCTTCCAACGTCCCCGCGGCCCCCGCCTTTTGGCGTTCCAGGGCGGTCGCGTTGATCTTGTCATCCACATCGGTGAAATTGCGCACATAGGTCACATGATCTGCGCCATAAACATGCCGCAGCAAACGATAGAGCACATCAAACACGACCACGGGCCGCGCGTTACCCAGATGGGCAAGGTCATAGACGGTAGGTCCACAGACATACATCCGCACATTGTCGGCGCTGATCGGAACGAAATCCTCTTTTGTCCGTGTCCGTGTGTTGTGCAGTTTGATCGTCTTCATCTGTCGGCTCCTAAGAACGGCATAGCGTCTCGCGTTGGCGCGGGCTTAGCAACTTGTCTCAGGGAAGAAAACGAAAGAAACCGGCCCGCTTGATAAATCAGCAGGTAATGCAGCAGATAATGATGCAGGTCATCCGGTTCATGGATCATCCTCTAGCACGGCTATCCCGCCGCGCCAAGCCTTACGTTCTATCATGACCGGGGAGTGATTGGCGAACGCCCTGAATTGGAACAGGAAATCGACGCCATGCTCCGCAAACGCCAGACCTTCATAGTCGTGAATTCGGCAGCTCAGATCAGATTCAATCTGGAAATCTTGCTAGAACCGAAATGTCGTACGCAGATTGAACACATTCGAATCCAGCCCCCCATTCGATCGGGTAACGTCATTGAAATTCTGGCGCAGCGCCTCACCGCTGATGACGAAATTATTGCCAATCGGATAAGCGACACCAATGCCATAAACCGCTGCGGTATCGTTTTCGACCGTGGAATCCACGCGCGCCGCACCGATAACTACATATCCCAACGCATTACCGAAATCGTATCCGCCGCGCAGTTTCAGCCGGGTCATGCTATCCAGACTGCCTTCGCCCTGACCAAGATTCAGCGACAGCCGGTTATACTCAAGCTCACCACCCAACACGAACTTGCCGAAATCAAAGTCATACCCGAGATGAGGACCAAAGCTGGTGTCGCTGCCGCTTGAACCATTCGGCCCGTCTGCATCAGCATAGCCAAAGCTGAATCCCGCATAGGCACCGCTCCAATCCTCGGCCAAAGCCGGTGAGAAGCCGGATGTCGCCAGAGCAACAATTAATGCGATATGCACCTTCCTACGATTCACCAAAAACCTTTCAGAAATGCTTTCGAGTATTCAGATCAATTTGCTACAAACTGGGCCGCATTCGTTAAAAAAGTGTTTAGCCTAGTGGCCCAATTCAAGTAAGCAGAGAAATTATAGCAGATTTCGACCGCCTCGGGGAAAAATATCTTTAGGCAACAATCACTTGAGAATTTGCTTCGCTTTTCGGCATCAAGGTCGCAAATAGAACAGATAATGCCGTTCTGAATTGGAACACTGCGGCCACTGGATGAGGAACCAAATGCAGAACGAATTTTGGAAAATCCACCTGATCAGCCGCACAATCGGCGCGGATCGGGGACGTGCTGCCAGGGGGCGTCCTTCAGGCTTTTTGTAAGGCCTCTCAAAATACGTTTCTCACTATTGGATCCTAAACATGAACGACCAACCCCGTAACTCTTCCCGCAGTGGCGGACGTGCTGCGCGTCGTGCTGCCCGCGCATCTGCTCTGCCTGATCATCTGCGCCCTATCCGCCCGGGAATGGAGGGCGGACGCTACAAGCCACTGACTCAGCCACAAGTCGAACGCATTCACGAGGCCGCGCTGCAGGCGCTTGAAACCATAGGTCTGGCGGATGCTCCGCAAAGCGGGATCGACTATCTGGTTGGCGCGGGCTGCACACTTGGCGACGACGGACGCATCCGGTTTCCGCGCGCGCTGGTTGAAGACACCATTGCCAAAGCCAACCGCTCGGTCACATTGTTCAGCCGGGATGGTCAAACTGACCTGGAATTGTCGGGGGCAAAGGTTCACTATGGGACCGCCGGTGCCGCTGTCAGTATGGTTGAAGTCAACGGCCGCGAATACCGCGATTCGACTGTGCAGGATCTGCACGATGCCGCGCGGATTTGCCAACAGCTGGATAACATCCATTTTGTCCAACGCCCGATGGTTTGTCGCGATATTTCCGACAATCTCGAGATGGACCTGAACACGATTTATGCTTGTAGTTCTGGCACTTACAAGCATATCGGCACATCGTTCACCGATCCTAGTTATGTCGCGCCAGCGATGGAACTAATCCACATGATCGCAGGCGGTGAAGACAAGTGGCGCGAGCGGCCATTCATCTCGAACTCGAACTGCTTTGTCGTACCGCCCATGAAGTTTGCCACTGAAAGCTGTCAGGTGATGGAGGAATGCATCAAGGAAGGAATGCCTGTTCTTCTTCTTTCGGCCGGAATGGCAGGTGCAACTGCTCCGTCCACAATCGCAGGCGCCATTGCCCAGGCGACAGCAGAATGTCTTGCCGGTTTGGTTTATGTAAATGCCGTAAAGCCAGGTGCACCGGCGATTTTTGGAACCTGGCCCTTTGGGTTGGACCTTCGGACAGGCGCCATGTCCGTAGGATCAGGTGAACAGGCTCTGCTCAGCGCAGGCTGTGCCCAAATGCACAAGTTTTATGATCTGCCAGGCGGAGCCGCCGCAGGCGCGTCGGATTCCAAATTGCCCGATATGCAAGCGGGATGGGAGCAGATGTGCTCGAACGTCATGGCCGGCCTGTCGGGCCTGAATATGGTTTATGAATCCGCCGGGATGCACTCGTCTCTGTTGGGTTTTTGCTTTGAAAGCTTGATCTTAGGGGATGATCTTATCGGACAGGCGATGCGCTGCGTCCGCGGGATCGAAGTATCTGACGAAACACTGGCATTGGATCAGATGGCCGAGGTTTGCCTTGGTGGGCCCGGTCACTATTTGGGAACCGATGCCACACTTGGGCGCATGCAGGCCGATTATGTGTATCCCGCACATGGAGATCGAACGTCTCCGAAAGAATGGGTCGAGCTTGGCAAACCTGACTTGATCGAAAAAGCGACCGCGCGAAAACTGGAAATCCTGTCGACCTCTTCTCCGGCACAGTTCGATCCGGCATTGGATGCGCAGATTCGCAGTAAATTCAACATTCACCTACCCAGATAAACACCTAGAAAGGCGGCCAGAAATTTCGTCTGGCCGCCTTGATAATTTGTTGATCAGCCGTTTGTAGATGGCAGCAACCCGGCTTCCTGCGCGATTGCAATTTCATCCTGATCCAGCGCGCCGTCGCCATTTGCATCCATTGCTGCAAATCCGTTTGCGTCAACGTCTGGCACGACGGCCTGAACTTCTTCGATTGTCAGAACGCCGTCCCCATTGGTATCCGCCGCAGACTGCGCGACAGCCAAAGTCGGCAGAGCAAAAGCAAGTGCGGAAAATGTGACCAGAGTATTCAGTTTCATTGTGATGCCTCCTGATAGAGTTTGTGTGTTTTGTGTCCGGACAAGCATCAAGAACACGCAATCACCACCAGTTGTCAGCCGCTGAGTACCATCGCTTTGATTTCGCGCCAAACTCCGCGTGTTTGCAAGAGTCGCATCCGCGGTCTGTCGCTGGGTAAAACTCCCCCAAACACGGTCGGCGGTTCTTGCCCGATGGGAAACAGGCAATATGGCGAGGCTCTGCCGAGTTAACGGCTTTAGGACAAAAAGAAAGGGGGCCGAAGCCCCCTGTCAGTTTCGCCATCCAGGCTCCATTCGTTGACCGCCCGGTGTTTTGTTTGCCTGCGGCCTGGACGTCGCATGGAACGAGCGCACCCGTTCCGTGAAAGAGTGGGAAAGAGCAAATATTCCGCCCCACCCTGTTCCCGGCCAACACGGGCATGTCGGCCGAGTGGACCAAGGCATCGAAGGTAAGTCTCTGCGCCTTGATCCGTATTCGTCGGGGCCGGCAACTGTGGCAGCTTCCGACCCCCTGCGCCCCGGGTTGCCGGGGCGCTTAACTCAGCTACACCCGCTTGTTGAGCCGCAGGTGTTGCATTTCATGCAGGTGCCGTTGCGCACCAGCGTGTAGTTTCCGCATTCACCGCAGGGATCGCCCTCATAGCCTTGCATCTTGGCTTTGGTGCGGGCGTCCATTCCGGTTGCGGCGGCGGATTCAACCACCGAAGCTTCGAAAGTGGCTGCGGTTTCGGCCATGCCGTTAACTACGGTTTGTCCGCCATTGAGAACCATCAGTTCCTGCGGCATCCGTTTGCGCAGATACCCGGACGAGCTGATTTGTTTCAGAACTTCCAAAGACTTGGACGCCGCGCTTTCGCTGATCTCGGACACGTTCGAGACACCTTCTTCCTCGCCCCGGCCCAGATCGTCAAAGCTTGCGCCTTCTGGTTTCACATGAGCCAGATCGGTGCGGTCCAGATAGGACACGGCCAATTCGCGGAAGATGTAATCCAGGATCGACGTCGCATTCTTGATCGAGTCGTTGCCCTGTACCATTCCCGCCGGTTCGAACTTGGTGAAGGTGAAGGCATCCACGAACTCTTCCAGCGGTACGCCATATTGCAGGCCAACCGACACGGCGATGGCAAAGTTGTTCATCATCGCACGGAAGCCAGCGCCTTCCTTGTGCATGTCGATGAAGATCTCACCCAATTGGCCGTCTTCGAACTCGCCCGTGCGCAGGTATACCTTGTGGCCACCCACGATTGCCTTTTGAGTGTAACCCTTGCGGCGATGCGGCAGTTTCTCACGATGGCTGCGGATGATTTCCTTGACGACGACCTTCTCGATGACCTTCTCGGCCAGAACGACGGCTTTTTCCTGCGGCGTCCCGGTTTCCAGAACTTCTGCTGCCTCTTCGTCATCCTCGACCAGCGCGGCTGCCAATGGCTGCGACAGTTTAGAGCCGTCGCGATACAGCGCGTTTGCCTTCACACCCAGCGACCAGGACAGCTCATAAGCTTTCTGGCAATCCTCGATGGTGGCGTCATTCGGCATGTTGATCGTCTTGCTGATCGCACCCGAAATGAAGCTCTGCGCTGCAGCCATCATGGTGATGTGGCTGTCAACACCCAGGAAACGCTTGCCTTTCTTGCCGCACGGGTTGGCACAGTCGAAGATCGAATAATGCTCTTCTTTCAGATGCGGTGCACCTTCCAGCGTCATGGTTCCGCAAACGTGGTCGTTGGCCGCGTCGATATCCGCTTTGGTAAAGCCCAGATGGCGCAGCAGATCGAAGGTCGGGTCATTCAGCTTGGTCGCAGGGATGCCGAGAACACCGGTGCAGAAATCCTCGCCCAGAGTCCACTGGTTGAACACGAACCGGATGTCGAAGGCGCTTTCCAGTGCGGCATCCACTTTGGCCAGTTCATTGGGGCCAAAGCCGTGACCCGTCAGCGAGGTGTGGTTGATCCCCGGAGCGTTGCCGATGGTGCCATGACCAACCGCGTAGCTGACGATCTCTTCAATCTGAGCCGAGGAATACCCCTGCTTTTCCAACGCTGCAGGCACCGAGCGGTTGATGATTTTGAAATACCCGCCACCGGCCAGTTTCTTGAACTTTACCAAAGCAAAGTCCGGCTCGATCCCGGTGGTGTCGCAATCCATCACCAGACCGATGGTTCCGGTTGGCGCAATCACAGTGGCCTGCGCATTGCGATAACCGTTCTGCTCACCCAGGCTCAGCGCTTCATCCCAAGCTGACATCGCCAGATCAACCAAACGTTTATCCGGGCAGTTGCCATGGTCCAGAGGTACAGGCTTCACTGCCAGTTTCTCATACCCTTCAGTCACACCCTGAGATGCGCGGCGATGGTTGCGGATGACCCGAAGCATGTTATCGGCGTTGCGCTCATAGCCATTGAACGGACCCAATTCACCAGCGATCTCGGCCGAGGTTGCATAGGCTACACCGGTCATGATCGCGGTCAGCGCGCCACAGATCGCGCGGCCTTCATCCGAGTCATAGCTGTAGCCCATGTTCATCAGCAGACCGCCGATATTGGCATAGCCCAAACCCAAAGTGCGGAAGTCATAGGACAGCTGCGCGATTTCCTTGGACGGGAACTGCGCCATGGTCACCGAGATTTCCAGCGTTAGGGTCCACAAGCGCGAGGCATGCATATAGTCCACTGCCTGGAACTCATCATCCTTGAGGAAAGTCAGCAAGTTCATCGACGCAAGATTACAGGCCGTATCATCGAGGAACATATATTCCGAACACGGGTTCGATCCGCGAATCTCCCCATCTTCGGGGCATGTATGCCACTCGTTGACTGTGTCGTGAAACTGGATGCCGGGATCGGCGCAGGCCCAGGCCGCGTGGCCAACCTTTTCCCACAGGTCGCGCGCCTTGACGGTCTTGGCGACTTTCCCGTTTGTGCGGTTGACCAGTTCCCAGTCCGCGTCCTTCTCGACAGCGGTCAGGAAGGCGTTGGTTACGCGAATCGAGTTGTTCGAGTTCTGGCCCGAAACCGAGCTGTAGGCTTCCGAATCCCAATCCGTATCGTAGGTCGGGAATTCGATGCTATCGTGACCCTGCTTGGCGTAATCCAGAACGCGTTTGATGTAAGTCTCGGGGATCGCAACATTTTTCGCCTGGCGAACCGCCTTTTTCAGGCTGTCATTCGTCTTGGGATCATACGCGTCTTCCTGCGCGCCGTCCCAGCTGCGGATGGCCTCGAAAATGCCGTTCAGCATCTTCTCGTGCATCTTCGATCCGGCAACGATCGAGGCCACCTTCTGCTCTTCGATCACCTTCCATTCGATGAATTTCTCGATGTCTGGGTGATCTGCATCGACGATGACCATCTTTGCTGCTCGACGGGTCGTGCCGCCTGATTTAATCGCGCCAGCGGCGCGGTCGCCGATCTTGAGAAAGCCCATCAAACCCGAGGATTTACCGCCACCCGACAGTGCCTCACCCTCGCCACGCAGGTGGCTAAAGTTGGTCCCGGTTCCGCTTCCGTATTTGAACAGGCGCGCCTCGCGGACCCACAGGTCCATAATGCCACCCTCGTTCACCAGATCATCATCTACGGACTGGATGAAACACGCATGCGGCTGCGGATGCTCATAGGCGGATTTCGATTTGGTCAGCTTGCCTGTCTTATAATCGACATAGTGGTGCCCCTGTGCTGGGCCATCGATTCCGTAAGCCCAGTGCAGGCCGGTATTGAACCATTGCGGGCTGTTCGGCGCAGCGCGCTGAGTCGCCAGCATATAACGCATCTCGTCGAAATAGGCGCTCGCGTCATCCTCGGTCGAGAAATAGCCACCTTTCCAGCCCCAATAGGCCCAGGCGCCGGCAAGACGGTCAAACACCTGCTTGGACGAGATTTCGCCCCCAAATTCAGCGTCCTCAGCCGGAACAGAACGCCACAGGAATTCAGGGACATCCTTTTCCTTGACCTTCTTCAGCTTGGTCGGAACGCCTGCTTTGCGGAAATACTTCTGCGCGATGACGTCGCTTGCGACCTGGCTCCAGCTGGTAGGAACCTCGATATCGTCCAGGCGGAAAACGATGGTCCCATCCGGGTTTCGGATTTCTGACGTCGCAGAAGCGAACTTAAGCTCTGCATAAGCATCCTGTCCCGATTTGGTAAATTTTCTGTCAATCTTCATGTCCGCCGCCCTAGATTCAATCAACTTGTCCCTTGGCTTTTGATCCCAATAAACGGACCATCTGCCCTAACCGAAAATCTTGGGCGCAGGAAACCGGCCGCTGCCCGAAGCAGCGTGACCCCGTTCCGACGGACGCACGTAAGTATGATGTGCTCTCCAGCCCTCGCCCTGTGCCACGTTCTGGATTTTCTACCAGATTTAGTGGCAGCACTTTCGGCCTATACAATCTGGCGTATTCACACATAGATCGTCAACGGCCTTTTTCCGCCATTTTTGGAATCTTTTATGTTGACCGATCCGCATAGACAAACTGGTGAAGGACAGTTTCCGATTCCTCCACAGAGTTATCCGCCATGGTTCGCCATCACCTAGCCAAGTCCGTAATACGATTAACCGTTCTTTCCGGCTTACTTATCGGGATTTGATAAACCAGCCTTAAGATGTCTAGGTTGAAATAGAATCAGCATCCGGCCGATTTCGACATTATTCAGAGGTGCGCGTAAAAGCACATCCAACAAAGGGCAGACCGATCAATGACCGCGTTTCGAATAATTTCCCTGTTTGTCCTGATCGTGGCCTGCACACCACAAGAAACGCCCGCCACATCGCGCAGCGCGCAGTTCTCAGCCTTTCCAGACAAGTTGTTTGCTACGTTCGAGACATCTTGCAACGGCCCGGGTGAGGAATTTAGGAAAATCGGAAATCGTCAGTTCGAGTGTCAGGAACTTCTGCCTCCGAAGACCACAGCCTACCTGATTCTCAACTATGACGGCTATCCACAGAACCTACCCAAAAGTGTGACTCGGCTGACCGCCGAAAAAAACGCAGGTGGCTATCTAGTTGAAGCGGATCTGTTTTTTAATGTGCCGCGCGAAACAGGGCCTGCTGCAAAAGTCCCTGTAGAAAGCAAAGAATTGGATAAAACCCTTAGCGCCATCTATCGAACGATGGGTGGGTCGCCATTTTAATTTTTGAAGAAGTGGTCGGGGCGGCAGGATTCGAACCTACGACCCCCTGTACCCAAAACAGGTGCGCTACCAGACTGCGCCACGCCCCGAACCGTGCGCCTTCCTAACCGTGCCGTTCTGATTTGAAAAGCCCTAACAGGGCCAAATCGCCGGACCATGTGAAAAAACTTTGTGCTGGATCTGTGTTCCAGGCGTGATCAGATAACGATCTGCGAGACCAGCGTTGATTTCCAACACCGCGAATACCGAATCGCCCCCTCCGATGGGGGTCAAATCACCGGGAATCGCGTTGTGATGAACTTTCGTTACCATACCCGTCTTATCTATGAAGATCAGGTCCAGAGGAATCAGCGTGTTCTTCATCCAGAACGCAACAGGTTGCGGCGGGTCGAATACAAACAGCATCCCTGAACGTACCGGAAGCGATTCTCGAAACATGAGTCCGCGCGATCGCTCCTGTGGCGACACGGCGAGTTCAATATCAAAGCCGATTTGGGACTTATCATTTTTCAGGCTAACACGATCTGTACGACAGGCGGCTTCTGCGCCACCGGCCCAAAGTAACAAGACGACAGTCAGAACCTTGAAAAGCCCTGCCATGGCAGATCAGTCATCCATAGCTGCTTCCCAGGCCATAACCTGGGCCGCCATCCGACCACGCTGTCCGTCTATGACCCGCATGGCCAATGCTTCACCGGGTTGCAGATCCGCAAGCCCCGAACGGCGTAGAACCTCAATATGCAGGAACACATCCTCGCCACGCCCGAATACATTAGCGAAGCCAAACCCTTTGCCCTTGTCGAACCACTTAACCCGCGCAGCCACCAAAGGAGCCGCTGCAATCTCAACTGGATCAAGTTCAGCAAAATCCGCGAGCATCATCGTATCGGCGCGCGCTGGCGGATCGACGCTGATGACTTCGACAGCTTGCACACCGCGATCAGTGCGATGCGTCATAATTTCGATGCCTGCCCCGTCTGCAACCGAGCTTTGACCGAAATTACGCAAAACGTTTACGTGCAGCAGAATATCCGGCCCACCTTCATCCGATACGACAAAGCCGTATCCTTTGGCAGGGTCGAACCATTTAACGTGTCCTCGGACGCGGTACATGTTGTTCAGATCTTCTGGCACTGTGGTCCCACTGCGTTTTTTTTCACTTTGTTAAGGGTCCGATGTGTATGGGATTGACGCGCAAATTCAAGGTGAAAAATCCCTTTGTTATCTGCGCATTGCAATTCGCGACACGTGAACGTCATGGATTCAACCTCTGAATCTGCCATTCCGAAGCAGCGTCATCCCGGCACCACCTGAACCTGTCATGCAGACGAAATGCGCCGTCTGCCCAGAATTCAATTTCCGTCGGCACAAGCCGGTAACCACCCCAAAATTTAGGGCGCGGAGGGTTAGGGCCAAGCCTTGCTGTCACTTTCGCCACATCCGCCATCAGCGCGGAACGGCTGCTAAGCGGCTGAGATTGCTTGGACGCCCATGCACCAAGCCGACTTTTCAATGACCTGGAGGCATAATATTCATCAGCCTTTGGTCCATCTTCGCGCGTGATTGTACCACGAACGCGGATTTGACGCCGCAAAGATTTCCAATGCATCACGAAGGCCGCCTTGCCAGCATTGTCCAACTCGCCTGCCTTGGCACTTTCGTAATTTGTGTAGAAAACGAAGGCGTCGGCTTCGATCTCTTTCAACAGCACCATTCGTACATTGGGCATACCATCTTCGCCCACGGTTGCCAGTGCAATCGCGTTAGGATCGTTGGGTTCACTCTTCACAGCTTCGCCCAGCCACCGCCCTGCTATTGCAAATGGGTCGGTTCCTGCGAAGATGCCATCACGTTCGCTCATTTCCATCCCCTGGAAACTATTGAGGGATACCCTAGGGCGAGTTCCCGCCACGGGCAAGAGTGCACGGCCTTGAAGCAGACCAGCCAATGGCATAAACCAACGCAACATAACGCGAAGACAGGCGGAGAACCGAACATGTCAAATCAGTTGATGGCCGGAAAGCGCGGCCTCATCATGGGACTGGCCAATGACAAATCAATCGCATGGGGAATCGCCCGCGCCTTGTCCGAGGCCGGGGCCGAGTTAGCATTCTCATATCAAGGGGATGCCTTGAAAAAGCGCGTTGACCCACTGGCGGCACAGCTGGGCAGTGAAATCGTCCTGCCCTGCGATGTCAGCGATGAAGCCTCGATCGACGGATTGTTTGATGCGCTATCCGAGAAATGGGGAAAGCTGGACTTTGTTGTCCACGCAATCGGGTTTTCAGACAAGAATGAGCTACGCGGGCGCTACGTTGATACGTCGCGGGCGAATTTCAACCTCACGATGGACGTGTCGGTTTATTCCTTTACCGCCGTGATGCAGCGTGCCGAAAAGATGATGACCGAAGGCGGCAGCGCCATCACCCTGACCTATTACGGCGCCGAACAGGTGATGCCGCATTATAATGTCATGGGCGTTGCCAAAGCCGCGCTGGAAGCATCGGTCAAATATCTGGCCGAGGATTTAGGCAAGGACGGCATTCGTGTGAATGCGATCTCGGCCGGGCCGATCAAGACACTGGCCGCCAGCGGCATCGGCGACTTTCGCTATATCATGAAGTGGAACGAATATAACTCACCCCTGCGCCGCAATGTGACCATCGACGATGTGGGCAACTCGGCGCTGTATCTGCTTTCCGATCTAAGCGGCGGTGTCACTGGTGAGAACCTGCATGTGGATTCGGGATACCACATCGTCGGTATGAAAGCCGTTGATGCTCCAGACGTTGAGAAGGGTTGAATCATGAGTGCCAAGGACCGCCTGCCCCACGAAAAAGGCTTTCACATCAGCTGGGATCAGATTCACCGCGATTCCCGAGCGCTCGCTTGGCGGCTGGATGGGCAAGGTCCGAATGATGGGGCCTGGCGTGGCGTCGTTGCCATTACCCGTGGCGGTATGGCACCGGCGATGATTGTCAGCCGCGAGCTGGACATTCGCACAGTCGACACGATCAGCGTGCGCTCCTACCATCACCAGGATCAAGGCGAAGCCGAAGTGCTCAAAGCACCCGACGCTGACCTCATGGGCGACGGCACCGGAATCCTGATTGTCGACGATCTGGTCGACAGTGGCAAAACTCTGGAACTGGTGCGGGCGATGTATCCCAAGGCGCATTTCGCGACGGTTTATGCCAAGCCGAAAGGCCGCCCGATGGTTGACACTTTCATCACCGAAGTCAGCCAGGACACCTGGATTTTCTTCCCGTGGGATATGGCTTTGCAATATGTCGAACCCTACCGGGGCACGGATTGATCCGGCCCAAGCGCAGCAACTGACTGGGGCGCAGAGATGACCCGGACACGCACCGCCGCCACCTTTCCGCCCCCAGTCATGGAGGCGCGCCGGTGGATCGAAGGCGTGACCTTCCCTGAAGAGCGGCCCTTGATAAACGTAAGTCAGGCGGCCCCCGTCGATCCGCCTCCACTTGAGATGCGTCAGGCGATGGCGGCTTATGCGTCGACCGAGGATTCCGCTCATCTCTATGGCCCGGTTCTGGGCAACAGCGCCCTCAGGTCTGAACTGGCCAGCCAGATTACGGTTCATTATGGCGCACCTGTCGCACAGGAACAGGTTGCCATTACTTCTGGCTGCAATCAGGCCTTCGCCGCTGCGATTTCCTCCATCACAGACCAAGGGGATGAGGTCATTCTGCCCACGCCGTGGTATTTCAACCATAAAATGTGGCTGGATATGACAGGTGTTAACGCCATTGATCTGAGAACTGATGATGGACTGTTGCCAGAGGTGAACGCGGCGCGGGATTTGATAACGGATAAGACCCGCGCCATTGCTCTGGTCACCCCGAACAATCCCGGCGGTGTCGAATACCCGGCTGAGCTGCTGCGCGCGTTTTTCGAACTGTCGCGCGAAACCGGAATTAAGCTTTTGGTTGATGAGACCTACCGCGATTTCGACAGCCGCAGCGGCCCGCCCCATGATCTGTTCGCTCAGCCGGGCTGGGATGACACTCTGATTCATCTATATTCGTTTTCAAAGGCCTACCGTCTGACCGGTCACCGAGTAGGTGCTGTTGCGACCAGTCCGTCGCTGCTGTCTGAGATTGAGAAATTTCTGGATACCGTCGCGATCTGTCCAAACCAAATCGGTCAGTTTGGTGCGCTTTGGGGGATGCAAAACCTGTCGCAATGGCTGGCCGATGAACGAAGGGAAATCCTCGACCGTCGCGCTGTCATTACAAGACAACTTCCCAAACTGACCAGTAAAGGATGGCGGTTGCTTGGGTTGGGCGCCTATTTTGCTTATTTCGAACACCCGTTTGACATCTCTTCGGATGATTTAGCCCGTCGGCTGGTCACGGATGCCAGCATTCTGTTGCTGCCAGGCACGATGTTCATGCCCGATCACGACCCGGCCGGAAAACGACAGGTCCGCATCGCATTTGCCAATCTTGATCGCAACGGAATTACGGAATTGTTTGACCGCCTGCACGCTCTCTCCTTCTAAGCTTGCCCCTCGGCGGTGCGCGTCGTATTCAGGGCCGCAACCGACAGGGCAAATACTTGCCGAATAAAACAAGAGGGCACCATGGCCGCAGGCATGAAAAATCTATCAAAGACCTTTGTCTGGATCCTCATGGGTCTTTTGATGCTGGGCCTTGCAGGATTTGGCGCGACCAGCCTGACTGGAACTGTGCGCACTGTAGCACAGGTGGGCAACGAAGATATCTCGATTGACGATTACGTCCGCGAACTTCAGCGCGAAATCCGCGCGGTCGAAAGCCAGACCGGCCAGCCCCTGCAAATGTCACAGGCCCGCGATTTTGGCTTGGACCAGCTGGCTCTGTCGCGCCTCACCGCGCTGGCTGCTTTGGATAACGAAGTTGGTCTGCTGGGTATTTCGATCGGCGATGAAAATTTGCAGGAAGAAATCGTCTCGATCCCTGCGTTTCAGGGGCCTGATGGTTCTTTCGACCGTGAGGCATATCGCTTTCAGCTTGAACAGGTTGGCATGACCGACACCGAGTTTGAAACCGATCTGAGGAAAGAATCCGCACGGACCATCGTGCAGGATGCCGTGGTCAGCGGAGTAGAAATGCCCTCGATCCTGACTGAAGTTCTGACAGACTTTGTCGGTGCCCGCCGCAGCTTTACTGTTGCAACCGTTTCACCCGAAGTTTTGGCAGAGCCGGTTGCAACCCCAACCGATGAACAAATCCAGGCCTATTACGACGAGAACCAGGACCAGTTTTCCCTGCCCCGCACCAAAAAGCTGACCTATACGATTCTGTCGCCCAATATGCTGCTGGATAGTGTCGAGGTGGACGAAGATTCAGTTCTCCGGCTTTTCGAACAGCGCGCAGACGAGTTTCAGCAACCCGAACGCCGCCTTGTTGAACGCCTTTCTTTTTCTGATGACGCCGCTGCGCAAGATGCCATGGCACAGATTGAAGTTGGCGGGACAACCTTCGAACAACTTGTCCGTGACCGTGAGCTTGAGCTGAGCGACGTGGATCTGGGCGACGTTACCCGCGACGACCTGGGCGATGCGGCCGAGGCCATTTTCGCGGCTGAACTGGACACTGTTGTTGGACCTCTGCCCTCGGTATTCGGCCCTGCCCTTTTCCGTATCAACGGCTCGCTGGCTGAGAACAACACTCCCTTCGAAGACGCCGCCCCAGCTCTGCGCGAAGAGTTGGCCGCAGACCGTGCGCGCCGCCAGATCGAGGCTCAGTCCGAAGACATCAATGACCTGCTTGCAGGCGGGGCAACACTTGAGGAGTTGGCAGCCGAGACCGGGATGGAGCTGGGACAGATCGACTGGACTCGCGCCAGTCAGGATGGCGTGGCCGCATATGACGGTTTCCGCAGTGCAGCCGAAGCCGTGCAAGACGGGGATTTTCCCGAGATTGCATTCCTGGAGGACGGTTCGATCTTTGCGCTGCGCCTGAACGAAACGCTGCCTCGTCGGCCTGAACCGCTGGAATCAGCGCGTGATCGCGTTGCGGCGGCCTGGACACAGGTTCAAACTGGCAAAGCGTTGGAAGACCGCGCGAATGCCGTGTTGGAGCAGTTGCAGGAGAACGGGGATTTCACCACGACCGGCCTACCTCACCGCGTGGAAAACGCTCTGACACGAACTGCATTTCTAGAAGATGTACCCGCAGGTTTCATGCCGGAAGTGTTCGACATGGAACTAGGAAGCTATCGTGTCGTTCCCGGTGCCGGGGTCGCGTTGATCGTTCGACTTGACGAATTGTTGCCCCCTGCCGAGACCGATGAACGCCGTCAGGTTCAACAAGCGCTGGCCGCTCAGCTGAATCAGGCTCTGGCACAGAACATTTTCGATGCCTATGTTCGCGACGCCCAGGCCCGCGCCCGTCCTGTGGTGGATCAGCAAGCACTGAACGCCGTTCAGGCGAGCTATTAATTAAGAGACCGAATATGGCCCTGACCCCCGAGTTTGACAGCTTCGCCCGTGCTTATGAGGCCGGCGAAAACCAGGTCGTTTACACCCGTCTGGCAGCCGATCTTGATACGCCTGTCTCCTTGATGCTGAAACTGACCGGAGCGCAAAAAGACGCCTTTATGCTCGAGTCGGTAACTGGTGGCGAGGTCCGCGGACGGTATTCTATCATCGGTATGAAACCCGACCTGATCTGGCGCTGTCGCGCTGAGACCTCGGAACTGAACCGCTCGGCCCGGTTCGACCCGGACGCTTTCACGGCGCAGAATGGCGATCCGATGGACAACCTTCGGACGCTTCTGGCCGAAAGCCGGATCGAGCTGCCTGACGACCTTCCACAAGCTGCGGCGGGACTATTTGGCTATCTCGGTTATGACATGGTGCGCTTGGTCGAGCATCTGCCGAACATCAACCCCGACCCTCTGGGCCTGCCGGATGCTGTCATGCTGCGTCCTTCTGTCGTCGCGGTTCTGGATGGTGTGAAGGGCGAAGTCACGGTCGTTTCCCCCGCCTGGGTCAGCGATGGCCAGTCAGCCAAGGCTGCGTATGCCCAGGCCGCCGAGCGCGTCATGGACGCAGTGCGCGATCTGGAGCGGGCGATGCCTGCTGAAACACGCGACCTTGGCGATGCGTACGAAGTCGCTCCACCCGTCTCGAATTTTACCAAGTCCGGCTATCTGGAAGCAGTCGAGAAAGCCAAGGAATACATTCGAGCTGGCGATATCTTTCAGGTAGTGCCAGCGCAACGCTGGACGCAGGATTTCCCGCTGCCTCCATTTGCGCTGTACCGGTCGCTTCGGCGAACAAACCCGTCGCCCTTCATGTTCTATTTTAACTTTGGCGGGTTTCAGGTGATCGGCGCCAGCCCGGAAATCCTGGTGCGCGTGTTTGGCAATGAAGTCACCATACGACCCATCGCCGGGACGCGTCCACGTGGAGCGACCCCGGAAGAGGACAAAGCTTACGAGATTGAATTGCTGGCCGACAAGAAAGAACTGGCCGAACATCTGATGCTGTTGGATCTAGGCCGCAATGACACCGGGCGGGTTTCAAAGATCGGAACGGTGCGCCCGACCGAAGAGTTCATCATTGAACGGTACAGCCATGTTATGCACATCGTTTCAAACGTTGTGGGTGAGCTGGCCGAGGGTAAGGATGCGCTGGACGCCTTTTTTGCGGGAATGCCTGCGGGGACGGTCTCGGGCGCGCCCAAGGTACGAGCCATGGAAATCATTGATGAGCTTGAGCCGGAAAAACGCGGTGTCTACGGCGGCGGCGTCGGCTATTTCAGCGCCGGCGGAGACATGGACATGTGTATCGCCCTGCGAACGGCCATCGTTCAGGATCAAAAGCTATATATTCAGGCCGGTGGTGGCGTTGTGTATGATAGCGATCCAGAGGCTGAATTCATGGAAACCGTCCACAAGTCCAACGCCATCAGACGCGCTGCGGCTGACGCGGCCCGATTTACGCTGTCCGGCAAGAATTGATAAAGGCAGCCCGTCTGGGCTGCCTGTTTCGGGGAAGGATGTGATCGGGCTTATTGCGCCCCTTGCATCATCACCGCCGAAATAGGCGCCATTGCAACGCGGCCTCCGCGATCTTCCAGACCCCAAAGCAGCAAGGCCGATATGGTATCCGGGCGCAACCGGCCCAACATGACAACAGTGCCCTCCTGCCCGGCCCGGAACGCAGCCTGGTCCAGGAAACGTCGCATGATTTTTGCATCCTGCCGCGCGCCGTCGATATCCCTGAAAATTACCGCAGACGGAATTCCATTACGGGAGGCCAACTTCTGTACCGTGTTGAGCCCGTTATCCTGAGTGATCAGTCCTCGACCCGTTCCACCGGCGATGGCGGCGACCTGATCCGCCAGTTTCCGGTTACCTTGGATGCCGGATCCATCACCTTCAAGAATTCCTACCGTTTCGGGCAACGCTTCAAGCCACACCGAAAGCGATACCTCAGCATCCTGTGCGCTGGCCGCCTTTGGCAGGTCAGCAGTGACCATCACTTCGAACCCGGCCGCCCGATGTCGAGCCATTTTCTCAGCTGCATCGGGGTCTGATGGGCGCACCGCAAACGTAAGCGGATATGGAAAATCCTGAAGCGCCTCGGCGCCATATGCACCCTCATCGTCAATCAGAATGATCGACATGAGGGGTTTGGAATCCGGATTGTCAAACTTCTCTGCGAAGGCCTCGATCGGTTTACCTACAGGAACCTCTTCCTGCGGATCTTGGGCTACTTCATCATCTCGTTCAGTCAAAGGCACTACACGACGCCCGATAGTGGTATTTCCCGACGTGTTTTCCTCTGCGCCGATCTGCGGAACCGAGGCGATACGCGGTAGCGGCTGACTGGGCAGCGTGTCCTCGTCCCCTTCCACTGCGATTGGGTTATCCTCCGGATTCACCTCCAGCTCGATTGATTCCGAAGGCGAGACTTCGGGCAAGGGCTCGTCAAGAGCAACCTGATCAGCCGGTGGTTCAGGGGCATCTTCTGCGGCATCTGGGCTGAGGTCGGCAAGCGGCGCAGGCTGAACGGGGACAGGCATTCGCGGAACGACCGGGGCCTCACTCGAGATGCTTACGGAATCCGCCTCGCTGGGCGTCGGCGCTTCGACCGGAACGCTTACGTCATTCACTACCGGCTGGCTGTCCGGGGCGTTCTCAGCTTCGGATAAACCGGCCAGAGAATCCTCTTCTTCGACTTCATTCTCGGGCGTCTGCGCAGGGAGTTTGAGCAGATCGGCATCTGCACCCGCCTCAGCGACAACCTCGGAGCTCTCCGACGTCTGCACCGGTGCAGGTTCTGGTGCGACTGTCGCTATGGACGGCTTTTTCGACAGCGGCGCGTTGAGCGATAAGACTGCCCCCAGCACCACAACGACAACTGCGCCTGCGATCATTCCGCCGACAAATCCGCCCATAATATTTGCCTCTCGCCTTAGTCCTGCTGCCTTGCCCTTGCACCATCTGTTGTGGCACCTGCCTGCAGGACCGCCAAGTTCGGGATGCACCCTTGACGCTGCCCCACAAGCCTGAGCATGTATGTGCCAACACTATACCGTGGCCTTGGGTTGCATCGCCAGCCCGAAATGCCCAACACGAGACAAGAGCCAAATGCTGCTGCTGATCGACAACTACGACTCATTTACCTACAACCTGGTACATTATTTAGGCGAACTTGGCTCGGAAATGGTCATTCGAAGGAATGACGCGCTGGACGTGCAAGAAGCGATGGCCATGAACCCCGCTGGCATCCTGCTCAGCCCTGGCCCTTGCGACCCTGACCGGGCAGGCATTTGCCTTGCCCTGACCGAGGCAGCCGCCGAAACACGGACGCCTTTGTTGGGTGTCTGCCTTGGCCATCAGACCATAGGTCAGGTTTTCGGTGGAAAAGTCACGCGTTGCCATGAGATTGTGCATGGCAAAATGGGAACAATGCACCACACCGGTAAAGGTGTGTTCGCGGGCCTGCCCACGCCGTTTGAGGCGACGCGCTATCATTCGCTGATTGTGGATCGCGATACCCTGCCCGATTGCCTGGAGATTACGGCGGAATTGGAAGATGGCACCATAATGGGCCTCCAGCACCGCGAACTGCCCATTCATGGCGTACAGTTCCACCCGGAATCCATCGCTTCCGAGCACGGCCACGCGTTGCTCAAGAATTTCCTGTCCGAGATGAAAGTTCCCGCATGAGCGACGCCCTGAAACCGCTGATCGGAGTTGCCGCCGACCGCCCCCTGACTCGCGCCGAAGCGGAAGAAGCCTTTGGGATCCTGTTTGACGGCGCCGCAACACCCAGCCAGATCGGCGGGCTATTGATGGCTATGCGCACACGCGGAGAGACCGTCGATGAATATGCCGCCGCCGCTGCCGTGATGCGTGCAAAATGCAATGCAGTTCAGGCACCAGCTGGCGCGATAGATATTGTGGGCACCGGCGGTGACGGCAAGGGAACGCTGAATATCTCGACCGCGACCGCCTTTGTGGTTGCGGGTGCCGGTGTCACCGTGGCCAAACACGGCAACCGGAACCTGAGTTCTAAATCCGGAGCCGCAGATGCGCTAGGCCAGCTGGGTATCAACGTTATGGTCGGCCCGCAAACCGTTGAAAATGCACTGCAAGATGTCGGCATCGGATTCATGATGGCCCCCATGCATCACCCGGCGATTGCGCATGTCATGCCCACCCGGCAAGAGCTTGGGACACGGACGATCTTTAACATTCTCGGTCCGCTGACCAATCCGGCAGGCGTCAAGCGGCAGTTGACCGGAGCCTTTAGCCGAGAGTTGATCCGCCCGATGGCCGAAACGTTGGGCCTGCTTGGGTCCGAACGCGCATGGCTGGTGCACGGATCGGACGGCACAGACGAATTGACCATCACGGGTATCAGTTGGATTGCGGCCCTCGAAGACGGCACAATTAAAGAGGTCGAGCTTCACCCAGAAGATGCAGGGCTGCCGGTACATCCCTTCGAGGACATTCTCGGCGGAACCCCCGAGGAAAACGCAGTAGCCTTCCGAGCTCTTCTAGACGGCGAGGCCTCCGCCTATCGCGATGCGGTATTGTTGAATGCCGCAGCTGCCCTGGTCGTCGCAGAGGCCGCTGCTGATCTGCGCGAAGGTGTCGCAAAAGCCGCTGAAAGTATCGACAGCGGAAAAGCCAAAGACAAGATCGCGGCCCTGGCCCGCATTACTCAGGAGGCCGCATGACCGAAACGGTTCTGGACAAAATCAAAGCTTACAAGCTCGAAGAGGTCGCTTCGGACAAGGCCAATAAGTCTCTGGAAGCTGTTGAAAACGAAGCAAGATCAGCCTCTGAACCGCGCGGATTCGCATCGGCATTGCAAATGGCTGTACGTAGCGGGTACGGGCTGATTGCAGAAGTCAAAAAAGCCAGCCCCTCCAAAGGTCTGATCCGCGCTGACTTTGATCCACCAGCACTTGCACAAGCTTACGAAGAAGGCGGCGCTGCCTGCCTTTCCGTGTTGACCGACACGCCCAGCTTTCAGGGTGCCAAAGAGTTTCTGGTTCAGGCACGCGCAGCCTGTTCTTTGCCGGTTCTACGCAAAGATTTCATGTACGATCCCTATCAGGTGGCCGAAGCCCGCGCTCTTGGGGCGGATTGTATTTTGATCATCATGGCATCGGTTGATGACAGCCAGGCGGCTGAGTTGGAACAGACCGCCTTTGACTGGGGCATGGACGTTCTGATTGAAGTTCATGATGAAGCCGAGCTGGAACGAGCAACGCAGCTCAAAAGCCCGTTGATTGGGATAAACAACCGTAATCTCAAGACCTTCGAGACCACTCTTGATACGACACGCCGCCTGTCAAAACTAGTTCCCGCTGACCGGACCATCGTTTGCGAAAGCGGGTTGAGCACACCAGCAGACTTGGCCGATATCGCCCGTTACGGTGCGCGTTGTTTTCTAATTGGCGAGAGCCTGATGCGTCAGGAAGACGTCGCAGCAGCGACACACGATCTGCTGTCGCGTCCGCTCAGCCCGGGTGTGATGTGATGCCGCTGACTCACTTCGATGCCCAGGGACAGGCTCATATGGTCGATGTGTCGAACAAGCCCATCACGGATCGTGTCGCCGTCGCAGCGGCTCGTATCACGATGGCACAAGATACGTTCGACTTGATCGCAGAAGGTCGCGCCAAAAAAGGTGACGTCTTGGGGGTGGCACGTCTGGCCGGTATCATGGGGGCAAAGAAGACACCCGATCTGATCCCGCTATGTCACCCACTGCCAGTGACCAAAGTTACCGTAGACCTGACACTGGACCCAGAATTACCCGGCATACAGGTACAAGCAACCGTCAAGACATCTGGTCAAACCGGCGTGGAAATGGAGGCGCTGACAGCGGCCTCAACTGCCGCACTGACCATATACGACATGGCCAAAGCCGTCGATAAGGCAATGGAAATTGGCGGCATTCGCGTCTTGCTAAAAGATGGTGGTAAGTCAGGCCGTTACGAGGCGAAATGATAACCGTTGAAAGCGCCCGGGCGCAGCTATTCGATCTTGTAAACACCCTCCCCTCGGAGACGGCTCCCTTGATGGATGCGGCGGGTAGAGTACTGGCCGAGAATGTAGCAGCCACACGCGATCAGCCGCCATTCGCTTCGTCTTCTATGGATGGCTACGCGGTAAAGTCGACCGAGGTCGAGCTGCACGCCATGTTCAAAGTCATTGGCGAGGCTGCGGCCGGTCGGCGATTTGACGGTCAGGTTGGACCCGGACAGGCGGTTCGGATCTTCACTGGCGCCCCTATTCCTGAAGGTGCAGATTTTGTTGTCATTCAAGAGGATGTTGATCGCCGAGGTGACCTAATCACCATTTCTGATCTGCCGGGCCCTAAATCCAACATTCGTCCAAAAGGCGTCGATTTCGAAATTGGCGCCAAGATGTCGGCCCCACGCCGTTTGCGCCCCGAGGATCTGGCGCTTTTGGCGGCGATGAATATCCCCATGGTGCCGGTTGCACGTAAACCCGTGGTCGCGCTGATCGCAACCGGGGATGAATTGATCATGCCCGGCGAAACACCGGGACCGGATCAGATAATCGCCTCAAACACCTTTGGTATCAAAGCCTTGCTAGAGGATGTTGGAGCGCATGTGCGGGTTCTGCCCATCGCCTCTGACACGGTTTCGTCCCTCGAGACCGCCTTTGCCCTAGCAGCCGACGTTGATTTGGTGGTTACGATCGGCGGTGCCTCGGTTGGGGATTATGATCATGTCTCTCAGGTCACCACCGCACTGGGGTTGGAGCGGAGTTTTTACAAAATCCGCATGCGCCCCGGCAAACCGCTGATGGCCGGTCGCTTGGGCGATAGCGTGATGGTTGGACTTCCGGGTAATCCGGTCAGCGCAATGGTTTGCAGCTATCTGTTTCTTGCCCCGATGATCCGTAAGATGCTGGGCCTGGAACAGGTTCTGACCCCGCTTCAAAGCGCCAATTTAACTGAGGCTATCCCAGCGAATGGGCCGCGCGAGCATTACATGCGCGCTATCGTGACTGGTGATGGAATTAAAGCCTGCCAAAACCAGGACAGTTCGCTGCTCAGCGTGCTTGCCGAAGCAAACGCGCTTTTGGTTCGGCAACCCAATGACCCGGCACGCCTGGCCGGAGACGAAGTGATGTTCCTTCCGATCTGAGTCCCTACAAGATCATTGACACAAAACGTGAACATGCGTAGAACAAAAGAAAACGCATGAGCGACGAGGTGTGAGCAATGCTGACCAAGAAGCAGTTGGATTTGTTGGAGTTCATCCATAAACGCGTTCAGGCGGATGGCGTCCCCCCAAGTTTCGATGAAATGAAAGCTGCGCTGGACCTGCGGTCCAAATCCGGCATCCATCGGTTGATCACAGCGCTTGAAGAACGCGGCTTTATCCGTCGTCTGGCCCATCGTGCCCGTGCCATCGAAATCGTCAAACTTCCTGAAAGCCTGGGAGGAGAGCCAACAGTCGCTTTCAAACCCCGTGTTATCGAAGGTGACAAGCCCGAAGGCAAACGCCCCGCGAATTTCGAACCAGTGACCGTAGACGCAATGGAATTGCCGGTCATGGGACGCATCGCAGCAGGTGTTCCGATCGAGGCGATCAGCCATGTCTCGCACCGCGTTGCCGTTCCCGGGAGCATGGTTTCCGGCAGAGGTGAGCATTACGCGCTTGAGGTGCGTGGCGACTCGATGATTGACGCTGGCATCAACGACGGTGATGTGGTCGTCATCCGCGAAACCTCCGCGGCTGATAATGGCGATATCGTTGTCGCTCTGGTCGAAGATCAGGAAGCAACGCTCAAACGGTTCTTTCGGAGAGGTCAGGCGATAGCGCTTGAGGCTGCGAACCCGGCCTATGAAACGCGTGTACTGCCTGAAGATAAGGTCAAGGTTCAGGGCCGTTTGGTTGGGCTGATCCGAAGCTATTGATCTTTAGCTGTCTGGCGACCACAGCCTTTTGCCTATGACTTCGGCACTGGTCATTACGTTTCCGATGGACAGTGCAATACTTCCTGTCTTGTTCAGCAACTCGGGATCAATCACCATACAGGTGCCGGACAGCTGGACCGGAACAGCAGAGATGACGATTTGGTCATCTCCACATTCGCTGAATTCGCGCGCAGATCGTTTGCCGGTGAGGTGAATCAGCTCTTTGCCCTGCCAGAAATATCTTTGCGACAGATCTTTCCCATCGGGCCAGCGATTTGCGGCAGTTTTCTGGCTCGCGCCGTCTCCGTCGTTTTCAAGCCACACGGTTGCAATAAATTTGCTGCCCTTTTCCTTGCTCAGCGCGCGCCCCTGATCAGTCATCACACCAACTAACCCACCGGAGTCTGCGACCAAAACTTCCGGACGGTTACCCTGCCCCCAAAGCGCAATCGCCACCATGCAAGGTGCGACGCCGACCCACCTTGCCCCACCGCGCCACAAGGCGATCCACAGCGCACCCAATGCAAATATGGGCAAGACGTAGGACGGTGGACTGACCACATAACCTTGCGCACCTTCCAGTCCCGAGATCCAGTCTGAAACCGCCAGAATCCATTCTAACCCTGCCCCCATGACCGCCAGCCCAAACCACTCGAGCCCGAATGGCGCCAGGATTGCGGCAATAACGGCCGCAGGAACCACGACGGCTCCCATCACCGGGACCGACAGCATATTCGCAACGAGCCCATAGTGAGACAGTGAGTTGAAATGCGCGGCCCCAATCGGTGCGGTTGCAAGCCCGGCTATGGCAGAGGACATCAATACCCCGATAATGGGCCGTAGCCATTTCGGCCCGAAAGCGGAACCGAAACCGCGTAAGGCTCCGAAAACGGCCACAAGTGCCGTTGTTGCAGCAAAGGACATCTGAAAACCGGGGCTTAACAGAGATTCCGGGCGCAACGACAGCACGATAAGGGCAGCGACGGCCACCGCGCGTAGCGAAATTGACCTTCTGTCGATCAAAATGGCCCCCAGCATTACGCTGACCATGATAAAGGCCCGCTCTGTTGCGACATTCCCGCCAGACAGCAATAGATAAACAACCGCCGCGACCAAGGCGCAAACCGCTGCAATCTTGCGGACCGGAAGTCTAAGAGCGAGCACCGGGACAGCAGACAGCGTGACCCTGCAAATCAGATAAACAAAACCTGTCAACAACCCCATATGCAATCCGGATATCGCCAACAGATGAGCCAGATTAGATGCCCGTAGATTGTTCAGCGTTTCCTGACCCATTCCGCTGCGATCACCCGTCGTGACAGCCGCGGCGAAACCTCCGACCTCTCCAGGCAGCAAAGCGCGCACATGTGCAGAGATCGCCATCCTCCACGCCGTGATGCGGAGATTGGTCCTGTCCGGCGGGGCAACCAACAACACCGGTACGCGCGTGTATCCGACTGCCCCTAAACGTTGAAACCATGCGTGGCGACGGAAATCGAAACCGCCGGGCTCTACCGGCCCCTGAGGTGGCGACAGATGACCTGTTGTCATGATCCTTTGCCCAGGAACCAGCGCGACATCCCCACCATGCAGGGAAAGTCGGACGCGCCGCGGTCGTCGATCCAAGGGCACGTCCCCTAATCGCACCCGATCGAGCGTCACCCGCAGCGCATCCGACGCAGAGCGGTCTATGGCGACAACACGTCCCTCGACCGGGCCATAGTACCGCCAAGACAGAACCGGCTCTGCCACCGTATGGGCACGTGCGCCGGCCAGGATAAACCCGGCAGCGATCAGCGTCCCCCCGATTGCCAACGAAGCCCAGCCAGACCGCGATTTGCGGGCCATCCCCATAGCCGCAACAATCACCGAGCTGAAACAGACGTAGATCTGCCACCCCGGCTCGAACCGGAGCGCGAAATACAGGCCGATGCCAATGGCCAAGCACACTGGTGACCACTGAAACAAATAGCCTGTCTGGTTCAGCAATGCGGTCTCGACCCGTGCCAGAACACGCATGGTTGCCCCCGTCCTTCGGGCTCGTTAGACAGGCGCCAAGTTAAGCCCGACACGGTTACCAAAAGGTTAATCCACACTATGTCCGATCAGGTCGTCACCCGTTTTGCACCTTCACCCACTGGTTTTCTTCACATCGGCGGCGCGCGCACTGCATTGTTCAACTGGCTCTTTGCTCGGGGACGTGGTGGCAAGTTCTTGTTGCGGATTGAAGACACGGACCGCGAACGCTCAACGCCAGAGGCTACTGCAGCAATTCTTCAGGGGATGTCCTGGTTGGGCCTGGACCATGATGGCGATGTGATCAGCCAATTCGAAGGCGCCCCGCGTCATGCTGAAGTGGCACATCAGCTGCTGGCGGACGGCAAAGCCTACAAATGTTTTTCGACCCAGGACGAGATCACAGCCTTTCGCGAACAGGCGCGTGCAGAGGGAAAATCGACGCTGTTCCAGAGCCCCTGGCGCGACGCTGACCCTTCGACCCAACCTGACACCCCATATGCGATCCGCATAAAGGCACCGCGGGACGGGGTCACTGTGATCCGCGATCAGGTTCAGGGCGACGTGACAATCCGCAACGATCAGTTGGACGACATGATCCTGCTGCGCTCGGACGGAACACCGGTTTATATGCTGGCGGTTGTTGTGGATGATCACGACATGGGTGTGACCCATGTTATCCGGGGCGACGATCACCTGAACAATGCCGCACGCCAGATGATGATCTATGAAGCCATGGGTTGGGATGTTCCGGTCTGGGCACATATTCCGCTGATTCATGGTCCGGACGGCAAGAAACTATCCAAACGTCACGGAGCTTTGGGTGCCCAAGAATATCAGGCGATGGGGTACCCGGCCGCGGGTATGCGCAACTATCTAGCCCGTCTCGGCTGGAGCCATGGGGATGACGAATTCTTTACAGATGAGCAGGCGAAAGAGTGGTTCGATCTGGCTGGAATCGGTAAAAGCCCTGCACGGTTCGATCTGAAAAAGCTCGAGAATCTATGTGGTCAGCATATTCCAATCACTGGCGATGCCGCGTTGCGGCAGGAAATTCAGGGATACTTGGCGGCGGCGGGACTGCCCGCTCTCACCAATGCACAATCAGGTGATCTGGAACGTGCGATGTATTGCCTCAAGGATCGGGCACGCACATTCCCGGAACTCCTTGAAAAAGCGCATTTTGTGCTGACGTCACGCCCGATTAAACCTGATGAGAAGGCTGCAAAGGCGCTGTCCTCTGTATCCGACGGTATACTGAGTGAATTGACGCCGCACGTGCAAAATGCTAGCTGGACCCGGAACGAACTGGAGAGTGCCCTGAACTCGTTTGCAGAAGCGAAAGGGCTAAAGTTTGGCAAGCTGGCAGGGCCGTTGCGCGCTGCATTGGCTGGTCGGGCTGTAACGCCTTCGGTTTTTGATATGATGCTTGTGCTTGGGCGGGATGAAACCCTGGCACGGCTCTCCGACGCAGCGACATAACCAAAGGTTTCACATTTGGGTAACGCTGCTCCGCTAACACCCGGGCTGCGCCCCTGTGCGCAACCGTTGCCCGCCGAAACGGACGACGATCCGTTTCACGTATGAATGAGGAAGGGACATTATGACCGACAGCAATAAATCAGCCACTTTGACCGTACATGGTAAAACATACGAGTTGCCGGTTCATTCGCCTACCGTGGGACCTGATGTCATCGACATCCGCAAGCTGTACAGCGAAGCGGATGTGTTCACCTATGACCCCGGCTTCACCTCGACAGCCAGCTGCGACAGCACCATCACCTATATCGACGGCGAAAAAGGTGAACTGCTGCACCGTGGCTATCCGATCGACCAGTTGGCCGAGAAATCGCATTTCCTCGAAGTGTGCTACCTGCTGCTTTACGGAGAGCTGCCGGCGGCCAAGGAACTGGAAAAGTTTGAAACCACGATCACCCGCCACACCATGCTGCACGAACAGATGCAGTATTTCTATCGTGGCTTCCGCCGTGATGCGCATCCGATGGCGATCATGGTCGGTGTCGTGGGCGCGATGTCTGCGTTCTATCACGATTCGACCGATGTTTCGGACCCGCATCAGCGTGAGGTCGCATCCCATCGTCTGATCGCCAAGATGCCGACCATCGCCGCCTGGGCTTACAAGTATCATACCGGTCAGCCCTTCGTGTACCCGCGCAACGATCTGGATTATGCTTCAAACTTCCTGCGCATGTGCTTCAGCGTCCCTGCCGAAGAATATGAGGTAAACCCAATCCTCAGCCGCGCGATGGACCGCATCTTTACTCTGCACGCGGATCACGAACAGAATGCCTCGACTTCGACAGTGCGTCTGGCCTCGTCCTCGGGGGCGAACCCGTTTGCGTGTATTGCCGCTGGTATCGCGTGTCTTTGGGGCCCTGCCCATGGCGGCGCAAACCAGGCCTGCCTTGAAATGCTGGAAGAAATTGGCACGGTTGACCGTATCCCGGAATTTATCGCCCGCGCCAAAGACAAGGCTGATCCGTTCCGCCTGATGGGCTTTGGTCACCGCGTCTATAAGAACTTTGACCCGCGCGCCAAGGTTATGAAGCAATCCGCCGACGAAGTGTTGGATCTGCTGGGGATTGAGGACAATCCCAAGCTGCAGGTCGCCAAGGCGCTGGAAAAACAGGCACTGGAAGATCCGTATTTCTCCGAAAAGAAACTGTTCCCGAACGTGGACTTCTATTCAGGGATCATCCTTGAGGCGATGGGTTTCCCGACGTCGATGTTCACCCCGATTTTCGCACTGTCGCGCACCGTTGGCTGGGTCAGTCAGTGGAAAGAGATGATCGCAGATCCACAGAACAAAATCGGCCGCCCGCGCCAGCTCTATCTGGGCGAAACCAGTCGCGATTACGTGGACATCGAAAAACGCTGATTTCGATCCCCAACAAACCAAACAGCCCCGGACCAGAATCCGGGGCTGATTTGTTAGAACAGCGTCAACTGGTCCCCGGCTTGGGGCGGGATATCGAACAAATCGCACCGCAGCTTCGGGGTGCGCGTTGCAAGGCCCAGTCGTTTTACAGCCAGTGAAAACCGCTTAGCCACCATCTCGGCATATTCGCCCTCACCGCGCATTCGGTGGCCCCAGCGCGGATCATAGTCCCTGCCCCCGTGCATTTGCCGAAGCTTGGACATGACTTTTTCGGCGCGCGTTGGCTCTTGCTCTTGCAGCCAGGTTTGCCAAAGTTGCGAAACTTCGCGCGGCAGCCGCAGCATAATCCAGCTTGCTGCATCCGCCCCGGCATCCCTGCCCGCCTCTAACAGGCTTTCCATCTCATGATCTGTCAAACCGGGAATAGAAGGCGAGGTCATGACTCGTACCGGAACCCCCGCTTCGGTCAGCCTGCGAATGATTTTCAGGCGCCGATTTGGCGCGGGTGCCCGTGGCTCCATTCGGCGCGATAAATCCGCATCCAACGTGGTCAGAGATATCCCGACCCGAACCAAACCCTGTTCCGCCATCTGTGCGAGCAGATCGAGGTCACGTTCGATCAGTGCCCCCTTGGTCACAATCGCAACCGGATGGCGAAACTCAGTAAGCACCGACAAACAAGACCTTGTGATTCCGAGGTTTTTTTCAACTGGCTGATAAGGGTCGGTATTGGTTCCAATCGCGATTGGCGCAACAGTGTAACCTTTCGCAGAAAGCTCTTTGCGAAGAAGCACGGCCGCATTGGGTCGGGCAATCAAGCGCGTCTCAAAATCCAGCCCCGGCGACAGACCCAGATAGGCATGGCTGGGCCGCGCAAAGCAATAGATGCAGCCGTGCTCACACCCCCGATAGGGGTTAATCGAGCGATCAAATGGCAAGTCGGGGGAGCGGTTATAAGTGATTATGCTGCGTGCCGTTTCGTGCCTGACTTCAGTCCGCAACGGAGGAAGATCGTCATCATACCCCCAGCCGTCATCGCAGGGGATTGTGTCAAACCGTTCGAATCTGCCTGCCGTATTTTCCGTGGCTGCTCGCCCCTTGGCAATGGCCGAAGGAAGGTTTGTTCTACTTTTGTTCATGCTATTTGGTATATGGAATATCGACCGGTCCGGCAAGCGGCACATTTACCTTGCTGAGGCATCATCAGAACCCCAATCAGGCCCTGAACAATTGGTGCATTTGAACGAATTGCAGGATGTTCATGTGTAAAATGACGTCGAGATAACGACAAATTTGGCCTATAGGTCGGTCTCGGAACTGCCAAGGTCGCAATCGTCACAGTAGTATTACGGCGAAATGGCCAAAACGGAAAAAATGCCACCACGGGCGCAAGGCCCGAACAGCTCAGGGAAACGCCCCATGTCCGATGAAGAAGACATCGTCCTGTCCGAACTGAACGACGACGAACTGGTCGAACAGATGTTCGATGACCTTTACGACGGTCTGAAAGAAGAAATCGAAGAAGGTGTGAACATCCTGCTGGAGCGCGGATGGACACCTTATGACATCCTGACCAAGGCACTGGTCGGCGGCATGACGGTTGTGGGCCACGACTTCCGTGACGGCATTCTGTTCGTACCCGAGGTCTTGCTGGCCGCAAACGCAATGAAGGGCGGCATGTTTATCCTCAAGCCGCTGCTGGCCGAAACCGGCGCACCGCGCGTTGGTAAAATGGTGATCGGCACTGTTAAAGGCGACATTCACGACATTGGCAAAAACCTGGTGTCAATGATGATGGAAGGCGCCGGATTCGAGGTTGTTGATATCGGCATCAACAACCCCGTCGAAAACTATCTGGAAGCGCTTGATACCGAACAGCCCGATATTCTGGGCATGTCGGCCCTGCTGACGACGACCATGCCATATATGAAAGTCGTGATCGACACACTGATCGAACAGGGTCGGCGCGATGACTATATCGTTCTGGTTGGCGGCGCGCCCCTGAACGAAGAGTTCGGCAAGGCGATCGGTGCTGATGCCTATTGCCGTGACGCGGCCGTAGCTGTTGAAACGGCAAAGGATTTTGTCTCGCGCAAGCACAATCAGCTGGCGGGTTGATCGACATCTAAACCATTTCAGGGCCGTCCGGTTTTCGGGCGGCCTTTTTCATTTATTCACCCTACCCTGATCCGAAGCCGACATTATGTGTCGAATACGGGCTTGCCAGCCACCGAATAAGCCGATTTTCTAGATAACGAGAAAGAGGCGCGAAATGACTCAGGACCAACTTCCCGACGACGCCAGCCTGACAACGCAGGGCTATTCAGACCATCACGGCGCAGGGCGAATTCTGTTATTGGCCTGCGGTGCGCTGGCGCGGGAAATCCTGGACCTAAAGCGTCGTAATGGCTGGGATCATATGGAACTGACCTGCTTGCCCGCCATCTTGCACATCCACCCGGAACGGATCACGCAGGCGGTGGAAGAGGCCGTTGCCAAACACCGCGACCAATACGATAAAGTTTATGTCGTCTACGCAGATTGCGGCACCGGTGGCCTGTTACAGAAAGCCTGCGGGGAGATGGGCGTGGAGATGATTAAAGGGCCCCACTGCTATTCTTTCTTCGAGGGGAACCAGGTCTTTGAAAATCGCGGCGAGGATGAAACTACAGCGTTCTACCTAACAGATTTTCTGGCACGTCAATTCGATGCCTTCGTCTGGAAGCCGCTGGGGCTGGATCGCCACCCCGAGCTTAGGGAAATGTATTTCGGCAACTACACGAAACTGGTTTATCAGGCACAGACTGATGATGCGGCTCTGACCGAACGGGCCAAGGAGTGCGCAGACCGAATGGGCCTGGCTTTCGAGCGCCGTTTTACCGGTTATGGTGATCTGCAATCCACGCTGAGCGACTGGGCCAACCGCCCGCTTTAGGCGGCCTCTATCGCGACCTCGCGGATACGGTCGATCATCGCCCTCAAACCGTTAGATCGTTGCGCGGAAAGATGATCGTTTAACCCCAGCCGCGCCAGTTCGCCTCCTGCGTCAACCTGCGGGACTTCTTGAACCGGCAGGCCGTTATATAGGGATCGCAGAACCGCAATCAGCCCCCGCACGATCAGAGCATCACTGTCGCCGTCAAAATGAAAGGTCCCTCCCTCGACACTGGGATGCAGCCAGACCTGGCTGGCGCAACCATGGACTTTGGTTGCCTGCACCTTCAACGCATCATCCAATGGCGCCATCGCTTTCCCCTGCTCGATGACATGGCGGTACCGGTCTTCCCAGTCCTCCAGGAATTCGAAATCTTCGACGATTTCTTCAAAAGCAGGTGTCGCCATCTCGGGGCTGTCCTCTCATTGGGTTCACATTTTTGAACTATGATCCTGACCAGCATCTGTCCAGCCCCCCACGTGGCTTTTCAAACCCGGAAAAGTGCTATAACTCATTGCCATATAGACTGCTCTGGGTGTTGTGACGATGAAGAAATCACTGTCTGTTCTTTTGGCTGCTGCCTTGACCCTGTCGGCTTGCAGCGCTTGGCGTGATTCTCGGGTCAACCCGACAAACTGGTTTGGGTCCAGTACTCCGGCACCCTCTGAAGTCTCGGTGAACGATGCAAATGCGCTGGTTCCCCAGACAGACGATGGTGTTGGCCTGTTTTCCAAGAAGCCACCCGAGGATAAGAGCTTCCCGATCGCCAAGATCGAAGAATTGCGGATCGATCCAATTCCGAATGGAGCTATCGTTTACACGACTGGGATTGCTGCAAGGCAGGGTGCATATAATGCGCGGCTTGTTCGTGTTGAAAGCGAAGAGAATGCAAAAAACGGCATTCTCGAATTCACGTTCCGTGTCGACTACCCGTCATATGCGACAAGCCAGGGGACCGAACGGTCCCGAAGGGTATCCAATGCAATCAATATCAGCCGAGACGAGCTTGTAAACATTCGGCTGGTCCGCGTCAAAGGGGAACAAAATGCCCTGGAATCCCGCCGCAGATAATTCCTGCTAAAGCTCTACGACCGTGACGGTCTGCCCTTTAGCTGCCAGGGCGATTTTGCCATCGCACAGTTTCAGAGCATCTTCGCCGAATACCTCGAACCGCCAACCGGACATTGCAGGTAATTCCCGTTCACCGGCTGCGATCTGATCCAGTTCGGAACTGGTAGCAATCAGTTTGGCAGCCACGCCCGAGCTTTCCGTTTTTGATTTCAGCAGCACCCGCAATAGGTCGGCAAGCGCAGGATTTACCTTCATCTTGTCACGGCTGGTATCAATCTTGGGCAATTTTTCTGGTGGGCAATTAACACCCTTTTTGACGGCGGCCAGAATCCCATCCGCAATGACCCCTTTGCGGGCCTCGCGCAACAGCAGGCGCGATCCACCCAAATCTGAGAAAGATTTCGGCTTGGTCGATGCCAGTTCGATCAGAGCGTCGTCTTTGAACACCCGGCTGCGCGGTACGTTGTTTTCCTGCGCATAGGTTTCGCGGAACTCGGCCAACTCGCGAACAACAGCCAAAAACTTGGCCGAGTTCGTCCGGGTTTTGATACGCTTCCACGCATTTTCGGGCTGGATCTCATAGGTGCCGGATTGCGTCAGCGTGCGCAGCTCTTCGGCGACCCAATGGCTGCGCTTGGTTTTCGTCAACTCGGCCGACAGATACTCATAGATTTTCCGCAGATGCGTTACATCTGCCAGGGCATACGTCTTTTGCGCCTCGGACAGTGGGCGGCGTGACCAGTCAGTAAATCGAGAGGTCTTGTCCACGCCTTCCTTACAAATCTTGCGCACTAGGGTTTCATAGCCAACCTGCTCGCCAAATCCGCAGACCATAGCAGCGACCTGGGTGTCGAACAGAGGGTTGGGGAACACACCCGCCTCAACCCAGAAAATCTCAAGATCCTGACGGGCTGCGTGAAATACTTTAACCACGCTTTCATCGGCGAAGAGCTCGTACAAAGGCTCCAGAGTCATCCCTTCGGCCAACGGGTCGACCAAAACGGCGCTGTCTTCGTCGGGCGACGGGACCGCCAGTTGAAGCAGGCAAAGTTTGGAATAGTAGGTCCGTTCGCGCAGGAACTCGGTATCTACGGTTACGTAATCAAAGGCCGCAGCCGCTTTGCAGAAATCGGCCAGCTCTTGCGTCGTCGTGAGGGTTTTCATTCGTGGTGCTATTCTTGCTTTTGTTTTTAATCACCCGTCAGTCCTACACGTTTCCGGGCCGTCGGGCGAACCATAGGCCGAATGGCAACCGCGTGTAAATCACCCCGCGGGATTCACGGCAAAAGCACCGGTGTGCGGTCATTTCCGGCAAAGTGGCGCAATACGGCCGGATAAAGCCTGTGTTCGTAGGTCAGAACGCGCGACGCCAAAGTCTCAGGAGTGTCTCCAGCCTCAATATTCAGGCGGGCTTGCCCCAAGATTGGGCCATCGTCCAGCGCTGCGGTCACTTCGTGAACCGAGCATCCATGCTCGATATCACCTGCTGCAATCGCACGGGCATGGGTGTTCAGACCCTTGTATTTCGGCAACAGTGACGGGTGGATGTTGAGCATCCGACCCTGAAAGCGCGAGACGAAATCACCGGTCAGCACCCGCATGAACCCAGCCAAACACACGATGTCCGGTTGTGCTTGCTCTAACGGTTTCAGCAGCTCGGCTTCGAAAGCCGCGCGGTCGCCTTTAAAGGGTCGGTGATCAACGGCGGCGGTCGCGATTCCACGATCAGCGGCCTTTTTCAGCCCGCCTGCCCCGGCATCGTTGGACAAGACCAGACAAGGCCGTGCCGGATGGTCGCCGGTCATGCTGTCGACCAGAGAGACCATGTTCGACCCCCCGCCCGAGAGCAGAATGGCGACGCGCTTATGGCTCACAGCAATTTGCCCGAATAGGCCACTCCTGCGGTGTCGGTCACGGTGCCAATCCGCGAAACCGTCTCACCAGCTTGGGCCAGCAGTGCCGACAGGTCGTCGGCCTGCTCTGCGCCGCAAACCACGATCATGCCGATGCCACAGTTGAAAGTCTTGAGCATCTCGGATTCAGCAATACCGCCGGTTTCTGCCATCCAGCGGAATACGGGTGGCAAATCCCAGGAGTTCAAGTCGATCTGGGCACCCAGCCCTTCGGGCAGCACCCGTGGCAGGTTTTCGGTCAGGCCACCGCCGGTGATATGGGCGAGCGCATGCACCCCGCCTGTCCGGATCGCCTGTAGCGCAGGTTTCACGTAAAGGCGCGTCGGGGTCAGCAGTGCCTCGCCCAGCGATCCATCCCCAAAGGGCGATGCCGCATCCCAACCCAGGCCCGAGATCTCGACCAGCTTGCGCACTAGCGAATAGCCATTGGAATGCACCCCGTTTGAGGCCAGCCCAAGCAACACGTCACTCTTTTGAACATCTGCAGGAAGGTGTGCGCCGCGCTCCATCGCACCGACCGAAAACCCGGCCAAATCGAAATCACCATCGGGGTACATGCCCGGCATCTCGGCAGTTTCACCACCGATCAATGCGCAATCCGATTGAACGCAGCCTTCGGCAATGCCCTCAATAATCCGTGCGGCGGTCTCGGTATCCAGTTTGCCTGTGGCGAAATAGTCGAGGAAGAAAAGTGGCTCAGCCCCCTGACAGATCAGATCGTTGACGCACATGGCCACAAGATCGATACCGACGCCATCGACCAGGCCTGTATCAATCGCGATCCGCAACTTGGTGCCAACACCGTCGGTGGCGCCGACAAGAATCGGGTCCCGATAACCTGCATCCTTCAGGTCGAACAATGCGCCGAACCCGCCCAGCCCGCTCATCACACCGGATCTGTTGGTCCGCTTGGCAGCAGGTTTTATCCGGTCGACCAGAGCATTCCCCGCATCAATATCAACGCCCGCATCCGCGTAGGTGATTCCGTTTTTGCCTGCTGTCATGGCCAACCTCTTTTGAATGGTTCCCGCGCGGGTTAGTCGATTGTTGGAGATGTTGCAACGGTCAGGCTTGACGCGGGCGTTCACCATGATAGGCAAAGCGCCTAGGCGGGCCTGTAGCTCAATTGGTTAGAGCAGAGCGCTCATAACGCTTTGGTTGGGGGTTCGAGTCCCTCCGGGCCTACCAAAATCCGCAAATTTCCCTTTAAAAACAACGCTCGATTGGCCCGAAAATAGAGAGAGATGCTCCACGACCTAACAATAGGTTGCGAGGCAAGTGCCCCACGGTTTCAGGACATATCTTCGATTCCCGCCCGGGATATCCCGGAAACTTTTCAGGCGCTTGAATCAGTTTATCGGTCACTGAACATCCGACAATCCAAGATGAACTCACACCAGATTTGGCAGAGCAGAGGTCCGGTGCACGATGCTCTAGCGACCGATGATAATATCGGCACACAGACCGCCCAGATGTTCGCTTTTGCCCAATCGAAGCACGCCGCCATGGGCTCGGGCGACATCTGCCACAATGGCCAACCCTAGACCAACACCGCTGCCCCGATTCTGGTTGCGCGCCGGATCCAATCGCGAGAAAGGTTTGACCGCTTCGGTGCGCTGCTCGGGCGGAATACCCGGACCATCATCTTCGACGCGGATACGCAGCGATTTGGAAGAGACCGACAGGCTGATCTCAGCGCGATTTCCATACCTGACCGCATTCCCGATCAAATTCTCTACCGCGCGACGAATAGCCGTCGGGCGCAACATCGCGGTTCCTGCGCCATCAACCTTTACCAATTCGACCTTATGCCCTGCCCTGCACGCATCCTTGACGATCTGCCGAAGGAACCTCTCAGGGTCTACGGATTCCGGCGCCACCTCTGCCGCTCCTTTGGAAAAGTCCAAAAACGCGTCCAGCAATAGCTGCATTTCATCCACGTCCTGTTGCAATGGCGCTGCCTCACCTTCGGGCAACAAAGACAGCCCAAGCTTGAGACGCGTCAAAGGCGTTCGCAAATCGTGGCTGACACCGGACAGCATCATGGTGCGCTGCTCCATCTGACGCTCTATCCGGGCGCGCATATCCAGAAACGCACTGCCAGCCGCTCGCACCTCGATCGCGCCGCCTGGCGAATAAGGAACAACCCGCCCGCGTCCGAATGCCTGTGCAGCCTCGGCCAGACGGGTGATCGGTCGTAGCTGGTTGCGCATGTACAAGAACGAAATGGTTGTCATGATGATCGCAAAGAACAAGACGGTCACAATCAACTGATGCGGCGCGGTTGGGGACAATCGCCGACGGTCGAAAGTTAGCTGCAATACACCCAAATCCGTCTGCAGATACAATCGAGCCTCCTGCCCGCTTGGCAAGGCGACCGCTACAAGATCGGGAAGCAGGGCGCGCAACTCGGATTCGACTTGAGGTGCAATGAAATCATACCAGCGGCGTTTCCCGATGACTGGCGTTTCGTTTATCCCGAGAAACCGCAGTTTCATATCAAGCGCGGCCAGATCGGGCCGAAGTTCGGCCACCGCCTGTTGCTGCGTTTCAGAATGTTCTATCACATCCGTAACAAGCGTAACCTCACGCGATGCGGCACGAGTCATTTGCGCAGTGACATCTTCCAGGTGCTTTTGCAAAAAGGCGACACTGATCACCAGCAGCATCACCACCACCGGCAAAATGAGAATCAAAGCCGCCCGAGCGTACAGGCTGCGCGGCATATAAAGTTTGAGCCATTGCGTCGTCATGGGTTAAACCTAACGGGCTGTTCAGACGAGAGAAAGAGTGCAGAATGCAAGCACCGGACGATTTCAATCCAATGCCAGGTCGAGATGATGAATTACAACCGGGCCTGAGGCGGATTCTTGCCCCCAACCCGTCTCCGATGACATATCGCGGCACCAATACATACTTGCTTGGCCAAACCGATCTTGCGGTGATTGACCCCGGCCCTGCCAACGCGGATCATCTGGATGCAATCCTGAACGCGGTTAAACCCGGACAACGGATCAGCCACATCATTGTCACACATTCTCATCTGGACCACTCTCCGCTTGCTGCACCGCTGGCCGAACGAACGCAAGCAAAGATCATTGCTTTCGGAGGCCCCGAAGCAGGCCGCAGTGAGGTGATGGCCGAATTGGCTACTCAGGGGCTCGCAGGCGGAGGTGAAGGGATCGACACGGCGTTCCGCCCGCATATCGAAGTCGAAGATGGTGATGTAATCGCCGCCGAAGGGTGGCAGTTGAATGTGATCCATACGCCCGGTCATCTTGGTAACCATATTGCGCTGGGTTGGGGGGATGTCTGCTTTACCGCCGATCATGTGATGGGTTGGGCCAGTTCACTGGTGTCACCACCTGATGGTGATCTGACCGATTTCATGGCGGCTTGCGAAAAGCTAGGACAACATAACTGGTCCGTATTCCACGCAGGGCATGGCGCACCGATTAACGACCCTGCCAAAAGGCTCGATTGGTTGATCACCCACCGGCGCGCCCGGGAAACACAGATTCTGTCCGCATTGGAAACCAGGCCAGGGACCGCCCGGGAATTGGCCGAGCGAATCTATACCGAAACCCCCGCTGCCCTGTTGCCCGCTGCCGAACGGAATGTATTCGCCCATCTCGTTGATCTTACGTGCCGATTTCTGGTTGCACCGCAGTCAAAATTATCTGTCGGCGCGATCTTCGCCAGAACCCCATAGATGCCGAGGTAAATTTTTTTCCAAAACCGCGCTTCCCCTCTGGACGGCGAAAATTCGGGTTGCTATACGGCGCGAACCGTTCCGGCGTAGCTCAGCGGTAGAGCAGTTGACTGTTAATCAATTGGTCGTAGGTTCGATCCCTACCGCCGGAGCCAATTTCCCCAAAACACACCGCAAATTATCATGGATGCCCGCCTTCGCTGTGCGCATGTTTTTTCGACGAAAAAACTCACGCCCCCCTCTGGACGGCGAAGAGTCGGGTTGCTATACGGCGCGAACCGTTCCGGCGTAGCTCAGCGGTAGAGCAGTTGACTGTTAATCAATTGGTCGTAG